>NZ_JBHXNJ010000006.1:249661-330182 GCF_042719655.1 Nocardia sp. NPDC058518
GTGCCTCCCGCAGCGCTGCCCTACCCACGGGCGTCTCCCCGGCGCCCCGGCCGCGCCCCGGCCACTTCGTGGCCGCCCTCCCCAGGGGTCAGGGGTACGGGGCTGGGAGCGGGTCATGGCGGACCTCGGGCTGTGACACGAGGCGGTGCGGGGGTGCTCATCCCTGCGTCTGTGTCGTCCTTGCGGCACAGTGGTGTCATGACGAACCCGAGGAAACGGGGGCGCGCGCAGGAGGCTGCTCCGGCGGCGCAGGCGCGGAAGGTGCCGGGGGCGGATTTGTTGTCGGCGGCTCAGGCGGCGGTGGGGGCCGCGCAGACCGCGGCGGGGCAGGCCATCGATGCCGCTCAGCAGACGGCGGGGTATGCCTTCGACGCGGCGGTTCGGTTGCCGCCCGCTTCGGCGCAGTTGGCCGCGCAGTTGCCGGATCTGGTGGAGAACCTGTCGATCGCGGTCGATCGGCTCAACAGCACCATCGATCGGCTCGATCGGACCTTGGCGCTGGCTGATCCGGTGTTCGCCACCTACGACCGGTTGCTGCCGCGGCTCGAGGCGATGATCTCCCTGGGTGAGGACGTGTTCGGCGCGGTGGCGAAGCTGCCCGGTGTCGGGCTGCTCGGGCGGATCACCGGGCGTGGGGGCGAGGAACCCGCGCCGGAACCGGAGCCGGACAAGCGCGGCCGCCGCCGGCGGTGACACTCACGTTCCGGGCGTCAGTGCCCGGAACGTCGCTGCCGCCTTGAGCACCATCTCCGCGTACTCGTCCTCGGGATCGGAATCCAGGACGATCGCGCCGCCCGCGCCGATCCGCCACTCGTCGTCGTAGCGCACGGCCGTGCGGATGACGATATTGAGGTCGGCGGTGCCACCGAGGCCGAGGAAGCCGATGGTTCCCGAATAGATGCCGCGCGCTTCGGTTTCCAGTTCGTCGAGAATCTCCATGGTCCGCAGCTTCGGCGCGCCGGTCATCGAACCGCCGGGGAAGCAGGCGCGCAGACAGTCGATCACACCGGCGTCGGGGCGCAGGGTCCCGCGCACGGTCGACACCAATTGGTGCAGGGTGGAATAGGTTTCGGTGTCCATCAGCTTCGGGACGTGCACCGAGCCGACCTCACAGACGCGACCGAGGTCGTTGCGCAGCAGGTCGACGATCATCAGGTTCTCGGCACGGGTCTTCGGGTCGTCGGCCAGTGCGCGACGCAGGCTCTCGTCCTCGTCGGCGGTCCGTCCGCGCGGGGCGGTGCCTTTGATCGGCTTGCTCTCGACCACCCGGTCGCGGTCGATCTCGAGAAACCGTTCCGGCGACGAGCACGCCACATCCAGGCCGTCGAAGCGCAGGTAGGCGGCGTACGGTGCGGGATTGCAGCGGCGCAGTCGCCGGTAGACAGCGAGCCCGTCATCGGGCGCGGCGGCGACGGCCACCGCGTCGGTGAGACAGATCTCGTAGGACTCGCCCGCGTGCAGCCGGTCCTGACAGACCGCGATATCGGCCAGATAGCGGTCGCGGCCACGCACCAGATGCGCCTGCACGGCGTCGGGATCGGCGGGCACGGGCAGGTCGGCGGGATTGGCCCAGGTCGGGAGATCGTCGAGGGCATCGGAAGTCTCGCGCAGCCACTGCTCGGCGTCCTGCTCGGTAGCGGGTTCGCTCAGGGCGAGCAGGTGGGTTCGTCCTGCCTCGTGGTCGACGACGATCAGCCGGTCGGCGAAAATCCACTGGGCATCGGGAGTAGAGGAGCGGTGGGCGTTGCGGCCACCGCAGTCGGCCTTCACTTCGTAGCCGAGATAGCCGACGTAGCCGCCCGCGAAGTCGAAGGGCAGTGGCGGTATTTCGCAGTGCCGGGCCCGGAGTTCGCGGTCGAGATAGTCCAGGACCGTGCCGGCGACGGTCCGGCTGCCCTCGACGTCCGTCACGGTGACGGAGCCGTCGCCGACCCGGTAGCCCACGATTTCGGCATGCGGCCCGCGCGCGTCACCGAGAAAGGAGAACCGGTCCAGTCCTGGTTCGACGTGCTCGCTGTCGAGCCAGAACGCGATCGGAGCGTCGGCACAGCGACGCAGGAAGATCGCTTCCGTGTCGATCGCCCGCTCGATCACCCTGTGCTGCAAGCGAAATGAACGCTCGGGTGAAGCGGGCGCCACGACTGCGGGTCCGCGCACGACCACAGGCGCGCCGACTTGCGCGCGCGCTTTGGTGAGGTCGGCGAAGTTGCGCAGCAGCGCAGCACCGAATTCGCTCGACACCGACTCTGGATGGAACTGCACACCCCACTGCGGCCGCTCGCGATGACGCACCCCCATGATCACCCCGTCGCTGGTCGACGCGGTCACCTCGAGCCTCGCGGGCAGCGGGTCTTGGGCCGCGAGCGAGTGGTAGCGCACCACGGTGAAGCCCTGCGGCAGACCGGCGAACAGGTCCCGATCGTTGTGGGTCACCTGATCGAGAAAACCGTGCCTGGCCTGCGGCGCGCGCTCCACCGTCCCACCCGCGCCGAGCACGATCCCCTGATGGCCGAGGCACACACCGAGCAGCGGCAGTTCGGTGTGCGCGATCAGCGCCGTCGACACCCCCATGTCACGGGCGCGGTCCGGACGGCCCGGTCCGGGCGAGATCACCACATTGTCGAAGTGATCCAGGTTCAGGGAGCCCTCGGCCTCGTCGTTGCGCACGACGGTCGGCTCGCTCCCGTTGACCTCGCTGATCAGCTGATAGAGGTTGTAGGTGAACGAGTCGTAGTTGTCGATCAAGAGCGTGCGCATCGTGGCAGAGACATTACGCCGGGCGCGCGCGTACTCATTCCAGCGCAGTCCCCACCGATGGCGGGGCACAATGTGCGGCATGGCTGTTTCTCAACCTGTCGATGTTGACCCGGCGATCGCCGATTTCGCGGCGATCGGGCGGTGGATGGACGAACAGGGCTTGCCCGGCGCGGAATTCGACGCGGTCACCACGCTCGGTGGCGGCACGCAGAACGTGATGCTGCGCTTCACCCGGGGCGGGCGCGAGTACGTGCTGCGGCGCGGGCCCAAGCATCTGCGCGCCAAGAGCAACGAAGTGATCGGCCGGGAATCGCGACTGCTCGCCGCGATCGCCGCGACCGAGGTGCGTTCGCCGCGGGTGATCGCCGCCTGCGACGACGAGTCGGTGATCGGCGCGGTGTTCTACCTGATGGAACCCATCCGCGGCTTCAACCCGCAGACCGAACTGCCCGCCCTGCACGCCGGCGATCCCGAGATCCGACGCCAGATGGGCCTGTCCGCGGTCGAGGCCATCGCCAGGCTCGGCGCTCTCGACTACCAGGCGCTCGGCCTCGACGACTACGGCCGCCCCGCGGGTTTCCTCGAACGTCAGGTACCGCGCTGGCTGCGCGAGCTCGACTCCTACAACACCAACGCGGGCTACCCCGGCCCGCAGATCCCCGGTGTCGAGCGGATCGGTGACTGGCTCGAACGTCACCGGCCGACGGACTGGATGCCCGGCATCATGCACGGCGACTGCCACCTGGCGAACATGATGTTCGACTACGACGGTCCCGAGGTGGCGGCGATGGTCGACTGGGAGATGTCGACCATCGGCGACCCACTGCTCGACCTCGGCTGGCAGCTGGCGACCCGACCCGAACCCGGCACCGTCGGCGCGGGCCTGATGGGCACCCTCGGTACCGTCGGTGGCCTGCCGAGCGCGGCGGAGATGGTCGAGCACTACGGCAAGTTCTCCGACCGCGACCTGAGCGCGGTCACCTGGTACACCGTGCTGGCCTGCTTCAAGCTGGGCATCGTCCTCGAGGGCACCTACGCGCGGGCGTTCGCGGGCAAGGCACCCAAACCGGTCGGCGACTTCCTGCACGCGGTGACGCTGGAACTGTTCGAACAAGCGAACCAGCTCGCCGAATGATGCCCGGATCTCGGCGATAGTTGGCTGGATATTAATGGAGCACAAGAAGCGGACACCCTAGGCTGACTTCCATGATCGTCCCCGACACCAAGAACTGGACCTGGGTCCTCGAACGTGCCTGCGCCGAGTGTGGATTCGACGCCGAGAACACCGCGTACCCGGCCATCCCCGAGCGCGTCCTCGAAAGCGCCACCCGGCTCGGCTCGGCGCTCGAACGCGACGGCGCGCGGGTGCGTCCGGACGAGCGGACCTGGTCCGTTCTCGAATACGGCGCGCACGTGCGCGATGTGTGCCGGATCTTCGACACCAGGCTCGCGCTGATGCTGGCCGGTGACGGTGTCGAGGCGCCGCGGTTCGAGAACTGGGATCAGGACGCGACCGCGGTTGCCGACCGCTACGGCGAACAGGACCCCGCAGTCGTCGCACGGGAATTGACCGCAGCCGCTGATCGGGTGGCCGCCGCGTTCGCCTCGGTGCCGTCGGATCGGCTCGACCTGCGGGGTGCGCGCAGCGACGGATCGCTGTTCACGGTCACCTCGCTGGGGCGGTACTTCCTGCACGACCTCGTGCATCACGTCCATGACGTGCGCGGATAGAAAACAATCGAAATTTTTCTAGAACGTGTTTCAGAAATCGGGGATTTGTCGCTAGGGTGAGTGCAGTCACAACGAGGCACGAGCTTGGCGAGAGGTCTACCGGCATGAAGACGAAGGGCGCGATCCTGTGGGGCACCGATCAGCAATGGTCGGTCGAGGAGATCGAGGTCGGCGACCCCGTCGCCGGTGAAGTGCAGATCCGGATGGAAACGGCGGGCATGTGCCACTCCGACCATCACATCGTCACCGGCGCGACGCCGATGCCGTCCTACCCCGTGATGGGCGGGCACGAGGGCGCGGGTGTGATCACCAAGCTCGGCCCGAACACTCCGGCCGACCTGGCCGTGGGCGACCACGTCATCCTGTCGTTCATCCCCGCCTGCGGGCGCTGTCCCTCGTGCGTCGCGGGCAACATGGCGCTGTGCGACCTGGGTGCGGGACTGCTGATGGGCCAGGCGATTTCGGACGGCACCTACCGCATCCAGGCGCGTGGCGAGAACGTCATCCCGATGTGCCTGCTCGGCACGTTCGCCCCGTACATGACGGTGCACCACACCTCCGTGGTGAAGATCGACCCCACCATCCCGTTCGAGGTGGCCTGCCTCGTCGGCTGTGGTGTGCCGACCGGATTCGGTTCCGCGACCCACGTGGCGCAGGTGGAGCCGGGCGAGACCGTGGTGATCGCGGGCATCGGCGGCGTCGGTATGAGCGCGCTGCAGGGCGCTGTGCTCTCCGGTGCGTCGAAGGTCATCGCCATCGACCCGAATCCGTGGAAGCGGGAGCAGGCGCAGAAGTTCGGCGCCACCCACACCTACGAGAGCATGGCCGCCGCGATCATGCCGATGATCGAGGCCACCGAAGGGCGGATGGCCGAGAAGGTCATCCTCACCATGGGTGAGATGCACGGCGACTACGTCGAAGAGGGTCTGATCCTCACCGGCAAGGCGGGCACTCTCGTCGTCACCTCGATGGGCCGGATGGACGCGAGCGACGTCAAGATGAACAGCTTCCTGCTGTCGATGTTGCAGAAGACGGTGAAGGGCACCATCTTCGGTGGCGGCAACGCCCGCCAGGACGCGCCGCGACTGCTCTCGCTGTACAAGGCGGGCCAGCTCAATCTCGACGACATGGTCACCCGCAGCTACTCGCTCGAAGAGATCAACCAGGGCTACCAGGACATGCTGGACGGCAAGAACATTCGCGGGATCATCCGCTACACCGAAGCCGACTGGTAGTCAGCTCTTTCCTGCCCGCTCGGCGAGGCGGACCGCGACCCGGGCGATCAGGTCGTACGGAATCGGTTCGCCGAGCGGAAATTTCAAGGTGCCACGACCCGAGTTGTAGGGCTCGATGGCCTTGTCGAGCGCCTCGTCCCCGTCGGGGACGGGGTACACGCTCACGTGGGCCTTCCAGCCCGCGAAGAAGATGAACACCCGGCCGTCGATGGTGGCGGCCGGGATGGCGTAGCTGATCTTCTCGCCCGCATCGGGCACCGCGCGGTGGATCGTTTCACGGATCTGCTGCAGGACAGCACGTTCTGCCGACGGCTGGGCCGCCAGGTAGGCGTCGACGGAGTCGGGTTTCTCGGTCATGTTCTCGACCCTAGGCTCTGACCAGGACTTTCTCCGGATGACCCGCGGCCTTCAGCCGACCGTCTCGCAGGAGCAGGCAGTGGTCTGCCCTGCTCGCCTCGTCGAGGTCATGAGTGGCCTGCACGACGGTCACCCCGGCCGCGCTGATCTGCGCCAGGGCCCGGGAGATCTCGGCCTGCGAGGTCTCGTCCAAGCCCGCAGCCGGTTCGTCGAGCAGTAGTAGATCGGACTGCTGCGCCAAGGCCTGCGCGAGCAGGGTGCGCTGGCGTTGTCCGCCGGACAGGGTGTCGAGCCGCCGAGTCGCCAAGTCGGTGAGCTCCATTCTTTCCAGGCAGGTGCGCGCGATCTCGCGATCCGCACCGGTCATTCGCCGCCACGGTCCGCGGTGCGCCCAGCGTCCCATCGCGACCACTTCCCGCACGGTGATGGGCAGGGTCGGTGGAATCGCCGTGTGCTGCACCACGAAGGCGGGACGCCCGGTGGTGGCCCGATGCACCGTCCCCTGTTGCGCCGCCACGGTTCCGGCGAGGACGCCGAGCAGGGTCGATTTTCCCGAGCCGTTGGGTCCGACGATCGCGGTCACCTGCCCGCGCGGGATCGTGGCGGTCACCTCGCGGAGCACGGGTTTCCGGGCGTAACCGGCACTCAGGTGCTCGATCCGGATTGCTGCGTCATCTGTGTGCTGCATCTCACCTCAATTGAAACGATAATCATTTTCAGTATATCGTCTCGCGCTATGGAATGGCTGTTCGCCCCGTTCGAGGTGGCTTTCGTGCAACGCGCGCTGTGGGGTGGGCTGCTCGTGTCGTGCGTGTGCGCCCTCGCCGGAACCTGGGTGGTGGTGCGCGGCATGGCATTTCTCGGCGACGCGATGGCGCACGGGATGCTGCCCGGCGTCGCGGTCGCGGCGTTGCTCGGGGGGAACCTGATGATCGGCGCCGCGGTCAGTTGCGCCGCCATGGCTGCCGGGGTGTCGGTGCTGAGCCGTGGCAGGCGTTTCGCGCCGGATACCGCGATCGGGCTGTTGTTCGTCGGGATGCTCGCGGCCGGGGTGATCATCGTGTCGCGTTCGCAGTCGTTCGCGGTGGATCTGACCGGGTTCCTGTTCGGCGATGTGCTGGCCGTGCGTGCGGTCGACCTGTGGTATCTCGTTGCGGCCCTTGGCATCGCGCTGGTGGTGGCGGTGCTCGGCCATCGCGCGTTCGTGGCGCTCACCTTCGATCCGCGCAAGGCGCACACCCTCGGGCTGCATCCGAAGGTGGCGCACGCGGCGCTGGTGGGGTTGGTGACAGTGGCGATCGTGGCGTCGTTTCATGTGGTGGGGACGCTGCTGGTCTTCGGATTGCTGATCGCGCCGCCCGCCGCCGCGGTGTTCTGGTCGAACCGGGTGCCGGTGGTGATGGCGGTCGCGGCGCTGATCGGTGGGCTGTCCACCGTTGGGGGACTGGTCATTTCGTGGCATGCGGGGACCGCCGCCGGGGCGACCATCGCGGCGGTCGCTGTCGGCTCGTTCTTCCTGTCCGCGATCGTTTCCGCGCTGCGGGAGCGGGTCGGCAGGGTGGGCGTGGTCGCGCTTGCCGCTGTACCGCTGGTCGGCTGTGGGGCGGGGGAGCTGCCGGTTGTCGAGGAGGCGGCGCCGCACGGGTTCGTCGCCGGTGCGGAGGAGATGAGCGAGGCCCAGACGCGAGTGGTTGTCGCCGATATGGCCGGGGCGGTGCGGGTGATCGATCTGCTGACCGAGGAGGTCACGCCGATCGGCCCAGTGGGGCCGGAAAGTGATCGAGCGCAACCGGATCCGAGCGCGTCAGGACGTCCTTCGCCGTCGCCGAGCGGTGGCGACCAGCGGGTCCCGACCGCTGGCGTTGTTGCTGACGGGCGCTTCGCGTACCTGAGCGCGGGTGCGTCGGTACAGGTCGTGGACAGCGGGGCATGGACCGTCGACCACGGCGACCACCGGCACTACTACCGGGCGCCGATCCGGGAGGTCGGCGCGGTCGCCGTGGGCGATGGGGGTACAGCGACAAGGGAGCCGGGAGGTGGCGGGTCCGGCGCCGGAAGTGCGCTTGTCGGAGCGGGTGGTGCCGAGGTCGTCGGCGCGTACAGCGACGCCGCCGTCGCCTCGGTCGTGCTCGGCTCCGGTGCGACGATCTTGTTCGACCGTGGCGTGCTGGACGGCGGTGTCGCCGAGGCGCAACGCCGGGTCGACGGCATCGCGGTGCCGTATGCCGAGCGGATCGTCGTCGCCGACAACTCGGGTCGGGTCGAGGTGCGCGGGCGTGACGGTGCGGCGGGGCAGGTGCAGTCCGCCGCGTGTCCGCAGCCGAAGGGGCAGGCCGTGACCAGGCGCGGAGTTGTTTTCGGTTGTGCCGACGGAGCACTCGTGGTGGCGCAGCGGGACGGCGCTTTCGTCGCCGAGAAGATTCCCTACCCGGTGCAGGCATCCGAGCGCGCGAGCGCGTTCACCCACCGCCCCGGCAGCACCACCTTGACCGCGATCGCAGGCCGCGACGCAGTCTGGACGCTCGACATCAGGAAGAAGACCTGGACGCGAACGCCGATCGCCGATCCGGTCGCGGTGAACACCGCGGGCGAGGGATCGTCGCTGCTGGTTCTCACCCGTGATGGCGTGCTGCACGGGATCGACCCCGTAACCGGCACGGAGACAGCGCGTACCCCGCTGATCGCAGGACCTGTCGAAGGCCATCCGGTGATCTGCGTCGACCCGGAGCGCGCCTATATCAACGACTCTCGGGCGCGCATCGTCCACGAGATCGCCTACAACGACAACCTCCGCGTCGCGCGCACGTTCTCGCTGGACATCGCGCCCTCGCTGATGGTGGAGACAGGCCTGTGAAGCGCGCACACACATCTCACGTTCTGCCCTGGCGCCGACGGTGGGCGATTGCCATCTCGCCGATCCTGCTGCCGGTGACCCGCGACGACATTCGTCGAACCGCGAAGGGGAGCAGTGGGACGATCCGCCGGGCCGTCCAGCTGTTCATCGCGGTTGCCCTGCTCGTGCCGCTGGTGAGTGCGTGCAGTAGCGGGGCCGAGCGTTCCGGGATCGTGGTGACCACCAATATTCTCGGCGATCTGACCCGGGCCGTCGTCGGTGACACGGTGCCGGTGACGGTGTTGATGCAGGCGGGGGCCGATCCACATTCGTTCGCTATCTCCGCTCGTCAGGCGGCCGGGATCGAGCGCGCCGCGCTGGTGGTGCACAACGGGCTCGGGCTGGAAGAAGGCGTGGCGCGGCATGTGGAGTCCTCGGCAACGGCCGGGGTGCCCACTCTGGCTGTCGCCGAGCGGGTGAATCCGATCGCGTACACCTCCGATGAGTCGGCGGGACAACCCGATCCGCACTTCTGGACCGATCCGCGTCGGGTGCGTATGGCCGTCGAGGCGATCAGCGCCGAGGTGCTCGCCCGGGTCGACGGCATCGATGCCGGTGCGGTGCGGGCGAATACGCAGCGCTACCTCGGCGAACTCGACGAGCTGGACCGGTGGATGACCGAGCGGTTCGCCGCCGTCCCGCCCGAGCGCAGGCAGTTGGTCACCGACCATCACGTCTTCGGTTATCTCGCACAGCGATTCGGCTTCCGGGTGATCGGCGCGGTGATCCCCAGCGGCACCACCCTCGCCTCGCCGAGTGCCTCCGATCTCGACGACCTCGCGACCGCGATCAGGACCGCCGGGGTGAGCGCGATCTTCGCCGATTCGTCACAGCCCGACCGGCTTTCGCGCGTTCTCGCCGAACACACCGGATTGCAGGTGCAGGTGATCGCCCTGCACACCGAGTCACTCACCCCGCCCGGTGGCGGTGCGGGCACCTATCTGGAGATGGCCCGCGTCAATACCGAGGCCATCGCCCGTGGCCTGTCCGGGCCGACAACGTAATTCACGCACAAGAGATGGAGCATTACATGAACAGGTCACGGACCACCACGATGGTGGCCATGTCCGGGGTCCTCGCCTCGGTGGTGGCGCTGAGCGGTTGTGGCACAGACGATTCCGGCCACGGCCATCAGCACACGCCGGGTGCCGAACCGATCGCCCTCACCTACGACGGCGGGATCTACGTCCTCGACGGCGCGTCACTGGCCCAGCGGGCCGATGTGAAGATCGACGGCTACAACCGGCTCAATCCGGTCGGGGACGACGACCATCTGATGGTGTCGACCAAGGACGGCTTCCGCCTCTTCGACGCCTACGATGCCGCGTTCACCGGAACCCAGTTCCCCGCCGTCAAACCGGGCCACGTGGTCCGGCACGCGGGCAAGACGGTGCTGTTCGCCGACGGGTCCGGTGAGGTCACCATTCTCGATACCGCGCAGATCGACAGCGGTAAGCCGACGGAGGTGTACAAGGCAGCCGCGCCGCACCACGGCGTCGCGATCGAGTTGAGCAACGGGAATCTGGTGCTCACCCTCGGCACCGCGGACAAGCGGGTCGGCGTCGTCGCGCTGGACAAGGGACGCAAGGAGCTCACCCGCAACGAGGACTGCCCCGGTGTGCACGGCGAAGCTGCCGCTCAGGGGGAGGCGGTGGTGATCGGCTGCCAGACCGGCGCCGTCGTCTACCGCGACGGCAAGATCACCAAGGTCACCAGCCCGACGCCGTACGGCCGGATCGGCAATATGTCGGGCAGCGAGGCGTCACCGATCGTGCTCGGCGACTTCAAGCAGGACAAGGACGCCGAACTGGAACGCCCGCAGCAGATTTCGCTGGTGAACACCACCGACGCGACACTGCGCCTGGTCGACATCGGCACCAGCTACACCTTCCGCTCGCTGGCCCGTGGCCCGCAGGGCGAGGCGCTGGTGCTCGGCACCGACGGCAAGATCCACGTGATCGATCCCGTCGCGGGCCAGGTGGTTCGCACCATCCCGGTGATCGGCAACTGGCAGGAACCGCTCGACTGGCAAGCTGCCCGCCCGGCCCTGTTCGTCCGCGACGGCATCGCCTACGTGAGCGACCCCGCGTCCAAGCAGGTGCACCGCGTCGACCTGGCCGCCGGAAACGTCACCGCCACCACCACACTGGCGGGCACGCCGAACGAGCTCACCGGCGTCACCGCGCACTGATCGAGGTCACCACGCTCTCATTTCTCCCGAAACACTTCGCCGAGAGCGTGGTGATCTTCGGCGGCGCCGGGAGACCTGGTCAGGCGGCGCACCGCACGACGACCTCGCGCAGGTTGCGGCTGCGCACATCGTCGAGAATCGCCATGCCGAGGCGGTTCATGCTGTAACCGAAGCCCAATCCGGTTGCCGGGTCGGCGAATCCGAACGAGCCACCCAAACCGGTGGTGCCATAGGCGCGTTTGTCCGAGCCGAAGCGGAAAGTGCCGCGCGATTTGCGGAAACCGAGGTGGTAGCGGCTCTTGGTGTGCAGGACCAGGTCATCGGCGGGCACATCGTCGGCAGTGTCGGCGGCGGCGAGCAGGTCGAGAACATCGTCGCTGATCGGCAGCGCGCCGGTGCGGCCCGCCGCGGCGCCGTAGACCTTCGCCAGCGCGCGGGCATTGCCGACACCGTTCATGCCGGGCCATTCGATTTCGAGGAACTCCCGCCGCGCGGCACGTGCGGGGGCACCCGGGCGCGGATTGGTCAGTGCCGCATAGGAATATCCGCGCTTGGCGTAGACCTCACCGCCGATGCGCAGCGGCAGATCGCGGCGCTCGTAGCGCCAGATGTCCAAGCCCTTGGTCGCCGAGAGCTGGGCGACCCGTTCCATCGGTTCGGTCTCTGGCAGTCCGATGAACAGCTCGGCGCCGACCGGGCCTGCGATCTCCTCGGCGAAGAACCGCCCGAGGCTACGGCCCGCCGGATCCACCCGCCGCAGCAATTCGCTCTGATACAGCCCCAGCGTCAGCGCGTGATAACCGTGCCGGGTGCCGGGCGCCCATGCCGGTTTCTGCGCGGCGAGCAGCTCGCCGAGGGCGTCGCGATCGATCAGTTCCCGCAGTCTCACGATCCGGTCCAGCCCGGACAGCCCGGCCTGATGATCGATCAGCTGACGCACGGTGATCCGCTCCTTGCCGTGCGCGCCGAACTCCGGCCAGTACTTCGCCACCGGCGCCTCGTAGTCGAGCAGCCCCCGCGACACCGCCGTCGCGATGGTGAACGCCGACATCCCCTTCGACGAGGAGAACACCGGCACGATCGTGTCGCGCTCCCACGCCACCTCGCGTTTGCGGTCTCGATGGCCCGCCCACAGGTCGACCAAAGGCTCGTCGCCGGAGTAGACGGCGACGGCGGCACCGATCTCGCCGTGATCGGTGAAGTTGCGGCGGAAGGCGTCGGCGACGGGGCCGAAACCGGCCGCCACGTCGCCGTGGATAGATGGTGCGGGACTCATGGTGTCCTCGATCGTAGCCGCGTCTCGTACGCTGCCGATATGCGATCGTTGCAGCAGGTTCAGCACTGGCCGGTCAAGAATGCCGCCGCCGCCGTGGTCACCGCCGACGGTGCGTCGACCATCGGCGACACCGAGCGGGTGTTCCGGCTCGCCTCGGTCACCAAACCGCTCGTCGCCTATGCCACGCTCGTGGCGCTCGAGGAAGGGGCGGTCGAACTCGACCAGCCGGCGGGTCCACCCGGCTCGACCGTGCGGCATCTGCTCGCCCACACCTCGGGCGTCGCGTTCGCTACTCCTGAGGTTCTCGCCGCACCCGGCGCCCGCCGGATCTACTCGAGCGCGGGCTTCGAACTGCTCGCCGATTTTCTCACCGACCAGACCGGTATCGAATTTCCGCGATATCTGCGCGAGGCGGTCTTCGAGCCGCTCGGCATGTCCACGGCGGTCCTCGACGGTTCCGCCGGCCACGCGGGCAGCGCCTCCCTCGCCGACCTCACGCTATTCGCCACCGAGTTGCTGACACCTCAATTGATATCTCGGCAAACCCTGGACGACGCGACCTCGGTGCAATTCCCCGACCGCGACGGGGTCCTGCCCGGATACGGCTCCCAGCGACCCAACGACTGGGGATTGGGATTCGAAATCCGCGACGGGAAAACCCCGCACTGGACGGGCTCAGCCAATTCCGCCCGTACCTACGGGCACTTCGGTCAGTCCGGCACGTTCCTCTGGGTCGACCCGGAAATCGGAGTGGCGACAATCGCGTTGAGCGACGAGAATTTCGGTGACTGGGCCAGAACAGCGTGGCCGAAATTCAGCGATTCCGTTATCGCAGAGACACATAACACGCAGTAAAGTAACACGTGCAACACCGCACACTTCAGTACACTCGTGCCACACCAGACCACGACGGGCCGTTGGGGAAGACGTTCCTTGTCGAGGCTGGAGGTGTTGGTAAGTGCGCGCATCGAGTCAGTTCGCTGACGCGACGGCGGGTGTGGTCTACATCCACTCATCGCCCGCCGCGTTGTGCCCTCACGTGGAATGGGCGCTGTCCACCGCACTCTCGTCGCCCGCGAAATTGCGCTGGAACACCCAACCGGCCGACGGACAACTCCGCGCCAGCAGCGACTGGATCGGCCCGGTCGGCACCGCGGCCCGGATTGCCCAATCATTGCGCACCTGGCCGGTCCTGCGCTTCGAAGTCACCGAGGACCCGAGCGAAGGCGTCGACGGCGAACGCTACAGTTTCGTCCCCGCCCTCGGTCTCTGGCACGGTTCCACCGGCGCCAACGGCGACGTGATGCTGGGCGAAATGCGATTACGCGCCTTACTCCAAGCCGCCAAAGAACTCGACGTCCACGGAACCTTCGACCTCTCCACCGAACTCGACCTAGCGCTCGGAGCGCCATGGGATGAGGACCTCGAGGCGTACCGGCAGGGAACCGATTGTGTGGGCGCGGAAGTCACCTGGTTGCGACGGGACGTGGGCTGACCTGCTGGTCCGGGGCTGCGCGGGACGTACTACCTGCGGGCGCAGATAGTACTTCGATCCGCGCTCACCACCGGCGACGATTCCGCTGCCCTGCCAAGAGGGCGATCACGAAGATCGCCACGGTGACCGCGAGGAAGTAGGCGAGGGAACCGTTGCGGCCGAAGCGCGGGAGGAAGGCCAGTTCCTGGCCGGTGGCGGCGACCGCGTTGAGAAACGGTGCGTAGCCCTGCAGGGTGTAGCCGTTGGGGAGCAGGCTGATCGAGTTCTCGCCCACATATACCCAGAACAGCAGGGCGGCGATCGCCGCGGGTGGGGTGCGGATCACCGATCCGGCCGCGATCCCGATGCCGCAGGCGGCGAAGGCGTAGATCGGGACGGTCCACAGGAAACGCAGACCGGCCGGGTCGTCGATGCGCACCTGTCCGTAGACCTGGGGAAACAAGCTCGGGAGCACGGTCAGGACGAGGGTGAGCAGCACGACGGTCGAGACCGCGGCGATAGCGCCGTAGAAGATCCATCGCGCCAGGGCGGCGGTCCACGTCCGGGGGAACAGAAAAGCGTTGAGGTCGCGGATGTTTCCGCGCAATTGGGTGGCGTGGGCGAAGGCGGCCGTCACCATCATGATGCCGGTCGCGAGCGTGATCACCCAGTAGACGGCGTTGGTGGTGCTGACCGAGGTCACCTGCAACTGTCCGGGGATGGCGGCGAATCGTTCTGCGACAGTGGCGATTCCGAAGGTGATCAGCAGCGGCAGGGCGATCGTCAGCGGAACGGCGACCGTCCACAGAAAGCTCCGTCCGCTGGTCCGCGTCCACTCTGCCGCGATACCGCGGGCCAGCGGGGTGGTCATAGCTGCGTTTCCTTCACGAGGGCTGCCCCGGTGATGCTCAGGTACGCGTCCTCGAGTCGGCCGCCGCCGTGATCGTCGAGGAGCTGGGGTAGTGGTGCGTCCGCGAGGACCCGACCGGCACCGAGAACGACGACGCGATCGGCATTGCGCTCGGCTTCGTCGAGCAGGTGGGAGGTCACCAGCACGCAGGTGCCGGCGTCGGCGAGCTCGCGCAGCAGCCCGCGCATCCAGTGGATCCCCGCGATATCGAGGCCGTTGAGTGGTTCGTCGAGCAGGATGGTCCGCGGCGAGGACAGCAGGGCGGCGGCGATGCCGACCCGCTGGAGCATGCCGAGCGAATACTGCTCCAGCCTGCGGTCGGCGACCTCGGTCAGGTCGGTGGTGTGCAGCACGTCGTCGACTCGACTCGCCGGGAGCCCACGGGCGCGGGCGATCCAGCGCAGATGTCTGCGGGCGGTATGCCGGGGGTCGAAGGCCCGATGATCGAGATGCATGCCGAGCCCGGCCGGGGTGGCGCGACCGGACCGCACGGCGGTGCCGTCGACTTCGATGGTGCCGGTGGCGGGCCCGATGATTCCGCAGACGCAGCGCAGCAGCGTGGATTTGCCGGTGCCGTTGAGCCCGAGCAGGTAGGTCACCGCCGCGTCGGGCACCGTCAACTCGGGAACCTCGAGCACCGTGACGTTCGCGTATCGCACGGTGAGGCCACGTATTTCGATCATTGCCCCAGCACCGTCAGAAGTTGCAGGGGATCGGCAGGCCCACGGTCTTCACGCCGGCGCACAGCGAGTTGTTGGCCAATTTCCAGGTGCCGTCGATGCGCTTCCACGTCACCTTCATGGTGATGCTCGGGCGTCCGGCGGAGCTCGAGTGCAGGATCGCGGTGTGCTCGTTGCCGCTGTGGGTTTCGGGCCCGGTCACCTCGTTCCAGCCCAGCGGTGCGCGGAACAGGCCCAGGTTGTAGACGGTGCGCGGCACGACGACCGCGTTGGCGCCGCCCTCCAGATTCACGGCCTTGGCCTCGTCGGACGCCCCTGTCTCGACCAGGAACCGGACCTGCTCGTTGAGTTCGGCCAGGCTGGGAACCTCGCTGGTGATACGGAAGCTGCCAGGGTCGGCCGCCGCGGTCGGGGCGGTCACCAGGACCGTCGCGGCGATGGCGGCGAGCGCGCCGACACTCCTGAGGATCGTGCTGGTGATCATTTATTCACTCCATCGGGTGACCGGAGTTACACTCCAGATTTCTGGCAAAATCCCAGTTGATGGCAGTAAGTTAGCCTAGCCTTACGGCATCGGTCAAGATTCATTTAAATAAGGTCGGCCGCGGATCATCGGGATCCGGGCGAGCATCGGGAAGGGTGGTGAGAGTGGCAGCGCAGGGCTCAGCGCGCGAGCGGCGCCGACTGTGTCGACCTGGTGCTCAGCCGCAGGGTGACACCGCAGTCGCCGTTGGTGTCGGGTCGGACCTCGACCGCGAATTGCGAAGCCAGCGCGGGCGAATTCCGCTCGAGAATCCGCTCGATCATCCCCTGCTGGAGACCGATCACGATCTCGGGCGCATCGCGCGCGATGCGCCGCAGCGGGCAGTTGCACATCTGGATCTCGTGGGTGCCGAAACTCGACACCGCCGAGGACACCTGGAAGCCGAGCCGGGTCAGCGTCGTGGTCACGACCGTGACCGGATCGGGCAGGTCGGTGGTCGGCTCACCGACATCGGTCAGGGTGTCGGCCCACATTCGTCCCGCCGCAGCGGCTTTCGCGCGCCGGGCCTCGGTGGTGTCGCCCAGCTGTGCCAGCAGGGCGGCCAGTACCGGCGCGGTGGGATCGGTGCCGACCGCCACATAGCCCTTGCGTGGACGACCCACCGTCTCCGACGGCAGCCACGTGCCCTCCACCCGGCCCGCATCGATCAGCGCGTTCAGATGAAAGCGCGCCGTGGTGATGTGGATGCCGAGCGCCTGGCTCACGACCGGCGCGTCCAACGGTTCGAGGGAATCACGCACCAGCGCGAACACTCTGTCCCGCTGCCGGGGTGTGCTGACCATCGGCGCTCCTCTCGCGCCATGACCGGCGCCGATCCGGTCCGGCGACGACCACCTGACGACATCACTTCTCGCTTGATTGTAGGACTGCCGCATCCCGCGGCCGAACCGACGGGAACACGCCTGTGAATACCCCACTGCCCTTCGACCACCGCGACTCCGCGCACATCCCCGGACACTGGCTGCTCGCCCGCCTCGGCAAACGCGTGCTGCGCCCGGGTGGGATCGAGCTGACCGAACGCATGCTCGACGCCGCGCACCTGCCCGGCGCGGACGTGGTCGAACTCGCCCCTGGTCTGGGCAAAACGGCTACCGCCATCCTGGGCCGCGTCCCGGCCAGCTATCGCGGCGTCGAAGCCGACGCCGCCGCTGCCGCCCGCAGCGCCGAGGTGATCGGGACCGCCGGGACCGTCACCACCGGGGACGCCGCGGACACCGGTCTGGCGGCGAGCTCGGCCGACGCGGTCATCGGCGAGGCGATGCTCACGATGCAAACCGACCCGCACAAGTCCGCGATCATCGCCGAGGCGTTCCGCGTGCTCCGGCCGGGCGGGCGCTACGCCATTCACGAACTCGCGCTGACCCCGGACGATCTCGACGGCGGCATCAAGACCGAGATCCGCAAGGCGCTCGCCCGTTCCATCAAGGTCAACGCGCGGCCGCTCACCCGTGCGGAATGGACCGACCTGCTCACCGCGGGCGGATTCGAGATCGAGACAGTCACTTTCGCGCCGATGGCGCTGCTGCGACCACGCCGGGTGCTCGCTGACGAAGGCCTGCTCGGTACCGCCCGGATCGTCCGCAATGTGCTGCGCGACCGTTCGGCCAGGCAACGCGTCCTCGCCATGCGCGCCACCTTCAACACCCACCGGCGCGCCCTCGTCGCCATCGCCGTCGTCGCCAGGAAGCCGAACGCATGACCACCGAGACCAGCACCCCCATCGCCACCGGCACCACCGCATGGCAGCCCAAAGACGGCGACCAGCCCAACGCGCAGCGCATCCTGCACGGACCGGGAATAACCCTGGTGCGCATCAGCTTCCGGCAGGGTCAGGTGCTCGAGGAGCACCGCGCCCCCGGTCCGATCTTGATCAGTTGCGTGTCCGGAGTCATCGATCTGGACGTCACCTCCGGTGCGACGACGCAGGCGCACCGCCTCGAACCGGGAACCACGATCTACATCAGCGGCGGTGATCCGCACCGGCTCGTCGCGCGCGAAGACGCGGTTGTGCATGTCACGCTGCAGCGCAACGTGTCGACCGAGTAGGCGTTCTCAGTCCGCGACCCGGTCCATCCGGAGGAACTCGGTGATGCGGAGCAGCTTCGGTGGTCGGGCGACGTCCGCGGGAAGTGCCTGGAAGGCTTCGTCTTTCCCGACGATGCGTGGTGCGGTGAGGGCAATTTCGGTGCCGTCGATCCGCAGTTGCGCGCTGCCGGCGGCCAGGATGTTCTGCACCCAATCCGAGGCCGATCCGTAGACGAGAACGAACAGGTAGCCGCTCTCGACGGGGTGGGCATCGAGTGGGGTGCGGTAGGTCGCTCCCGAGGTGCGGCCGGTGTGGACGAGGACCGGCCATTTTCCGCCTGCGACGGCGCGGGGGTTGAAGAGGCGCTTGTTGATGTGGCCCCACCAGATCGGCATAGGCATGGGGTGCTCCCTTGTTCGGGCCGGGCGTGGCTTACACCTGTAAGGCTGACTTACAACTGTAAGCTTGTCAACACTTTCGTCACCGAGGAGGTCCCATGCCCGTACGGCAACCGCTCAGTCGCGATCGTGTGCTGGATGCCGCGATTCGGGTCGCTGACCGTGGGGGAGTCGAAGCCATCACGATGCGGCGGGTGGCACAGGAGTTGGGAGTGGAGGCGATGTCGCTCTACAACCATGTGCCGAACAAGGACGCGATCCTCGACGGCGTTGTCGACGCGGTGTTCGCGGCGATCGAGTTACCCGAGGCGGACTGTGCTGATTGGCGGGATGCGATCCGGGGCCGGGCTGGCTCGGCGCGTTCGGTGCTGGCGCGACACAGTTGGGCGCTCGGGCTGATGGATTCCCGGCGGAATCCGGGATCGGCGACGCTCTGCCATCACGATGCCGTCCTGGGAGTGCTTCGGGAGGCCGGGTTTTCGCTGCCGATGGCCGCGCACGCGGTCTCGCTGATCGACAGCTATGTCGGCGGGTTCGTCCTGCAAGAGGCGAACCTGCCCGTGTCCGTGCCGGCGGACGTCGAGGATGTCGCGGGCGGCATTCTCGCGAACCTGCCGACGGCCGAGTTGCCCTATCTCACCGAGATGATCGTCGACCACGCCCTGCAACCGGGCTACGACTACTCGGGCGAGTTCGGTTTCGGTCTGGATCTGATCCTGGATGCGCTCGAAGCGCGCCGGGGTCAGCGCTGAGGCGCCAGCCCCCGATTGCTGGGGCACCGCTGTCCTTGTGCCGGAATCTGTTGTCGTGCAGCATCAAACATGTGATGAACAGACGAATTTCTGGAGCATTCCTGGCCGTATCCGCCGCCGTGGTCGCATTCGGTCCCGTCGCGCCCGCGGGCGCGGCCACGCCGTTCGTAGCACCCGAGATCAGCTTCGCCGGTACCGCGGCGGGCACCGTCACCGCCACCCTGCGCAACCCGAATGATCGGGGACAGTGCTGGGCCGAGGCGGGCGTCGGCCCCGAGAACAACCACGTCTTCTTCGGTGACAGCCAACCGGAATCGCTGGCCGACCCCGGCAAGACGGTCGTGACCTCGCTCGACGGTCTCGAGCCCGGCACCACGATCACCGCACGCGGTGGCTGCGTCAACGGCGCCGAGTTCGCGTTCTCGGAGCTGGTCACGGTCAAGGTTCCGACCGCTACTCCGTCGACCGGAAGCTTCGGCTTCTAACGGATTCGCCGACAGCCGCAGCGGCATGCTGCGGCTGTCTTCAGCTGTCCGTGCGTCGTGCGGAGAGGGCGATGCGGTCGAGATCGTGGGCGAGGACGGCGCCGGGAAAGGCTGCTTGTTCGGTGAACAGGTAATCCTCACGCTCGGTGTAGCGCTCTGAAAAATGGGTCAGCACAAGTGTTTTCACGCTGCAAGCGCGCGCTACCTCGCCCGCCTGACGGGCCGTGAGGTGGCCGCGTTCGTGCGCCTGATCTGTCTCGGAGTCGAGGAAAGTGGACTCGATGATCAGCATGTCGACGTCGGCCGCGAGCTCGAAGATGTTGTCGCACAGGCGAGTATCCATGACGAAGGCGACCTTCTGGCCGGGTCGCGGTGCCGAGCATTCCGCCAGTAGTGGTCCAGACAGCTCGCGGATCGCGGCGCCGGAGATGCCGTGCTCACGCAGTTTCTCCGGCAGAAACGTTCGGCTGTCCGGTTCGGCGAGGCGGTAGCCGTAGGTGGGGATGCTGTGGTCGAGGGGGAGTGCGGTGAGGGTGAAACCATCGCCTTGCAGCGTTTCGCCGGGGCCACTCACCGGGTGCTCGACGAGACTGGGCGAGCCGTAATAGCTCGTCGCGTACCGCAGTCGCTCCCAGTACTCGGCGCTCTCTGCGGGGTAGACGGCGTGCACATCATGGGGCACTCCGTCGCGACCCAGCCGCTGCACGATGCCGGGAACGCCCAGCGAGTGGTCACCGTGGAAATGGGTGACGCACAGCCAATTCAGTTCGGTCGCGGACGCGCCGGCGTGGGCCATCTGCCGCTGGGTGCCCTCGCCGGGATCGAACAGCACGCCCTGCCCGTCCCAGCGCAGGAGGTAGCCGTTGTGGTTGCGACGGCGGGTGGGCACAGCACCGGCTGTGCCGAGGACGACGAGTTCTCGTGTCGACATCGACCCATCCTGGCGGGTCGTCGCGTCGCTGTCACGTCGCCGCGATGGTGAGATGGACGGAGTGCGTGCCACTCGCCCAGGCTCGCGCCGATGCCACAGCTTCCGGAGGACGACAATGGATCTGTTCGAGTACGACGCCGAGCTACGTCTGCACAACGCGCACTTTTTCGCCGCCGCGCGATTCGGTGCCGCTGATCGCGTGCTCGACATCGGTTGTGGCACAGGGCAGACCACGCGGGAGGCGGCCCGTGCTGCCGTCGACGGGAGTGCGGTCGGGGTCGATATCTCGGAGGTGATGCTCGAACAGGCGCGTCGGATCAGCGACGACGAGGGGCCGTCGAATATCAGTTTCGAACTCGCGGACGCACAGGTAAAGCCTTTCCCGCCAGCGTATTTCGACATATGCATCAGCAGATTCGGTGTGATGTTCTTCGCCGATCCGGTCGCGGCGTTCACCAATATCGCGCGCGCACTGCGTCCCGGGGGTCGTCTCGCGTGGCTGGTCTGGCAAGGCCATGACCGCAATGAATGGGCATCGGAGTTCAGCGACGTCCTCGCCACCGCGATAGCTACGCCCGGTCGCGGGCCGTTCTCACTCGCCGACAAGGCCGTCACCGAATCCATGTTGGCGACAGCAGGTTTCACCGATATCGAATTCACCGACATCGACGAGCCCGTGTACTACGGCCCCGACAGTGCGGCCGCCTACGACAACCTGCTCCGCCTGACCGGATTCACAGCCTTCCTCGCCGACCTCGAGCCCGCGAAAGCCGAGCGAGCCCGTGCGCGGCTGCACGAGACCCTGGCCGACCATCAGACCGACAGCGGCGTGTACTTCGACTCGCGCGCTTGGCTCATCACCGCTCGTCGTCGGTGAGTAGTGGATGAGGCTGCGCGCAGGGTGATGTAGCAGTTTCGGTTCGCGCAATCAATGCGGGGTTGCGGCCTCATCCGTCGTTTTCCTCGGGCCGCAACAGAATCACCGCGACTGCGATGGCTGCGAGCGGCACCGACGCCATGACCAGGCCCAACGTGTGTATGGCGCCCAGCATGCTTTCGGTTGCGCCTTCGACAACCGCCCGGGCTCGCTCCGGATCCAGGACGTTCGTTCCACCGCTGCCCGCGGTCGTCCCGCCGTGCGCCACGCGCAACGCCTCTCGCGCCTGTTCTTCCGTGATGTCAGTGCGCGCGAGCTTTTCCCGCCCGTCCTGAAGGAACATCGTCGTGCCGATGAGCGCGAACAGGGTGGGTCCGAGTGAGTACGCGGCTTGGCCGGTCGCGGACTTCACGGCCGACACCGCTCCACCGAGATCGGCCGGCGCGCTGCTCATCATGATCGTGGACTGTGGCGTCTGGACAACCGCCCCGCCGACGGAGACGAGGGCGACCGCCGCGAACAGCACGATCATCGGGGTGTGCTCGCCGAGAGCGGTCAAGACGAGCAAGCCGGCGAGCAGAACCACCAACCCGGTGACGAGGACGGTTCGATCCCCGAAACGACCCGCTGCCTTACCGGCACCGGTAGCTGCGAGCGCCTGCATGATCGTCGCGGGCACCAGGAGTAGCCCCAGCATCGCCGGCGACTCGCCGCGGATCGTCACGAGGTAGTACGCGAACAGAATCGTGCATCCACCGGTGAGGAAGTTGTACGTGGCACCGGCGCAGACCGCGACCGTGAACCGGGTCGAACCGAAAATGCGCAGATCCACAGCGGGAGTCGGCGTGTGCAATTCACGCCAGCCGAATACGGCGCCGGCGAGGGCACCGATGGCGAGCGGGACGATGGTCCCGATCTTCAGTCCTTCGGCGAGGCGCGAGATGCCGTAGACGGTGCAGAGCAGCGCGGCCGCGACGAGCGCGAGCCCCGCCAGATCGAGCTTGCGCTGTGCGCGCAGAGTCTCCGGTACGAACCGCAGGGTGATGACCAGCGCTAGGACCGCGACCACCGGCGTGACAAGGAATCCGGCACGCCAGCCGAAGTGCTCGGCGAGCATGCTCCCGATCGCAGGCTGCGGAGCCGAGAGGGCGAACGCCGCTCCCAGATACCACGCGATCGCGCCTGCGCGCCGGTCGGGAGGGAACACGTCGTTCACGATCGCCAGCGACAGCCCGAGCAGGAGGGCAAAGCCCACACCGGCGCCCGCGCGGGCGACCATCAACGTCCCTGCGTTGGGCGCGGCCGCCGCGACCAGGTTGAACACGATCGTCGAGAGCAAGCCGACGACGAACAGGCGCCTCTTACCGAAGCGGTCACCGAGCGCACCGGCACCCAGAACGGCGGCGGCAAGGGTGAGCGTCGCGAGACTCGCGACAAAACTCGCTGTGCTGCCGGTCATTCCGAGACCGGCACGCACCTGCGCGATGTCGGCGGAAAGAATCGTCGGATCCGCATTCGCGATGCTGAACCCCAGCCCCATCGCGACAACTGTCATCGTTGCCGCGAGCCCGGTCACCTGCGGTGCGTGCACCACCGACCCGGAGGAGTCCACCGAGGCCATCGCTGTTTCTCAGTGCGTGACGAGCGCTCGGCCGTACACCTGCTGCCCGGCGAGGAAAGTCGCGCGGACCTCCAGATCGGCTATCTTTTCCGGCGGCACTGTGCGCGGATCGGCCGAAAGCACCACCATGTCGGCGTACTTTCCGACTTCGAGAGAGCCGATGATGTCGTCGGCGAACAGCTGATACGCGGCGTCGATCGTTTGCGCGCGGATCGCTTGGTCGACACTGACCCGCTCCTCGGGACCGATTACCCGGCCGCTCGGCGTGATGCGGGTGATCGCGACGCTGATGTTGCGCAGCGGCTCCTCGGGCGTCACCGGCGGATCGTTGTGGAACGAAATCCGCACGCCCGCAGCAAGGGCGGTGCCTGCGGGCATCCAGTGCGACCCGTGTTCGGGGCCGAACAACCCGTCGACGATGACGTCGCCCCAGTAGTGCACTTGGTCGACGAAGATACTGCAGGTCACGCCCAGGCGCGCGGCTCGCTCGAACTGGTCGGGCCGCATCGCGCCGACATGTTCGAGGCGCAACCGATGGTCCTCGCGCGGATGTTCCCGCAGCACTTCCTCGTACACGTCGAGGATCGTGTCGACACCGGCGTCTCCTTGCACGTGGCAGGCCATCGGCCAGCCGAGCGGGAAGTAGGCGCCGACGATCTCGCGCAATTGGTCCTTGGTGTAGTTCGCGTGGCCGCACGAGCCCGGTGTGACGCCGATGGTCCGTACGTCCGGCGTATCGAGATAGGGGAAGGTCAGATCGATATTGCCGATCCACGGTGACCCGTCGACCCAGATCTTGATGCCGACCTGACGAACCATGTCATCGCCGTTGACCGGGACCATGTCGGTCTTCAGCGCGGGGTTGGAAACCTCGTATGTACGGATCCGCACAGTCAACGCACCGGCATCACGCATGTCGTCGAGTACTGAGCGGAACGCCGGGGTGAAGGCCATTTCCGAACACGTGGTCAATCCCGCTGCGTTCAGCCGGGCACATTCGGCGCGCAGCATCGACGGGTACATCGCTTCGTCGCCGATCGCGGATCGGACCAGCGGGAATACCGCGCCGGTTTCGTAAGCGGTGCCGTCGAGTTCGCCGTTCTCGTTCCTGCCGTAGCGGGCACCCGTCGGGTCGGGGGTGTCGCGCGTAAGCCCGGCTCGCCGACCGGCAACCGAGTTGAAATAGCACAGATGTCCTGAGTTGTGCACAATGACCAGCGGTGTATCCGGAGCGATCGAGTCGAGCCACGCGAGCGTCGGCGCGGGGAGACCGTCCTGCAACAACGCGTCCCAGCCGATCAGGTACGCGCCGTCGTCGCCGCGCTCGGCCACCGCGTCTCGGACGGCGGCAACGACATCCTCGGCATTGCGCACGGTGACCGGTCGGATGTCGACCATACGGTCGGAAAGAACGATCGCCTCCATGAGTGGGTGACCGTGTGCCTCGATCAACCCCGGCATCACGCACCCGTCGCCGAGGTTTCCGACCTGGGTGTCCGTTCCGATCCAGTCTTCGACCTCGGACCGACTCCCGACGGCCACGATGCGCCCGTCTCGAACGGCGATCGCCTCTGCTGTCGGGTTCGCTTCGTCGACGGTCAGGACCGTGCCCAGGATTACGAGATCAGCAGACGACATGAGATCCTCCGGCAACTGATGGTGCGGGGAATGGTGTCAGCGCGTACGGATCTCGAGTATGCCCCTTCGCGATGCCGCCCGAAAACCGACGGGCCGCGAAGATACCTTCTTGTCAATTTTGGCGACAGCAGGTTCACCGATGGCGGATGTGGCAGGTCAGGTGCGCGCGGATGTCCGGTCGATCAGGGCGTGCTGTCGATTCGGAGGATGCGGTCGAGCTCCTCCCGTGGGTACGGGGTTTGCCTGCTCTCCTGTTGGAGTCGATGGAAGAAGTCCGCCATGACCACGGAGAGCGGGGCATCGCGAGCGATGATCGATGCGGGTATCTCGGGGATTCCGGTGGGGCGCTCGTCTCGGGCGTACGAGGCTATTCGTTCGGTGCGGTCGTCACCGCCATACAGGGCGGTGACCAGCCATCGGGTCCGATAGGAGACCGCGTAGCAGTGGTCGTAGGTGCGGTGCCGGTCGTAGAAGTCGATCTCCTGTCGCGACAGTTCGAATCGGGTGGAGATCGCCAGGCCGTAATCGGCGAAATAGAGGCGCTGTCCATCGGTGAGGATGTTCTCGAAGTGGGTGTCGAAGTGCAGCAGGCCTCGGCTGTTCATGAACGCGATCCCGGCGTGCAGTTCGCGTTCGACCATGGTGCAGGCGCGGTCGGTGGCCTCGGCGCCTGCGTCGACTTGCCGGCCCAGCCACTGATGCAGGTTCTGCGGGATGTACTCCAGGAACAGTGCGATGCTCGCCGAGGACTGCTGGAGACCCTCGATCCGGTCGCGCACCGCCGAACCGCCACCCCAGTACGCGACGACGCGCTCGACATCGGCCAGTTCGTCGGGCAGGGGCGTCGAGTCCGGCAGTACCCGCCAGTGGTGCATCACGGGGAACCCGTCGAAATCGTCCGCCAGCACCCAGCCCGTCGTCATGGCGTGGACGGCGAGTTCTCGCCAAGCCCCGAAGCTGGGCCCGCCGATGCCGTAATGGCAGATCATCGGCAGCCCGAACAGATTCGCCGTGGACCGGACGTTCTCCGTCCGCCGCTCCCGATCGGTCAGCGGCACCCGCTTGACGAAGACCGGAACCCCGCAGACCTCCACCAAAGCCGACTTCCCACCGATCCCGGACCCCAGCGGCACCGCAGCATCGACGAGTTCGCCCAGCTCGGCATCACTGTGCAGCGCAAGGGAAGCGGAGACAGCACCATGCGCCGCCATCCGCGTCCCGCGCGACATCTCAGAACTCTTCTTGCGCAACTGTCGTCCTCCCGAAGGTGCTGGTGTTGCAGTCGAATCCAGCTCATTGTCGCCGTCGGTGGCGGCTTCAGGTGAGCGGTAAGTGGGGCCAGTGGGATAGGTCGGTGAGCATTTGGCGGTCGTGGGTGGCGACGACGATGGCGGCGGGGGTGGTCGAGAGGGCGGTGGTGAGTTCGTCGACCAGGGGTATGGACAGGTGGTTGGTCGGTTCGTCGCAGAGGAGGAGGTGGGGGCGGGTGGCTAGTTGGATGGCTAGGTGGAGGCGGCGTTGTTGGCCCTGGGACAGGCGGGCGACGGGGGTGTGGCGGGATCGTCGTTCGAGCAGGCCGGTTGCGGTGAGTGGCATGGGGTCGATGTTGTTGTGTAGGTGCAGGTTTCGGGTGTGCTGGTCGTAGAGGTCCTGGGCGGTCAGGTCGGGGTTCCAGGCGGGGACCTCTTGGCCGATGAGGGCGATGCGGGCAGATCCGTGGTGGCGGACGGTGCCCGTGGACGGCTCGAGCGCGCCCGCGAGTGCGGCGAGCAGGGTGGACTTGCCCGCACCGTTGTGGCCGGTGATCAGGAGACGTTCGCCCGCTTCGAGAGACAGCGTCACGGGGGCACCGAGTCGACCGGTCACCGTGATGTCGTCCGCGCTGACGATGGGTGTGCCGGGGCGCGCACGCAACTCGGGAAAGCGCAGTCTCAGCGGAGGTTCGGGCACGGTGACAACGTGCTCCTCGAGATCGGATTGGCGACGCTTCAGCGCCTGCACCAGACCCGGTGACCGCGATTGGCGTTGATGTTTGCCGTGTCCTTTGTCCGGTCGCCAGCCGGTGCTGAGACGGTCACGCGCACCGGCTACCGCTTCGCGCAGGCGCGCCTGCTCGGTGAGCTGCTCCTCGTATTCGTGCTCCCATCGCTCGCGTGCGCGAGCCCGGCCCTCCTGCCAACCGGCGTAGCCGCCTGCGAAGAGCTGAGGGCGACCGTCCTGGCTGGGATCGAGGTCGAGGAACTCCTCGGCGACATCACGCAGGAGCGCACGGTCGTGGCTGACGACCACCAGCCCGCCGGTATGGGCCCGCAGGCGAGCGGTCAGGAAGTCGAGTCCGTCCCGGTCGAGGTGATTCGTCGGTTCGTCCAGCAGCAAGATGTCCTGGGTGGACCCGAGCAGGCACGCCAACCGGACTCGATAGCGTTGCCCGACGGACAGCATCGCCAAAGGGCGCTCCCGGTCGGTGCAGGCGTGCAGCGCCGACAGCGCGATGTCGACGCGGCGTTCGGCATCCCAGGCATCGAGCCGGGTGGCGGCGTCCAGGGCGCCCGCGTAGGCGTCGTCGGCTCCCGGTTGTCCGTCGGTGAGCGAGAGAGTGGCGGCATCGAGGTCGCGCAGTGCTCGCAACGCCGGTTCGATCGTCTCGGCGACCAGGTCGCCCACGGTCTCACCCGCGCGAAAAGCTATGGCCTGCTGGGCAACACCCGCGGTGCCGACCCGGGTGACCGAGCCGCTATCCGGGACGAGCAGCCCCGCAAGCACATGCAGCAACGTGGATTTTCCACGCCCGTTCTCCCCGACGATGGCGAGCCGTGAACGAGCCGACACCGTGAGTGAGACGTCGCTGAGCACCGCTCGCGATCCGAGGGTGACCTGGATCGACGTCGCCCTGATGTGGGCGTTCGCGCCGGCCGGAAGGTGAGTGGACAGGCCGGATCGGCCGATATGAGAGATGGACACAGATTCTCCGCAGCTCGAGGAAGGAGCCGGGACAGCACGAATGACCGCCCGGCGTGAATACCCGGGACAGCGGCGTCAGAAGATAGATCGAATGCGGGTCGCCGCCGTCAGCGGAGCGACCAGGGCTTCATCATCGCGGTGCCTGTGTGCATGATTCGAACGATACTGAGGTGCGCGTCGGTTGCCAACGAGATTTCGGGCACGCGGGTGAATCCTTCTGCGTCACCGGTGCCTCTTATGTGTGTCGCGACGGACGTCGGGACGGGACACGGAGGTTTGTTGTGGTCATCGGTATCGGTGTTGTCGTCGGCTTGGTGCTGCTGTGCACGTGCATGGTCGTGGTGAAGCGCAAACGAGCTGGGCGTGGGTGAGTCGCGCTGGCCTGATCAGCGGTTGATCGTCGCCGCGCAGGGTGGGGACGTGGACTCGATCGCGGCGTTGGTGTCGGGTTCGCATCCGCATATTCAGCGGTTCGCCTATTCCCTGTGCGCCACCCCGGAAGACGCCGAGGACGCGGCGCAGGAGGCGCTGATCATCCTGTATCGCAAGATCGGGATGTTGCGGGCCTCCGGTGCGCTGGCGTCGTGGATGTTCCGCATCGTTCGCAACGAGTGCCTGCGTCGCGCGCGGACGAGTCTGTCGGGACGAATCCCCGTGCAGGACAACATCTCGGCTGCTTCGGCCGAGGACGAGGTACTGCGACGACTGGAGGCGGCCAGGGTGGCTGCCGCGGTCGCCGACTTGCCCACGGACCAGCGCAGCGTGCTGATCATGCGCGACATTCAGGGCTACAGCGGGCGGATGGTCGCCGACGCGCTCGGGCTCAGTACGGCGGCGATGAAATCGCGGCTGCACCGGGCGCGGGCGGCAGTTCGACAAGCACTACAGGCCACGCCTGGTGACGCTGCTGGAGGAAATGATGAGCGATGATTTCGCGAGTAAGTCCATGTTCGAGCACCTGGTGCGCGGCGGGGCGGGGTTCGGTGCGCTGGTCGGGTCGGTGGCGCTGATCCCGGTCGTCGGGCCGATCGGTTTGTTGTTGCTGCCCGTCGGTTTGGTCGCACTGCGCGGGTGTCCGACGTGCTGGGCGATCGGGCTGATGCAGACCCTGTCGAGGGGTCGGCTCCAGCGCTCCTGTGAAGACGGCCAGTGCACATTGACCGTCGGCGACACCCATCGAGTCGCTCCCTAGGTGCCTTCGAGCGGCCGACAATCCAGCCGGTCGCTCGAAGCCAGATCATCCGGCGCCGAGCAGGGGCAGACACGGGGTGAGTCCGTCGATCGTGACGGTTGTTCGCTGCCGGCTCTCCCATTGTGTGCGCGAGAGACGCACTCGGCGCATGACGGTGACCTTCTCTCGCACAGTGAGGCGCTGGATCCCGTCGGGTTCGTAGCCGAGCTTCTCGGAGACCCGGAACGAGGACGGGTTGTCGGCGAAGGCGCCCGAGACCGCGTCGGTGGCTTGCAGTCCTGCGAACGCGAGATGCAGGACCGCCGAGCGCATTTCGGTGCCGATGCCTCGCCCTTGGTGTCGAAGGCCGATCCAGGAGCCGGTGTCGACCTCACGCAGGGTCGCGTAGTCGCGGGCGGCGATCGTCTGCTGGCCGACGATTCGGCCGTGTTCGAATACCGCGAGGTTGAGTGCCCAGTTGCCGGAGGTCCAGGTGCCGAGTTGGAGCCAGTGGTGCTGAACCACCGAGCGTGCTCGTTCGAGGGGAGCGAGATCTGTCCACGGGACGGTGAAGGGCATGCGGTCGGGGTCGTGGACGCCTTCTGCCGCGAGATCGGCCAGCGCGGCGAGCTCGTCACCGGAGGGCAGGCGGAGTTCCAGGCGGGGCGTGGTGAGCCGCAGTCCGAACAGGGGCCAGTGGTCGATGAGCATGAGTCATTCTGCGGGGCGGCCTGTACCCCGCTCACCCCATTTTCACGGTCAGTGCCCCACCGGAACGGCGTGGGCGACCAGCGTCACGACCGAACAACGCGATCTCCGGGTGGGGTCAAGGGTTGTCCCGGATGTGTGGGCGGTCGGCGATTCCTATGGTCGGAGCATGCGTTGGTTTTCGATCGTTGCCGCGATCGCGGTTGTCGTCTCGCTGGTGGGGTGTTCGAGTTCGGACGATGTTCCCGCGATCTCTTCGACCGAGAGCCGTGCGGTATCGCCGGACCGGGTGCAGCGGGTGCGCGATGACATCGACGCGGCAGTGGCCTCGGGTGTGTCAGGGGTGATCGCGACACTCACCGAGAACGGCGAGACCACCACATTGGCCGCTGGTGTCGGCGATCGCGCCACTGGTGTGCCGATTCCGGCCGAGCCGCCGCAGCAGGTTCGGGTGGGCAGTGTCTCTAAGTCCTTTATCGCGGCGATCGTGCTGCAATTGGTGTCGGAGGGGCGAATCCAGCTCGACGAGCCCATCGATTCCTATCTGCCCGGCTCGATCGTTGGCGACAGTGTCGACGGACGGGTCATCACGGTGCGTCAGATCCTGCAGCACCGCAGCGGATTACCGGAGTTCGCCGATTCCCCGGAGATCGACGAGTACGGCGCGGCCCTCGACGGCCGCACGTTCACCCCCGACGACCAGCTCGCCATCGCGCTGCGGCGCCCGGCGCAGTTCGCGCCAGGCGCCCGGTTCACCTACACGAACACGAACTATCTTCTCGCCGCGATGCTGGTCGAGCGAATCACCGGGCGCCCTTACACGGATGCGTTGCAGGACAGGATCATTCGCCCACTCGGCCTGACTGGAACATATCTGCCCGCCACCGGCGAGCACGATATCCGCGGCCCGCACCCGCGTGGTTACGCGCCGATCAACGGCATCCGCACGGACGTCACCCGGATCGAACCGTCCGTGCCTTGGGCGGCCGGCGCGCTGGTCTCCACCGGCGACGACCTCAACCGATATTTCCTGGACCTGGTGGCCGGAAAAGTGGTGGCGGCACCGGAACTACAGCAGATGCTCGCCGCCTTGCCGACCGGCGTAGACGGCATGCCCGAATACGGTCTCGGCGTGATGTCAGCCGAATTGTCCTGCGGCACAAGCTATATCGGGCACACCGGCGGAATCACCGGGTACGCCACCTTCTCCGGCGCCACTACCGACGGGCGGGCCGCCACGATCGTCTGGACCGAGCCGCCCAGTCAACAGCCGGACATGATGGCCATCCTGACCCGCGCACTGTGCCCCTGACCAGGATCCCTAACCCCCGAACAGCAGATACAGCCCGGTGAACGTGAAGCCGACCATGGTCAGCATCAATGCCAGCTGGCCGGTCAGCCGGTGACGTGGGGGCAGAAGTAGGAGGCAGCGGTCGTGCGCTGCGGCGACGCCGAGGATGTGGCCGATCAGGACCGCGAGCACCTTGCAGGTGGCGAGCACACCCGGATGACTCGACAGTACGTAGGCGACGTCACGATCGGCCAGGCCCGCGATATTCCATCCACGGTCCAGCGGGTCCGCGAACAGCAACACCGTCGCCTGCCCCTTCTCGAGGAGAAACGTGAGGTAGTGGGCGATCAGATAGCCCGCCACGATCGGTGTGAGGCTGAGCGCCAGCCGCCGCGGGAGCAGCGCTCGATCGGCGGGGGAGACACCGCCGGTGGCACGCGCGGCGACGGAGAACAGCCCGCCGACCACCCCGATGAAGACCAGCAGTCCGGCCGTGCGCGTCAGCGTCGGGTCGACGACCGGAGCCAGGTCGTCGACCAGTTCGCGCCACCGCGGGAAAGTGGAGAAGCTGTCGAAGGCGGTGGATCCGAGCAGCGTCGCCGCGACCGCGACAGATCCGGCGAGTCCGGGAGTCCCCGGGAGATTGTTCAGCGGCATCCGCAATACCGGCTGCCCCGCGCGGTCGCGGCCGTAGGGGCTCAGGTGTGCCAGCAGCGTGCTGTACACCTCGAGCGGATCGGCCCGCTCTGCCCAGACGGTGCCGAACAGCACGAGCCCGATCGAGGTCACGATCAGATAGCCGAGCAGCCAGGTCAGCACCGCGCTCACCGACCCCGGTGTGCGCCAAGCCAATTCCAGCCACACGAACGAGAACAGGCCGATCGCCGCCGGGAGGTAACCCCATCGCTCGCGATAGCGGAGAAGTCCGCGCTCCGGCGAGCGTCGCAGCAGCAGGCAGCCGAATCGATGGATCGCCCTGACAGGGGAGATGACCTTCCAGACCGGCCCGATCAGCAGGGACGCCACCATCACCCCGACCCAGACGCCGATGTACAGCACTCCTGGCACGGGATTCAGGGCCGGATCCGAGGAACCGAACACCGCGATAACGATCACGCACGCGGTGATCAACACGCTCGCCGTGGCGATGACCGTCCGCGTCGCGCGGGCGTCGATCATCCGCCGTACCGGCGCGGGCAGTGCGAATCCCGGCGAGCCGGGGTCGAGCCGGGGCCGGCGCCAGGTGAGGAACAGCAGCGCGAACGAGAAGGTCAGCGCCCACGCCGCACCGATCAACGCGTAGGCGAGTGGAATCGGCAGGTCCGCCGCGCCATTGAGGCCGTGGGCGAGCACCGTCGAACTCACTGCCGGACCAGCAGCGTCGTCACCGTCCGTCCGAGGTGGTGCAGTTCGACCGCCACCTGGCCTGGCACCTTCACCGTGAAGCCGAACTCCTGGCCGGAAGCAGCGGCGACGGAAAAGGTGTGCGCGGGGGCGGAGTGGACATGCAGTTCGTCGGTGGTGTCACTGTCGACCCGCAAGACGATGCGCTGCCCGACCTCGGCTTCGGTGCGCGTATTGGCCGGGGACACCGCGCCGTTCGCGATCCGAATGTCGATGATGAGGGCCGCACTCGCGGGTTCGTTGGTCCGCTCGCCCGATGCGCAGCTGACGAGCAGTGAACCCGCGGCGACCGTGAGTAGGCCGAACCGGAGCCGACGACGGGTCACGGGATCTCCTCGGTGCGGTCGTTCTGCCCGGATTCTGCTTGTGTGGAGGCATTTTCGCGTTTCTCCGCGCGCCGGTCGCGCATCGCGATGAACAGCACCAGCCCGACCAATGCGACCGCGGGCAGGAAGGCCGGAATCGCCAGCAGGAGGGAATGGTCGGCGAGAAGATCGACATTCTCCTGGCGGATCAAGGTTCGACCGTTGCCTTCTGGTCCGGCGTGCTGCCGGCCGCCAGATAGCGGTCGTTGACCCGGGCGGCGCCCCACGCCATCGCCGCGATCAAAGCCAGGCTGCACGCGAGCACCACCAGGCCCGCGACGGTGATCAGCCAGGACGGATGGTCGAAGGACCGCTCGCGCTGCAGTACCGAGATCTCCTCGACGAACGGCCGCGTGAAGCTCGCGGGCGCGGGCACCTCCGCGGCGCCGATACCGGGATCGAGCGGCATGAAGATCGGGAGCGCGGACTGCATGCGCCCGTCCTGCAAGCGCAGCAAAGTCTTCCAGGTGCCGTGCACGGGGACGGGCCGGGTGGAGACGAAGTGGTCGTCGGCGACGCGACGCAGCCTGTCCACGACGAGGCCGTGGCCGGGGCTGTCATCGCCGGTGCCGCCTTGCCAGGACAGGATCTCCACCCATTCCGGATCAGAACTGATCAGATCCGCGGGGGAGAGCCGGATGTCGGCGGTGACCATCCGCCCGCCCTCGGGATCGGCGTCGGTGAGCGTGACGGTCGCCGACGCGTTCTCCGGCACCCGGATGATCAGCCCGTTCGTGGTCGCCGCGGCCGCGATCACCACAGCGGCGACCACGATTCCACGCCGCACCGCGGGCTTGGGCAGTGCCTCGCCGCGCAAGACGGTGCCGAGCATCGCGCCGATCACACCGCCGGCCACGCCGACCGGCACCGCCATCGCGAGCAGTTCCAGCCACATCCCGCCGACCCAAGGATTGACGAACATCCGCTCGATCCACAGCGATTCGAGCCAGATGCCCACGGTCGCCACACCGAGCCCGGTGAGCGCACCCCACCAGAGCGGTCGGCGAATCAGCGGTAGGAGGGCGAGCAGTTCGACCACGATCGCGGCACCGAGGTAGAGCGGAAACACGTTGCGCGGCGCCTCGAATCCGGTGCCGACGAGGACCGCGACGATGTACCGCACACAGAAGGCGAAGGCCACCAGCAGCAGTGTGCTGAGTGGGCCCAGCGCCAACCGCGCCGAGATCAGCGCGATCGTGGCGGCGAAGACGATCAGCATCGGTTGCAGCACCAGCCGGAACTGCTCGACGCCGAAGTCGAACTCCACCTGGAACACCGACAGTCCGATCACCAGGCCACCGAAAGCGAAGGCCTGAATCACCCAGAGGAACCGCCCGTCGATCCGCTCGGGATCGGGCCGGTTGTATCGGCCTTCGAGTTCGAGCAGCAGCACGCCGATCAGCGACAGACCCGCGCCACCGATGAGCATCAGGTGGGTGGGCCCCCAGAGCGTGACATCCTGGCCGAACAGGCGATGCCAGATGTCGTCGAGCGGGAACCCGATCAGCGCGTACAAACCGGCACCCGCGATCAAGATGCCGCCGACGGGTGCGTACCAGTCGCGGGTGATCTTCACCGCCGCCCTGCCCGGCTTCTCGTCGAGCGGCAGGATGACGGCCAGCATGCCGGCCATGAAGAGGAAGAACAGCCCGACCAGGATGAAGTAGTGCGCCGGGTTGGCCAGCGGTCCGGCGTCGCGGCCCTTGCCCACGTGCAGGCTCACATCCCAGATGAAGCCGAGAAACGCGGTGAGGATGGTCGCGAGGAACATCGCGATCGGCAGCGCCACCCAGCCGGGACGGTTCATGATGCGACCGCTGAAGTCGGCCAGCCGCTGCAGCCAGGTGATGCGCCGCGTCCGATGCAGGTAGGCCACCCACAGCAGCACCGCACCGACCACGGCGGCAGCGCCGGTCATCAGGGCGACTTGATCGAGGGCAGCGCCACCGCCTTCGGTGCCCTGCGCGACCGGAATTATCGACGGATCGGTCATCACTGTGGCCACGGCGGTTCCTCCGATGTCGAAGCGTCCGGCTCTGCGGGGTAAAGAACAGTATCCCGAATTCCGCGCGGCACCGATACCCCGCGCCTCACCACCGCCAATTCGTTGAGTTTTGCTAATCGAAATGTGAATAACGAATACTTCAATTTTGGGTGACATTGTTCCGCGCGTTGTTACGGTCGCTCTGCTCGTCCCCGAGGACGGGCCGAACAAGGAGACCGGGCATGAACATCAGCTCGATGATGCGCCGAATCGGCATCACCGCAATCACTTTCGCCGCGATAGCGGCGGCCACCCTCACCTTCGCGCCGCATCGGGCGGCCGCCGCACCGGACCGAAATCCGATCCTGTTCGTGCACGGATGGCAAGGGGCGGGCTGGAATTGGGACCTCATGGTTTCCCGTTTCGGAGATGCCGGCTACAGCGCCGCCCACTTGCGCACCTTCAGTTACGACACCACGCAATCGAACAAGGTGATCGCCCAGGAAGTGAAAGCCGAGGCCGATGCGCTGCGGGCCGCCACCGGCGCCACCAAGATCGACATCATCAGCCACTCGATGGGCGGCGTCAACAGTCGCTGGTATCTGAAGTTTCTCGACGGCGCGCGTTATGTCGACGACTGGGTCTCCATCGGCGGACCCAACCACGGTACGGAAATCGCCTACGGCTGCTGGGACTACTCCTGCGAGGACATGCGACCCGGTTCGAGCTTGCTGACGCAGTTGAACAGCGGCGACGAAACCCCCGGCAGCGTGAGATACGGAACCTGGTGGTCGCCCTGTGACGAGATCATCAACCCGGATGAAAGCGTCATCCTCAATGGCGCGGCCAACACCAGAACCGGCTGTATCGGCCACATTTCACTACTCGCCGCGATTACGGTCTTCACCCAAGTCCGCGACTTCGTCGCCTAGCTGCCTGGGCAAATGAGTACGGTCTCGATCCGCAGCGGTCGCTACGGATCGAGACCGCTATCCAGGCTGCTGGAGCTGCTCCCGGTACTGCTCGCCCCAGGTCTCCATCAGCTCGATGATCGGCACGAGACCGCGGCCGAAGTCGGTCAGCTCGTACTCGACTCGGGGTGGAACCTCCGCGTAGACGGCACGGGTGAGTACGCCGTCGCGCTCGAGTTCACGTAGCTGCGCGGTGAGCATTCGCTGGGTCACGTGCGGCATGACGCGGCGCATCTCATTGAACCGCGCCGTTCCCGCACTCAGATGGAAGACGATCATGCCCTTCCACTTGCCGCCGATCACATCGAGGGTGACCTCGACCGGGCAGTCGAAATCGAGATCCTGCTTACGTTTCGTCATGCCACATCCTCGTCTACCGGCAAAGGTATGAAAAAGGGTACCGGGTAACAGAAATGTGCGTTCTTACGCGGATATTCCCCGTCGGGCAGGCTCGGTTGAGCAAGGCAACCCAGCCCCGACAGGAGTATCTCCAGATGGCCAAGCTACTTCAGCTCGATGCCAGCCCGCGCCGGTCGCGCTCACACACCCGCACGCTGGTCCGGGAGTTCGTCGACCGCTGGAGCGAGGGCAGGCCCGGTGACACGGTGATCCACCGCGACCTCGGCCACGAACCGCCTCCGCACCTCACCGAGGACTGGATCGCCGCCGCCTTCACCACCCCGGCGCAGCGCACCCCGCAGATGCGCGAGGTCCTGGCCTACAGCGACCATCTGGTGGACGAGCTGTTCGCCTCCGACGTGCTGGTGCTCGGAGTCCCCATGTACAACTTCGGGGTACCGGCGATGCTGAAGGCCTACATCGACCAGATCGTCCGGGTCGGCCGTACCTTCTCCTTCGACCCCGAGGCCGCGGCACCGTACACACCACTCACCTCCGGCAAGCGCGCCTTCGTCATCGTCGGCACCGGCGACGCCGGCTACGAGGTCGGCGGTCCGCTGGCGAGCATGAATCACGTCGAGCCGTACCTGCGCACGGCTCTCGGTTTCATCGGCATCGACGAGGTCGAGTTCGTCTACACGGGTAACGACGAATTCGGCGGCGAGCGCCTACAACGGTCCCTCGAAGCCGCCCGGAACCAGGTGGCCGACCTGACCGCCGAGCGCGAAGCCGCTGACGCAGTGGGCTGAATGTTGCGGCTCATTCCGGGCTGAACACCGAGATGGTATCGGCGCTGCTATTGACGACATATGTTGCGCCAGAAGCAGAGTCGACCGCGATCGCGATCGGTTTCGCCCCGACATCGAGCTGCCTCGTCACCGTGCCCGCGGCAAGGTCGACAACAGAAACGCGGTTGCCACCTCTATCGGCCACATACAGTGTCCGGCCCTCCACGGCGAGGGCGCCGACAAGGTGGTCGACGTCGATGTCGAGGATCCGGGCATTCGACGTGCCGTCGACGCACCGCACCTTGGTGTTGTCATTGGGCGGCAGGTCGGAATACGTCGAATAGCACGCCGCATGACGCTCGGTGCTGACCACGAGGTCCATCGGTGACCCGTCGACTGGAATTGTCGATGTCACCGCGCGAGTATCCGCGTTGATCACCGAGAGGGAACCGCCATAGTTCGCGATATACGCCAAGCGAGTCCTGGCATCGATTCCGACCGTGCGCGGACGGGTCCCCACCGGAATCGTCGCGACTACGGCGGCACTGTCGGCGTCGATGATCGAAACGGTATCGGCCTCGGTGTCGGCTACCCAGACTGTGCTCGTCGTCGGGTCCACCGCGAGGCCGCCGGGATCACGCCCGACGGTTACGGTGGCGCGAACGGATCGATCGTCGATATCGAGAACGGCGACGGTATCCGAATCGGCCAGCGTGACGAAAACCCGGCCGAGCCCGACCGCCATGGCGATCGGAACCCCGTCCACGGCGATCGACGCCACTACCGAATTGTCAGAAGTGTCGATGACCGCAACGGAGCGATCGGAAGCGATACCGACCCACGCTGTACGGGTTTCGGCGTCGATCGCGATCGCAGTCGGTGCCCCGGGCAGGGTGATCGTCGCCGTCGTTCCCACCAGTTCGACATTCGCACAGCCGCCGAGAACGAGTGCGCACAACACAAACCCGAAAAAACGCACTGCCCCCGTGATCATGACTGAACACTCTCACACGAGTCCGGGCCTCGCGCTGTACTTCTGACGTAGGTTCAGCGAGTGGCGATGATCGCCGATCCATGACCGAAGAGCCCCTGATTCACCGCGATGCCCGCGCGGGCGTTCTCGACCTGGCGGCCGTCGGCCTGGCCGCGCAACTGCCAGGTGAGTTCGCAGATCTGCGAGATCGCCTGTGCGGGGATGGCTTCACCGAAGCAGGCAAGGCCGCCGCTGGGGTTCACCGGCACCCGCCCGCCCAATGTCGTTGCGCCACTGCGTAGCAGAGCCTCTGCTTCGCCCGTCTCGCAGAGCCCGATGTCCTCGTACCAGTCCAGTTCCAGCGCGGTGGAGAGGTCATAGACTTCCGCGAAGGACAGGTCGGCGGGACCGATACCGGCCTCTTCGTAGGCGGCGTGCGCGATGGCTGACCGGAACGTGCGTGACGGGGGCTCCACTGCCACAGCGGAATCCGTCGAGAAATCCGGCAGATCGAGCACCGTTTTCGGGAACGTCGGCGTGACCGTCGACAGCGCCGAGATGCGAACCGGATCAGCGATGCCGTGGCGACGTGCGTAATCCATCGACGTCAGCACCAATGCCGCCCCGCCGTCGCTGGTCGCGCAGATGTCGAGCAGCCGCAACGGGTCCGACACGACCGCCGAGGCGGCGATCTCCTCGACCGAGACTTCCTTGCGGTAGCGGGCATTCGGGTTGTTCAGGCCGTGCCTGGAGTTCTTCACCTTGACCGCGGCGAAGTCGTCGAGGGTGGCGCCGTGCAATGCCATGCGGCGGCGGGCATAGAGCGCGAAATAGATGGGGTTGGTGGCACCGAGCAGATGGAAGCGCAACCAGTCCGGGTCGTCACGGCGCTCGCCACCGACCGGTTGGAAGAAGCCCTTCGGGGTGGTATCCGCGCCGACGACCAGCGCCACCTCGCACAGCCCCGCCAGGATCTGGGCGCGCGCGTTGGCGATGGCCTGTGCACCGGAGGCGCAGGCGGCGTAGCTGCTCGAGATCTGCGCACCCGACCAACCGAGCGCCTGCGCGAAAGTCGCGCCCGAGACGAACCCGGGGTAGCCGTTGCGGATGGTGTCCGCGCCGGCGATGTAGCCGACGTCGCGGTGGTCCAACCCGGCATCGGCCAGCGCCGCACGCGCGGCTACCAGGCCGTATTCGACGAAATTGCGGCCCCACTTGCCCCACGGGTGCATGCCGGCCCCGAGGACGGCGATGTCGCGAGCATTCGTATCAGTCATTGACCGGCCTCCACATCCACACCGTGTGCTCTGCGTCCTCGTCTTCGTACAGCGTGCCGACGGTCAATTCGACCGGCATGCCGACGGCCAGGTCGTCCACCGTGAGACCGCGCACGACCTGCCCGAGAATCACCATCTGCTCGACCTCGAGCTCCACTGCCGCGACGACATAGGGCACGAACGGATCGGCCGAGACATAGGGCGCGGGCGGCTTGTATCGAGCGTCCGCGTACGACCAGATCCGGCCACGCGTGGAGAACAGGTACTCGACGAGCTCTGAGCCGTCATGCGCACCTGTGCATTGCGGATTGCGGCAGGCGAGCGTGTTCTTCGGGAAGTACGGCGTGCCGCAATCGTTGCAGCGAGTTCCCTTGAGACGTACTCGGCCGTCGTCCGCAGTGAACCAGTCAGCCACGGCGGGGCGTTGTTCTTTCTGCACGAGGCCGACGGTATAGGAACACGTTCTACTTTGGGGCGGAATTCCGTTCCGGCGCTGCTCGGGCGCAGGTACGGTGTGCGGATCGAGGATGCGATGACGTCGATCTGGAGTACCGCGCGATGGGCACCAAAGCTATTGACCCGCAGTCGATTCGCAACGTCACGATCATCGGCGATGTCGACGGGACGGCACGGGTCGTCCACCGCTTGCGCCGATGTTTCGGCGACACCGAGAACACGGTCCGCTGGTCGATGGACGGTATCGAGCACACCATTCGCGTCGCCGAGCTATCGAGCGACGCACTCGTCGCCGACCTGGAACGATCGATCCGCGTAGCCGACGGGGTCATCGCGGTCCTGAACGCCGCCGCGCACAGCACCCCGCGACTCGAAACCATGTTGCGCGTCGCCGACGACCACCAGGTCGCCCGCCTGTGCCTGGTCAACGGACTCGATCAACCCACCGCCGACTTCGACCGCTGTGTCCGCACGATCGCCGACACTCGAGGGGCCGCGCCGTTGCCACTGCAGATCCCCATCGGCACCGGCGCCGACTTCGACGATGTCATCGACCTGGTCCCGCTGGTGGCACTCACGGCAACCGGCTCCTCCGGAAGCCACGGGAAAGCCGCCGAGCGGTGGTCCCGCCAACTCGTCGAGACCCTGACCGAACAAAACCCCACGGATTCGAACTCCCTCACCCTCCGCGCCCTGCACACCCGCATCCGCCACCACACCCGCAACGGCGACATCGTGCCCATCCTGTGCGCCACACCCCACGCAAGCGACGACATCGCCCCACTCCTGGACGCCATCGTCCGCTACTTGCCCTCGCCCTTGTTCGTATGCCAGCCAGAACACGCCCTCGACTACTGACCGCCGCCGCTCCTCGGCAATTCAGACATTCGCCGCCGTGGGACGGAGTGATCTTCCCAGGTCGTCTGACGGGATCGGCGGCATCGAAACGGCCGGGTGAGCGGGTCGCGTGAGTCGACATGCCGCTCGCACCTCCGCTACCGGTGGTTTCGCCTGAGCGCGGTCCAGTGCGTGAAAGATCCCGATGAATGGGATAGCCCGTATTTGAGTCGGGCAAATAGCTGCTTCTGTGAGACGCGACACCCCAAATTCCGGTTCTTCGGCATACCTGAATTGGCGTTCGCCACTATGAAAGGCATTCCCACCCATGCGAATCCGATCTCTTCGACTGCCCATTGCGGCGATGGCGGCCGCGGTCGCGGCCACAACCGTTACCACCGGCGTCGCGTCCGCCGATATCGACTTCGGAAGCTCCGGCAGCGGCAGCAGCTCCGGCAGCAGCGGCAAAATGGTCATCACCCTGGTGCGCCATGCCGAGTCCCTCGGTAACACCTCCGGCCTGATCGACACCAAGGTGCCCGGACCCGACCTGACCTCACGCGGCCGGACACAGGCAGACAATCTGGCCATCCAGCTGGCCGACAAGAATTACGACTGCGCCTTCGCGTCGAACATGGTGCGTACCGAGCAGACTGCGGCACCGACCGTCGCCGAGCAGGACCTGAGCCTCGACATTCAGCCCGGTTTCCGGGAGATCGAGGCAGGCCAGTACGAGGGCACCCCGGAGGCCCAGGCGCTGTCCGGGTACCTCCAGGCGCCGATCAAGTGGCTCGACGGCGACCTGAACGCACGGATTCCAGGCTCCATCGACGGCAACGAGTTCGACGGCCGCGTCGATCAGGCACTGCTCGATGTGCAGCGCCGCGGCTGCGCCAACCCGGTGATCTTCTCGCACGGCGGCACCATCATGTTCTGGTCGATGATGAACGCCGACAACGCCGACAAGAGCAAACTCGGCACCGATCCGATGCGCAACGGCGGCCGCGTCGTCCTCGAGGGCAGCCCGCAGAAGGGCTGGACGATCGTCGAGTGGGTCGGCCACCCGGACCTGGGCTGATTCACCCTTCCGCGCCCCGGATGTCACCGACACAATCGATGGCACCGGGGCGCGGTTGTATCTCAGCCCAGGTCCCCCATGGCGCAGTCGTCCACCGCGCCGCTCGATGTTCGGTGCTGATCCTTGCCCCACGTCAATCGCGTGGGGCAATCCCGAAGGCAGCTTCGCAGGCTTTCCACCTGCGACAACATCTGTGGGCGCAGAGGGGATCGAACCCCCGACCGCTGGTGTGTAAAAGCGCCCATCATCGTCCGCCCGGTCCTACTCCGTCCGATGAGTCCAGATCAGAGCGGTATCCGTGTCCGTGGTGTGCTGCCCTGCCCGCCCCGTATCGGCCTGTCTTGGCAAGCTCTAGGCAAGCTCCAGGTTCGCCATATCCGGCCGCTGACCTGCGCAGATTCATGCCGGGTAGGTGTCGTGGAACGCTTCGCGCACGATGGCCGCGCCGTGCGCGTCCTGCTGCCCGATCCCGCTCACGATCTCCGACACCCGCCAGTAGTGCGACGGGACCAACCGGCCGCCGGTGACCACGCCCAGCGCCACGTTCGCCGCCTCATCTGGCTTGTCAGCGGCGACCAGCGCGAGGCCGAGGTCCAAGCTCGCCATCGCGATACGGCGCGGCCTGACACACACGGCGCGCTCCAGATCGGCGACGACGTGGCGAGCGTAGACCTCGGCCGCCGGGTCACCGAGCCAGGACAGCGTGGTCGCGACGTAGGTATCGGCCTTGGATGGGTCGTAGCGAAAGTGATGCTCCGGCCGGTCGGGGGTGCGTAGACCGGACACCAGGCGAGCGACGCTGCGCAGCGCCCCGTATGTGCCCGCACTGTCCCCGATGCGGGCCAGGGCGCGGCCCTGCTGCGCGGTCGCCTGGATGTAGGCCGAGCTGTCGGCCGGGGCGATGTCGCACGCCGCCTGTGACAACTTGACCGCTTCGGCGAACTCCCGATTGATGAGGTGCTGCCAGGCCCGAGTCTCCAGCGTCCAGGCCGATATTTCGGGGTGCTCGGACTCTTCGGCGATATCGCGGGCGGCGCGCAGCCGGGAGGCGGCGGCGGGTAGTTCGTCCAGGTCTATGTGGCACGTCCCGGCCAGCAGCGAGAGCCACCCGGCGGTCACCAGCAGGCGGCGGTGCTGGACCAGGGTCATCTTCCCATCCAACAACCGCGCGGTGTACCCCATGTGTTGCCGGATATCGACCAGCAATTCGGCGGGCGCGGTGGTGGAGTAGGCCGACGCCAGATCGTCCACGGCCATTTCCAGCCGGTCCAGGGTGTCCCCGCCGACATCGGACGCCGCGACCCGCCGTATCCATTCGGCCCCGGCGCGTTCTCCATCGGCCGATTCACCCAGAGCGGCGGTATAGGCGGCGGCGACCTCAGCCGGCACCGGCCGCTTGCCGGACTCGATGAGCGACAGATACGCGGGTGAGTAGTGCGTCAGCCGGGCGATTTCGCGCAGCCCTATCCCAGCCGCCTCACGCGCGGCTCTCAGCTGTGCGCCCGGTTCCATCGCGGTGATCCTTCGGCTCGGTGAGCTGTGAACACTCTGTCAACACCGTAAGCCTGTGACCACCAATTATGCACGTCTAGCGTTGATTTCAGCCCCACCGCCGGGGTATGCCGGGCACCGCTGCTCGGCACATCGGGCGCAGCGAGCTGCGTAGACGATGGCGAAAGCTCTGCGGCGGTGGGCGCATCGACAATGGCCCACAGGGGGACCCGTGACACTGCCCCAGCGCTCGCCGCACACGAAACCACCGCACCCGGTAGAAATTGCGCCACCCGAAGTGATCCGGCGGCTATTCGCCGCGCTCGATCGGTGGGAACCGAAGCGGCGGACATCGTGAGCGGCCCGGTACAGCTCGGCCTGGACGAACTGACCGAACGGGCTGCGCTGCGCTCGATGGCGATCCGCAAGGCGCACGAACCGCCCTATGGCTGGGAGCTGTACAGCCCGTTCCGAGTGGTCGTGACGGGGTCGCTGGACAACGTGGCCGATTGGCTCACGGCGGCCGAAGCGCGCGACGATCAACCGCCGGTGCTGAACCTGGCAGGCGAGCGGGCGGACGGGTGATGACGGTGCTCGGTTTCGCTGTCGCGATCGGCCTGCCGCTGCTCGTGCTGTTCGGGGTGATCGTGTGGCCCGAACCCGCCGCGCCGGAGCACACGGTGGACGCGGTCCGGGCACGCCTCGAGGCGGAGACCGAAGGCCGTCGCGGTCATCGCCGACCGCCGCCGTGGTGATCGGCCGACCCGCTGTGATTGTTCGAACATTGCTACATACCAGTGCTCGCCGAACGGGCCGCTCAGCGGGTCTGGACCTCTGTGAGTTCCGTCCCGACGGGAAGGGAAGGACGAATTCTTCGCCGACATCTCCGATGGCGTCTGAGACCGCGGTGGTGACGATGATGCGGTCCTCATAGAGTTGCCGGATTCGCACCATGTGTCCGCGGTAATGGAATCGGTTCGCAAGAAATCGCAAACCGCGGTACTCAAGCGCCTCCTCGGCGTCGCCCCAGTTCGAGACCTGATCAAGGAACCAGCCCAGACGATCGATGGGAACGAGGTCAGGAGCCTGAGACTCCAGATCGATCCAACCGATGACTTCACCGTCCTCACGTCAGTGCGGGATCCAGTGTGCCGGAATGGACTTCATGATCATCAGACTATCCGGACCGGACTGGTCCCACTGGGCACGTGCAGACGACCTCGAACATCGACACCCGCTTCTGACCGGCCGAATACACGGATCTCTGACCCCCGATAAGCGGGGGTTTCGGGCGGTCAGTCTCCGGCCGGGAATCCCTCTGTCCTGATCTCCACCGCCGCTGCGGCGCCGTTGCGCAGGGGCTGCCTCCAGACGACCGCATCGCTCATGAGAACAACATAGGTACCCAGCGGGCCCTGTTTGCTCAGCGTTACGTCGCCGGTGAAGGTGTGCTGCTCCCCCTCGGACATGACCGTGATCGAACGCTGTGGCGATTGCGCCACCTGCCCGCTGGCTTCGGCGCGTCGTTGGACAGCCGCAGTGACCTGGCGATATGCGTCCTCAAGCGCCAACTTCTCGTACTCCGAGCGGAGCTGTCTTTCCCTCTCGGCGCTGATCAGAATGTCTGCCTGGGCTTGCACTCGTTTTATCAGCGCTTCCTGAGCGATCGCCCCTCGCCTCAAGTTTTCTCGCACGAGGTTGTTGTTGGCCCGCTCCAATCTCTCGTGCTCTCGCCTCTTTTCCTCCTCCTTGATCCAGGCTGCCCGCTCCCGCTGGCGTCGAGACTCCCGCACCCGCACCTGCTCTGGGGACAGTGGAGGTTGGGCGCGGGTGGTGAACTCTCGCAGCGCCCGTACGGCTCTCGGGTGCGCGCCAGCCGTTAGAAAGTAGTTCTTGCGAGGTCGGCGCCCTTCCTTCACGGCATCGATGGCTTCGACCTGCCCGGTAATCCAGCCGGCCTCTTCCAGGCGGCCGAGAATCGGATACAGCGTGCCGCTGGCCAGATCAAGGCGCTTCATCAGGTCGAACCCATACTGCGGCTCAGGAGTGTTGACCACGAATTCGCGCAGTACGACCACAGTCCACAGCGTCATCCGGATGTCGCGCACCCTGCCTACCTCCTGCTAGTACCGACCGGCGTCGGGAGCTGGGACGGCAGCTGTAGCGCTGGATTGTCCTGCGCCACACCTGACTTCGACGCGCGAACAAGCCAGCAGCATCGACTTGACAGAAGCGGCACCTGTTTGAGCCGCAAACCTGCCAAAAACCCAGCATTCTAGAGCCTTTGACCACCTACTATATAGATACTCTACATAGGGTCTGAGCTGGCACTCTACCTAGGCAGTGGCGTAGATCACTTGACGCCCATGAGGGCTGAGCAGAGACTAAAGACCTTGCCAGCCAGTTTGGGCGTGGGTTCTCGAACCACCAGCCCTCATCGTGACGCACGTCACACGAGGGAGTCGGGACTGGGGGCAAACAGAAAGGCCCGAATCGCGTTGGTGCGGCTACACCTAGCGACCCGGGGCCTCAAACCGAGAGTGTTACTGACGAGCTGCGTTCAGCAGAGCGGCAATCACGTACAGACACATCGCGACCGACCTGGCCGACTCGGCTAGGTCGGTCCGGTTTGCGGAGTCGAGCACCAAAGAGATGGCGTCGAGCGCCGTTCCGGCGGCGGCGCATTGCTGCCCCGCCCACTCCGTCCATTCAGGCCCGCCCCCCGAAGGGGAAGCGCCATTCTGGACAGGGACCTCATTAGGGCACATCGTGAACCTCATTCACTCGGTGACCGTCCGACCGTTTGACCGGACGGCAGGTCCCCCCCGCGGGCGGGGGCCTTCCGAGATCACGCGTGATGATGCCTTGATCTACGAGATCACCGTTAACCCTAAGCGCCAGAACCCAAGTCCCAGAATGTGATACAGGACACGTTCCGAGTCGGGAATGCGGCGATCCCCATGCATGCGCCACGTAAACGGCTGGCAACCAGGGCATTTCGCCTAACCAAGCGACCAGTTATACCGCGGTGAAACCTCTAAGCTACCCATCGGTAGAAATAGACACGCCCGATAACATACCGAACCGCCTCATTTCACAGGGCCGGAAACCGCCAGAAACCGCACTCCCGCAAAGGATCGCGACCACTAGACACACCGCGGTTGAGTCACCGCCGCAGTCGCCGACGGCGTACTCGCCACCGGAGTCAGGGCGTCGGATCAGCTGGTGCAGCCTTAACTTCGCCATGGACGACGGCCAGGCTGACCCCCACGCCGCGTGAGATCTCGCGCAGCGATTGCCCTTCCGCACGCCGCGCCATGATCGCGCGGCGCTTGTCGTCATCGACCACCCGAGGCCTACCGCCTTTGCGTCCACGCCGAGCCGCGGCGTCCAGGCCGTCGCGGGTCTTACGGGCTATGTCGCGGCGCCAATCCTCAGCCAGGGCGAGCGCCAGATCGAGAATGAGGTTGCGTTCGGTGTGCTCGCCGGGCGGCGATGCCGTGCAGCACCTTGACCGAGATTCCTTGCTGGAACAGATCGTTGAGCACGATCAGCCCCGCGAGGAGGTTTCGGCCGAGCCGATCTGCCTCCTGCACGGTCAGTAGGTTGCCGGGCCGCAGGTAGGCCAGGGCTGCCTGAAGGCCGGGCCGGTCAGCGACCTTGAGTGTGCCGCTGATCTTCTCGTCGAACACCTTCACGCAGATCGGGTCGAGGTTGTCGTGCTGGCGCGCGGTCTCCTGCTTGCTCGTGCTGACACGGACCAGACCGACCAACGCCATGAAAACCACTCCGCCCGTTAGGAAACGTGTTCGACAACCGGGGATGAGACTGCCTGTTTCCGAACGGGTTTCCGAACATCCGCGCCTGCAAGTCCGCCACTGGTGTTACTCGCAGCGGTAGATGGCGGTGTTCTCGCACCATCAGGTGGCGCCGATGAGACCGACTGTGGGCCTCGAGTCGAAGTGATAAGGCTGTGAAGCGCGCGACCTGAGAACGCACGCTTGTGAGTGTTCGAAGTCGTTTTCAGTGGCGCTTGAAGTGCTGTTCAGTGGCCGCGCCTAGGGCTGGTGTCGGAAGGTGCGCTAACTCTCCGGCGCTCCGCGACGATGTCATGGCTATGTTGACCAGCCCGGATGATCTCGGCAAGGTTGTGGCACACGTCAGGTCGCTTGGCCTGGAACCGCGCGAGGCTGAGCGCCGATGGGACCATATCGGCGGTGTGATCGTCGATGCGTCGCTGCAGCCACGGACGAAGTACAAGGCAGTGGTCCTTCCACGGGTTCGGAAGGTGATCTCGCAGTGGCCGGACGCGGCTGTGCTGTCGGGCTTTCGGCGCCGACTGGAGTCCGATGATCTGTCGGATTTTCTCGGCTGGAGTCCGGCATCGCGCAAGCTCACCGTCGTCGCCGATCTCACCGCAGCACTGCACTCGTTGGGGATCGAGACGGTGCATGAGTTGGCCGCCTGCTACGACGGGGGTGATCGCGAACAGCAGACGCGGCGCGCTCTGCGCCAGGTCAAGGGCGTCGGGCCCAAGACCGTCGACTACATCGCGATCTTGACAGGCTCGACCGGGCATGTCGCTGTCGATATGCACATCGCCGGATTCGTTCGCGCCGCCGGTGCCCACAGTGGTGACTACCGTGCGCTCAACGCCCTGATCACTCGAGCCGCCAGCGAATTGGGTTGCAGTGCAGGTGCCCTCGATGCGGCAATCTGGAACTACATGAGCGGCAGAGATCGTCGAGGGGACACCGATGCGTGAACTGCCGCAACTCCAGCCGCGTGGCCGGCTCTACATCGCCACCGGGGTTCCGTACCGGCAGGCGTTGAAGGACTACTTCAACCAGGAGGGCAATGCGAAGGTGTGGGTCCTGGACTACGGCTACCGTGCCGGCGATCTCATCCTGACCGCCATCCAGACCTCACCGCGGATGTTCATCGCGCTCGAAGTCGCAGCGGCCGACGGTGCCGGGGGAACCAACATCCAGGTCGACTGGGATCGCAGCGTCGAGTTCACCAACGGTATCCTGGCCGATGCGGTAGCCCAGCGCGCCGGGATCGACAGGTTCGACTTCCAGTCCTACTACGTGGGGTCCGATGCTCGACGTATCTGGAAGGCCCTCGACGAGGAGTACCGGCTGGACAGGCCATGGTTCACTCCCGAACGCTGGGCCGACCTGCACGACGAGCGGAAATGACCCGCATGATCGGCTGTCAGGGATTGAGGAGTAAATCCGCCCGATCCGACGCTAAGGATTTACGGCAGATAGCGGCGCACTATCTGCCGTAAAAGGTGAGTCGTCCTGGCGCGACGGCACCTTCGCTACGGGGCGGCTCGGGAAACTATCTGCTGTAGCGCGGGAGGCGGTCGAGATGGGCGCGGTACGGACGCTGCCGATAGTCGTGGCGGGGGTGCGGTTGGCGGATGGGGTGAAGGTGTTTCTGGAGACGATCGCCGTCGACAACACCCGGGTGTCGGCCGAAGCGCTGGGCGATGGCAGGCCGAGACCGACCCCGGCCTCCAGGCGTAGGCGGTAGCTCGGCCGGTCCAGGTCGATACATTCTTTGCACTTCCTGACAGCTTCAGAACTCTGAGGCCGTTGCGGCAAGGAATTCAGCCACCTATCGAGCAGACCTGACCTCCACCGCCTGAGAAGGCAATGACCAGGCCATACCCGACCATCATCGTGATGATCCCGACGCTGCTCACGATCCGCCAGGGCCGGTCGATCCGATGGCGATACGCCCACAGGTACGTCAGCAGGAGAAGTCCGACAGCCAGCATGATGCCGGCGCCTGCCACCTGAAAGACCTGAGCAGTCCTGAACTCCGCATCGCGTAATGCTTTGCCGACACTGGGTGCGTCGCTATAGACGCCTCCCCCATAGGACCCATCGCAGTAGTCACCGCCCCCACGGGTGAATGCATAGCCGCCCAGGAAGATGGCCGGCCCGAGGAAGATCGAGGCCACGGTATATACCACCGCGAGCACAACCGGCCACCTACTGGCTCGGAGACCCTCCGCGCTCGACGACTCTTCCCCGCGCACCACCACCATACGAACACTCCCGTTCCCGGCCACAACACCACCATCGCCGACAGTATCGACAGATGCGATCAGGGGGCGCCTCGAGCGGATCGGCCAAGAACCTGCCGAGCTGCCGGACCGTCACGACCTGAAGCGCGAAACCCAACCGGTTGTAGTCCCGACGCCGGCCTGCGACCAGCCGCCGGTCTTCGTCATCAAGGTGGAAGAACCGCTCCAGCTCAATACGGGACAACGCCCCGAACCGGCCGTAGCCGCCCTCATCGTCACCACGAAATGAAATCACCTGTAGGTCAACACCGCTCGATGTTCAGCGCTCAACGCCGGATCGGGCGGATCTGCTCCTCGACCCCGCGTCGATATCCCCCAACGTCATGGCGCACAGGGTAGTCCGGTCCTCATGCGCTGGAAGCGCGATTCGAACCCGGACCACCGGCACCGCGGGGCTCACAAGACCAATCCTGTCCGACCTGGCCTGCGTGCCAGCGTTGACGGGAGGTTCCGCCGCGCGGCGCCTCGTCGCATGCCGTGCGTTACGAAACTCCGCGCGCCGATTTGGGTCTGCCAGTTCTGCGGCTGACCTGCACGTTCCTCAAGTGATATCGGGGGAGTGGAGCCGGGCGAAAGAAACAGTGTCTGACATGCTGTTTCATAGGTGGGCGCAGAGGGGATCGAACCCCCGACCGCTGGTGTGTAAAACCAGTGCTCTACCGCTGAGCTATACGCCCTGGCACCGCCGGGGAGTACCGGCGGTGTCGGGTTATGAATCTAGCGCGGCGAGGGCTTTCTCCCAAGCCGCCTGGTCACGGGCTTGTCCGGGGCCGTTCATCTCCGCGAAAGTGATGTAGCCGGACTTGTCGACAACGAAGGTTCCGCGGTTGGGGTAGCCGGATTTCTCGTTGAAGACGTCGTAGGACTGGGTGACGGCGCCGTGCGGCCAGAAGTCTGACAGCAGGGGGAACAGGTAGCCCTGTTCCGCGGCCCAGATCTTGTGGGTGGGTGGCGGGCCGACGGAGATCGCGATGATCTCGGCGTCGTCGTTCTGGAACTTGGGCAGCTCGTCCCGGACCTTGCACAGCTCGCCCTGGCAGATGCCGGTGAAGGCGAGTGGATAGAACACCAGCAGCACGTTCTTCTTGCCGCGATAGTCCGACAGGGTGACGGGCTGGTTGTTCTGGTCCTTGAGCGTGAAATCCGGCGCGAGAGTGCCAACCTCTAGCGGCATACTACGAATCCTCCGTCGTGTCGGGTCCCAGCCGGGCTCGCGAGCCCAACTGAGACCCTAGCGAACGGCGGATTCAGCGCTGTTTGGACGGTGCCTTCGGCTGAACGAGCCGTGAGGCCGTCCAACTGCCGAGGCTGATGGTGGATGTCTGGGTCAGGCCGGCCGTGGGTGCGGCTTCGGCGATCTCGCTCGGATCGACATGGCCCTGTTGACCGGTCTTGGGGGTGAGGACCCAGATGAAGCCTTCATCGGCCAGCGGGCTGATGGCATCCATCAGCTCGTCGGCCAGATCGCCGTCACCTTCTCGCCACCACAACAGGACGGCGTCGACGACCTCATCGGAGTCTTCGTCGACCATTTCGCCGCCGCTGACCTCCTCGATCTCGGCGCGCAATGCGTCGTCGGTGTCCTCGTCCCAGCCCAATTCCTGAACAACCAAGCCGTGAGAAATGCCAAGCTTCTGAGCGTAGTTCTGCGCGTCCGCCGCGGCGACCACGGTGGTGTCCTCCCTAAACTTCCGACAGTAAGATAGGTGCAAGCGAACATGGTTATCGGCCGCAGCGCAAGCTGATCGGATGAATTGGGACCGTATGCCGCGTGTCGGCAGGGCAAAATCGACCGTCTCAACAGGCGTCGTGGACTGCGGTGCGTGCCTGGTTGATGGCCTTGCTGGCTTCGTTGAGCTTGCCGACAGGTGAGTTGTAGGTCATCTTTCTGGTCTGCGCAGACAGCTCGCGCGCCGCGACGACATAGGCGGTGAACTTGTCGGCCAGCTCGGTCGGCAAGGCGCCCGCCGCGGCGACGACGCCCGACTCGACTTTGGTCGCCGCGTTGTCGAGGGTGGTAGCGGCGGACTCGCGCTTGGCGGCGTAGTCGGGGGCGTTGGTGTCGTGCGCGGAGACGAAGTCGTTGTAGGCGGTGACACCGGCACCGGTGGTGGTGGCGAACTGTCCGCAGTTGTCGGTGATCGCCCGATCTCGCGCGGCCGCGGCGCGCGAGGACGCGGCTGCCGAGGACGACGCGGCGGCCGCGGTCTTGTAGGCGGCCACTTCGGCAGCGTCGGTCGTCGGTGTGCCGGGGATCTGCTCGGCACAACCCGCAACCACCGAACCCGCGGTCACGGCGGCAAAGGCACAGATCAGCCCCAGTCGGCGCGCGTGCAGCACCCTCATCGTCCGGCGTTCCCTCTCACTCACGTGCGCGACTCGTATTTCCCCCGCAGAACCTACCTAATGGTATTCCCGCTGAGGTGATGACCTGGGCAGCCGTTTCGGTAAGGATGGGGGTGCACCCGAACCTTTCGTAACGGGTGGTCCGCACACCAAGCGGGCAGGCCCGGGGATAGCGACGCCGACCAAGCAGTTCAGCCCCCTTCACGAGGAGCAGATTTGACCGACCTGATCCACTCTGCAGCTTCCGACGATCCAGTCGCGACCTCCGCCGCGGGCGGTGAATCCACCACCAAACCCACCGGTGAACGGGTACGGGTCATCCGCGAAGGAGTGGCGTCGTATCTACCGGATATCGACCCGGAAGAGACCAGCGAATGGCTGGAATCCTTTGACGACATGCTCGACCGGGAAGGCCCGGGTCGCGCCCGCTACCTGATGTTGCGCCTGCTCGAGCGCGCAGGCGAACGCCGTGTCTCGATTCCGGCGCTCACCTCCACCGATTACGTCAACACGATTCCCACCGAGAACGAACCGTGGTTCCCCGGTGACGAGGAAGTCGAGCGCCGCTTCCGCGCCTGGATCCGGTGGAACGCCGCGATCATGGTGCATCGCGCGCAGCGCCCCGGAATCGGTGTCGGCGGCCATATTTCGACGTACGCGTCCTCGGCGGCGCTGTACGAGGTGGGTTTCAACCACTTCTTCCGCGGCAAGGACCATCCCGGCGGCGGCGACCACATCTACATCCAGGGCCACGCCTCGCCCGGCATCTACGCGCGCGGTTTCCTCGAGGGTCGCCTCAGCACGGACCGGCTCGACGGATTCCGTCAGGAATACAGCCACGGTGGCCTCGGCAAGGGCCTGCCGTCCTACCCGCACCCGCGGCTGATGCCGGACTTCTGGGAATTCCCGACGGTGTCGATGGGCCTCGGCCCGATGAACGCGATCTACCAGGCCAGGTTCAACCACTACCTCACCGATCGCGGCATCAAGGACACCTCCGACGAGCATGTCTGGGCCTTCCTCGGCGACGGCGAGATGGACGAGCCGGAGTCGCGCGGCCTGATCCAGGTGGCAGCCAACGAGGCACTCGACAACCTGACGTTCGTGATCAACTGCAATCTGCAGCGGCTCGACGGACCGGTGCGCGGCAACGGCAAGATCATCCAGGAACTGGAATCGTTCTTCCGCGGTGCCGGCTGGAACGTGATCAAGGTGGTCTGGGGCCGTGAGTGGGACGCGCTGCTCGGCGCCGACCGTGACGGCGCGCTGGTGAACCTGATGAACTCGACCCCCGACGGCGACTACCAGACCTACAAGGCGAATGACGGCGCGTACGTGCGCGACCACTTCTTCGGCCGCGATCCGCGCACAAAAGCGCTGGTGCAGAACATGTCCGACAGCGAGATCTGGAATCTCAAGCGCGGCGGCCACGACTACCGCAAGGTCTACGCGGCGTATTCGGCGGCGATGGCGCACAAGGGCCAGCCGACGGTGATCCTGGCCAAGACGATCAAGGGCTACACCCTCGGCAAGCACTTCGAGGGCCGCAACGCCACCCACCAGATGAAGAAGCTGGCGCTGCAGGACCTCAAGGACTTCCGTGATCTGCAGCGCATCCCGATCAGCGATGCCGAGCTGGAGAAGGACCCGTACCTGCCGCCGTACTACCACCCCGGCATGGACGATCCGTCGATCCAGTACATGCTGGCCCGGCGCAAGTCGCTCGGCGGTTTCGTGCCCGAGCGTCGCTCGCCCGCGAAGCCGCTGAAGCTGCCGGGCGACGAGGCCTACCGTTCGGTGCGCAAGGGTTCTGGCAAGCAGAAGGTCGCCACCACGATGGCGCTGGTACGCCTGGTCAAGGAACTGTTGCGCGACAAGGAGATCGGCAAGCGCATCGTGCCGATCATCCCCGACGAGGCACGCACCTTCGGCATGGACTCGTGGTTCCCGACGCTGAAGATCTACAACCGCAACGGCCAGCTCTACACCTCGGTCGACGCGGAACTGATGCTCGCCTACAAGGAGAGCGCCGCCGGGCAGATCCTGCACGAGGGCATCAACGAGGCCGGTTCCACCGCGTCGTTCACCGCGGTCGGCACCTCCTACGCCACCCATGGCGAGCCGATGATCCCGCTCTACATCTTCTATTCGATGTTCGGGTTCCAGCGCACCGGCGACAGCTTCTGGGCCGCGGCCGACCAGCTGGCGCGCGGATTCGTGCTCGGCGCCACCGCGGGCCGCACCACCCTCACCGGTGAGGGCCTGCAGCACAACGACGGGCAGTCGCTGCTGCTGGCGTCGTCCAATCCGGCGGTGGTGACCTACGATCCGGCGTTCTCGTTCGAGATCGCGCACATCGTCCGCGACGGTCTGCGCCGGATGTACGGCGGCGGCGAGGCACCAGCGAGTCAGCTGCCCGGCACCGACGTGCCCGCGGTCGGCACGTTCGGCGGGGAGAACATCTTCTACTACATCACCCTGTACAACGAGCCCTACCAGCAGCCGGCCGAGCCCGACGACCTCGACGTGGCGGGTCTGCTCAAGGGTCTGTACCTGTACCAGCGCGGTGGTGAGGGCGAGGTTCGTGCCCAGATCCTCGTCTCCGGCGTGACCGTGCCCGACGGGCTGCGGGCGCAGGAGATGCTGGCGCAGGAGTGGGGTGTGGCCGCGGATGTGTGGTCGGTGACCTCGTTCGGCGAGCTGCGCCGCGAGGCACTCGACAAGGAGATCGCGGCGCTCAAGCACCCTGATTCCGATCCGGGTTCGCCCTATGTCACCCAGGCGCTGTCGGCCGCGCGTGGACCAGTGGTCGCCGCGACGGACTGGATGCGCGCGGTGCCCGATCAGATCCGGCAGTGGGTGCCCGGTGACTACATCACCCTCGGTACCGACGGGTTCGGCTTCTCCGATACCCGCACGGCCGCTCGCCGGGTGTTCAACGTCGACGCGCAGTCGGTGGTGGTCGCGGTGCTGGAGGGCCTCGTCCGGGACGGCACCTTCGACAAGGCCAAGGCGGTGGAAGCGGCCGCGAAATACGGCATCGACAGCGTGGCCGCCGCGCCGAAGCCCAGTGCGGACGCGGCAGAGGAACTCGCGTAGCGGACTATTGGACTGTGGAGCGCAAACCGCCGCGGCCCCGTCGGATCACCGAGGGCACCAGCGAACACGAGGTCTATCTGCCGACGGGGGCGTTGTCCCCGAACCGGCAGACCCGTGATCCGCTGCCCGACACGCTGCTCAAGCGGGTCAAGCAGTTCTCGGGCCGTCTCTCCACCGAGGCGGTGGGGTCGATGCAGGATCGGCTGCCGTTCTTCGCCGATCTGGACGCCGCGCAGCGAGCGGGCGTGCAGATGCTGGTGCAGACGGCGGTCGTGAACTTCCTGGAGTGGTTGCAGGATCCCGACTCCGATATCCGCTTCAGCCTGGACGCGTTCCAGGTGATTCCGCAGGATCTGGCGCGGCGGCTCACGCTGCGCCAGACCGTGGACATGGTGCGGGTGGCCATGGACTTCTTCGAACAGTGGCTGCCCGCGCTGGCGCGCAACGATCGTCAGCTGGTGGCGCTCACCGAGGCGGTGCTGCGATACGGGCGTGAGCTCGGCTTCGCGGCCGCCTCGGTGTACGCCAGCGCCGCCGAGTCGCGCGGTGCGTGGGATACCCGCCTGGAGGCCCTGGTGGTCGACGCGGTGGTCCGGGGTGACACGGGCCCGGACATGCTTTCCCGGGCCGCCACGTTGAACTGGGACGCCACAGCGCCCGCCACGGTGCTGGTCGGCACGCCCCCGCTGGACCAGGGTGTGTCCACGGTCGGCGCGGTGCACACCATCGCGACCAAACACGGCAGGGCCGCGCTGGCGGTGGTGCAGGGTGCGCGACTGGTGATGGTGGTCAGCGGGCACCTGGGGGAGTCGGGCATCGGTTCGCCGTTCCTCACCGATCTGCTGGCCGAGGTGTTCTCCGACGGTCCGGTGGTGATCGGCCCCACGATGCGCACCCTCGGCGCCGCGCACGCGTCGGCGATCGAGGCATTGGCGGGGATGGAGGCCGTTGTCGGCTGGCGCGGGGCGCCAAGGCCCGTTCACGCGACCGAGTTGTTACCGGAACGCGCGTTGCTGGGCGATAGAGCTGCGATAGAGGCGTTGAACGAGTATCTTGTGCTCCCGTTGGCTGCTGCCGGATCTTCGTTATCCGACACACTCGACGCGTACCTGGATTGTGGTGGAGCAGTAGAAACTTGCGCTCGGCAGCTGTACGTCCATCCAAATACCGTTCGGTACCGACTCAAACGAATCGGCGAAGTCACCGGCCGTGATCCGATGAATCCGCGGGATGCCTATGTGCTCCGAATCGCAGCAACAGTGGGCCGTTTGACACGAACGCATAACGAATCATCTCCTCCTGTCACAGAAACCCCACCCGTCCCACTGGCTCACGACCCCCTGTAACGGGATTGGCGAATCGGTCGATCCCGACACCCCACCTCGGATTTTGTGGGACCCCTACAAAAGCGATCGGAAAGCTTCATTCGCGCCGACATCTCGTGCGGCGGGGGTCACAGTGTTGTCTTAGGGAGTGATCGCGTTGCTCACCCCTGGACAGGGGTCCCAGACACCCGGCATGCTCACGCCGTGGCTCGCACTTCCCGGTGCGACTGATCGCCTCGAGCTCTGGTCGAAGGCCGCAGGCCTCGATCTGGTCCGTCTCGGCACCACCGCGACGGCCGAGGAGATCGTCGACACCGCGGTGACGCAGCCGCTCGTGGTCGCCGCCGCACTGCTCGCGTTCGCCGAAATCGCCCCCGGGTCGATTCCGGCGGATACAGTCGTCGCCGGACACTCGGTCGGCGAATTCGCCGCAGCCGCTGTCGCCGGTGTCATCACCGCCGACGAGGCAGTCGCCCTCGCCGCCATCCGCGGCCGGGAGATGGCCAAGGCGTGTGCGCTGGAGCCGACCGGCATGTCCGCGGTGCTCGGTGGCGACGAAGCCACCGTGCTCGCACGGCTCGCCGAACTCGATCTCGTCCCGGCCAACCGCAACGCGGTCGGCCAGATCGTCGCAGCGGGCCGCCTGGAAGCTCTGGCGGAGCTCGCCGCGAACCCGCCGGAGAAGGCACGGGTCCGCGCGTTGCCCGTCGCCGGTGCGTTCCACACCGTCTTCATGGCCCCGGCGCAGGAAGCTGTCGCCGATGCCATCGCCCAGATCTCGCCGAGCGATCCGATCCGGACGCTGCTGTCGAACTTCGACGGACAACCGGTCACGTCGGGCGCCGACGCGATCGAAAAGCTCGCCGCTCAGGTCACTCGCCCCGTGCGCTGGGACCTGTGCAACGAGACCGTTCGCGCCGCGGCCGTCTCGGCCGTGGTCGAGCTGCCGCCCGCGGGCACGCTGGTCGGCATCGCGAAGCGGGAACTGAAGGGCACGCCCAATCTGGCCCTCAAGACCCCCGAAGACCTCCCCGCGTTGGTCGAACTGACCACCTCGGGCTAGCTTTCCCCCGGCGGCCGTGCACAGCGAAGTGCAGGCCGTTCACGACCCTACAAATAGAAACAAGAAGGGAGCCACCAAAGTGGCCGCTCTGACCCAGGAACAGATCGTCGAAGAACTCGGCAAGATCATCGAAGAGGTTACGGGTATCGAACCCTCCGAGGTGACCCTCGAGAAGTCCTTCGTCGACGACCTGGACATCGACTCGCTGTCCATGGTCGAGATCGCTGTGCAGATGGAAGACAAGTACGGCGTCAAGATCCCCGATGAGGATCTGGCCAGCCTGAAGACTGTCGGTGACTCCGTCGCTTACGTCCAGAAGCTCGAGGCCGAGAACGCCGATGTCGCCGCCGAGCTCAAGGCCAAGTTCGACAGCGCCGGCGAGTAGGGCCGAACTTTGACCACTCCTGCTCCCAGCACTTTGAACGGGAACTTCCCCAACGTCGTCATCACGTCGATGGCGGCGACCACGTCGATCGCTGGTGATGTCGATGCGACGTGGAAGGGACTCCTCAACGGTGAGAGCGGAATCGACGTTCTCGAGGATCCTTTCATCGAGGAATACGACCTGCCGGTGCGAATCGGCGGTCACCTGAAGGTCAGCCCCGACACCCTGTTGAGCCGGGTCGAGATCCGCCGCATGGCGTATGTCGAGCGCCTGGCGACCGTTCTCGGTCGTGAGGTGTGGAAGAACGCGGGCAGCCCTGAGGTCGACAACGACCGTCTCGGCGTCGCGATCGGCACCGGACTCGGCGGCGGCGACGCCCTGATCGACTCGGTCGACAAGCTGAAGAACGGTGGCTATCGCAAGATCTCGCCGCTGGCTGTTCAGATGGTCATGCCGAACGGTCCGTCGGCGGTCGTCGGTCTCGAGCTGAAGGCCAGGGCGGGAGTGGTCACTCCGGTCTCGGCGTGCTCGTCGGGTTCGGAGGCCATCGCCAACGCGTGGCGGATGATCGTGATGGGTGATGCCGACATCGTCGTCACCGGTGGTGTCGAGGGCTTCATCTCCGATGTGCCGATTGCGGCGTTCTCGATGATGCGCGCCACGAGCACCCGCAACGACGACCCGAAGGGCGCGTCTCGGCCGTTCGACAAGGACCGAGATGGTTTCGTCTTCGGCGAAGCAGGCGCACTCATGGTTGTCGAGACCGAGGAGCACGCCAAGGCGCGCGGGGCGACCATCCACGCACGCCTGCTGGGTGCGGGCATCACCTCCGACGGGTACCACCTGGTGGCGCCTGATCCGGAGGGAACCGGTGCAGGACGCGCCATGCAGCGCGCGATGCGAACCGCCGGATTGTCCCCGCGTGACATCGCGCACGTGAACGCTCATGCGACCGCGACTCCGATCGGCGACCTCGCCGAGAAGAACGCGATCCATTACGCCGGGGTGCAGCACGCTTCGGTGTACGCGCCCAAGTCGGCACTCGGTCACTCGATCGGTGCCGTCGGCGCCCTCGAGTCGATCCTCACGGTGCTCTCGATTCGGGACGGCATTGTTCCGCCGACGCTGAACCTGGACAACCAGGATCCGGCGATCGATCTCGATGTGGTGCACGGGGAAGCCCGTCGCCAGGAAATCGAGTACGCGATCAACAATTCCTTCGGTTTCGGTGGGCACAACGTCGCGCTCGCCTTCGGTCGGGCATAAGCCGCCGACTGCATTCCGATCCCCGGTGGGGGTCGCGCCAACTGAATGGTTCGACCCCCACCGGCGGTTCGCCACAGCAGCCGCCGCAGCGGCATCTCTTTCGAAGGAGTGAGCGCGATGACCATCATTGCTCCCGCGTTTCAAGACACCACCACCGATCCGCGCGACCCACTGGGTCGGCTCCAACGTTTCTTCGACCCCGGCACCGTCCTGCCGCTGCATCCGCGTGACCGCTCCGGCGTGCTCGCCGCGATCGGCGAGGTCGACGGGGTCCGCACCGTGGCCTACTGCTCCGACGCCACCGTCATGGGTGGCGCGATGGGCGTCGAGGGCTGCAAGCACATCGTCGACGCGATCGACACCGCGATCGAATCCGGCATTCCCGTCGTCGGGCTGTGGCACTCCGGTGGTGCGCGCCTGGCCGAGGGTGTCGAGGCGCTGCACGCGGTAGGCCTGGTCTTCGAGGCCATGGTTCGCGCATCGGGCCTGGTGCCCCAGATTTCGGTGGTGCTCGGCTTCGCCGCCGGTGGCGCCGCCTACGGTCCCGCGCTGACCGACGTGGTCATCATGGCGCCCGAGGGCCGCGTGTTCGTCACCGGACCCGACGTCGTGCGCTCGGTGACCGGCGAGAACGTCGACATGGCGACCCTCGGTGGTCCCACCACACACTTCAAGAAGTCCGGCGTCTGCCACATCGCCGCCGACGACGAGGCCGATGCCCTGCACCGCGCGCGTCGGCTGGTCTCGATGTTCGCCGAGCAGGGCGAGTTCGACCTGGTCGCGGCCGAGCACGGCGATGTCGACCTCAAGGCGATGCTGCCGGAGTCGCCCCGGCGTGCCTACGACGTGAAGCCGATCGTGCACGAGCTGCTCGACAATGTCGACGGTGAGTCCTCCTTCGAGGAACTCCAGGGTGGTTATGCCCGCAGCATGGTCACCGGCCTCGGCCGTCTCGGCGGTCGCACCGTCGGCGTCCTGGCCAACAACCCGTTGCGCCTCGGTGGCTGCCTCAACTCCGAAAGTGCCGAGAAGGCTTCACGTTTCGTGCGCCTGTGCGACGCGTTCGGGATCCCGCTGATCGTGGTCACCGACGTTCCCGGCTACCTGCCCGGCGTCGGCCAGGAACTCGAGGGCGTTGTCCGCCGCGGCGCGAAGCTGTTGCACGCCTTCGCCGAAGCGCGCGTCCCCCGCGTCACCCTGGTGACCCGCAAGATCTACGGCGGCGCCTACATCGCCATGAACGCCCGCGCCCTCGGCGCCACCGCCGTCTACGCCTGGCCCGGCTCCGAAGTGGCCGTCATGGGCGCCAAGGCCGCCGTCGGCATCCTCCACAAGAAGGCGCTCGCCGCCGCCCCCGAATCCGAGCGCGAAGCCCTCCACGAGCGCCTCACCGCCGAACACGAGCAGCTCGCGGGCGGCGTCGAACGCGCCGTAGCCATCGGCGTAGTGGACGAGGTCATCGACCCGGCCAAAACCCGCAGCACCATCGCCGCGGCCCTCGCCTCGGCACCGGCCCGCAAGAGCCACCACAAGAACATCCCGCTGTGACCTGACCGCGGTAGTCATTCGACGGCCGTCGCCACCTCCTGATTCAGGAGACGGCGGCGGCCGTTTCGCTTTCGCTCCAGTCGTATTCGTCGATGTCGAGTTCCGCACCGATACGCCGGAAGATGCTCCAGCGTTGGGACCGTCCAACAACGAGTTGCGATGGCATCGTTGCGGGGTAGAGGTGTGCGTGGTGCTGGTTCGGCGGGGGGAGGTGGGCGCCGCGCATAATGGCAGGGTGCGCTATGAGGAACTCGCAGACGTCCCGTGCTCGATCACGCGGCCGCTGGTGATCTTCGGTGACCGCTGGACCCTGCTGATCTTGAAGTACAGCTTCGCCGGAGTGCGCCGGTTCAACGCGTTCCAGAGCGCGCTGGGGATTTCGCGAAGCCGGTTGCGTGACCGCCTCGATCGGCTGATCGAACACGAGATCCTGGTGAAACGCCCCGCCGAGGACGGCGCCTACGAGGAATATCGCCTCACCGAGAAAGGCCACGCCATCTACCCGATCCTGATGGCGATCCGCGACTGGGGCGACACCTACCTGGCGCCGGACGGACCACCGGTGGAATACCGGCACCGAGGCTGCACGGGCGAAGCGCACACGCATCTGACCTGCGACAAGTGCGCCGTGGAGGTCACCGCTCGCGATATCGAGCCGGAAGCCGGTCCCGGAATGACCTCACGTCCAGCCTGATGCGGCGGCCCGGCTCAGGACGTGTGCCAGGTGATCTGCTCTTCGAGGGGGACGCGGGCGGTGCGGAAGGTGTTGATGGGGTGGGCGAGGTCGGGGTGGCCGAAGGAGATGCCGAAGACGACCTTGCGGGTGTCGGGGATGTCGAAGTAGTCGCGGATGAAGGGGGCATAGGAGGCCAGGGCGGCTTGGGGAGCGGCGCCGAGGCCGAGAGCTTGGGCGCCGAGGAGGAAGTTCTCGAGCCAGAGGCCGCAGTCGATGGCGCCGTAGATGCCGAGGTCGGCCTCGGAGGTGACGATGGCGACGTGCGGGGCGTCGAAGAATTCGAAGTTACGCACCATCTGGCGCATGGTCTTCTCGTGGTCGCCCTTGACGATGCCGACACTGTCGTAGAGCTGGAACCCGCAAGCCCGGCGGCGGTCGCGGTAGACACCCTCGTAGGAAGCGGGGAATTCGAAATCGGGTGTGCTGCCGACGGTTTGGATGTGGTCGAGCAGCCCCTTGCGGAACCGGTCGGTGCCTTCGCCGGTGGTGACCACGACCTGCCACGGCTGGGTGTTGCACCACGAAGGGGTGCGCTGCGCGAGGGTCAGCAGCTGTTCGATGGTCGCGCGGTCGACCTGTTCGGGGGTGAACTGGCGGCAGCTCCAGCGTTCGTCGGCCAGCCGCGCAAGGGTGGCGAAATCGCTGCTGTCGTGGTCGGTCTGCGCCATCGCGCGGCTCCCTCGGTACGGAGAACTGGTCTCATTTCGAGACTAACTTAGCAGTTGGGTCACCCGTGCGGAACCCGCCGACACCGCGAATTCGGGTGTCGGCGGGATCGTGGGGAACCTAGGCGCGCCGACGGGCCACAACGAAGATCGCTGTGCCGATGCCGACGATCAGCGCCACGCCGGCGCCGATCAGGACGTAGACGGTCCACGGCTTGGAGACAGTCGGCGAATCACTCACGGCCACCGGCTGTTGCGTTCCCGGCTCCGCACTGACACCGATGTAGGTCGGCCCGGGTTCGGGTGTGCCAGACACGGTGAGATCGAGCTGCACCGGAGTCGGCGGCATGGTCTCCGCGCCGCCCGGCGAGCCGAGCTTGACGGCGAGGTAATACCAGCCTGCCACCGACGCGCGCTCCACCTGCGCATCGGAGTTCTCCCGATTGGCGTACCGGACCGGCACCGAGGCCAGGGTGAGTTCGGTGCTCGACGTCCCGGTGTAGACGGTGGTGTCGGAGTCGATCTCCCGGCCGAGCGGTGAGTACAAGGAGGTCGCCACATTCGCGGCGGTTCCGTACTTCACCCCGTCGGTCTCCGCGAAGCGCACCCGGTAGGCCAGGCCCTGACCCCAGTCGAGCCGCACCCGGTAGAAGACGTACTCACCGGGCTGCACGGTGTCGCTGTAGTTGCCGCTGCCCTGCAATGTCGAGGCGACCGTGAACGAGCCGCCACCGGTGATCGGCTGTGGGGTGCCGGCCGGGTCGGTGAACGTGACCGGTGTGGTCGCCGCGGCGGGGCCGGGATCGGTGACGCCGGGCTCGATGCCGACGAGGACCTCGATCGGCAGGCGGGCGGGCGAGCCCTTGGACACGAGGTCCCAGTTGAGCTCGAAGTAATAGCGGCCCCCGCCTTTGCATTTGGCGGAGTTGCCGCCGGTGGGTTCTTCGGCCGCACCGTCGAAGGCCTTGGCGACGGTGAGCGCGACGCCGTCGCTGGCCGAGCCGCCGAGTTCCCGTTCGCGGATATTGCAGTCGATGCCGTCGCGCCCGAAGATGCGCAGTTCCAGCGCGTTCATGTCCTCGGACTGGGAGATGTCCTTCTGCCGGGGGAACGAGACGATCCCGGTGAAGTAGGCCGTGGCACCCGCGGGCACGTCGACCGCGTAGAACCGCTTCTGCCGCTGGCCGATGGTGTCGAGGTACTGGCCCGGCTTCGCGACCGGGGCGGTGCGGTATTCGTCGGTGCCGGTGATGGGCGTGCCGGTGGCCTGGTAGTTGCGCAGGGCGGCCGAACTCACCCGCGGCAGAATGCGTTCCAGCGCGGCGCCGTCGGCGGCATCGCTGTAGGTACCGCCGGTGGCCTGCGCCATACAAGTGAGCTGGGCGCGCGCCTTGTCATCGACGGCGAACCCGATCGAATGCACGATCAGGTCGAGGCCCTGTTGCTTCAGTTCCTTGGCGACCTCGCACGGGTCGGGTGGGGAACAGGTGTCGTCACCGTCGGAGACGAGCACGATCGAGCGCGGCCCGGAATCGGGCAGTGCGTCGGCGGCCTGGCGCAGCGCGGTGCCCATCGGGGTCCAGCCGCGCGCGTGGATGCCGTCGACCGCGGCGGTGAGGGCGGGCTTGTCGATGGTCTTCGGCTGTTGCAGCACCTGGACGTCGCGGCAGCCTGCCGCCTTGTCCGCCTCGGAATTGCTGGTGCCGGTGCCGTAGGTGGTGAGTCCGACCGAGGATTCGGCGGGGGCCGAGGCGACGAAGCTGCGGACCGCCCGCTTGGCGGCATCCATCATGGTGCCGCCCTGATCGGGGCGCTCCATCGAACCGGAGGCGTCCAGGATCAGCATGGTCGGCGCGTATTGTCCGGGGTCGGCCTTGGCCGGGGCCGGGAGTGACGCGGGCAGCACGGTGAGGGCTACGGCGGTGAGTGCGGCGGTCAGCGTGCTGAGTCTCGGCATCGTCCTCGGCTTCGGTGCAGCGGGGTGAAACCGGACGAACGTTACCCATCGCCTGGTGGCCGCTCTACCCCTGCTGAAGTGGTGCAACCCACTGTTTGAAACACTCGATCACGTTTGCGCAGGTGAGGCCGTTTGCGCTGGGTCCCGGCTCGTGCCTGCGGTGCATCGAGGCAGTTCCGGGGCACAATCGATCGCATGGCTTTGCAGGCCCGCGACGCGCAGGAGCGCAAACGGCACGGCAGGCACTACACGCCACCGGACCTGGCGCGGTTCTTGGCGCGACGGGCGCTGCGGTATGTGCCACGCGCGGCGACGCTGCGTGTGCTCGACCCGGCCTGCGGGGACGGTGAGCTGCTCCTGGCGGTGCATCGGGAAATCGCTTCGAGCGCACCGGATGTCGCGGTGCACCTCACGGGATATGACCTGGATCGACAGGCCATCGACGAAACCGCCGGGCGAGCCGCCGCGCTAGGTGTCGAAATAGACTGCCGTGCAGTCGATTTCCTGGCGGCTTCGGATCAGCTGGCCGACGGCTCGTTCGACTTGATCATCAGCAATCCGCCGTATGTCCGGACCCAGCAGCTGGGCGGCGCGACGGCCCAGCTGCTGAGTAAACAGTTCGGCCTACGCGGGCGGATCGACCTCACCCACCCCTTCGTGGCCATCGCGCCGCGGCTGCTCGATACCGGGGGAGTGCTCGGATTGCTCTGTGCCAACCGGTTTCTCACCACGCGGGCCGGGGCGAACCTGCGTCGGATCCTCACCGGTGAACTGACACCGGTGGAGCTCTACGACCTCGGTGACACCAAACTCTTCACCGCCGCGGTGCTGCCCGCGATCACCATCGCCCTGCGCGCCACCGGCCCACCCGACTGCCGCTATGTCTCGGTCTATGAGGAACTGGGAGTCGAACCCGACTGCACTGCCGAGCTTTTCGACGCGCTGGCGGGCGAGGATGCCTGTCTCGTCGGTGCCGGGGGGCGGGTGTTCGCGGTGGAGGTCGGCGTGTTGGCGACGGGTGAAGCGCGCGAATCCGCGACCATCGCGACGCTCCCGGCGGACAGGCCATCGGTGGCCGACCCGCCGCTCCCGGCGAGTGGCCTGGTCGACACGCCCGCCGACTCGGGAACAGTGGACGGTGGCCGGTCCGACCGTCACGGTGACACCGCTTGGCGCATGTCGCGCCCCTCGGTCGATCACTGGCTCGGCCGGATCGCCGATCGCACCTGGCATTCGTTCGGGGAGGCGACGCGCATCAGGGTGGGGATCAAGACGACGGCGGATCGGGTGTTCATCTCGGACCGGTGGGAGCAGATGGATCCGACGCCGGAGCCGGAACTGTTGCGGGAGTTGATCACTCACCACGATCTGCAACCGTGGCGAGTCGCGATGGCGCGTGGCACGAGGGTGCTCTATCCCTACGATCTGCTCGAGCCCCGGCGGACCCCGATCGATCTTGCCGAGTTCCCCTGTGCGGCCGAGTATCTACGGTCCCACGAACAGGTGCTGTCCGGCAGGCGCTACGTCCTCGACGGTGGGCGCAAGTGGTTCGAGATCTGGGTGCCACAGCGCCCACACCTCTGGGGCGCACCGAAATTGGTGTTCCCCGACATCAGTGAACGTCCACGATTCGCCCTCGATCGGTCGGGCGCGGTCGTCAACGGTGACTGCTACTGGATCTCGCTCACCGACCTCGGCGCGGGCCGAGCGGCCACCGACCTGGCGTATCTGCTGATGGGTGTGGCGAATTCGGCGCTGGGGCTGCGGTTCTACGACGCTGTCTGCGGTAACCGGCTGTATTCGGGCCGCCGCCGCTGGATCACCCAATACGTAGCGCGACTGCCGCTGCCCGATCCTGCCGGTGCGGCCGCGGGCGAGATCGTGCGGAGGGTGCGCGCGCTCCTGGAAGAGGGTGTACCGGTCGCTGATTCGGGCATCGATGAGGTGGTGGCGGCGGCGTTCGGGGTGTCAGTGGATATCGCGGATGCCGACCATCGGTAGCAGTGTGCGCCGCGCGAACTCCCGTCCGGCCTCCGGATCGTCGAGCGGAATGAGACCGTCCGGGGTCAGCGCCAGCGACAGGGCCAGTCGCGCCATGACCTCGGCGACCAGATCGGGATCGAATTCGGGCACCTGCAGCTCGCGCAGCTTCTCGGCCAGATACGCGCGCCCGACCGCGAGGATCGGTCCGGCCTCGGTGGTGAGCCGGGGCAGGATGATCTCCGGTTCGGTGCTGAGCAACCGGCGCAGCAGTTCGTTGCCCGCGATGGTGGTGACGAAGGCGACGAAGATCTCGACGAGCTGTTCGTCGGGTTCGGTGACGGCGCGTACCCGCTCGTCGATCTCGGTCACATAGCGCTGCGCCTCGCGCACGCCGACGGCTTCGACCAGTTCGTTCTTGGATTCGTAGCGCCGGTAGAGGGTGGCCGGGCTGATGCCGGCCCGCCGCGCGATCTCGCCCATGCTCGTGCGTTTGATGCCGAAGTCCAGAAACGCCGACAGCGCACTGTCGAGCAGCTTCTCCCCGTCGGTGACGGGTTTCTCGAGTATCCGCGCGAGGATCGACGAAACGGTAGGCATTACCCCATTATCCCTGTGGGGGCAGATCCAATGCGGCCATCTCCTGCTCGATCGCATTGGCCGCGAAATGAACTCCGCGAGAACGGAGTTCGTGAACGCGGGATTGGAGTGCTTCGATGCCGCCTGGCTGGGCGGCGATATCGGCCACGCTGAGCCGTCCTGCCGCTCGGCGCACACCGGAATGCACGTATGCCACCGTGATACCTCCTGCCTCGCGTATCCGGGCCGATCGCTGATCTCATGATCGCCACGCAATACGCAGGACAAATGCTATCAGGGATACCTACTGGACACTTGCTCAGTGTGATGGGTCACAGCACCTCGGCGTCGCGATGGTTGGTCAGATTGTGCAGATACACCGCCGCATTGAGCTTGATCCCATCCTGTTGGGCTGAGGTGAGCTCGCGCCGCACCTTGCCAGGCACGCCGGCCACGAGCGAGCCGGGCGGAATCTGCGCGCCCTCGGGAATCAGCGCATTGGCCGCGATCAGGCTGCCCGCGCCGATCACCGCGCCGTTGAGCACCGTCGCGCCCATGCCGACGAGAACATCGTCGCCGATGGTGCAGCCGTGCAGAATCGCATTGTGTCCCACCGAGACTCCGGTGCCTACGGTGAGCGCGAAACCGGGGTCGGCGTGCAGCACGCAGCCGTCCTGGATATTGGTGCGTGCGCCGATGTTGATCTGTTCGAGGTCGCCGCGCAGCACCGCCGAGTACCAGACGCCGACCTCGGCGCCCAGGCGCACCCGGCCGATCACGGTCGCGGTCGGCGCGATCCAGGCAGTGTCGTCGATCTCGGGAGTGAACCCGCTCACCTTGATGATCATGAACGTCATTATTGCGCCGTACCGCGGAACTGCGCTCGGTGGGCCGCCGGAGACGTACCGAGCATGCGGTGGAAGTGGTGGCGCAGGCTCACCGTGCTGCCGAAACCGGTGTCGCGCGCGACCCGGTCGACGGTGTCGTCGGTCGATTCCAGCAGCAGCCGGGCATGGTCGATGCGCTGCTGGAGCAGCCACTGCTGGGGGCTGGTGCCGGTGCGATCGCGGAAGCGGCGGGTGAAGGTGCGCCGCGACATCAGCGCCTCGCGTGACCAGTTGTCGAGGTCGATGGCGGTGTCGAGGCGGGCGCGGGCCCAGGCCATCGCGCATTCGATCGGGTCGTCGGGGTCGTCGTCGGGCACCGCGATCGGGATGTACTGCGCCTGCGAACCGTGCCGGTGCGGGGCGGTGACCAACGCTCGCGCCAGCTCGGTGGCGGCGCGGGCGCCGAGGTCGGTGCGGACGATGTGCAGGCAGCAGTCCAGTGCCGCGGCGACGCCGGCGGAGGTGATCACGTCGCCCAGGTCGCTCCACAGGGTGTCGGCGCGCACGTTGACCGCGGGATAGGCCAGGGCGAGGGCGTCGGCGGCGGCCCAATGGGTGGTGACGTCGCGCCCGTCCGCGAGGCCGGTCGCCGCGATCGCCCAGGAGCCGAGACACAGGCCGATCAGCCGGGCGCCGTTCGCGTGGGCGGTGTGCACCGCCTCGTTCAGCGCGGGCGAAATCCCTTGGTCACGTACCCATCCGGGAAAGACCACCAGATCGGCGGTGCTGACGATGTCGAGGCCGTGCCGGACGGTGATGTCGAAACCGGCTGCGGTAGCGAGTGTTCCGGGTACCTCGGCGCATACCCGCACGTCATAGGGCGACGTGCAGTCGACGCCGGTGCCGGATCTGCCGAACACCAGGGTGGGTACCGACAGGTGGAACGGGCTGATTCCGTCGAACGCGATCACGGCCACCGAGGTCATGGCCCGATCTTATCGGTGTACGGCCTGCAGGCCACTGTCCGGACGCCGCTCGCTCGGCGAAAGTTGTCGGCATGACCGAGATGATCACCCGCCCCGCCCTGGCGTCCGCCATGCATATCGGCGGCCCGACCCTGCGCTTCCGCTACGGCGGACTGACCTGGCTCACCGATCCCACCTTCGACGAGCCCGGTGACTACCCGGGGCCGATCACCCTGCACAAGCTCAGCGGTCCGGCGGTGCCGGTCGAGGAGATCGGGGCGATCGACGTCGTGCTCCTCTCGCACGACCAGCACGCCGACAACCTCGACAACGCGGGTCGCGCGTTGCTCGCCGAGGTCGGCACCGTTGTCTCGACCCCGGACGCCGCGGGCCGGATCGAGGGTGTGCGCGGGCTCGTGCCGTGGGAGACGGTGACCGTCGGCGCGGTGGAGATCACCGCGGTGCCCGCGCTGCACGGGCCGCAGGGGTGCGAGCCGTTCAGCGGTGTGGTCACGGGATTCGTGTTGCGCGCGCCGGGTGAGTCCACGGTGTACGTCTCCGGCGACAACGCGTCGGTGGAGTTGGTGGAGCAGATCGTCGAGCGGATCGGGCGCATCGATGCCGCGGTGCTGAACATCGGCGGGGCCAATGTGGGGCGGTTCGGCGACAGCGATGTCACGTTGAACGCCCGCACCGCGGTCGCGGCCGCCGCGGTGCTCGGCGATGCCGTGATCGTGGCTGTGCACGCGGAGGGCTGGGGTCACTTCAGCGAGTCGCTGGATTACCTCGAGCGCACCTTCGCCTACGCCGATCGCGCGCATCAACTGATCGTGCCGGTGCGGGGTGAAATGTTTTCGGTGTGAGCGGCGATCAATGAATAGTTCTGCTATCTAACATCTTTCGTCGACCCGCACCTGACCCGCGTCAGGTGCGGGTCTGTGGTCCGAGGAGAAGAAATGTTGCGGAAGTTACTGCGGGGCAATCAGTTCCGGGTGCTACTCGGTGTGCTGATGGCCTTGGTGGTGTTCGCTGTCAGTGCGTGTTCGTCGGACGGCGGCGATTCCGGTGATGCGGGATCGAGTTCGGTATCGAAGACCTCGGTGACCGCGACGACGTCGGTGACGCCGACGAGTTCGCCTGCGGCATCGACCGATCCGGGTGGTTCGGGTGGTGGATCGGCGCCGGAGTCGTCGTACTATCACTCGCCCACCCCGGCTGCGCCGGGCACGCCCGCGCAGGGCGAAATCCCGCCAGGGCACACCTGTGTGCCCGGCCCGGAGTGCGGAACGGATTCCTGCGGTCACAACGAATGCGGCATCCCGCCCGGCCACACCTGTGTACCCGGCCCGGAGTGTGGAACAGATTCCTGTGGTCACAACGAGTGCGGTGAAACGGTCCCGCCGGCCACGACAACCGTTGCCCCGACTACCACTACGGCACCCCCGGTGACGACGACGGCGCAAACAACAACTCCGCCGACGACCACCACTGTTCCGGCGACGGCTCCGGAAACCACGTCGAGCCCGGCTGTTCCGGCCCCGGCGTAATCGAGTCCGCCGCGACACGCGATCGCGGCGGCGGCTGAGCTCCGGCGCAGGTCCTAGGCTTGCCGGATGACGCGAACGGGCGTAATCGTCGGGGTACCGACGGAGGTCAAGCCGCAGGAGTTCCGGGTGGCGCTCACGCCGGCGGGCGCCGCCGAACTGGTCGCGCACGGGCACGAAGTGCTCGTGCAGGCCGGTGCCGGTGCCGGGTCGGGATTCGCCGACGACGACTACCGGGCCGCAGGTACGCGGATCGCGGCCGACGCCGATCAGGTCTGGGCTCGGTCGGATCTGGTGGTGAAGGTGAAAGAGCCTATCGCGCAGGAATATCCACTGATGCGCCGCGATCAGGTGCTGTTCACCTTTCTGCATCTGGCGGCGTCGAAGGAATGCACCGACGCGATCCTGGCCTCGGGGATCGTCGCCATCGCCTACGAGACGGTGCGCGGGGCCAACGGATCACTGCCGTTGCTCGCACCGATGAGCGAGGTGGCGGGCAAGCTGAGCGCCCAGGTCGGGGCTTATCACCTGATGGCTCCGATGGGTGGCGGCGGTGTGCTGCTCGGCGGCGTGCCCGGGGTGCGACCGGCCGACGTGGTGGTGCTCGGCGGCGGCGTCGCGGGAACGAACGCGGCGACCATCGCTGTCGGGATGGGTGCCAGGGTGAGCGTGCTCGACACGAATCTGGCGCGGTTGCGTGAACTCGACGCACGCTTCGCCGGCCGGGTCGGCACCCTCGCCTCGCACGCACTCGAGATCGAAAAGGCCGTGGTCGCGGCAGATCTGGTGATCGGGTCGGTCCTGGTACCGGGAGCAAGGGCGCCGAAATTGGTAGCCGACGAACTCGTCGCGCGGATGCGGCCCGGCTCGGTACTCGTCGACATCGCCGTCGATCAGGGCGGTTGCTTCGCCTCCACACGGCCGACCACGCACGCGAATCCGACCTTCCCCGTGGCCGATTCGCTGTTCTACTGCGTGGCGAACATGCCGGGCGCGGTGCCGCACACCTCGACCGTGGCACTCACCAACGCGACTCTGCCGTTCGCGCTGGTGATCGCCGACAAGGGCTGGCGCGGAGCATGCGCCGCCGACCCCGGACTGGCCGCCGGGCTCACGGCAGTCGAGGGCAAGCTGCTGTCCGCCGAAGTCGCGGCCGCGCACGGGTATTCGCTCGGGGCATAGCGGCGGCTATTCGCCACCGCCCAGGTACCAGTCCGGCGCGCCCTCGGTGGGCAGGTCGCGAAGCTTGTCGGGGTTGCGGACGATATTGATCGCCACGACGCGACCGGCGTCGATGACGAACGAGAAGACGCCCATGTTGGTGCCGTCGAAGACGATCAGGCCGGGCGAACCGTTGACCAGCACCGCCCGGCCCCAGCCGTTCGCGGTGTTGTACCAGCCGAGCAGCATCTTGGCGATTAGCTCCGCGCCGCGCACCGGCTGACGGATGGCGGGCACCTTGCCGCCGCCGTCGGCGGTGAGGACCACGTTCTGGTCGAGCACGCCGAGCAGCGAACTCAGATCACCCGAGCGCCAGGCCAGCGCGAACGCCGAGACGACCTTCTCCTGTTCGGCCGGCGACGCGGGAAAACGTGGGGTGCCGTTCTCGACGTGCTTGCGGGCGCGGGAGGCGAGCTGACGGACCGCGGCGGGAGTGCGCCCGACTACCTCGGAGACCTCGGGGCCGCTCATGCCGAACACATCTTGCAGCACGAACGCGGTGCGTTCGGCGGGCGACAGCGACTCGAGTACGACCAGGAGCGCGGTGGTGACACGTTCGTCCTGGGAGATGCGGTCGGCTGGATCGTCCCAAGAAGTGACTTCCGGTTCCGGCAGCCACTCGCCCACGTACTGTTCGCGGCGGGCGCGCGCGGACCCGAGCTGGTCAAGGGCGAGGCGGCCGATGACGGTGGTGAGCCAGGCGCGCAGGTTGTCGATCTCGTCGGCCTTGCCCGCGTCGAACTGCCGTTGCAGGCGCAGCCAGGCGTCCTGCACCACGTCTTCGGCGTCACTGATGCTGCCGAGCGTGCTGTAGGCGAGTCGGCGCAGGTAGGGGCGATGTTCCTCGAAGCGTCGGGCCAGTTCGGCCTGATCGAGAGGCTGCGGTGAGGTCATGGTGTGCGCCCGTTCGGTTGATCTTGCTCGGTCCCGGCGAGTCTAGAAGTGCCGTCACAGTGATGACGAACCAGCGGTCGCCGGTGTGACATCCCCGTCGCCCGCTACCCTCGGCCGGTGCGGAAAACGACGTCGACGGCGGCCGGGCTGGTGCTGGGATTCGTGCTCGATCGGGTATTCGCCGATCCACAGCGGTGGCATCCCGTGGCCGGATTCGGTTCGGCGGCAGCGGCATTGGAGCAGGTGACCTACGCCGACGATCGGACGGCCGGGGTGGTACACGAGATCGTCGCGGTCGGATCTGTGCTGGGGATCGGGGTGATCGGCGCCCGGGGTGGCCTGTTGGCTACGGCGTTGGCGACGTGGACCGCGCTCGGTGGGCGGAGTTTGGCGCGGGCCGGGCAGGCGATGGCGGATCGGCTCGACGCAGGCGATATCGAGGGGGCGCGCGAGCTGCTGCCGTCGTTGTGTGGGCGGGATCCTTCGGTGCTCGATGCCGACGGGTTGGCTCGGGCCGCGCTGGAATCCATCGCCGAGAACACGTCGGACGCGACGGTGGCGCCGCTGATGTGGGGCGCGGTCGCCGGAGTTCCTGGGCTGCTCGGGTACCGCGCAGTCAACACACTCGATGCGATGATCGGGTATCGGAACGAGCGGTACGAGAACTTCGGCTGGGCCGCCGCTCGCACCGACGACATCGCCAATCTGATCCCCGCCCGCGTCACCGGCCTGCTCACTGCCGCCCTCGCCCCGCTGGTCGGCGGCACTGCGATGGCGTCGCTTCGCGCATGGCGGCGTGACGCGGCCAAGCACCCGAGCCCCAACGCCGGCGTCGTCGAGGCGTCGATGGCAGGCGCCCTCGGCATCCGCCTCGGCGGGCTCACGCAATACCGATACGGCACCGAACTGCGTCCCACTCTCGGCGACGGACCGGCCCCGACCACCGCGGACCTGCGCCGCGCGGTACGCATGTCGACGGCGGTGCAGGTCGGCGCGGTTGCCCTCGCGGGCGTGATTGCGACGGCCCGGGGCAGGTGACCGACGCAGGCTGAATATCTGGGGAGGTGGATCAGTTGCGGCCGTAGCGGTCGGCTAGTCGGGCCTCGGTGGTGGGTTTGGCTGGGGGGTCTGTGGTTGATGTGGGCGTCGTCGGCGCAGACGGTTGGGCGCGGTCTCGGCGGCGGGCTCGGAGTTCGGCAACTACGAAATAACCGAGGCCCAGCGGTGCCATCAGGCCGAAGGCGAGCCATTGGAGGCCGTAGGAGAGGTAGGGGCCCGCGTCGAGTTGGGGCAGGGGGGTGGGGGTGAACGCACCTGGCTGGTTCGCTGCCAGCTGGAGGTAGCCGCCCTTGTCGGTGCCGGTCGGGATGGGGGTGAGGGGAGTGCCGAGGACGGTGGATTCCTGGGTGGTGTCGACCGTGTACACCTGGCGGTAGCCGTCTTGGGTGCTCGGAGTCTTGTCGGGGACCACGCCCTCGGAGGCTCGGACTCGGGCTTCGATGCGTTGCGGGCCCGCGGGTGGGTCCGCGATCGCGGGTGGGCGGGTGCCGTCCACGGAGGCGACCAGGCCGCGGTCGACCAGGAGGGTGCGGCCGTCGTCGAGGCGGAAGGCGGCGAGGACCGCGTAGCCGGGGGCACCGTCGAGGTGGCGTAGCCGGACCAGGACCGTCGACTCGGGGACGAAGGTGCCGGTCGCGGTCACCTTGCGCCATTCGGTGTGGGTGCCGGTGTCGCCGTCGAGGACATCGGTGACGGCCACGGGGTCGGCTTGCACGGAGTCGGCGATCAGCTGGTTGCGGTGTTCGGTGCTGTCGTTCTTGCCGAGCTGCCACGGCGCCAGGACCGTGAAGCACAGATAGGCGAAGGCGGCGACGATCACCGCGAGGATCAGCCAGCTGGGGCGCAGCAGGAAGGTGAGCTTGCGCATCAGAGCTGCACGCCGGCGGGGTTGCGCGCGTCCAGTTCGGCGTGGACCCAGTCGAGCAGGCCGGGGATCGCGGCCTCGATCTGGTCGCGAACCAGGTCGAAGCCGGACTGGTCGCCGTAGTACGGGTCCGGCACGTCGAGGTCATCGGCAGCGGGGTCGAAGCTGCGCAGCAGCCTGCGCTGGTCGGTGGGGACGCCGCGGTGCGCGAGCTCGCGGTCGTGCCCGGTGTCCAGGGCGATGATCAGATCGGCGTCACTGTGCTCGGGACCGAAGGTCGCCGCGGTGTGCTCGGTCGGGTAGCCGGCGCGGCGCAGGGTCGCCTCGGTGCGCGGGTCGGCCGCATCGCCGACATGCCACGAACCGGTACCCGCGCTGCTCACCCGCACCCGGTTCGCGAGACCGGCCCGGTAGAGGTGCGCCTCGAACATCTTCGCGGCCATCGGTGACCGGCAGATATTGCCTGTGCAAATGAACGAGACATGTAGTGGACCCACAGGAGCATTGTCGCCCGTGGCGCCGAATCGCCGCCACGTAGGGTGTTCAGTTGTGCTCGAGGACTCCGTCGACCCCGCGATGTTGCGCCACCACGGCGACGTGGAGGCGCGCCCGGGCATGCTCGATTTCGCGGTGAACGTCCAGGGCGTCGCCCCACCCGCCTGGCTGCGCGAACGCCTCGCCGCCCGCCTCACCGACCTCGGCCGCTATCCGAGTTCCGAGGACGACCGCACCGCCCGCGTCGCCGTCGCCGCCCGCCACGGCCGTTCGCCGGACGAGGTACTGCTGCTGGCAGGCGCCGCCGAGGGGTTCGCGATGCTGCCCCGCCTGGCACCCCGCCTCGCCGCCGTCATCCACCCGTCCTTCACCGAGCCGGAACTCGCACTACGCGAGGCGGATGTCCCGGTCACCAGGGTGATCCTGGAACGGCCGTACACCCTCGACCCCACCCTGGTTCCCGAAGAAGCCGACCTCGTGGTCGTCGGCAACCCCACCAACCCGACCTCGATCCTGCATCCCGCCGAGACGATTCAGGCACTTCGCCGCCCCGGCCGGATCGTCGTGATCGACGAAGCCTTCGCCGATGCGGTCGCTGCGCCCGTCGGCATCGCTGACGAGAGCACCGCATCCGGTGCGATGCCGGCGGGCCGGGTCGCTGATGAACCGGAGTCGTTGGCCGGTCTCTCCGCCCACGATGTCATCGTTCTCCGCAGTCTTACCAAGACCTGGGCACTGGCCGGTCTGCGTTGCGGCTACGCGCTCGGTGCTCCCGAAGTCCTGGCCCGCCTCGCACATGGTCGCCCACACTGGCCGCTCGGCACCCTCCAGCTCGAGGCGATCATCGCCACCGCCGAACCCGCCGCCGTCGCCGAATCCCGGCAGCACGCACACCGCATCGCCGCCGACCGCACCGCCATGATCGACCGCCTCACCGCGCTCGGCCTCGACGTCCACACCCCGGCCACCGGGCCCTTCCTGCTGCTGCGTGTCCCCGACGGCGCTCTGCTGCGCAAGCGCCTCGCCGACCGCGGCATCGCGGTCCGCCGCGCCGACACCTTCCCCGGCCTCGGTCCCGACCACCTCCGCGTAGCGGTTCGTGGCGCCGCCGAAGTCGACCCGCTGATCGACGCGCTGAACGCGGCACTGTGGTGACCCCCACGACGACCATTCCCACGCAACGAAGGAGGCGGCGGTGACCGACCTGGCCGAACTGATCGGGGTGCTCGACGCGGCGTACCCGCCGAGACTGGCCGAATCGTGGGATTCGGTGGGGCTCGTCTGTGGTGACCCCGCGCAGGAGGTCACCAAGGTGGTGTTCGCCGTCGACGCGACCGCCGCGGTTGTCGACGAGGCGATCGGTTGGGGCGCACAGGCTTTGGTCGTGCATCATCCGCTGCTGCTGCGCGGGGTCGACACCGTCGCCGCCGATACGCCGAAAGGCGCACTGCTGCACCGGTTGATCCGATCGGGTTGTGCCCTGTTCGCCGCCCACACCAACGCCGACTCCGCCGACCCGGGCGTCTCCGACGCGCTCGCCGCGGCCGTCGGCCTCACCGTCACCGGCCCGCTGGATCCCAAACCGCTTGCCTCCGTGGACAAGTGGGTCATCCAGGTGCCCCAGACCCACACGGCTTCCTTGATGTCGGCCTTGTTCACGGCAGGCGCGGGCGCGATCGGCGACTACCGCGAAGCCGCCTGGTACACCGCGGGCACCGGCCAGTTCCTGCCGATCGCGGGTGCCGCCCCGGCGATCGGCGCGATCGGCACCGTCGAAATCGTCGCCGAGGACGCTGTCGAGGTGGTCGCGCCCCCGACCTCCCGCCTCGCCGTACTCGCCGCCCTGCGCGCCGCCCACCCCTACGAGGAACCCGCCTACCACGTCACCGAACGCGCACCCCTGCCGTCGTCACTCGGCATCGGCCGCATCGGCGAACTCCCACAGCCCGAAACCCTGCGCGAATTCACCGCCCGCGTCGGCGTCGGCCTGCCCCGCACCGTCTGGGGCGTGCGCGCCGCGGGTGATCCCGACCGCATGATCGAACGAGTCGCGGTCTGCGGCGGTGCGGGCGACTCCTACCTCGACAAAGCCATCCGCGCGGGCGTCGACGCCTACCTCACCTCCGACCTGCGCCACCACCCCGTCGACGAACACCTCCGCCGCGGCGGCCCCGCGCTCATCGACGCCGCGCACTGGGCCACCGAGTTCCCCTGGTGCGGCCAGGCCGAACGGTTCGTCAACACCGCCCTGCCCGCGGTGCGGACCCGCGTCTGCACCCTGCGCACCGACCCGTGGACGGTCAGCGGCTAGTTCCTCGCCGCCGGTACCTCGATGTCTTCGGGTCATGGCGTGATCACACCCTGCGGCGCGGTACGGTTGATCGATCCATCCGTCCACCGTGTTGTAGGAGTTCGTGCGCGTTGAATGTCGAACCGTCGGTCCAGACCAAGCTGTTGCAGCTCGCAGGTGTCGATGCCGAGTTGACGCGCATCGCCCATCGCCGTTCCGCGCTGCCCGAGCAGCAGGAAGTGGCACGACTGGCGGCCGAGCGCAACGGCTACAAGGACGCGGCCGTGGCGGTGGAGATCGGCATCGACGATCTGGACCGCGACATCCGCAAGCTCGAGGGTGAGGTCGACGCCGTCCGCAAGCGCGAGGACCGCGACCGCGGCATGCTCACCGCGGGCACCGTCGCCGCCAAGCAGCTCTCCGAGATCCAGCACGAACTGGGCAGCCTGGAGCGTCGCCGCTCGGTGCTCGAGGACGAGCTGCTGACCGTGATGGAGCAGCGCGAGGCGATGCTCGCCGACCACGACCACGCGGGTGCGCGGCTCAGCAAGGCCGACCACGACCTCGAAGACGCCGAACGCCTGCGCGACGAGGCGATGGCCGATCTCGAAGTGGCGCAACAGCGTTGCGAGAAGGATCGCTCCGAGCTGATCGGCCTGTTCCCCGCCGAGCTGATCGCCGTCTACGACAAGCAGCGCGCGGCGCACGGTGTCGGCGCGGCCCTGCTGCAGGCTCGCCGCTGCGGCGCCTGCCGGATCGAGATCGACCGCGGCGAGATGCAGCGCATCGCCAAGGCCGCGCCCGACGCGGTCCTGCGCTGCCCGGAGTGCAGCGCGATCATGGTGCGTACCAAGGAATCGGGGCTGTGATCGCGGCGGTACGCCGATGAGCGAGGTGATCGTCGAAGCCGATGGTGGCTCGCGCGGCAATCCAGGCCCGGCCGGTTACGGTGCGGTGGTGTTCGCCGCCGATCACGTGCGGGTGCTCGCCGAACGCAAGGAGTTCATCGGCGTCGCCACCAACAATGTGGCCGAATACCGTGGTCTCATCGCGGGTTTGGCGGCCGCGGCAGAGCTGGGCGCGCGGGTTGTCACGGTGCGCATGGATTCCAAACTCGTCGTCGAACAGATGTCGGGTCGCTGGAAGATCAAGCACGCCTCGATGATTCCGCTCGCCGAGCAGGCGCGGGCACTGGTCGCCGGCTTCGATCGGGTGAGCTTCACCTGGATCCCGCGCGCCGAGAACTCACATGCCGATCGGCTCGCGAACGAGGCGATGGACGACAGTGAGCTCACCGCGACCGTGCGCGAGGCCGTCGCCGCCGGGCACGCCCCCGGTGACCAGGTTCCCGTGCCGAAGGCGGAATCTGTTGGGGCGAACAAGTTCTCGCCCGGCTGGACCGGCGCCTTGGGGAAGCCGACCCGTCTGTTGCTGCTGCGCCACGGCCAGACGGCGCTGTCGGTGGAGCGCCGCTACTCCGGCCGTGGCAACCCGCCGCTGACCGACCTCGGTCGCGAGCAGGTCGAGCGTGCCGCGAAAATGCTTGCCGCCAAAGGCGATATCGCCGCCGTGGTGAGCTCCCCACTGCAGCGGGCCCGTTCCACCGCCGAAGCCGCCGCGACCGCGCTCGATGTGCCGCTGCGAATCCTCGACGGCCTCATCGAGACCGACTTCGGTGACTGGGAAGGTCTCACGTTCACCGAGGCCGCCCAGCGCGATCCGATCCTGCACAGCGACTGGCTCGGTGACTCCTCGATCCCCGCACCCGGCGGCGAGAGTTTCGATCAGGTGCGCGAACGCATCGAAGGGGTGCGCCGCGATCTGGTCGCGCTGTATCCGGGCCAGAACGTGGTGGTGGTCAGTCATGTGACCCCGATCAAGACCCTGTTGCAGTTGGCCCTCGGGGTCGGCCCGTCGCTGCTGTACCGCCTGCACCTCGACCTCGCGTCGCTGTGCATCGCCGAGTTCTATCCCGACGGTGGCGCCTCGGTGCGACTGGTCAACGACACCTCATACCTGTGAGCTAGCCGGATACCTGTGAGCTAGCCGGTCGTCACCCGGGCACGGTACGGTCGCCCCGGCGCACGGTCGGCGTAACGACGACGCCGCATCGCCCGACAGATTCTCGGGCGCGCGGATGCGCGGCTACACAGGAAAGGTACTTGATGAGGTTTCTACGGATGGCGGCGTTTGCGGCGGCCATCGCGGGGGTGCTTACCGCGTCCGCGGGCGCGGGTAGCGTGACGGCCGATCCGAGCGTGGTGCTCGGTGCGGCATCGGGCATCGTCTTCGACAACAACTCCGGTTGTTCGCTCACGGCCATCGGCCACGACGGCGCGGGCAGGCTCGTCGGTCTCACCGCGGGACACTGCGCGCCGACCGGTTCGCGCGTCGGTGCCGAGCAGTCGCTCAAGGCAGGCGTGATCGGTACCGTCGCGTATTCCGACGACGGCGACTACCTGGATTTCGCTGTGCTGCAACTGGATGCGTCGAAGGTACTGCCGGTGCGCACCATCGGCCAGACCACCGTCGCGGGGATCGGCGCCTCGCCGGGCCCCGGTACCATGGTGTGCTCGGACGGCCGCACCAGCGGTCGCAGCTGCGGTGTGGTGTGGGGTGAACTCGAAGGCACCTCGATCAACCAGTACTGCTCGCAGCCAGGCGATTCCGGCGGCCCCGTCGTCGTCGGCGACCGCCTCGTCGGCATGAACCAGGGCCGCCTCACCGGCCTCGGCCCTGTCGACTTCGACGTCCCCTGCACCGGCGGCGCCAACCCGATCCACTCACCCGCCTACTTCCAGCCCATCCAGGTGATCCTGGACGTGCTCAACCGCGCAGGCGGCGTAGGCGCGGGCTTCCAGCCCATCTGATCCACCCGCGAAACCACAAGGGCGCAGCACCGTTTCGGTGCTGCGCCCTTCGTGCTCGTGCGATCAACGATGGCCGAGACCGCGCTCGTGCATGAGCAGCAGCCCGTAGGCGGCTACGGGCAGTTCAGGGGCGAAGGACCGACACCAGGAAGTCGGTCTGGTCGCGGACTACCTGCTCGAAGACATCGTCGAAGTACACATCGAAGTGACCGACCGGATACTGCTTGACCACTGCGTGTTTGGTTCGTTCGGCGGCCTTGCGGGTCGGGCCCGCGGGGGCGATCGTGTCGTTTTCGGCGATCGCGTAGAAGACGGGGACCTTCAGGGACTTGGCGCGGCGGCCAGGGGAGTCGAAGAGGGTCGAGAAAGCGATGCGGGCACCGACTTTGGGGTCGTAGGTATCGCTCTCCTCGGCGAGCCTGCCGTAGCCCTCGGGGACGTCGGTGGCGCTCATCAACGCCGCGGAGCGTTTGCGCCCGGCCAGCCGGATGCGGATGGGTTTTCGGCGGATCGGGCCGAAGAGCAGGTCGGTGGCGGCGATGGTGGCGACCTTGGTCAGGCTGATCGGCCCCTTCGCCATCGACGACGCCCACCCGCTGGTGAACGGCACCTGGGCCACCACCGCGGCCAGGTAATCGTCGTCGGGCGCCACCGCGAGCACATGCCCACCGCCGAACGAGGTGCCCCACAACGCGATCCGGGTGGCATCGAAGCCACGGATGCTGCGCGCGTAGGCGATTGCGGCCTTCCAGTCCTGCCGCTGACGGGCGATGTTGAGTACCTGGCGAGGGGAACCCTCACTGGCACCGAAATTGCGGTAGTCGAAGGCCAGCACCCCCATTCCCGCGGCGACGAACCGCCGCGCATACCGATCCAACCCCATCTCGCGGGTGGCCCCGAGCCCGTGTCCCATGATCACCAACGGCCGCGGCCGAGGCGCACCGTCGGGCAGGTAGAGCCACGCGGCGCACTGCTGGTCACCCGAAGGGAAACTGACGTCGACACGTTCCATGAGTCAATACCGTAGCGAGTACTCTGTACCGGCGGGCGAGTCGGCCGGGCGACCGCGGTGACGGGAACGGGCACGAACAGTGCCGCTGCCCGGTGCCGAGGAAAGTCCGGACTCCACAGAGCAGGGCGGTTGTTAACGGCAACCCGGGGTGACCCGCGGGACAGTGCCACAGAGAACAGACCGCCGCACGCGAGTGCGGTAAGGGTGAAACGGTGCGGTAAGAGCGCACCAGCGCCCCGGGTGACCGGGGCGGCTAGGTAAACCCCGCCCGGAGCAAGGTCGAAGGTCGCATCGGCAACGGTGCGGCTGCGCAGGTGTTCGAGGGCTGCTCGCCCGAGCCTGCGGGTGGACCGCTCGAGGCACCCGGCAACGGTGTGTCCAGATGGATGGTCGCCCCCCGATGCGAATCGGGGACAGGATCCGGCTTACAGGCCGGCTCGCCCGCCCACGAAACGAGAAGGGGGGGGGGGGGGCCCCCCCCCGGCCCGGCCCCGGCCCGGCGGGGGGGCGCCGGGGCCCCGCCGGAGGCTCGTGGGCTCGCTGGTGGGCTGTGGGGGGGC
>NZ_JBHXNJ010000006.1:330192-355783 GCF_042719655.1 Nocardia sp. NPDC058518
CACGCCGGGGGACCCGGGTGGGGCCGCCGCCCGCGCGGGCCCCGGGGCTCCGCCCCCGCGGGGCCCGCGCGCCCCCCCCCCCCCCCCCCGCGGGGGGGGGGGCGCCCCCCGCCCCCCCCCCGCCTCGCTTCGCCGCAGAGGGCTCAGCACATCAGCTTGGACATCTGGTAGACAGCCGTGGCCTCTTCGGTGGTCGCGGCGGTGTCGCCGTTCTTGGCCGCCTTGATGATCGTGGCGATGGTGTCGGCCTCGGACTTGCCCGCCTTGATCTCGGAGCAGGAATGGTTCAGCACCGCGGCTACGGCGGCGTCGTCACGCCCCTGCGCCAGCTTGGGGAAGGCATTGCGGTAGCTCACCACGAACATGCCCGCCTTGCTTGCTTCGACCTGGAAGGTAGGCGCGGGGGTGGTGGAGGGGGCGGGGGAACCGGCGGAGGAAGAGTCGTCGCTGCAGCCGGCCAGAAGCAGGGCGAAGACGGTGGCGCTGGCCGCGATGGCGGCGGTAGTTCTACTCACGGAGCGGGATGCTAGCGGTCCAGGAAACACGCCGCTTCCCCTGTGGTTAACGGGAAGCGACATGTTCTGGATCGAAGCGGTGAGCTACCCCGGGTTAATCGCCAGTAGGTGCGCCCAATAGCTGGCCGCGTCCGGTCCGAGGATCGGCGACAGGTAATCGAAAATCAGCCACGACATACGTTCGCAAACTCCCATTTATCGACGTGAGTGCCGCACAACCCGGCAGCTGCCGAGTGCGCCGCCGCCACAGTAACAATTGCCCGCAATGTCGCGGCGTTCGTGTGTCGAGACGGCGAAATTGCGCGGGAACTCGCCGGGAACGTGAGCGAGGTCATAGAGTGATCGCCGTCGGCAGGGCTCGCTGCCACTTCCTCGGGCCCAACACATTCGATCGCGGAAGCAGGTCACATTTACATGCGGGTAGTTCGTTCCATTGTCGCCGGTGCACTGATCGCCGGAGCCGCTGCGGTTTTCGCAACGCTTGCCGCCGGTTCAGCGAGCGCGGTCGCGGTGACCCCGCTCGCAGGCGGGGTCCAGGTCGACCTCAGCCCGGCTGATACAGCCTGGGTGCACCAGTCCCGATTCGGCCTCACCGTGGCCGGTCTGCCGCATCCGTCGGCGGCCTCGTTCGGTCAGGCACTCGACGCGGCCGCGACCGTGTCCTCGGCCGTCCCCAACGGCCGGGTCACTTTCACGGTGTACGGCCCGCTCGATCAGCTCAACGGCACCATGCTCGCTCTGAAGTAGGACTCGCTACTCTGCGAAGATGGACTTCGAACACAGGACGAGTAGTTCGCAGGATCGGGGTCGGACCACTGGTCTCCAGCTCCATCAGCGGATCGTCTCGGCGCCGGTCGACTTCGGCGCCATCCGTTCCGAATTCGGATTGGCCTCGGAATATCCGTCCGAGGCCGTCTCCGAGGCCCGCGACGCGGTAGACGCGTTCGCGGGCACCCGGGTCGATCGGACCGATATCGAGTTCGTGACCATCGACCCGCCCAGCGCGCTGGATCTGGACCAGGCGCTGCATATCGAACGCACCCCCACCGGTTTCACCCTGCACTACGCGATCGCGGATCTCGGTGCGGTGATCGTGCCCGGCAGCGCGCTCGCCGCTGAGGCCGAAGTGCGCGGGCAAACTTTCTATCTGCCCGACGGCAATGTTCCGCTGCATCCGACGGTGCTGTCCGAGGGCACCGCGAGTCTGCTGCCCGGTGTCGACCGGCCCGCCGCGTTGTGGACCATCGAACTCGACAACGATGCGGTACCGCTGAGCTTCTCGGTGACGCGCGCGTTGGTGCGCTCTCGGGAGCGCTTCGACTACGCGCAGGTGCAAGCCGCTGCCGACGACGCGACGCTGCATCCGTCCTTGATCGCGCTGCCCGAATTCGGGCGGCTGCGGATCGAGGCGGGGTTCGAACAGGGTGCCATCTCGCTGCGGTTGCCGGCGCAGGAAGTGGTCTCCGACGGTGACGGCTGGCGCCTGCAACTGGAGCCGAGGACCGACGCCGACGACTGGAACGAGCAGGTCTCGCTGCTCACCGGAATGTGCGCGGCGCGAATCATGGTGGAGCACAAGGGAATCGGCTTGCTCCGGACGATGCCTCCGCCGCCGGGCAGCGCGATCGAATCGATGCGGCGTACGGCAGCGGCACTGGGGGTCGAGTGGCCCGCCGAGGTACCTGTGGGGCGGATGCTCGCCGGACTCGACGCGAATACGCCCGCGGCGCTGGTGTTGATGTCGGAAGCGACCGGGCTGTTGCGTGGGGCGAGCTACACGCTGCTCGCCGAACTCGACGATCCGTCACCGGAGCAGTTGACGCACAGCGCGATCGGGGCGCCGTACGCGCACGTGACGGCACCGCTGCGGCGGTTGGCCGACCGGTTCACCACCGAGATCTGCCTGGCCTACAGTGCGGGGGCCGAGGTGCCCCAGTGGGTGGTGGACGGGTTGAAGAGCGCCGCCGAGACGATGCGGCGCACTGATGCGGTGGCCAACAAGGTGGATCGTGCGTGCGTCGATCTGACCGAGGCCACTGTCCTCGCACCTCGAGTCGGCACCGAGTTCACCGCGGTGGTTCTGCGTGAAGCCAACGGTTCTCGGCCCGCCGAGATCTTCGTCAGCGAACCGCCGATCCTCGCGCGGTGTGAGGGGAAGCCGCCGGAAGGTAAGACGGTCGACGTACGGTTGGCTGTCGCTGATCCGGTAACTCGGACTATCGGGTTCGAATACGACAGGGCGCGTTGATCGTTGGGGACCATCAGTTCGCGGAGATAAAGGCGGCGGCCGCGGGGTAGTGGGCTATCGCGCGGCCCGCGGCTGCTTCTTCGGTGTCGGCCAGTAGTTCGTAGACGGTGGCCGCGGGGCCGTGCGTGGCCGCGCCCACGACCAGGATCGCTTCGCGGGATTCGACGGCGTCTCGGTGGTCGCCGAGGACGGATTGCAGGCGTTTGGCGCGGGTGCCGAGGTCGGCGGCGTCGGGGCCGAGGACGGTGGTCGCGGCTTCGCAGGAATACCGTAAACGCTTGGCGCCCTTGCGGATGTCGTGGAGCAGTTCCACGCGATCGGCGGGGGTGGCGGTGGGTTCGGCGAAGACCAGCTTGCGCAGGCGTTTGCGGTCGCGGCGCAGGACTCGGCCGAAGACAGCGGTCGCGTTGTCGCGGGCGAGTTCCGGGGCGAGTGGGGGATCGGTGCGCCAGGTTTTCAGGACTTTGCGCAGGCGGCGGTAGCGCTTGTCATCGAGTGCGCTCAGCACCTCCGCGTGGGCATCGGTGTAGGCCTTGCGGGACGCGCCGACCAGGGAATCGGTGACCTCGGTCGGGACCGTGTCGTAGCCCGACAGCAGGTCGGTGAACCGTTCGGCGCGGACCTCGGCGTCGCGGGCCACACCCAGCAGGTCGGCCAGCCACTTCAGCTCCGCTTCGGTGGCGGCGGACTCGTCGGCGTCGAACAGCGTGCGGTAGGAGCGCAGGACGCTGCGCAGCCTGCGCGTGGCCACCCGCATCTGGTGCACCGAATCGTAGGCATCGGCGCGAACGTCGGGCTCGGCGGCGAAAAGCCGGTCGATGTCCTCGCGTAGTGCCGCGACGACGGCTTTTCCGGCCTCGATCGCCATGGTGTCAGCCTCGCTTTCCGAACGTGTCGGTCGCCTCCACCAGGTGGTGGGTGATGCCGGGCTCGTGCGCGGTGTGTCCGGCGTCCTCGACGATGTGCAGGGTCGAGGACGGCCACGCATTGTGCAGATCCCATGCGCTCACCGCGGGGCACACGATGTCGTGGCGGCCCTGCACGATCACGCCGGGGATGTCGGCGATCCGATCTATGTCTGCCAGCAACTGTCCCTCGTCCAGGAATCCGCCGTGGCGAAAGTAGTGGTTTTCGATCCGGGCGAAGGCGAGGGCGAAGCGTGCCTCGGCGGTTTCGGCGACCCGATCCGGTTGCGGGAGCAGCGAACTCGTCGCACCTTCCCACGTCGACCAAGCGACCGCGGCATCGAGTGCGACCTGCGGATCGGGGGAGTGCAGCAGCCGGTGATACACCTCGACGAGGTCGTCATCGCGTTCCTCGGCGGGCACCGGCGCCAGGAATTTCGCCCACTCGGCAGGGTAGACAGTGCCCGCGGCACCGTTGTAGTACCAGTCGATTTCCTTGCGCCGCAACAAGAAGATGCCACGCAACACCAGTTCGGTCACCCGCTCCGGGTGCGCCTGCGCATAAGCCAGGCCCAGGGTCGACCCCCACGAGCCGCCGAACACCTGCCAGCGCTCGAGCCCGAGGTGCGCGCGCAGCGACTCCATGTCGGCGATCAGGTTCGGCGTGGTGTTGGTGTCCAGCGGTGCCCCATCGGCGATGTGCGGCATGGACTTTCCGCAGCCGCGCTGATCGAACAGCACGATCTTGTACACGGCCGGGTCGAAGAAGCGCCGCTGTAGTGGCCCGGTGCCACCACCGGGCCCGCCGTGCACGAACACCACCGGCTTGCCGTCGGGATTGCCGCTGACCTCCCAGTACACCGACTGGCCGTCGCCGACTTCGAGCAGTCCCTGCTCGAACGGTTCGATCTCGGGGTAGAGGGTGCGCATCAGAACGCCAATCCCGCGGCGAGGGAGGGCAATTCGAGGGCGGTGAGCGCCTCGGTCCGAACCTCGGGGCAGCTGTCGGTGGTCACCCGGTCGATCATCGCCTTGTCGGCGAGCACGTGCCCGTTGATGCCACCGTTGCGAAAGCCCCAATCGTGCACCATGGCGTTGAGCGAGATCCGCCCGAGCGTCGGCCCCTGCACCCGGAAGTTCGACAGCTCGGGCCGGATCATGTCGCACAGTTGCGCGGCGGAGGAGGGGCTGATCGTCAGAGTCCCGGCCGGAGCGGTGGTAGTCGCAGCGGCCGAGGTGCTGGTGCCCGCGCTGCCGGTCGAAGCAGGCGGCGCGCCTCCACACGCGGTCAGCCCCGCGACGGTGAGTACACCCGCCGTGATCAGCACAGAACGAGAAATCCAACGGCGTTGCGGCATCGGTACCTCTGCTAGTCGAAGACTGTCATCTTCGAGTCTGCCATCAGCCGCGGACATGCACCTTTCGCACGCAACGGCCGCCCCCTCGCGGGAGCGGCCGCACGGGTCGATCTCAGAAGCTGTGTTCGGGGCCGGGGAAGGTGCCCTGGCGGACTTCGGCGGCGTAAGTGGCCGCGGCGGTGCGCAGCTCGTCACCGACGTTGCCGAAGCGCTTGACGAACTTGGCGGTCTTGCCGCTGGTGTAGCCGGCCATGTCCTGCCAGACCAGCACCTGGGCGTCGCAGTCGGCACCGGCGCCGATGCCGATGGTGGGGATGGTCAGCTTGCGGGTGACCTGGCCCGCGATCTCGGCGGGGACCATTTCCATGACCACCGAGAAGGCACCGGCTTCCTGCACGGCGATCGCGTCGGCGACCAGCTGCTCGGCACCGTCGCCACGGCCCTGGACCCGGAAACCGCCGAGGGTGTTCACGCTCTGCGGAGTGAACCCGATGTGGGCCATCACGGGGATGCCCGCGGAGGTGATCAGCGCGATCTGCTCGGCGACCCGTTCGCCGCCCTCGAGCTTCACCGCGTGCGCTCCGCCCTCCTTCATGAAGCGGATGGCGGTCGCGAGGGCCTGCTGCGGCGAGGACTCGTAGGTCCCGAACGGCAGGTCGGCGACCACCAGCGCGTGCGGTGCGCCGCGGACGACACCGCGCACGAGCGGGATGAGCTCGTCGACGGTGATCGGCACGGTGGTGTCGTAGCCGTAGACGACATTGGCGGCGGAGTCGCCGACCAGGAGCACGGGGATACCGGCTTCCTCGAACAGTCGCGCGGACGAGTAGTCGTAGGCCGTCAGCATCGACCAGCGCTCGCCGTCGACCTTCATCTGCTGTAGATGCTGGACGCGGGTCTTGCGGCGTGGTTTGGCTTCGACGGGAGTGGCACCGTAGGCAGGACTCTGCTCATCGGATACGGACATCATCGTCCCTTTCGTCTGGTTCCTCGAGGCCCATACCGGGTCCCCGGGCTTTTCTGACCATCCCAGTGTGCCACCCGCGCCCGCACGGGTTTAAGGCCCGGCGCCGGTGTGATCGGTCACATCAGGCGATTCGGCTACCGTGATGCGAGCCCGTTCGGGCGCATGGTGTGCGCCGCAGGGCGCGGAAAGGTGGGCCAACTGTGCAGCGAGGCCGGCTCGTCGTGCTCCTCGGCGCTGTCTCTGCGTTGATCGTCACCGGCTGCGGCATCGGTGAGGAGAGCGCACCGCGCGCCGAACTACCCCCGCCACCGCCGGGCCTGAACACCTTCTACGACCAGCAGATCAGCTGGGGTTCGTGCGAGGGCTACGGCAGCCCGGAGGACCGGCTGCCGCCCAAAACCGAGTGCGCGCGGATCACCGTGCCGATCGATTACGCGCGCCCGGACGGCCCGACCGCCCAGATCGCGCTCTCGCGGATCCCGGCCACCGGCGAGAAGGTCGGCTCGCTGCTGATGAACCCGGGTGGACCCGGCGTCTCCGGCCTGTCGATGATCACCGTCGGCAACCGCACCGAACTGGCGGAGAAGTTCGATCGGGTCGGGTTCGATCCGCGCGGTGTCGGCTCGTCGCTGCCCGCGATCGTCTGCCTGACCCCACAGCAGGCCGACGCCGAACGCGCCGAGCCGCCCACCGACAACACCCCGGCAGGCATCGCCGACGCCGAGGCCGAAAACCGTGAATACGCCGACCGCTGCGCCGAGCGCTCGGGTGTCGACCTGCTCGGACATGTCGGCACTCGCGAGGTGATCCAGGATATGGATGTCATGCGGGCGGTCCTGGGTGACGCGAAGCTGAGCTATCTCGGCTACTCCTACGGCACCCGCCTCGGCTCGGCCTACGCGGAGAAATACCCGCAGAACGTGCGCGCTCTCGTCCTCGACGGAGCCGTCGACTCCTCGCAGGACCCGGTCCAGGAATCGTTGCGTCAAGCAGCGGGCTTCCAAGGCGTGTTCAACGCCTACGCCACCGACTGCGCGAAGAACGCCGACTGCCCGCTCGGCACCGACCCGGCTCAGGCCGTGACCCGGTTCCGCGAGCTGGTCGGCCCACTCGAGCAGACCCCGGCCGCGACCGCCGACCCGCGCGGTCTCAGTTACAACGACGCGATCACCGGCGTCCAGCAGGCCCTCTACAGCGACGACCTGTGGCAGATCCTCACCCAGGGCCTGTCCGAATTGCGCGGTGGAAACGGCGACACCCTGCTGCAACTGGCCGATATGTACGACGGCCGCCGCCAGGACGGCACCTACGCCAACACCCAGGATGCCTTCAACGCGATCCGCTGCGTCGACGATCCCCGCATCACCGATCCCGCGGTGACCGGCCGTCAGGACACCGAATACCGCAAGGCCGCCCCGTTCCTCGATGACGGCAGGGGCACCGGAGCCGCCCCGCTGGAACTGTGCGCCGCCTGGCCGGTGCCCAACACCAGCACCCCGCATCGTGTCTCGGCTCCCGGACTGCCGCCCACCGTCGTCGTCTCCACCACCGACGACCCGGCCACGCCGTATCAGGCGGGTGTCGACCTGGCCGCGCAGCTGGGCGCCGACCTGATCACCTTCCGTGGCAATCGGCACACCGCCGCTCTCGTCGCGGGCGATCAGTGCCTCGACGCCGCGGTGATCAGCTACCTCGTCGATCTCGCCACGCCCGCTCCAGGTCTCACATGCTGAGAGCCACATTCGGCTCACCGCGCCCCGTCGTGGCCGGTGAGATGTGCGAACGATGTGACGCGATCGCAAACCCGTCTGCGTATGTAACACGGATTTAACGCCGGGTGCTTACGCTCGCCGGTATGGATCGCCAGAAGGAATTCGTGCTGCGGACGCTCGAAGAGCGGGATATCCGTTTCGTCCGTCTCTGGTTCACCGATGTGCTGGGCTACCTCAAGTCCGTGGCCATCGCTCCCGCCGAGCTCGAAGGCGCTTTCGAGGAGGGCATCGGCTTCGACGGCTCGGCCATCGAAGGCTTCGCGCGCGTGTCCGAAGCGGACATGGTCGCCCGGCCCGATCCGTCGACTTTCCAGGTGCTGCCCTGGGCCAGTTCCAAGGGCCACCAGCACTCGGCGCGGATGTTCTGCGACATCACCATGCCCGACGGTTCGCCGTCCTGGGCCGACCCGCGCCACGTGCTGCGCCGTCAGCTGAACAAGGCCGCCGACGCGGGCTTCAGCTGCTACGTGCACCCAGAAATCGAGTTCTTCCTGCTGAAGAACCAGCTCAAGGACGGCTACGAGCCGACCCCGGCCGACAACGGCGGCTTCTTCGACCAGGCCGTGCACGATTCGGCACCGAACTTCCGCCGCCACGCCATCGACTCGCTCGAATCGATGGGCATCTCGGTCGAGTTCAGCCACCACGAGGGCGCTCCCGGCCAGCAGGAGATCGACCTGCGCTACGCCGACGCGCTCTCGATGGCCGACAACGTGATGACCTTCCGCTACCTGATCAAAGAGGTCGCGATCGACGAGGGCGTGCGCGCGACGTTCATGCCCAAGCCGTTCTCCCAGTACCCCGGCTCGGCCATGCACACCCACATGAGCCTGTTCGAGGGCGAGAACAACGCGTTCGCCGATCCCGACGATCCGAACAACCTCTCCGGCACCGCGCGCTCGTTCATCGCGGGCATCCTCGAGCACGCCCCCGAGATCAGCGCGATCACCAACCAGTGGGTCAACTCCTACAAGCGCCTGATCCACGGCGGCGAAGCTCCGACCGCGGCGTCCTGGGGCCGGTCCAACCGGTCGGCGCTGGTGCGGGTGCCGATGTACACCCCGAACAAGTCGTCCTCGCGGCGCGTCGAGATCCGCAGCCCTGACTCGGCCTGCAACCCGTACCTGACCTTCGCGGTGCTGCTTGCCGCCGGTCTGCGCGGTATCGAGAAGGGCTACGACCTGCCGCCCGAGGCCGAAGACGACGTGTGGTCGCTGACCGACGCCGAACGCCGCGCCATGGGCTTCCGCACCCTGCCCGGCACCCTCGACGAGGCCCTGCAGGCGATGGAGCGCTCGGAGCTGGTCGCCGAAACCCTCGGTGAACACGTCTTCGACTTCTTCCTGCGCAACAAGCGCCGCGAATGGGCCGACTACCGCTCGCAGGTCACCCCGTGGGAGCTCAAGGAATACCTGAGCTTGTGAGGTGACACAGTCGGTGGCCGACCCTGTAACTTGGGGCTATGGTCCGGCCACCGACTGCCCGCTCCGCTGTACCCGGCGTCGGCCGGCTCGGTTTACTCGAACCGACGGCGGCGGCTTCGCTGCGCCAGCTCGGCTGGGACAATGTCGACGGGGTGCCCGTGCTCTGGGCACTGTCGCGTTCGCCCGATGCCGATCTCGCCTTGTCCACCCTCGTGCGGCTGCGCGAATCTCTCGAAGACGAATGGCCGGAACTGGATTCGGCGATCCGTTCCGACACCACGTTGCGCGGCAGGCTGTTCGGCTTGCTCGGGTCGTCGACGGCGTTCGGCGACCATCTCGTCGCTGTCCCGGCCTCGTGGAAAGTGCTGCGCCGGAACGAACTTCCCGGCCGTGACGAGCTGATCGCCGATCTGCTCGACGCCGTCGACGCCGTCGACGCGGAACCGGAGACCGGACCCGACGCGGGGTCGATGCTGTTCCGTGCCGGTATCGCCGGTCCGGAGGCGGTCGCGTTGCTACGCAGCAGGTATCGCGATCAGCTGATGCTGCTTGCCGCGGTCGACCTCGCCTCCACGGTCGAGAACGAACCGGTCCCGCCGTATCTGGTGGTCGGCAGGCATCTGTCGGATCTGGCCGATGCCGCGCTCACCGCGGCCCTGTCGGTCGCGGTGGCCAGGGTGTGCAAGAACGGCCCGGTGCCGGTGCGCCTCGCGGTGATCGCGATGGGCAAATGTGGTGCGCGAGAACTGAATTACGTCAGCGATGTCGACGTGGTGTTCGTCGCCGAACCCGCCGACGCGACCGCGACCCGGCTGGCCGCGGAGATGATGAGTGTCGCCGGCTCGGCCTTCTTCGAGGTCGACGCCGCACTGCGCCCCGAGGGTAAGGCGGGCGCCCTGGTGCGCACCCTCGACTCGCACCTCGCCTACTACAAGCGGTGGGCGCGCACCTGGGAGTTCCAGGCGCTGTTGAAGAACCGGCCGATGACCGGCGATCTGGAGCTCGGACGGCAGTATCGCGACGCGCTGATGCCGATGGTCTGGACCGCGTCGGAACGCCCCGATTTCGTGGCCGACGTCCAGGCCATGCGCCGCCGGGTCGAGGACCTGGTCCCCGCCGACCTGCGCGAGCGCGAACTCAAACTCGGTGCCGGCAGCCTGCGCGATGTCGAATTCGCGGTGCAGCTCTTGCAATTGGTGCACGGCCGGGTCGACGAGGCGCTGCATGTCACCAACACCGTCGAGGCGCTGGCCGCCCTGGCCGCGCGCGGCTATGTCGGCCGCGAGGACGCCGCCAACCTCACCGCCTCCTACGAATTCCTGCGCCTGCTCGAACACCGCCTGCAATTGCAGCGGCTCAAGCGCACCCACACCCTGCCCGCCGCCGACGACGAGGAGGGCATGCGCTGGCTGGCCCGCGCCGCCCACATTCGTCCCGACGGCCGCCAGGACGCGGTGGGCGTGCTCGACACCGACATCCGCCGCAATGCCGTGCGGGTGCGGCGCCTGCACGCGAAACTGTTCTACCGCCCGCTGCTGGACGCGGTGGCCCGGATGGACTCCGACGCGCTGCGCCTGAGCCCCGACGCCGCCGTCCGCCAGCTCGCCGCCCTCGGCTACGGCGCACCGGCCAATGCGCTCGGCCACCTCAAAGCACTCACCGGCGGCGTCTCGCGCAAGGGCCGCATCCAGGCACTGCTGCTGCCGACGCTACTCGAATGGCTCGGTGACACACCGAATCCCGACGCGGGCCTGCTCGCGTACCGGCGGGTGTCGGAGGGTCTCGACGACCAGATCTGGTTCCTGCGCGAACTGCGTGACGAGGGCGCGATCGCCCAGCGCCTGATGATCGTGCTCGGCTCCTCGGAGTACCTGCCCGACCTGCTGATCAACGCGCCCGACACCATCCGCATGTACGCCGACGGACCCGGTGGCCCGCAGCTGCTCAGCACCAACCCCGAAGACGTCGCCCGCGGCATGCAGACCGCGGCCGCCCGCTACGACGACCCGAAACGTGCTGTCGCGGCGGCACGTTCACTGCGCCGCCACGAACTCGCCCGGGTCGCCTCGGCCGATGTACTCGGCATGCTCGACGTCCCGCAGGTGTGCGCGGCGCTGTCGTCGGTCTGGGTCGCGGTGCTCGAGGCGGCACTGTGCGCGGTCATCCGCGCCTCGGAGGCCGAACGCGGTGGACCGGCGCCCGCTGACTTCGCGGTGATCGGCATGGGCAGGCTCGGCGGGATGGAACTGGGCTACGGCTCCGACGCCGACGTGCTGTTCGTCTGCGATCCGCGCCCCGGCGAGGACGAGGCCACCGCCGTGAAGTGGGCCAACGGGATCGCCGAGAAAGTCCAGCGACTGCTCGGCGCGCCGAGTGTCGACCCACCGTTGCAGGTGGACGCGGGTCTGCGCCCCGAGGGCCGTAACGGGCCCCTGGTTCGCACGCTGGCCGCCTATCAGGCCTACTACGCGCAATGGGCCCAGCCGTGGGAGGTGCAGGCGCTGCTGCGCGCGCACCAGGTGGCGGGCGATCAGGATCTCGGCGTGCGCTTCCTGCACGTCATCGACCCGATCCGCTACCCGACCGGTGGGGTCTCGGAGGAATCGGTCCGCGAGATCCGCCGGATCAAGGCCCGCGTCGACTCCGAACGCCTCCCGCGCGGCGCCAACCCGTCCACCCACACCAAACTGGGTCGCGGCGGTCTGGCCGATATCGAATGGACCGTCCAGCTGCTGCAGTTGCGCCATGCGCACGAGGTCCCCGCGCTGCACAACACCTCGACCCTGCAGTCGCTCGACGTGATCGAGGCCGAAGGCATCCTCGAACCCGAGGACGTGGCGCTGCTGCGTGAATCGTGGATCGCCGCCACCGCCGCCCGCAACGCCCTCGTTCTGGTCAAGGGAAAACCGACCGACCAGCTCCCCGGACCGGGGAAACTGCTGTCGGCGGTCGCCCGGGTAGCGGGCTGGCCCAACGACGACGGCAGCGAATTCCTCGACACCTACATGCGCGTCACCCGGCGCGCTAAGGCGGTCGTCGAGCGCGTGTTCGGGGGATAGTCCGGACATGAAAAAGCCCCGCACCACTGGTGCGGGGCATTTTCAGTTCACGCCGAAATCAGATGGCGCGGACGTCCTGGGCCTGCGGGCCCTTCTGGCCCTGGCCGACCTCGAACTCCACCCGCTGTCCCTCTTCGAGGGACTTGAAGCCCGAGCCGCCGATAGCCGAGTAGTGAACGAAGACGTCGGGGCCGCCTCCGTCTTGGGCGATGAAGCCGAAGCCCTTTTCGCCGTTGAACCACTTGACGGTGCCTTGAGTCATGTTTTAAAAGTCTTTTCCGTAGGTGAGCCATGGCGATCACTTGCGATCAGCCCAGTCTCAGCAACCCAGTATGCCATACTCGCCAGCAAACCGCGCCTAGCAGTTTGTCGCACCGCTGTCTGGGCGGAGTTTGGCGTGGGAAACCGGCGTGTCGTCTCGGCCGGCAATCCCATCTGTGCTCCCTTTTCACATCGCGTCGCGGACTGTGTCACTGTGAGCGGTATGGGTGAGATGAACGAGGGGCGCGGCGGGCACGTAGACCTGGCCATGCGAGTCCTCGACGCGCATGTGGCGTTCACCAAGCAGCAGTTGCGCGAGCCCGCCGGGTTCCTCGAGTTCGTCACCGAGGAGGTCGACGGCGCGCTCGACGAGGCCGCGGTGCTGACCCTCGCCGAAGCGGTCACCCGCGAGCAGATCAAGGCGGTCGCGCACAAGTTCGCCGTGCAGGTTCCGGTCGAAGGGGCGATTCCCGAACTCGTCGGTGAGATCGCCACCCGTCTGTACAACCATCGCGCCAACGACGAGATCGAGGTGGGCGAGCTCGTCGACAACCGCCGCTTCGACGAGCTGGTCGACGCCGTCGCCGATCTCGACCTCACCCACCGTCTGGTGCGGCTGGTGCTCAACAGCCCGGTGACCGTCGACGCGTGCGTCGAGGCGGTCCAGCGCGCGGTGGTCACCGCGGTCGACGACGGCTTGCACCCAGACGGGGGAGGGCTGGCCCGCACGTTGCGCGGCGCGCTGTCGCGGTTGGCCGAACCCGCGATGCCCGTGATCGAGAGCGGTGTCGGCAGGCTTACCCGCACCGGCGCGCGATTCGTGTTGCGCGGCAACAGCAGTGACGCCGACGAGGTACTGCTCGACAGCGCCCGCGAGACCTGGCGCAAACACACCGGCGACACGGTCGGCTCGTTCCGTGATCTGGTCTCGGCCAACGATGTCGAAGACATCGTCGTGCTCGTCTTCGAATTCTGGCGCACCTTCCGCGATACCGACTATTTCCATGCCCTGCTCGACGAGGGCGTCGATCACGTCTTCGACAAATACGGCGACACCCCCCTTGCCGAATTGCTGGCTGAGCTGGGCGTAGGGCGCGCGGACATGATCGAAGAGGCGCTGCGTTTCGGCCCGCCGGTCCTCGAAACACTCGACGAGCGTGGTTATCTCGACACCGTGCTACGCCGCAGGCTGGCTCCGTTCTATGCCTCGGACGCCTTCCGTGCCGCCGTGGCCGGGACAGGGTAGGCACACCAGTTCCGTTCGGCCGCTGGCATGTCGGGATGTGTCGGTACGATTCGTGCAACGATGGGGCGCTTGTCCGCCACCGGATCTCGATCGAAAGGCTGCCGTGACACGTCTGTCCACCCTGCTCGACCAGATCGACTCCGGTGCTGTGTTGCTGCCCGAATTCCAGCGTGGCTACGTCTGGAACCGCGACCAGGTGCGTGGGCTCATGCGGTCGCTGTATCTCGGGTATCCGGTCGGTGGGTTGCTGGTGTGGGAGACCGGGTCCGAGGAGATCGCGGTGCGCGGGTCGACGACCGGCTCGGGGCTGCGGCAGTTGCTGCTCGACGGGCAGCAGCGCATCACCACGCTCTACGGGATCGTGCGCGGGACGGCGCCGTCGTTCTTCGAGGGCGACGAGATCGCGTTCACCGGCCTGCATTTCGATGTCGAGCGTGAGCTTTTCGAATTCCAGGTGCCGGGTCGCGATACCGCGCCCGCGTGGATCGACATCACCGAACTGTTCGCCCAGGGCCCGATGCACTATCTGTCCAGGTTCCCCGACGAGTCGCCGGAAACCCTTGCCCTCTATCTCGATCGGCTGAACAAGGTTCGCGAGGTCACCAACCGCGAGTTCAATGTCGAGACCATCACCGGGTCGGATCGCACGGTCGACGAGGTGGTCGACATCTTCAACCGGGTCAACTCCGGCGGCACCAAACTGTCCAAGGGCGACCTCGCGCTGGCCACCCTGTGCGCGCAGTGGCCCCAGGCCAGAGGCAACCTGCGCGATCACCTGATCCGCTGGGACAAAGACGGCTACACCTTCACTCTGGACTGGTTGCTGCGCAATGTGATCGCGGTCGGCAACGGGCGCGCGCATTTCGACGCGCTCGGCGATCTGGAGCCCGCGGAGTTCGAGAAGGCGCTGGTCGACACCACCGAACAGGTCGACACCTTCCTCGATACCGTGGCGGGCAGGCTCGGTCTCGATCACGACCGAGTCCTGATGGGCCGCTACGCGATTCCGGTGATCACCCGGCTGCTGTTCCTCAACGGCGGCCGGTTCGACGACGATCTGCACCGCGACCGGGCACTGTACTGGTACGTGCATTCGGCACTGTGGGGCCGGTTCAGCGGCTCCACCGAGACCTTCCTGCAACAGGACTACGACACCCTCGAACGCGGCGGCATCAACGCGCTGATCGGCTCACTGGAACGGCTGCGCGGCGGCTCGCTCGACCTGTGCGCCGACGATTTCGCCGGCGCCACCCGCGGCTCCCGGTTCTATCCGCTGCTGTATCTGCTCACCCGCGTCGACGGTTCGCGCGATCTCGGCACCGGCTCGGAACTGGGCATCGAGCAGTTCGGCGAGCGCACGCCGGTGCAGGTGCACTATCTGTTCCCGAAAACCCTGCTGCGCGACGCCGGTTACGAACGCAACGAGATCAACGCGATCGCCAACTTCTGCTTCCTCAGCCCCGGTTCGGAGGCCGAGCTCGGCGAGCGCGAGCCCGCCGACTACTTCGCCGAGGTGGAGCGCCGCAACCCGGGCGTGCTCGCCTCACAGTGGATTCCGACCGACCCGGCGCTGTGGCGGGTGGAGAACTATCGCGAGTTCCTGCGGGCACGCCGCAAAATGCTCTCCGCCTCGGCCGATGCCTTCCTCGAGAAGCTGCGCACCGGCAAGCTGCACCGCCCCACCCTGCTGACGGTGGGTGTCGCCGGGGTGACCGTCGGCGATCCCGCGGTGGACCAGGTCAACGCACTGGTCGACGACCTCGTCGCCGACGGCTTCGGCTTCCCGCTGCTCGACAGTGAGGTCTCCGACCCGGTCACCGGCCGCGAACTCGCTGTCGCCGAAGCCTTTTGGCCCGAGGGCTTGCAGCCGGGTGTCGGCATGCCGGTGGTCCTCGTGCTCGAACCGTCCAATGCCGACCTCACCCGCTTCGCCCAGCTGGGCTACGCGGTGTTCACCTCCGTCGACGCCCTGCGCGGCTACGTCGACAACCTGCGCGTGGAGGCCTCCGGAGACACCGGCGTCGACGGCCCGGCCGGAGACCTGGCCGCACTCGCCGACCGTCTGCCCGCCACCTGGGTCGGCAATTCCGAACAGGTCTGGTTCCGCTTCGCCTGGAACCAGCTCGAGCACGACCGCACCGACGGCCCCGACGCGCTGCTCGGCCCCGAACAGCTCGCCCTGCGCTACATCGCCCTGTGGGCGCTCACCCGCACCTTCTACATCCACGCTTTCGACCAGGGCAACCCCGGCGAATGGCGCTACTACCTCGGCGACGCCATCGGACCGAGCCCCCTGGTCCCGCGTGCCTGGCTGGCCCAGCGCGCCGTCGAATCCGGTGCGCTGGCCCCCGGCATGCCCCCCGGCGACGAGGACATCGCGATCGCCCTCGTGCACGGCGTCCTCGAGACCGTCGACGAGGTCGCCACCGCCCTGTCCCACATTCTCGGCGGCCCCGGTCTCTTCGCATCCCTGTGGGCGTCGGCGGGCGCGGCCGAGCACTACGGCTACCCGCTGTCCACCGATCAGATCAACGACCTCATCAACCAGGTGGTCAACGACCCCGAGTCGCGGAAGATCCAGGCCTACAACTGGATCGAGGCAGGTCTGCCGCTCTAGCGCTCGCCGGTCGCGCGCTGGAACGTCGTGACGAAGTCGGTCAGCGCGGTGCGGTCCTCGAGGCCGGTCGGCCGGTAACCGCGATCGGCTTCGACGGTGATCGAGGTGCCCGCGCGCACGGGCAGCTCGTCCCAGCAGACCGGGAGAACCGGCAACTGCACGGTGCGCTCGCCGACGGTCAGGGTGATCGCCGAGGTGTATTTGTTCGCGACGGTCATCAGCTCCTCGACTGCCTGCTCGGTGAGCGGTCCCGCGGCGGCGAATTCTTCGATATACACGGCCACCACTCTTCAAGACACTCACAAGGGATCAGAAAGCGGGGCCGCTTAGGGTGGCCGCATGATGCGTAAATGGGTGGAACGAGCGTTGCTCGTCCTGGGGTGGGGCGCGGTGGCCGCGGCGGTGGTCGGGATCGTGTTGCACGTCGTGGACTGGAGTCAGAAGTCGATGGTGTTGCTGGCGTCGGGGGCGATGTGGTTGATGCTCGGCGCGGTCGTGGGGCTGGTGCTGATGCTCCTCGCGCGGGGATGGCGCAGCTCGGGGGCGGCGGTACTGGTGCTGGCCGGTGCCGCGTGGTTGGTGGTGCCGTCCTATATCCCGGAGGCCAGGGCCGCCGAAGGGCCGGAACTGGTGGTGCTGCAGTCGAATATCCTCTTCGGCCAGGCCGACCCGGCCGCCGTGGTCGGTGCGGTGCGTGACAACAACGTCGACATCCTCACCGTCGAGGAATTGACCGTCGACTCGATCGAGGGTTTGCGCGGGGCAGGGCTGGAAGAGCGTCTGCCGTACTCCTATCTGGAACCCGCCCAGTCGGGCGGTGGCGGCACCGGCATCTACAGCCGATACCCGTTGCGCGACACCAAGAAATACGACGGTTTCATCATGAGCAATATCTCCGCGACGATGGACCATCCGCAGCGTGGCCCGATGCCGGTGTTCGCGTTCCATCCGATCCCGCCGAATATCGACTTCGCCGCCTGGTCGGCGGAGATGCGCAGGGTCGACGAGATCCTCGCCGCGACCAGCGCACCCGCGATCGTCGGCGCGGATTTCAATGCGACACACGATCATTCGGCCTACCGGGCGTTGCTCGACGGTGCCTTCGCCTCGGCCGCCGACCAGACCGGCGACGGTGTCCTGCTCACCTTCCCGGCCGATCGCCGGTGGGGTCCGGTGATCGGGATCGATCACATCCTCGTCGCAGGTGGGGTGGCAGAACAGATCCGCACCCTCACCATCCCCGGCTCCGACCATCGCGCGGTGCTGGCCACGATCCGAATGGACCTGTGACAGTGGTCGTTTAACATGTGAGCGCTCGATAGCGGACCGTTAGGCGTCCGCGTCATTTTTTCCGGGGAGGACAGCGCATGAGAAGACATCGGTTCGGCGCGACCATGGCAGCTTTGGTGAGTATCGGCATGCTCGTATCCGGTTGCGGCGCGACAACTGTCGCCAGTGACCAGGCGGTGGCGGTCATGGACAACCCATGGGAGGTGGCAGGCGCGGCGTCGTCCACCGGCCCCAGCGGGTCGCGTCCCGGTGTGCCCGACACCGACAAGAAGGCCGACAACGGCGACAACGGCAAGATCGACAAGCTCGCCCTCAATGCCATCGCCGACATCGAAGAGTACTGGCAGACCGAGTATTCCAAGACTTTCCGCGGCAACTTCAAGCCCGCCTCGAAGTACATCTCGTGGTCGGCGAAAGCGCCGGAATCGGAGTCGGTGCAGTTCTGCAAGAGCAGCACCTACAAGCTGGTCAATGCCGCCTACTGCCCGCTCGACCACACCATCGGCTGGGACCGCACCGTCCTGCTGCCGCTGCTGGTCGACAAGTACAAGGAGATGTCGGTGGTGATGGTGCTGGCCCACGAGTACGGGCACGCCATCCAGTCCCAGGCCGACCTGCTGCGCGGGTTCCTCACCGATGCGCTGGTCAAGGAACAGCAGGCCGACTGCCTGGCCGGTGTGTTCCTTCGCCATGTGGCAGAAGGCAATTCGAAGCACTTCACGCTCAACACCACCGACGGGCTCAACGGCGTGCTCGGCGCGACCGTCGCCGTGCGTGACCGCGACCCCAATGATCCCGACGCCGTGCACGGTTCGGCGTTCGAACGGGTCACGGCGGTGCAGATGGGTTACACCCAGGGCGCCAAGTCCTGCAAGGACATCAACGAGGACGAGATCGAGAAGCGTCGTGCCGGTCTGCCTGTCACCTTCGAAGAGGGGGAACGCGACGAGCAGCTGCCGGTGAACAAGGAGACGCTGACCAACCTGGCCGCCCAGCTGGGCAAGTCGATGCCGGTGAAGAACGCGCCGAAGTTCGACTACGCCGGTGTCACCCGCAACTGCGCGTCGACGACCACCACCGAGCCGGTCTCCTACTGCCCGGGCTCCAACACCATCGGCACCGACATCCCCGCCATGGCCAAGCGCGCAGGCGAGGGCGCGAGCACCAAAGAGGAGCCGCTGTCGGCGGTCGTCACCGGCGACTACAACGCCGCCGCGGTGTTCGTGTCCCGCTATGCCCTCGCGGTGCAGCAGGATCGCAAGCTGTCACTGTCGGGTGCCGATTCCGCCGGCCTGCGCACCGCGTGCCTGACGGGCGTGCTCACCACGAAACTCAGTGAGCCGAGCAGTGATCCGCGTCTGTCGGCCGGTGACCTCGACGAGGCGGTTTCCGGCCTGCTCGCCGACGGCCTCGCGGCCGCCGACGTCAACGGCAAGGTGGTGCCGAGCGGGTATCAGCGCCTGGAGGCGTTCCGCACCGGCGTCCTCAGCGGCGAACAGGCCTGCCTGAGCCAGTTCAAGTAGCTCAGCGAGAAGCGGGCAGTGACCGCAGGGAGCTGAGGGTGTTCGCCACCGCGCGGGCAGCCTCGGCTCCCTTCGTCACGAAGTGGTTGGTGTAGTAGTCCACGTGCTCGCTGTGCTCGTGGAAGTGGTGCGGGGTGAGCACTACCGAGAACACCGGCACATCGGTGTCGAGCTGCACGCGCATCAGGCCGTCGATCACCGCGGAGGCGACGAAGTCGTGGCGGTAGATGCCGCCGTCGACGACGAGGGCCGCGGCGACGATCGCCTCGTAGCGACCGGTGCGGGCCAGGCGCTGGGCGTGCAGCGGGATCTCGAAGGCGCCCGGGACGTCGAACACCTCGACGACCTCGGGGTCGAACCCGAAGCCGGTGTATTCGGCGAGGAAGCCCTCGTGCGCCTTGTTGACGATGGAGCTGTGCCAGCTCGCGCGGATGAAGGCAACGGCGCCGGAAGACGTGGTCATGAGTGGTGAGTCTACTAGGTCACCCGCGCGAGAACTTACTGATCGGTAACATGGGTCGACAGCCAGTCGGTGACATCGCCGAGCACCTGCGCACGCTCGGGTTCGTTGAACACCTCGTGGTAGAGCCCCGGGTAGCGCAGCACCGTCACATCGGTCGAGCCCGCGTCGCGTTCGAGCAGATCGGCGCTCGACGGCGACGCGATCGTGTCGGCGGTGCCGTGCAGCACCAGCAGTGGCGCGGTGAGCGCGCCGAGGCGCCGTTTCACCAGCGCGGTGTGTTGCAGGATCTCCACCGCGGTACGCGCGGGCAGCTTGCCGCGGAAGACCAGCGGGTCGTCGTCATAGGCGCGCACCACCTCGGGATCGCGGCTGATCGTAGACGAATCCAGGGTCAATACCCCGAGATTCGGCGCGAACCGGGTGAGCAGGGGAGCGGCGAGGCGCTGGATCGGGTTGCCGAGCGGGATGTCGAGGGGCGGCGCGGACACGATGACGCCCGCCACGTCGACCGGCCCGCGGGTGGCCAGGTGCAGGACCGCCAGGCTGCCCATCGAATGTCCGAGCACGAATCGAGGCACACCGGGATGGGCGGCGCCCGCGACATCGAGCAGCGTCGCGACATTGTCGGCGGCGCCCTGCATCGAACCGATATTGGCAGCCGGCCCCTCGGACAGACCGTGGCCGATGTGGTCGAGCGCGTAGACCGCGAAGCCCGCGTCGGCCAGGGCCGCGCCGACGTGTTCGTAGCGGCCCGAATGTTCGGCGACGCCGTGCACCAGTACCACCACCGCGCGCGGTGCCGTCTCGGGTTGCCATGCGCGCCAAGCGATCTTGCCGCCGTGGCCCGCGAACTCGCCGGTGTCGGTCGTCATCGGGGCGCTCCTCCTGCTTCGGGCGCCGCGGCGAGCCGCTCGATGAGACGCCGATTGAACTCGATCAGCCGAGCGTAGTTGAGTCGTGAGATCCGCTCGTCGGTTCCGTGGATCCGTTCCAGATCCGCTGAGGTCAACACGATCGGCGCGAAGTTGCAGCGGGTCGCGGCCAAGCCGTCGTAGTGGCGTGAATCGGTGGCGCCGGGCACGATCCCGGTGGTGGTCACGATCCCGGGCACCACACTCGAGGCCAGCTCGGCGACCATGTCGAACGCCGGGCCCGGCTCGTTGAACCGGGAGGGCTCCGACGCCGGTCCGACGAGGTCGATCGCCACGCCGATATCGCGGATCACCCGGGTGCAGTGCGCCAGCACCGCCGCCACCGAATCACCGGGCAGGATACGGAAATTCACCAGTGCCTCAGCGCTCTGCGGGAGCACATTGGCCTTCACGCCGCCGCTGATCACCGTGGGCGCGGTGGTGGTGCGGACGAGGGCCTCGGTGGTCGGGCCCGCCGCCATGATCCGGGCCAGGAGCGGCCCGGCCAGTTTGGCCAGCCCGCGTGAGTCGGCGAGCTCGAGCAGTCTGCGTCGTGGTTCGGGCAGTGACTCCCGCATGCGGGCGAGCATGTCGCTGATCACCGGAGTCAGCCGCAGCGGCATCGGATTGTCCTGCACTCGCGCGACCGCACGCGCCAGCCGCCCCACCGCGGTCTGCTTGCCGGGCATCGAGGAGTGACCGCCCGCCTCGGTGACCGAAAGCCGTACCGTCGCATAGCCCTTCTCGCCGAGCATGATGCTGGCCACCGGCCGGTCGACCCCGTCGGCGACGCCCTCGGTGATCACCCCGCCCTCGTCGAGCAGTAGCTCCGCGCGCACTCCCTGCTCGCGCAGGTGCTCGGCCATCCGGACCGCGCCGCCGTCGCCGAAGACCTCTTCGTCGTGGCCGAAGGCCAGGAACATGGTGTGGCGTGGGCGAATTCCGGCTGCCACTGCCGATTCGACCGCTTCCAGGACGGCGAGCATGCGGCTCTTGTCGTCGATCGCGCCACGGCCCCAGATGAATTCGTCGTCGACGACCCCGGCGAACGGGGGGTGGGTCCAGCGCTGAGCGTCGTCGACCGGCACCACGTCCTGGTGGGCGAGCAGGATCGCCGACACCGCGCCCGGTTCGACGCCGTCCCAGCGGTAGAGCCTGCTGTGGCCGAAGCTCGTCAATGTCAGTTCGGCGTGCAACAGTGGGAACGACGACTCGAGATGGGTGGCCAGGCGCGCGAACTCCGCGTCGGCGGTGTGCGCGGGATCCTCCGTCGACACCGTCGCGCACTGCAACGCGACGGCGAGTCGGCGTGCGACCTCGTCGTCGACGCCCTCGGTGACGGGGGACGGGGCGGGGTTCTCGGTGATCGGGCGCATCTCTGTCATTGTGGCCCGTGGCGGGGTCCTTCGCCCACCGAAGGCGCCCGAAACGCCGGGATCGTGGTGCGGTGTGATGCGGTCAGACGCCCCGGCGGCGCGCCATCTAAGCTGGCATCATGGCAGGAGGCAAGGGCGGCAAGCCGTCGAAGGAAGCCAGGGCCGCGGCTAAAGCGGCCCGTAAGCAGGCATCACGCGAGCGTCGTCAGCAGTTGTGGCAGGCGTTCAACATGCAGCGCAAGGAAGACAAGGCGCTGCTGCCGCTGATGATCGGCGCACTGGTCGGCACCACGGTGGTTTTCTTCCTCATCGGGCTGATCTTCGACATGCAGTGGTTCCTGCTGCCGCTGGGTCTGCTGCTGGGTGTGCTGCTGGCATTCATCCTGTTCGGGCGCCGCGTGCAGAAGAACGTGTACCGCAAGGCCGAGGGTCAGGCGGGCGCCGCCGCGTGGGTACTGGAGAACCTCCAGGGCAAGTGGCGGGTCGCCAACGGCGTCGCCGCGACCACCCAGCTCGACGCCGTGCACCGCGTCATCGGCCTGCCCGGGGTGATCTTCGTTGCCGAAGGTTCCCCGCAGCGGGTCAAGTCGCTCATCGCGCAGGAGAAGAAGCGCACCGCCCGCCTGGTCGGTGACACCCCCATCTACGAAGTGATCGTCGGCAACGAGGAAGGCCAGACTCCGCTCAAGGAGCTGCAGAAGTACCTCACCAAGCTGCCGCGCAACATCGACGTCAAGCGGATCGACCAGATCGAGGGCAGGCTCACGGCCCTCAGTTCGCGCAGTGGTCCCGCGATGCCGAAGGGCCCGATGCCCCCCGGCGCGAAGATGAAAGGCATGCAGCGCGCGATCCGTCGCCGCTGACCTACTCCCGTCACGAGCCCGTCACCCAGCCAGGTGACGGGCTCGCGGCGTTTCAGGCGTCGGTCGAGCGGCCGGTCAGCAACCACAGCACCCGGTCATAGGCCAGCAGGTGATAGCCGACGAGAACGGCCGCCGAGATCAGCGCCAACCGCGGAAGGGCCGCGCCCCACAGCGCCGCGGCCCCGCCGAACAGCACCGCGAACTCGACGCCGAGTCGCACCGGACCCGGCACCGGCACCGGAGCGCCGCCGCTGCGGCTCGGATCATCGGGGACCGCGAACACTCCCCACAGCAGCGCCGCCGCGACCGGCAGCACGACGACGAGCAGATATCGCCAGGGGGAATCGAAGGCACGCCAGCCGAGCACTCCGAACGAGGTGATGGCGACCAATTCGAGCAGGAAACGCACGGCCAGCAAGGCCGGATTCAGTGACACGGCCTGATCGTATGGCCGCGCGCCACCACGAGCAGGCCCAACGGCTCAGCGGGCGTTGACCAGCGACGTCCCGGTGGCTTGGTCGTGCATGCCGCGTCCGTCGGCATCGGTGAACAGCGCGGGCACGATGAACACCAGCAGCACCTGTCTGGCCAGCGCGCGCACGAACCCGACTGCCACCGGTGCGTCGATGCGCATTACCCGCAGCTTCATGAAGTACTGACCAGGGGTGAACCCGAACAGCGTCACCGCGGCCACACCGACCACGAACCACACCAGCAGCGGCACCGACGAGGACACGAAGCTGCGGGTGATCACCGCCGCGATCCCGACCGCGATGAACCAGTCGAGGAACAGCGCGACGACGCGGCGCCAGGTGGGGGCGAGTGAACCTGCCCCTTCGCGAGGCAACCCGTACAGCTCACCGGGGTAGCCGGAGATGTCCGGGTCGCCGGGTTCGCCCGGGGATCCGGAGAGCCATGTGCCGGTAATACGCGCCATGGCTCCAGGATAGTGGCGCGCGATCGGTCGCCCACGACCGCATTAATGGAGGTCACGTCAGCGCGCGATCGCGCGGATGGCAGGATTAGCCTGAAGGTCGCGCCCGGATGGCTGACATCACCCAGGCATCCGGTTCGCGTAACACTGGCGAAACACAGCCTTGACTGTTGGGAAACACCGCGTCCTTAGCGTCAGGTCGCGACGAACCCCTTCGTAGCGACTGCTATGCAGGTCGCTCGAAAGGGCCAGCATCGCGACTGGCTGGGAACCGATTCGTAAGGAGAGCAAGTGACGTTCAGCACGGCCGAAGAGGTCATCCAGTACATCAAGGAAGAGGACATCGAATACGTCGATATCCGCTTCTCCGACCTGCCCGGCGTCCAGCAGCACTTCTCGATCCCGGCCAAGGCGTTCACCGCCGACCTGGCGGAAGAGGGTCTGGCGTTCGACGGCTCCTCGGTGCGTGGCTTCCAGTCGATCGACGAGTCGGACATGCTCCTGCTCCCCGACTTCAGCACCGCGCGGATCGACCCGTTCCGTGCCGCGAAGACGCTCAACCTGAACTTCTTCGTGCACGACCCGTTCACCCGTGAGGCGTACTCCCGCGACCCGCGCAACATCGCGCGCAAGGCGGAGGAGTACCTGCGTTCGACCGGTATCGCCGACACCGCTTTCTTCGGCGCCGAGGCCGAGTTCTACATCTTCGACGGCGTCCGTTACGGCTCCGGCATGAACGGCTCGTTCTACGAGATCGAGTCCGTCTCCGGCTCGTGGAACACCGGCAAGGAGTTCAACCCGGACGGCAGCCGCAACCTCGGCTACAAGGTCCGCAACAAGGGTGGCTACTTCCCTGTCGCCCCGTACGACCACTACGTCGACCTGCGCGACAAGATCTCGACCAACCTGCAGAACGCGGGCTTCGAGCTCGAGCGCGGCCACCACGAGGTCGGCACCGCCGGTCAGGCCGAGATCAACTACAAGTTCGGCACGCTGCTGTCGGCTGCTGACGACCTGCAGCTGTTCAAGTACATCGTGAAGAACACCGCGTGGCAGGAAGGCAAGTCTGTCACCTTCATGCCGAAGCCCCTCTTCGGCGACAACGGCTCGGGCATGCACGTGCACCAGTCGCTGTGGAAGGACGGCAAGCCGCTGTTCCACGACGAGGCCGGCTACGGTGGCCTCTCGGACCTGGCGCGTCACTACATCGGCGGCATCCTGCACCACGCCCCGTCGCTGCTGGCGTTCACCAACCCGACCGTGAACTCGTACCACCGTCTGGTGCCGGGCTACGAGGCCCCCATCAACCTGGTGTACTCGCAGCGCAACCGCTCGGCTGCCGTGCGTATCCCGGTCACCGGCAACAACCCGAAGGCCAAGCGCATCGAGTTCCGCGCGCCTGACTCCTCGGGTAACCCGTACCTGGCCTTCGCCGCCATGATGATGGCAGGCCTGGACGGCATCAAGAACAAGATCGAGCCGCTGGCCCCCGTCGACAAGGACCTCTACGAGCTCCCGCCGGAGGAGGCCAAGAACATCCCCCAGGCCCCCACCAGCCTGGCCACGGTCATCGATCGCCTCGAGGCGGACCACGACTACCTCACCGAGGGCAACGTCTTCACGCCTGACCTCATCGAGACGTGGATCAACATCAAGCGCGAGAGCGAGATCGCTCCGGTCAACCTGCGTCCGCACCCGTACGAGTTCGAGCTCTACTACGACGTGTGATCCTGATCTGCGGGAACGGGCCTGATCGGCCCGTTCCGTCCGCAGTGGGTACGCAGTAAAACGGTTTCGAGTCCGGGGGGGGGGCGGGGGGGGCGGCGCCCGCGCGCGCGCCGCGCGCGCGGGCGGCGCCC
>NZ_JBHXNJ010000006.1:355793-380657 GCF_042719655.1 Nocardia sp. NPDC058518
CCCGCGGGGCGGGGCGCGGCGTTTGGCGCCCGGTGGGCCAACTAATTATCTGTTTGTCGCCCCGGCCCGGGCGGTCATCCCGGCGGGGCCGGACTTGTGTCTACGTGGCGGCTGGTCGGAGCCTCACGTGGGTCGCGGCATTGCTTCGGCCAACGCTGTGCGGGCGTCGGCCAGGTGGTGGGCGAGGTCGCCGCCTTCGTGAAGCCAGACGCGGTAGGCGGAGAAGAAGCACGCCATGCCGATTTTCGCCCACAGGGCCGGGCGCACGTCGCTGTCGACGGCGACGCCGAGCCGGCGGGCCAGGTGGTGTTCGATGAGCTGTTCCACCGCAGCCTGTTTGGCCAGGTCGCGGGCCTGTAGCGCCGGTGTGCTGGTGATCAGGGCGTCGCGGGTGCGTGCCTGGGTGAGTTGTTCGCCGCCGAATCTGCTGATCAGGGGAGTGATCACGACGGCGAGGGTGGTTTCGGGGTGTTCGCCCTCGGGGCGCTCGGCGAGGAGGCGGGCCAGGTCGGCGCGCAGGTCGTCGTCTTCGGGGAAGACCAGCTCTTCTTTGCTGGTGAAGTAGCGGTGCAGGGTGCGGGTGCCGACTTCCGCGGCCGCCGCGATCTCGGCGACCGTGACGCCGTCGAAGCCTCGTTCGGCGAACAGGCCGAACGCTGTGTCCACGATGGACTGCCTGGTCCGTTCCCGTTTGAGATCCCGCAGCGACATCGAAACAGTGTCGCATGATGTCCAGATATGGCAGACTGTGCCATATGGCATCAAGTGACAGAACAGTGGTTGTTACCGGCGGTACGAGCGGACTCGGCTACGAATGCGCCAGAAACCTCGCGCGCGACCCGCGCAACACAGTGGTGATCACCGGTCGCGACGCGATTCGAACCAGGGAACTGGCCGCGACGATCGGCGCGCACGGCATGGCACTCGACCTGGCCTCGCGACCGTCGATCGGTGCGTTCGCCGCCGATCTCGCCGCCGCCGACCTACCACCGCTGTTCGGCCTGGTGTGCAACGCGGGCGTGCAGTTCACCCGCCGCACCCTCACCGCGGACGGCATCGAGGCGACATTCGCCACCAACCACCTCGGTCATCTGCGCCTGGTCCTCGACCTGCTCGACCACTTCACCGCACCGGCGCGAATCATCCTGGTCTCCTCGGGAACTCATGATCCCGACCAGTTCACCGGGATGCCGCACCCACTGCACGCCACCGCGCGCGAACTGGCCTACCCGCCGCCGCCGACCGAATCCGCACAGCGCGACGCCCGTCGCCGCTACGCCACCTCGAAGCTGGCGAACCTGCAGACCGCCTACCATCTCGCCCGCGAGCTGGCCCCACGCGACATCACCGTGAACGCGTTCGACCCCGGCCTGATGCCTGGAACCGGACTGGCCAGGGACGCAAGCGCTTTCCAGCGGCTGAGCTGGAAGACGATCGCCCGCGCCCTTGTCGTGCTCCCCGGTGTTCGCACGGCGCGCGGATCCGGCGCGGATCTCGCATGGCTGGCCGCAGCGACCGACCGTGCGGGGATCACCGGTCAGTATCTGGTTCGCCGCACGCCGGTCCGATCCTCTGCGGCGTCCTACGACGAACCGGTGCAGCAGGCTCTCTATCGAGACAGCCTGGAGTTGCTCGCCGAATGGGATGCTCGAGCTGATCGATGATCGGCGACACGCCCCGGATAATCGGGGCTGGACGCCGGCGCGGGGACCGGCAATAGTCCGGGGGTGCGATTGGGTGTTGTGGCGGCGCGAGCGGTGGCCGGTGTGGCGTTGGTGCTCGGGATGGTGGCGCCGGCGACGGCTGAGCCGGTGAATGTGGCGTACACGTGGACGCAGGAGTACCTGACCGCGCCCGACGGGACTCGGCTGCACGCGGATGTCCTTCGGCCGCCGGGTATCGCGGCCGATGCGCGGACTCCGGTGCTGCTCACGGCCAGTCCGTACCGGGCGCATCTGGCGTACCTGTCCCAGCCTCGGCCCGGTGGTGGACCCTCGACCGACAACTTGCCGGTCGAGTGGGCGCTGCGGGCCGGGTACACGTATGTGATCGTCGACCTGCGTGGGTTCGGTGGGTCCAACGGGTGCCCGGATTTCGGTGGCCCGGGGGAGCGGTCGGATGTGGCGGCGGCGGTCGAGTGGGCGGCGAGCAGGCCGTGGTCTACGGGGCGGGTCGGGGTGGTCGGAACCTCCTATGAGGGGTGGACCGGGATGATGGCGTTGGCCGCGAAGCCGAAGGGGCTGGCGGCGGTGGCGGCGTTCGAGCCGGTTGTCGATCCGTACTCGTACCTCTACATGCAGGGCACGGCGTGGAAATTCGGTGGAAAACCGTTGACCGAGGACGGGATTCGCCCCGCCGACACCGCGGGCGCGGAACACCTGGCCATCGCGTCGACCCCCGGCCACCCCGACGACGGCGACGAGTACAAAGCCAACGCGGTCCAGATGACCCAGGACTGCGCCGCCCGCTACCTCGCCCTCACCACCGACCACAACGGCGCAAACCCGGACTGGCGTGAGCGCGACATGGTCGAGGCCGTCCGTGGCAACACCACCCCGATGTTCCTCGGTCAGAGCTTCCTCGACTCCAACACCCGAGCCGACCGCATCATCGAGGCATGGGAAGCCAGAGGCCCCGGCGAACATCGCGCCTGGTTCGGCCAATGGGGCCACTCGGACTGCCGCGAAAAGTGCGGCACACCCCACTTCGCCTCGGAGCTCTTCGCGTTCCTGGACAAACATGTGGCGGGCGCCGATGTCGAGGTGCCGGGTCCGCCGGTGACCGTCGGCCAGTTCGACGGTGGTTGGCGCGGTGAAAACGTGTGGCCGCCTACCGATTCCCGGCGCGCATCAGTCGCCTTGCGCACCGGCACCTACCACGATCGTGGCCTGTTGCCCGGTGCGGACCGGGAAATCTGGTCGATCTCGGCACCGGTTACCGAGTCGGTGCACCTAGCGGGCCGGAGCACCGCCGCGCTGACCCTGTCGGGCCCGCCCGAAGCGACTGTCGCACTGGAGCTTTACGACATCGCCCCCGACGGGCGCGCGTCGGTCATCACCCGTGGTATCGCCCCGGTGCGCCCCGAATCCGAGATCCGGCTGCTCTGGCAGGACGCCCGCCTGGCCACCGGCCACCGACTCGGGGTCCGGATCACCAACGCGGTCGACGACGTGTGGTCGCACACGCCGACGAACGCAGCCGTCACCGTCACCTCGGCCCGCCTCGACCTGCCCCTCCTCACCACCCCGCGGGCACTCGACCTGCCCGGCGGCGTCCCCATCTGGCATGCGCGGTGGCGAACCGAGGAGACCATCGTGCTCCAGCCGGAGATGTTGAACGACCCCGCGATTCGCATCGAACTCACGGCCCCGACCGGGTGAGTGCGGCAGGTCGATCCGCCCGTCGGCGAGGCCGAGTCGCAGCGGGATGCGATCGATCGAGCGCCGGTCAGTCGAGCTAGCGACTGCTCGTCTGGATGTCCTCTGCGTATTGCGTTGCAGCGGAGGCCCCTTCGCCCCGTATGACCCGCGCGACCTGATCGGGATGGGTGAGCTGCGGGTAGTGCCCGGTGTCGGCGATCGTGGTGACAGGTCGATCGGTCGGCTCGATCAGCGGATCGTCCGAACCGACGATGATGTCGACCGGAACCGTGACCCGGGCCAGCTTGGCGGCGATTTCGTCTCGCGAGGCACCGGCGGCGCGCAAGGCCGCGAAGGTGCGTTGGGCAACGCCGGGCCGCCGCAGATTCGCCACGGCGGAGGCGATGGTCGGCCCTTCTGGAATGCCGAGCCGCGCAGCCAATGTCGCCGCGGGCATCCGCTTGACGACCTCGGCGGCGAGGTGCGAACCCGTGAGCCGGGAGGCGGGCTGCTGCAGGAACGCGGGTGCGATGAGCACGAGCCGCGACACCCGATCGGGATGGCGCAGCGCGAATTCGACGGCGGCCCAGGTACCGAACGAATGGCCCACGATCACCGGCCGAGTCCGTACCGGCGCCATCAGGTCCGCCATCCAGTCACCGGTGGACTGTGTGGAGGCCGCCGAGCGCCCGAGCCCGGGGAGGTCGGCAGCCAGTGTCGGCGCGTCCAATTCCCGCACCACCTCGGCCCACGAATCGCTGTCGACCGGAATGCCGTGCAGCAGCACATATTCAGGATCGACCTGCTCGCCGACCAGCCAGGTACCGCCGCGGAATCCGGATTTCGGTGTGGGCGCGACGGTGCCGTTGCGACTGGCCACGATCCCGTCGGCATACGTGCGCAGCAGTTCGCTGACCGGCGGATGGCCGATGCCGAGCCGCCGCGCCACGATATCGCTGTCGCTGGTGTCGTAACGGTCGCTGCTGATGAAGGACAGTGCTTCGGGATCGGCATTGGTCACCGCCCGGGGAAGTCGACGGACCAGCGCCGTCGGCAGCGTGAAGCGCGGCGCGGCGACATGCAGATGATCGGCGACGAGCCGAATCAGTTCGGGCAGTGCGGGAGTCGCGGCATCCAGCAGCGGATAGGACTTGCCGACCGTATCGGGTTGGGTGGGCAGCCCGGCGATGAACCTGGCGACGTAGTCGAGATCGACGACCGGAACAAAGGTATCAGCGGAGCCCGGCAGTGCGGGCAATCGACCCTGCCAGAGGTTGTCGATGATGTCGGAGAGCCCGAAATACTGGCCGGGTCCGAGCACCCCCGCTGGATTCGCCATGGTCAGCGGGATGTCACGGTCGGCGGCGATGCGCCGTAGCAGGAGATCGGCCTCGACTTTCGACGCCTCGTACGCGCCGTCGCCATAGTCCTGCGTGCCCCCGTCCCCGGCGGCGCGATAGCCGGTGATGTGCACGATGCGCCGCAGATCCGGCTGCCGTGCGGCCCATTCCAGCACATGCACCGCGCCGTCGAGATTGACTCGACGCGCCACGTCCGCAGCCAGCCCGAACTTCATCAACGCGGCCGCGTTGTACACATCGCGCACCCCGTCGACGGTGTCGCCCAGCGCGAGATCCGGCTCGCCGATATCGGTGGTGGTGATGGTCAACCCGGCCGTGTCGACACTCTGCTCGTCGAGCCAGATCCGCAGCCGATCCTGGCTGCCCGCACGCAGCGCGGCGGTGACGGTATGTCCGGTCCGCAGCAGTTCGGCGACCAGCGAGCGGCCGATGAATCCGGCGGCGCCGAAAACGATGGAGTCGGTGTGTGCCATGGTGTCCTACTTTCAGTAGACCGATTTACATATTTTGAGCTGATGAATCGGAGCTGGGGTGTGGAGGGTTTCAGACCAGAACGTCGATGGTGTCGGCGAGGTGCTGAAGTGGTTGGCGTGAGCGGTGGGTGCGAGCCAGTACCAGCCCGCCTTCGATCAGGGCGAGCGCGACCGTGGTGATCCGTTCGGGCTCGGGATGGCCGAATCCGATCAGCCGTTCCCGGATCGCCTCTTCCCACAGTCGATACGTCGCCGAACATGCCTGCTGCACAGCGTCATTGGTAGCGGCGGTGTCCAGGGCGACCGCCGCCACCGGACATCCGATGGTCCAGTCCGACGCTTCCAGCTGATCGCCGAGCAGGTTCACCATCTTTCGCGCGAAATCTCGCGCGTCCGTCGCCTCGATCGTGCGGATGATCGCCGCGATATCGGTACCGCTCTCGGCGAGTGCCGCGGCCACCAATTCGTCCTTGCCGCCGGGGAAGTGGAAGTACAGCGATCCGCGCGGCGCTCCACTCTCCTGCACGATCTGATTGAGCCCGGCGCCGAAATACCCATGCGACTCGATCAGCGACCGCGTCGCCCTGATCAACTTGCACCGCGTTTCGGTTCCCTTTTTGCCCACAAACTAAAAGTAGACCGACCTACATATTTTTGCAACCGTCGACCTCGCGAGGTCGCGGGTTCGATTACGTGTGACGTGCTGCCAGAAGCTCGGCCGCGTCCCCGCACAGGCGGTTGATCACGGTGGCGGCAGGCTCGATATGGGTCACCAAACCGACGCCCTGGCCTGCATCCACGGGCGCGAGCCTGGGATCGTCGACCGCGATCGCCGCGCGAAGACGTTCGGGGTCGGGTAGGTCGTCGGCCTCGGCGCGCGACCACGGGTCAGTGAACTCGTTGCGCAGAACTCGCGCCGGATAGATCGGTGGCCATGGCAGATCGAGTGCCTCGTCGAAAGCAGTGGTGACGGTGGTGCTGCTGGAGTTTGCGGCGAGCATCGCCAGGCGGGCGGATTCGGGCAGCAGTGATTCCTCGGCGGCGGCCAGACAGGTCCCGAGCCATGCTCCCGCCGCTCCCGCCGCGAGGACGGCCGCGAGCGTGCGCCCGGAGCCGATACCACCGGCGGCCAGGACCGGAACGGTGGCGATGTCGAGGACGGCGTCGAGCAGCGGCAGCAAGGCCAGCCGGTCGGCCCCGTGCCCGCCGCCTTCGCTGCCGCGGGCTACGAGAACGTCGATACCCGCATCCTGAGCGCGGTGGGCACCGGGCGCGTCGTACACCTGGGTGACGGCGAGGATGCCCGCCGCCTGCACCTGCGGCACCCAGGAGAAATCGGTGCCGAAACTGACCGAGATGATCCGTGGACCTGCGGCGATCGCGGCGTCGAGGAGCCCGGTTTCGCGGGCGCGGACCCAGTCGACGAGCCCGATCCCGTCCGGCGCACCGGCGACAGCCAGTTCGCGGCGCAAGGCCGCCACCGACCCCGCGCTACCCATCCCGATCATCCCGAGCCCGCCCGCCGCGCTCACCGCCGCGGCGAGCTGTCCACCGGCCGCGCCGCCCATGGGCGCGTTCACCACCGGCACTCGCAGTCCCAGCGATCGTGACCACTGGGTCGACAGTGTCTGCTCCGGCATCGGTACACCTTTCGCCATGGCTTGGACACTCACCATCATGGCAGCCGACAGGGGGCACGCGAGGCGCGTATCTTCGACGGCATTGCCGAACGACGGGATGGGGACGCGATGACGATCAGAGATCGCCTCGAACAGATGGTGGCCGAACCGCAGATGGTGTTCGGCGAGCCGATCGACACGGCAGACGGAACGACCATCATCACCGTCTCTCGCGGCGGCGGTCTCCTGCGGCATCCGTGCCCGATCGGGCTGTTCGTCATCCATTCCGGACGTGCGCACTGGACGCCCGCGATGGACGCCAATCGCATCGCTCAACTCGGCGAATGGATCGGCCTGCTCACCGCGGTCATCGCGGCACTGGCGATTCTTCGCCGCCCACCGTGGCCGGACCTGAGCCGCCGGACCCACTGAGCCCGTACAGCGCGAGCGTCTCGAACCGCTGCCACGCTTGCGTGGGCGGTGTCGGCGCGGTCGGCTCGATCACCGTGCCGAGCACGCCGAGCAACCCATACGAGAGGAACTCGATCGTGCCCGCGGGCTGCTCGTCGAGGAGTTCACCGACCAGTTCGGCGACACACCGCTGGTAGGCGCGCACGACGGTGGCGGTCGCTTTCGGCCCGATCAGCGGGCGATACACCTCGGGATACTGCGCGGCGAGATGGAACATCACGCGCAGCGGCGCGAGCGGGGAACCCGGAGTGGTCGTGCGGATGATCTCGCGACGCAGGAATTCGGTGCAGCTCACCGCGAGCAGGTCGTCCTTGTCGCGGTAGTGCGCGTAGAAGGTGGACCGCCCGACGTCGGCGCGGGCGATGATGTCGCTCACGGTCACCTTGTCGTAGCCGCGCTCGATCATCAGCTCGATCAACGCCTTGTGCAGTGTGTCCCTGGTCCGTCGAACCCGGCGGTCAGGGTGCTCGGCCATCGCTTCCTCCTGCACGGTTTCCCCGGATCTGTTCGATAACGGACACCTCGGGCGATTCTGCTCCTGGTGACGGTCGCGGCGGCGCCCGACCATGAACTCATGTCCCGAAATCAGCTTCTCACCCCCATGTTCGTCGACGACGCCGACACCGGCCTTGTCATCGCAGGCCTGCGTCGCTACAACCTGTTCACCTCGGTGTTCTTCCTCGGCAGGCATCGTCGTCTGCTCGCCGAATTCGTCACGCTCTCCGGTGCGCGCCTCGGTGCTCGCGCACTCGATATCGGTTGCGGTCCCGGCAAACTCGTCCGAGCGCTCGGCGACGCGGTCGGACCGAACGGTGCTGCCGTCGGCGTCGACCCGTCGGCCACGGCGGTCGCCGACAACAGCGACCAGGATCGCGCCACGCACCATCGCTACGTGGTCGGCCCGGCGCAGTCGCTGCCCTCGGCCGAGGCCGAATTCGACATTGTCACCTGCACTTTCGTCATGCACCACATCCCCGAGTCGCAGCGTGCCGCCGCGATCGCCGAGATGTGGCGGGTATTGCGGCCGGGCGGACGGCTCCTGCTCGCCGACGCGTCACCCTCACCCCGGATGCGGAAAGTGCTCGCACTGTTCCTCGGCCGCGGTGGCGATCCGTTCGCCGATGCCGATATCCGCCACTACACGGGGCAGGTCGAGGCGGTCGGCTTCACCGATCTCACCTATACCCAGAGCCGTGACCAGACGGGCATCCTGACCGCGCTGAAACCGGTCGCCCATCACTGATCTCGGCAACCTGTCGGTGCCCTCGGCTAGGGTCGATCTCGACACGATCACCAATCGAGCACGGGGGTGCGGCATGGAGTTCGATCAGCGCGAAATCGAAGCGCGGGAGTTCGCCATCGCGGCGCACGGCGACCAGCGCTACGGCGAACATCCCTACATCACCCACCTGACAGCCGTTCGGGGTGTCCTCGACGACTTCGGCTACGGCGGCGAACTCGGCCTCGCGGCCTGGCTCCACGACGTCGTCGAAGACACCCCGGTCACCGCAGAGGAAGTCGAATCCCGGTTCGGCCGTGAGGTTCTCGATCTGGTGTGGGCGGTCACCGGGATCGGCCCCGACCGCAAGGCCCGAAACCAGAACGCCTACACCAAGATCGCCGCCCACCCCGAGGCCGTGATCCTCAAACTCGCCGACCGCACCGCCAATGCCGAGGCCAGCCCGCTCGCCAGCAGCTGGATGGGCATGTACCGCACCGAACACCCCACCTTCAAGGCCCACCTCGGCGGACTACTCGCCGACGACCCCACCGTGGCCCGCATGTGGGAACGCCTCGACCGCCGCCTCGACCCATCAGTAGCGCCGCCCACCGATCAGTGGTCAGACATCGACCAGCTGGTCGAGGCCGGCGAACACGAAAAGGCCGTCGCGGCAGTACGAGCAGCCTTCGACTGCGATCCTGGCGAAGCAGAACTGATCCTCGCCGAGCGTGCCTGAAACGACTATCTGACGGCGGTGTGCGGCCGTCTCAGTCGTCCCGGCGGCTGTCGACTGTGAAGGCGGCCTGCGGGTGTGTCCGGGGTGAATCCGGACGCCTACTGGCCCAACGCGTCTGAATCCCGTGCTGAGTGGTCGAGCAGCCTGAATCAGGCCGCGGGACGTCAGGAGCTGGTCGGCCGGTCTACAGCGAGCAGCTGACGGGCAGCGGCGCCTGCGAGCTCCTCGTCCAGTTGTTCGTGGCCGGACTTGCCACCCCCTCCGGGGCCACCGTCGTCGGCGATGACGCGTCGGGCCGACAGATGGATCCCGCTGATGCCAACCCGATGCAGTGCCGGGATGTCGCCGACGGTGATCCCGCCGCCCGCCATGATCTGGATGCGCCCTGCCGCATGATCGACCATCGCGGCGAGTCCATCGAGACCCTCGGCGCAGGTGGCTGCCCCACCGGAGGTGAGCACCCTGGTCATACCACCGGCGATCAAGGTTTCCAGAGCGGCCGCGCGGTCGCGGATCTGATCTATCCCACGATGAAAGGTCAGCTCTATGTCATCGATACCGTCGAGAACACGGCGTACTCCCTCGACGTCGACCTGTTGCTCAGGAGTGAGCGCGCCGACCACCAGACCGGAAGCACCAGCCGAAACTGCCGCTCGTGCATCAGCATTCATCACCGCGAGCTCATCGGCATCGGTATACACGAAACCCCCGGCCCGGCACCGGATCAGCACGTGGACGGGAATCCCGGTTTCCACCACGGCCTCGATGGTCCCGATACTCGGCGTCAGCCCGCCCGTACTGCCCAGCGCCGCACACAATTCCACCCGATCCGCCCCGACGCGGCGAGCACCGAGCGCACCCGCCACGTCCTGCACCGCGAACTCGAGCGCGGTCACGTCAGAACGACTGCCAGGCGGGCTTGTTCGCCAGCGCGTACTTGTAGTAATCGGCCAACTTCAGCTTGCTCGCCGCGGCTTCGTCGATCACCACCGTGACATGGCGATGCCACTGCATGACCGAGGCCGGACAGAACGCCGACAACGGCCCTTCAGCGGCGGCGGCGATCGCATCGGCCTTGCCCGCGCCGAGGGCGATCATCACCAGATGTCCGGCTTCGTTGATGGTGCCGAGGCCCTGGGTGAGCACGTGATGCGGCACATTCTCCGGCCCGTCGAAAAAGCGCGCGTTGTCCTTGCGCGTCTGCTCGGTGAGCGTCTTCACCCGTGTGCGCGAGGTGAGCGCCGACCCGGGCTCGTTGAACCCGATGTGCCCGTCGGTGCCGATCCCCAGCAGTTGCACGTCGACCCCACCCGCCGCGGCGATGGCCGCGTCATACCGTCGACCTTCACCCGCGACATCACCTGCCTCCCCGTTCGGGCTCAGCACCCGCGCGGGATCCAGGTTCACATGGTCGACGAACTCCGACCGGATCACCGAGAAGTACGACTGCGGATGCTCTTTCGGCAAACCCACGTACTCGTCGAGCAGGAAGGCGCTCGCGGTGGCGAAATCCAGCTCACCCGCGCGATAACGCCGCGCCAGTTCCTGATAACTCCCCAGCGGCGACGACCCGGTGGCCAGGCCGAGAATCGCATTGCCGCCCGTCACATAGCGACCGACGATATCGGCGACCGTGCGCGCTACCTCGTTTTCGTCAGCCCGGATCACGATTTCCATCAGATTCCTTCCGTTCCGGCGACGAGCACCCGCCGCGGCCGCAATGACTGGTCGGTGACAAGAATGTCGGCACGCCCGCCGACGGTGAGACTGCCGCGTTCGCTCTCGAGGCCGAGTACGCGAGCAGGGGTACGTGTCGCGGAGATGACCGCATCGGACAGCGGAATGCCCGCATCGAGGACGGTCCAGCGCAGCACATCGACGAGCCGTGCCGTGCCGCCCGCGATCGCCCCAGGTGAACCGTTGTCTGTGGCGAGCCGGGCGACACCGTCGTGGACCTGAACATCGAGCGCACCGAGCCGGTAGTCGCCGTCGCTCATGCCCGCCGCCGCCATCGCGTCGGACACCAGCGCGATCTGGTCCGGCCCGACGGTATCGAACACCATCGCCACCGTCGCGGGCGCCAAATGCACACCGTCAGCGATCAATTCGACCACCATCTCGCCACGCCCGGCCGCGGCGAGGCACGCGGCGACGGGTCCGGGGGAGCGGTGATGCAGTGCGGGCATCCCGTTGAACAGGTGGGTAGCGGTAATCGGCCCACCACGAGCCTCGGCGATGCGCGCCGCGGTGGTCGCGGCATCGGCATCGGTGTGCCCGAGGCTCGGCAGCACATCGAGTCGGCGCATCGCGGCCAGCAGCTCATCGAAATGCGCGGTCTCGGGGGCCAATGTCATCGACCGCACGGTGCCGCGCGCCGCCGCGTAGATCCGCTCGAACAACGCGGGGTCGCCGGGAATGATCGCCGCGGGATCCTGTGCTCCACAACGGCTCGCATTGATGAAGGGTCCCTCCAGATGCACCCCGAGCAACGCCCCGTCCTCGACAAGATCGGCCAGCATCGCCGCCTGCGCGACCAGCACGTCCGGTTGATCCGACACCAAGCTCCCCATCAACCCGGTAGTGCCGTGCTCTCGATGATGCGCCGCCGCGACCCGAGCACCCCGCGCATCCGCATTGGGGAACCCGAACCCGGCGCCACCGTGGCAGTGCAGGTCGATCAGACCGGGAAGTACCAGATCATCGCTCGGTGCCGGAAGTCTCTCGGGCGCAGGATGATTCGCGGACGCACCGACCCAGGTGATCAGACCGTCGTCGAATTCGACGACACCGTCGGCGATTTCACCTACCGCCGCCCCGACGAGTCGACCGCGCACGAATCCCATCACCACGAAACCTTCCTCCTACCGGCAACGATCGAGGACCGCCGCCGGACACCACACCGCGATCCGACCCTTGGCCGGACCGGTTCCACAACAACCTTTTTCACGCCCGCCCGATGATCGCCGCGACCGCCTCGCGCCCCACCTGCGGATTCCGTGCCGCGCACGCCGCATCCGCGGCATCCTGGCACCGCTGCATATCCACCGCGGCCAATGCCGCCCGGACCGCGGGCAACGCGGGCACCGACATCGACAAGCTCGTCACTCCCAGCCCCACCAGCACCGGCGCCAATGTCGGATCCGACGCCGCCTCACCACACACCCCGACTGATTTTCCAGCCGCCGCACCGGCCGCACCGACCATCGCGATCAAATCCAGCACCGCGGGCTGCCACGGATCGAGCAGATGCGCGAGCCCACCCGCCATCCGATCCACCGCACACGTGTACTGGCTCAGATCGTTGGTGCCGATGCTGACGAAGTCGAGATGCGCGAGCAGATCGGCGGCGCGCAACGCGGCCGCCGGGATCTCGATCATCGCGCCGACCTTCGTCAATCCGGATTCCCGTGCGAGCGCGGCGAATCCGGCGGCCTCGTCCGCGGTGGCGACCATCGGCGCCATCACCCACAGATCGGCCCCGGTCGCCTGGCCCGCCCGGGCAAGCGCCGTGAGTTGCGTGGCGAGAGTCTCCGGAAAAACCGTGCCGACCCGCAACCCACGCACACCGAGTGCCGGATTCTCCTCGGTACCGAGATCGAGGAACGGCAGCGGCTTGTCCGACCCGGCATCGAGGGTCCGCACCACGACTCGTCGTCCGGCGAACTGTTCGAGAACTGCTGTGTACGAAGCGGTCTGCTCGTCCAGGGATGGCGCGGACGCCTTCCCGAGATACATGAACTCGGTGCGGAACAGTCCCACGCCCTCACTGTCGACCGGCCCGGCCTTCACCGCGTCATCGACGGTGCCGATATTCACCAGCAGATTCACCGGCGTCCCGTCGGCCGTATGCCCAGGCCCACTGGCCGCCGCGATTCGCGCCTTGTCCGCCGCTGCCTGCTCGACAGCGGCCCGCTGATGCTCGGGGCTCGGATCGATCACGACCTCACCGGTCGTGCCGTCGAGCAACACCGGCGCGTCATCGACGAGCCGATCGGTATCGGGACAGTTCACCACCGCGGGCAAGGCGAGGGACTTCGCGAGAATCGCGGTGTGGCTGGTCGGCCCGCCCTCGGTGGTGAGCAACCCGACCACATCGCTGTCACCCAGCATCGCCGTATCGGCAGGCGCGAGATCCCGCGCGACCAGCACGAACGGATACCCCGGCTCCGGAATACCCGGCATCGGCAGCCCGAGCAGCACCGCGACGGTCCGCCCGCCGATATCGCGCAGATCGGTCGCCCGCTCGGCCATGTACCCGCCGAGCGCTTCCAGCTTCGCGCAGAACCCCTCGAACGCCAGGTGCACCGCGTGCGCCGTCGGCATCCCGGCAGCCAGTTCCTTCTCGGTGGCGGCGACGATGCCCGGATCACGGGCCATCGTCGCCGACATCGAAAGGATCTCCGCCGCAACACCGCTCACGCGTGCGGCCCTGGCAGCCATCTCCTCGGACACGCCACCGAGCGCATCCTTGACCCGCGCCAGCTCCTCGGCGACCGAGCCGCCGACCGGATCCTGTGCCGAGGTCTCGAGCTGCGATCCGAACCGCAACCAGGGCGCGCACACCACGCCCGGACTCACGCCGAGGCCACGGACCACCTGTTCCGGCATCAGGCGGCGTCCAGATCCGAGGCGATGAGTTCGGCCAGCTGGTCCAGCACCGCGTCGGCACCCTCGGCATGCAGGGTCACCTCGGCACCGTGGCCCGCGCCCAGTGTCATCACCGCGAGCACGCTGGCCGCGTCGACCGGTTCGCCACCTCCCACCGAAATCCGCACCGGCACCCCCGCGGCCTGCACGGCCCTGGTGAGTCTCGCGGCGGGCCGCGCGTGCAGCCCCACCTCGGATCCGACGATGACGGTGCGGGTTGTCATGGCCTCACTCACCTTCCAGCTTCTTGTCCAGCTTCGTTTCGACTTCGGCAACCGATGGTGCATCGGTTCGAGTATCTTCCGTGGCGGTTACCGCAGCCTCCGCTTCGACCACGGCCGCGTCGGGCGCGCCGACCTCGACATCGGTTTCGGTCTCGCGACCCGGGGTCCGCAGGTTCCACTTCTTGATCACGAAGCTGAAGAGCACGTAGTAGATCACTGCGTACCCGAGCCCGATCGGGATCAGCATCCACGCGTCGGTCGCCTTGCCGAAGTTCAGCAGATAGTCGATCGCACCCGCGGAGAACGTGAATCCATCATGGATGCCGAGCGCGTTCACCAGCGCCATCGACGTACCCGTCAAGAGCGCGTGCACCACATACAGCGGCCACGCCACGAACATGAACGAGAACTCCAGCGGCTCGGTGATGCCGGTGACGAACGCGGTCAGACCGGTGGACAGCATGATGCCGCCGACCAGCTTCTTCTGCGACGGACGCGCGTTGCGCCAGATGGCAAGCGCGGCAGCGGGCAGCGCGAACATCATGATCGGGAAGAAGCCCGTCATGAAGGTGCCCGCGTTCGGGTCGCCGGCGAAGAAGCGGTTGAGGTCGCCGCGCACGAGCTGGCCGGAGGCATCGGTGTAATCGCCGACGAGGAACCAGACCGTGGAGTTCAGGATGTGGTGCAGACCGGTCGGGATGAGCAGGCGGTTGGCCGCGCCGTAGATACCGCCACCGACGACCGAATTGTCCGCGACGGTCTCACCCACCCAGGTGAGCGCGGAGTTGAACGCCGGGTACAGGAACGCCATGCCGACGCCGACGACCAGGCCGGTGACCGCGGTCAGGATCGGCACCAGCCGCCTGCCGTTGAAGAAGCCGAGGAAATCGGGCAGCTTCGTGCGATAGAACCGCTGCCACAGAATGGCCGAAAGCAAACCCATCACGATGCCGCCGAGGACGCCGTAGTTGATCAGCGCCTGCGCGCCCTTCGGGTCGGTCTTTCCTTCGAGCACGATCGGTGACATCGCCTTGAACACACCGTCGATCACCATGTAACCGACCACCGCCGCCAGCGCGGTCGACCCGTCGGCCTTCTTGGCCCAGCCGATCGCGATGCCGACGGCGAAGATCAGCGGCAGCCAGGTGAATACGGCCTGCCCGGCCGCCGAGATGACCGACGCGGTGCTCTCCAGCGCGGAGAAACGGCCGAGGAGATCGTCCTGGCCGATGCGCAGCAGGATGCCCGCCGCGGGGAGCACCGCGATCGGCAGCATGAGGCTGCGACCGAGGCGCTGCAAGCCCGCGAACACCTTCGATTCTTGTTTGGGGGTGTCGGTAACGGCAGTCATGTCGACCTTCTTCGTGCCGGCTTTCCGGCGGTCTCGGCGAGGGAGGACCGGCTTGCCCGCCGATCCGGGTTAACTGTTGTGAACCGGTATCCCTGACGGGTACTGTCCGGTCATAACCAGTTGCCAGTTTGACCAGGTGGAGGTCGGATGTCAACCGCTGAATATGATGTGGCGCACATTCGAGACTCCCATACTGGTACCGGCAACCACCGCCGAAAGGGAGAACATATGTCCAAAGCGGAAGCGATCGTCGCCGGCCTCGGCGGCGCGGACAACATCGTCGAGATCGAGGCCTGCATCACCCGGTTGCGCACCGAGGTGAAGGACGGCAGCAAGGTCGACGAGGCCGCGCTCAAGGCCGCGGGCGCACATGGTGTCCTCAAGTCGGGGTCGGTCGTTCAGGTCGTCGTCGGCCCCGAAGCCGACACCTTGGCCGACGACATCGAGGACATCCTTTGAGCATCCCGGTCATCGCCCCCCTCCCCGGCAAGGTCATGGCCCTGTCCGAGGTCCCCGATCAGGTCTTCGCCGAACAAATCGTCGGCTCCGGCGTAGCGCTCGACCCCGACCGCACCCGCGGCACGCTGATGGTGACAGCCCCCATCGCCGGCAAGATCCTCAAACTCCACCCCCACGCCTTCGTCATCCTCGGCCACGGCGTCGGCGTCCTGGTCCACCTGGGCATCGACACGGTGAAACTGAAGGGCGAAGGCTTCGAACTCCTCGCCACCGAAGGTGACACGGTGGAAGCGGGCGCCCCCATCGTCACCTTCGACCCGACGGAAATCGCCGCCACCGGCTACTCGGTCATCTGCCCCGTCGTGGTGATGGACTCCGCCAAGGACTCGGTCCACACCGACACCATCGGTGCCACCGTGGACTCCGGCGGCCTCCTTTTCGACTCGCCGTAGCTACCTGCTGGTGAACCTTTCGGTGCGCCGACCCGTAGTCCGTAGCAGCGGGTCGGCGTCGATTCGTGTCGCATGAGCGCTGGAGGTTGACCGGTGGTGGAGCAGACCAGTGAGCAGTTCGCGGAGCGGTTGTTCGGCGCCGCGCTCGGGGCGATCGACATTCTCGCGGTGCATCTCGGAGATCGACTCGGCTGGTATCGGGCGTTGGCCGAGGGCGGGCCGGCCGATGCGGGTGAGTTGATCGCGCGGGCGGGTGGGGATCGCCGGTATGCGCAGGAGTGGCTCGAGCAGCAGGCGGCGACCGAGATTCTGACGGTGACCGCGGACGGGCGGTTCGCGCTGCCGGTCGGCGCCGCGGAAGTCCTCACCGACCCGAAGAGTCTCGATTACCTTGCACCACTGGCTCGTATGCTGGCCGGCGCCGCTGCCCAGATGCCCGCGCTGGTGCGCGCTTATCGCGACGGCGGTGGAGTCGGCTGGTCCGAATACGGCGCCGACATGCGCGAATCACAGTCGGACATGAACCGCCCCTGGTTCGAACAACGTCTCGCCACCGATCTCGCCGGTGTCGCCGATGTTCACGCTCTGCTCTCGCGCCCCGATGCCAAGGCAGCCGACATCGGTTCAGGCGGCGGCTGGTCCGCGATCGCGCTGGCCCGCGCCTACCCGCAGCTGACCGTCGACGGCTACGACATCGACCAGCCGTCGGTGCGGATGGCCACCGAGAACGCCGCCGACCTCGGCAACCGCGTCCGCTTCCACCAGGCCGACGCCGCCACCGAGCTGCCCGAATCCGCCTATGACGCGCTGTTCGCCTTCGAATGCCTGCACGACATGCCACACCCCGTCGAGGTGCTGACCTCGATGCGCAAAGCCCTGCGACCGGGCGGCGCGGTGATCATCATGGATGAGGCCGTCGCCCCGGAATTCACCGCGCCCGCAAGTGATATCGACCGTCTGATGTACGGGTTCAGCCTGCTGGTCTGCCTGCCCGATGGCATGGCGCACCCCGACTCCGCCGGCACCGGCACAGTCATGCGCGCCGCGAAGCTGGGGGAGTACGCCGACAAGGCCGGTTTCACCGCCGTGGACATCCTCCCGATCGAGGACTTCGGATTCTGGCGCTTCTACCGGCTCACGGTCTGATCGGCCAGCTGCTCGGTCTCCACCGTCCAGCGCCTGGCGAGGTCGTCGAAATACCGCTGGCTGCTCCACAATCGGTAGTTGCCGATCACGTAGACCCGCCGCCGCGCCCGTGACACCGCCGCGTTGAGCACATTCGGATTCGTCGCCGCCCACCGTCGCGACCCGCCCGCGGCGGGCGATGTCCCCAGGATCAGCACCACAACCTCGGCCGAATTGCCGTGCATGGCATGGACAGTGCCCACCTGCCGCTCCGCGAACTCCGCGCCGAGCACCTCACGCGCGACCTCCTGCGCGCCATCGGCGACATCACGGAACGGGCTGACCACACGGATATCGGCCGCGGCCACCCCGTCCTCGGTCACCCGCGCGAGCAACGAGGCGAGCGCTTCGCCCTCACCGGGAATCCAATTGCCTTCGGCCCGTGCGGACCTGACGTCGATCCACCGATCGTGCCCGGGGAACTCCGGCCGATCCGGCGTGCCGAACACCAACAGGTCATCGTCGTAGGCAATGTGATGGGTGAGCTCGAAAATCGGTCTGTCACTGCGCCGATGGACCCGCAAGGGCGTGCCGACCCACACCGGCGCGACCGAATCCGATGGCATCAGCCATGTCCCGTACCGCACCCCGCGATCAGCCGCCTGACGTGCCGACGCGTGATCCGGCATCCACTCCGCATCGAGCCCGTACTGCTGCACCAGCGCTTCCTGTGCCGAAGTAGGCAGCGCGCCGACAGGTCCCAGCTGACGATGATCGCCGACGATCACCGCCCGCCGAGCCCGCCACAACCCACCGGCCACCGACTGCGGCGCAGCCTGCCCGGCGTCGTCGACGAACAGCCATCCGAGCGCCTCGGACCCCAGCCCGGCGAACAGCCGGGGTAGCGCGGTGAAGGTCGTCGTAATCATCGGCACCGCCAGGAACAGCGTCTGCCACGCCGCCGCGACGGTCTCCGGCCTAGGCGCGACCGCGAGCTCACCGCGGATCAGCGCGATAACGACGATCAGATTGTCGCGAACCCGCGGCGCCGCGTTGAGCAAGAACGCGCGATGCAACTTCAACGCCGACAGGAACAGCTCACGCCGCGCGCTCGCGTACTGATCGTCCGCCCATGGATTACACAGCTGGAACTGCTCGTCGTCACCCGCTACGTCACCGAACGGGATTGTGCGCGACCAGTTCTCGCGTCCGCGCTCGATAACATCCAGGGCCGCCGCCCGCCGCTCCGTCAACTCGACGTGCTCGCGAATCAGCGTGCGTCCGTGCTCGGCCGCCTCGGCCCACTGTTCCCGCGTGTATTCGACCTCGGTCTGGCGCCGTCGCACATCCGCCTCGGCGATATGTCGTTCCCGCAGCAACTCATTGCTGCGGGCACTCCACCGCCGTCCCGCCCGGAATCCTGTCGACAGCGACGCCACGAACCCGGGCTTGCGCCCACCGTGCTCGGTCAGGAACTTGCCTGCCCGGTGGTGCGCGGCCTGAGCTGCGCGCAGATGTTCGGTCGCCAGCTGATGACGTTCCCGCCAATGCGCGTGTGCGTCATCGGCATTGGTGATTTCGACGGCGGTCGACTGCAACCCCGCGTTCATGGTGGGCAGGTCGGCAACCGCATCGGCGACGTCCTGCCGCTCTTGCGCCAGCCTGCGCACCTCGGCGCGACGAGTGGTGAAGTCCCGCACCGCGGTCGGCCAGTCCGGAATCGAATCCGGGTCGGCCTCGGCCTGTTTGAGGATGTCGAGCATCCCGCCGTTCGGTGTCCCGGTCTTCCGCTCGGCGGCGAACCGATCCCCGAACCAGAACTGTTCGGCGAACGTCCGTCGCGTTTCGCCCAGTGCCGCGGCCACCAACCCCCACGCGGGTGCACCGCCGACGAGTTCCGCCAGGTCGGTGAAGTGATTGAGCTCGCCGTCGATCGCGCCACGATGCTGGATCTCGGCGACCACGTCGGCCGCGGTGGCATCGCTGTCCGTCGCCGCGACCACTTCGAACCCGGTCACGCTGTTCGCCACTCGGTGCGCGCCCACCGTGTAGTTCTTCGCCACCTGAACCTGTTCGGTGACGCCGGCGAACACCGCCATCGGATCATCGAAGGCCGCCAGCTGCGCGGCCCGCTCGACCAGAATCCCGGCCAGCAGGTCTCGCAACATCGTCGTCGTTCCGGTGCCCGGCGCACCGTGCACCGCGAAAATCCCGGCGCTGTCACGCAATTCGGACAGCGCGCGATCTACGGCGAACTGCTGTCCCGACACCAGCGGATCGCCCGGCCAGCGACCGTCCGGAATGAGTTGGGGGAGTAGCCCTTCGACTACCGCGTCCTGTCGTCGACGAACATCGATCCGGTCATCGACCGGCAGCGCTTCGGCCGCCATGAGGTAATCCCGCAGCGCCGCGCCGATATCGCCGCGTTCCACGGCCCTCGCGAGCTCTGCCAGATCCGGCCCCAGCCCGCTGTTGAGCCGATCCTCTGCGGCATCGCTGTCCGCATCACGCGCCGCGACCTGGACGCACGCCACCCGCACGCCACCGGCCCGCAGTTCCGATCGAATGCCCAACGCGGCACACAGTTCGCCGGTGAAGATGTGCAGGTCGCGACCGGTCAACCGAGGCGCATCGACCATGTCCTCATCGCCCGCGACGGCGAACCGTTCAGCGAAGGCCAACGCTGACATTCCGGCGAGCCCCGGCGAGATGACCCCGTCCGCACCCGCCGCGATCAACGAGGCCGCCACACCGCGTCCCGCCATGTCCAGCGCACGCCACCGCGGCGCCGGACCCATGTGTTCGGTGCCCGGCTGCGTCTCTTGTGTGAGCGTGTCGAGCGCGGCGGTGAACGCCGCCGAATCATGGTCGAACCCGTCGGCCCAGCCGATATCGTCGGGCCCCGGCGCTCGCAACCGATTCACCGCCCACGCCAACCCCGACAACGTCGCCGAACCGCCGACAACCACCCCGCTGTCGGTCAGCGTCATCGCGAAAGCCGCTGTGGTCCCGGCGCGTCGAGCGTCGGCCTCGAGCTGATCCTCACCGAATGTCCGCACCAGCGCTTCCCGCGCGCGTCCCACCTCGAACAACCCGCCGTACACGACGAACTGCCACACCCGCCCTGCCTTCAACGCGGGCAGCGCGGCGAGGTTCTCCCACGGCGCGAGGTCGTCCGCCGCGAGATCGACCACCGGTCCGTCGGTCTCGACGTCCGGCACAAGCTGTGGACCGAACAACTCCACGGTCTGCCAGAAACGCACGAGCCGCGCGGCGTGCTCGGAACCGCCCACGATGCACCCCAATCCGGTCGGCCATCATTGCAGACAACCCCGATCACGGTACGCGATCCGGATTCCTCTGGCACGTCACCCCGATGGTCCCGCCTGGCGTGGCGAGACCATCGGCGCTGGTCCTACAGCCGCGGCAAGCACCCCGCCGCCCGCAACCGCCCCGCCAGCGAACTCGAAACCAGCGCGCCCGACCCGCTCCCGCCGCCGAGAGCCACCAGTACATCCCCACCCAACCCGGCTCCGAACGAGCACCCGAGCACATTGATGTCGATGAAGATGTTCTCCTTCGGCTCCGGCTCCGCCACAGCAGAACCCGCTCCGACCACAGCTCCGGCGACCACTGCCACTGTGATCGCAGCTGCCTTGATGATGCCCACTTGTCCTCCTCGATCAGCGCAGTACGTACCGACGACCAGGGTTGACCGCCCTGACCGCCCGGAAACCTCGACCTCTTGCCGGGAAAACCCTTTGACCCGTCGACCTCGCGCCGCGCACGCTGGGATCATGGACGACTTGGCCCACGCCGCAGACCAGTTCGTGCTCGGTGAGCTCGACGGTGCGGACCTGTCCATGATCGCGGCCGAGGCGCTCGCGCGTGGGATCGACACTCCCGCGCTGGTCGAGCTCGCCTGCCTGCACCGAACAGATTGCAGCACCGCCCCCGACCTGTTCCGCACTGCGATGGCGGAGCTGGGGTTGGTGCACGACTGGAGGGCTAGGGAAGTCGACGTACGGGTCGGACGGGCACGAGATCACGCGACATCTCTGCTGGCCGACGAAGGTGCGTTGGCCTATCACTTGGACAGGATCACGGTGCAGCTCCGGGAACTGGTCGGATACCCCGATTCGCATGCACCGGATTTGGAGGACCTGGCTCGGGAATTCGAGTCGCTGTCCGAGTACCTGGAGTTCGTCGACCCCGTATCGATCCGCGAGCAGATTCGACGAGTGTGCCGAAACCTGCTGGCCGGCCCGCCTTACGCGCCGGTGACCCCGCACGTATGGGCACCTTCCGAGCAACAGCCGCCCGCGAGATGGCGCCAGTTCATCGACTCTCTGCGGTCCCGGCGCGCAGTCAGCGCAGCAGCATCTCCGCCACGGCCTTCGGTGCTGCAAGCCATTCACGAACGTTGTTGCGTACCTCGGTGACCCGCCTGCACTCGCAATAGGCGACCACCCCGTCGGTCTCGATACCCGCTGCCCGGCACAGCGCCACCGCGCGGGGGAGGTGCTGATACTGGCTCACGATGATCGCCCGGTCGATGCCGAACACCGACCTCGCCCGTTCGCAGGTCTCCCGGGTAGAAAGCCCAGCACCATCCGACCGAATAATGGCCGGGTCGATGCCGTGGTCGAGTAGATAGCGTGTCATCGACGCGATCTCATCGCCCGAGGAGCCGCCGGCATCCCCGGACAGCAGAATCCGCGCGGCCTTGCCCGCTTCGACCAACTCGATCGCCACATCGAGACGTCCCCGTAGATAGGCCATCGGAGTTCCGTCCGGCGCGACCCTGGCGCCCGGGATGATCACGACGGGTGCGCTGGGCGCGGCCGCCACATCACTTCTATGGCCGGACGACAAAATCCACATTGCTATGTTCGCCCCGGCCGTCACCAACATGAGGCCACCCGCCACGACAAGTCCGGCCCGCGCGATGCGACGCAACCCCCGACGCTTCCCGCTATGTTCGCCCGCCATAGGCCCTTTCATACATGAACACTGCGAAAATATCCCCTGACTAGGGGATTTGACATTGCAAATGTCGACACGTAACTTTATTCCAGTCAGAGCGACACGGACACCAACTCAGCCGCCCAGCGGCCGGGACACGAGGTAGGACGATGAGCGCCTGACTGATCATGTGTTCGGAGGAACTCGGATCGGATTTGCTTCCGGCCGGTTGTCTGAGCTAAGTTTGAACCCTTGCCTCACCGAAACCCCTCCGAGAAGCTGTGGGTAGAAGTGTGTGCGTGTGTTCTTTGAGAACTCAATAGTGTGTCGATGAATGTCAGTGCCAATAATTATTATTGGTTCCAATCCTTCATGTACCCCCCGGTCATGGGAGATTGGACATTGAACAACAGCGAATCTTTTTGCTGGTGTTTGCTTTGCTAGGTTTTCGGACTCTAGTTAGATAATTTTGATTCGCTCTCTTCGGAGGGTTGTTTCGAGAGTCTTCAACGGAGAGTTTGATTCTGGCTCAGGACGAACGCTAGCGGCGTGCTTAACACATGCAAGTCGAGCGGTAAGGCCCTTCGGGGTACACGAGCGGCGAACGGGTGAGTAACACGTGGGTGATCTGCCTTGCACTTCGGGATAAGCCTGGGAAACTGGGTCTAATACCGGATATGACCACTGAATGCATGTTCGGTGGTGGAAAGATTTATCGGTGCGAGATGGGCCCGCGGCCTATCAGCTTGTTGGTGAGGTAACGGCTCACCAAGGCGACGACGGGTAGCCGACCTGAGAGGGTGACCGGCCACACTGGGACTGAGACACGGCCCAGACTCCTACGGGAGGCAGCAGTGGGGAATATTGCACAATGGGCGAAAGCCTGATGCAGCGACGCCGCGTGCGGGATGACGGCCTTCGGGTTGTAAACCGCTTTTGACAGGGACGAAGCGCAAGTGACTGTACCTGTAGAATAAGGACCGGCCAACTACGTGCCAGCAGCCGCGGTAATACGTAGGGTCCGAGCGTTGTCCGGAATTACTGGGCGTAAAGAGCTTGTAGGCGGTTCGTCGCGTCGTTTGTGAAAACTTGGGGCTCAACCTTAAGCTTGCAGGCGATACGGGCGAACTAGAGTACTTCAGGGGAGACTGGAATTCCTGGTGTAGCGGTGAAATGCGCAGATATCAGGAGGAACACCGGTGGCGAAGGCGGGTCTCTGGGAAGTAACTGACGCTGAGAAGCGAAAGCATGGGTAGCAAACAGGATTAGATACCCTGGTAGTCCATGCCGTAAACGGTGGGTACTAGGTGTGGGGCTCCTTCCACGGACTCCGTGCCGTAGCTAACGCATTAAGTACCCCGCCTGGGGAGTACGGCCGCAAGGCTAAAACTCAAAGAAATTGACGGGGGCCCGCACAAGCGGCGGAGCATGTGGATTAATTCGATGCAACGCGAAGAACCTTACCTGGGTTTGACATACACCGGAAACCTGCAGAGATGTAGGCCCCCTTGTGGTCGGTGTACAGGTGGTGCATGGCTGTCGTCAGCTCGTGTCGTGAGATGTTGGGTTAAGTCCCGCAACGAGCGCAACCCTTATCTTATGTTGCCAGCGCGTAATGGCGGGGACTCGTGAGAGACTGCCGGGGTCAACTCGGAGGAAGGTGGGGACGACGTCAAGTCATCATGCCCCTTATGTCCAGGGCTTCACACATGCTACAATGGCCGGTACAGAGGGCTGCGATACCGTGAGGTGGAGCGAATCCCTTAAAGCCGGTCTCAGTTCGGATCGGGGTCTGCAACTCGACCCCGTGAAGTTGGAGTCGCTAGTAATCGCAGATCAGCAACGCTGCGGTGAATACGTTCCCGGGCCTTGTACACACCGCCCGTCACGTCATGAAAGTCGGTAACACCCGAAGCCGGTGGCCTAACCCTTGTGGAGGGAGCCGTCGAAGGTGGGATCGGCGATTGGGACGAAGTCGTAACAAGGTAGCCGTACCGGAAGGTGCGGCTGGATCACCTCCTTTCTAAGGAGCATCTGCATTCCTCGGTTCGAGTAGTCGAACTTCGAGGGTGCCAGAGCCGTTTCGGACTCACATGTAGTCCGGCGGTGCTCATGGGTGGAACACTGACAACTTTCATCGCATACGGTCGAAGCAATGTCTTCGTCCGCGATGGGTATACGACACACTATTGGGTCCTGAAAGAACACGCGAGTGTCTTTCAAGGCAAAACAAACGATCCGAAGGGTTGTCCTCGATACCGCCGACCGGTTTAGGTCGAGTTGGTCTGGGAAATCAAACTCTTTCGGGTGTGTTGTTTGAGAACTGCACAGTGGACGCGAGCATCTTTGTTAGTAAGTGTTTAAGAGCGTACGGTGGATGCCTTGGCACCAGGAGCCGAT
>NZ_JBHXNJ010000007.1:0-8752 GCF_042719655.1 Nocardia sp. NPDC058518
TCTCCATATAATTATTATCCCCATTTGGGTGTAGTTTATCAACATATTTTACTCTGGTGGGGGGGGGGGGGGGGGGGGGGGTGCCACACCCCCCCCCCCCCACCGCTTACCACCTAGTTCGCCAGATCGTCGATGGTGGCGGCTTCGTTCCTGGACAGGTTGATGCCCAGGTTCGCGGCCGCGCGCTCCAGATCCTCGTCCTCGCCGCCGCCCATCTCGATCGCGGCGCCGTCCGAAGACAGCACCTCGACGTTGAGGCACAGTGATTGGAGTTCCTTGAGGAGCACCTTGAACGACTCCGGAATGCCCGGCTCCGGAATGTTCTCGCCCTTGACGATCGCCTCGTAGACCTTCACGCGGCCGACCACGTCGTCGGACTTGATGGTCAGGAGTTCCTGCAGCGTGTACGCCGCGCCGTAGGCCTGCATGGCCCAGCACTCCATCTCACCGAATCGCTGACCACCGAACTGCGCCTTACCACCCAGCGGCTGCTGGGTGATCATCGAGTACGGACCGGTCGAACGGGCGTGGATCTTGTCGTCGACCAGGTGGTGCAGCTTCAGGATGTACATGTAACCGACCGCGACCGGGTACGGGAACGGCTCGCCGGAGCGACCGTCGAACAGGGTCGACTTGCCGTTCTCGTCGACCATGCGCTCGCCGTCACGGTTGGGCAGCGTCGACGCGAGCAGACCGGTCAGCTCGTCATCCTTGGCACCGTCGAAGACGGGCGTGGCGATGTTCGAGTCGGCGGGCGCGGCCAGCATCTCCTCGGGCAGCGTGGCTGCCCAATCGGGCCGAGTGCCGTCCGTGGCCACGTCGATGTTCCAGCCGGCCTTACCGATCCACCCGAGATGGGTTTCCAGGATCTGGCCGATGTTCATACGACGGGGCACACCGTGGGTGTTCAGGATGATGTCGACCGGCGTGCCGTCGGGCATGAACGGCATGTCCTCGATGGGGAGGATCTTGCCGATGACGCCCTTGTTGCCGTGGCGACCGGCGAGCTTGTCGCCGTCCTGGATCTTGCGCTTCTGGGCCACGTAGACGCGGACCAGCTCGTTCACACCGGGAGGCAGATCGTCGTCGTCCTCGCGCGAGAACACGCGGATGCCGATGACCTTGCCGGACTCACCGTGGGGCACCTTCAGCGAGGTGTCGCGAACTTCGCGAGCCTTCTCACCGAAGATCGCACGCAGCAGACGCTCTTCCGGGGTGAGCTCGGTCTCGCCCTTGGGCGTGACCTTGCCGACCAGGATGTCGCCGTCGCGAACCTCGGCACCGATGCGGATGATGCCGCGCTCGTCGAGGTCGGCGAGGACCTCATCGGAGACGTTCGGGATATCCCGGGTGATCTCCTCGGCACCGAGCTTGGTGTCGCGGGCATCGATCTCGTGCTCTTCGATGTGGATCGAGGTGAGAACGTCCTCTTCCACGAGGCGCTGCGACAGGATGATCGCGTCCTCGTAGTTGTGGCCTTCCCACGGCATGATCGCGACGAGCAAGTTCTTGCCCAGCGCCATCTCACCGTTCTCGGTGCAGGGGCCGTCCGCGAGGACCTGCCCCTTCTCCACCCGATCGCCCTCGTCCACGATCGGACGCTGGTTCGAGCAGGTGCCCTGGTTGGAGCGGTTGAACTTGCGCATCCGGTAGGACTTGCGGCTGCCGTCGTCGGCCATCACGGTGACGTAATCGGCCGAGACCTCTTCGACCACACCGGGCTTCTCGTTCACGACGACGTCACCGGCGTCGACGGCTGCGCGCAGCTCCATGCCGGTACCCACGATCGGGGACTCGGAACGGATCAGCGGCACGGCCTGACGCTGCATGTTCGCACCCATGAGGGCACGGTTGGCATCGTCGTGCTCGAGGAACGGGATCATGGCGGTCGCGACCGACACCATCTGGCGCGGCGAGATGTCCATGTAGTCGACCTGGGCCGGCGTCACGAACTCGACCTCTTCGCCCGCACGGCGGACGAGGACCTTCTCCTCGAGGAAGCGACCCTCGGCGTCGACCGGGGAGTTGGCCTGCGCGCGAACGTAGCGGTCTTCCTCGTCGGCGGTCAGGTACTTGACCTCGTCGGTGACCTTGCCGTCGACAACCTTCTGGTACGGCGTCTCGATGAAACCGAACGGGTTGACCCGCGCGTACACCGACAGCGAACCGATCAGGCCGATGTTCGGGCCTTCCGGGGTCTCGATCGGGCACATGCGGCCGTAGTGCGACGGGTGGACGTCACGAACTTCCAGACCGGCACGCTCACGGGACAGACCACCGGGGCCGAGCGCCGACAGGCGGCGCTTGTGGGTCAGACCCGACAGCGGGTTGTTCTGGTCCATGAACTGCGACAGCTGCGAAGTTCCGAAGAACTCCTTGATCGCCGCGACAACCGGACGGATGTTGATCAGGGTCTGCGGCGTGATCGCCTCGACGTCCTGAGTCGTCATCCGCTCACGAACGACACGCTCCATGCGGGACAGGCCCACGCGGATCTGGTTCTGGATGAGCTCGCCGACGGTACGCAGACGACGGTTACCGAAGTGGTCGATGTCGTCGATCTCGACGGGGACCTCTTCACCGCCGGGGGCGGTCATCGTGCGGTCACCGGCGTGCAGACGCACCAGGTACTCGATGGTGTCGACGATGTCTTCCTTGGTGAGAACCGAGGAGGTCACCGGCTCGTGCACGTGGATGCCGAGCTTCTTGTTGATCTTGTAACGACCGACGCGGGCCAGGTCGTAGCGCTTCTCCTTGAAGAACAGGTTCTCCAGCAGGGTCTGCGCGGACTCCTTGGTCGGCGGTTCGCCCGGACGCAGCTTGCGGTAGATGTCGAGCAGCGCCTCGTCCTGGCCGGGCGTGCTGTCCTTCTCCAGGGTGGACATCATGATCTCGGAGAAGCCGAAACGCTCGACGATCTCCTCGGTCGTCCAGCCAAGCGCCTTGAGCAGCACGGTGACCGGCTGACGACGCTTGCGGTCGATACGCACGCCGACGGTGTCGCGCTTGTCGACGTCGAACTCCAGCCACGCGCCGCGCGACGGGATCACGCGCACGCTGTGCAGGTCCTTCTCGGTGGTCTTGTCGATGTTGTGATCGAAGTAGACGCCCGGGGAACGGACCAGCTGCGAGACGACGACACGCTCGGTGCCGTTGATGATGAAGGTGCCCTTGTCGGTCATCATGGGGAAATCGCCCATGAACACCGTCTGGCTCTTGATCTCGCCGGTGTTGTTGTTGATGAACTCCGCGGTGACGAACAACGGCGCCGCGTAGGTCATGTCCTTCTCTTTGCACTCGTCGATGGAGGCCTTGACCTCTTCGAAGCGCGGATCAGAGAACGACAGGGACATGGACCCGGAGAAGTCCTCGATCGGCGAGAGCTCCTCGAGCACCTCCTCGAGGCCGCCTGCGAGACCGACGTCGCCGCGAGCGGCTGCCTTCTCGCGCCAGTCGGGTGTACCGACCAACCAGGCGAACGAGTCCGTTTGTAGGTCGAGAAGTCCGGGCACCTCCAAGGGCTCTCGGATCTTCGCGAACGAAACCCTCAACGGGGCTCCGGGGATACCAGCCTTGGTCTGGGTGGAGACTGCCAAGATGCGTCCTTCCAGCACCTCACGCGCGTCGCGTGGTGGTCCGCGACCGTCGCTTGTCTGCTACGAATTCCGCTGGTTACAGCCCGAACGAAACCAGAACAAGCAGCAGCGGAAGTAACACCGGAAGGGTGGAACTTTCGAGTGCGAATCAAGGTGTGGACAGGAGGCAGCCAGCGCAACGTCCAAACTTACACCCCTAGACAAGGGAGTGTCAACATACCATCCGTGTGACCGCACGCACGGGATAACGCGCCGAAGCCCTGGACGCTGGCCGCGTCGGGTTCCTTCACCGCTGCGCCCTGCTGCCGACTCCCCCGAGCCGACTGCTCACTTGGCGCTGAGCTCTCTATTCAACTGGCGCTCGGCCCCTGTCAGCTGACGCTGGGCCGAATTCTCGCTGGCGCTGATGCCCCTCAACAGCTCACGCTGCTGTGAATAGGGTGACGGTTTGCGGGCCCCTCGTCAAGTGGCGCGCGCAGGTCTGTTCGCGATGCGAGATCGCCTGGCGCGCTGGGGATCCCCCACCCGGCGCCGCGGTCATTTTACTCGCGACACGCCGTGCGCGCCACCCGGCTGACGGCCGGTCAGCAGCTGTTTTCCGCCCCGTCACGCAGATGAGCCCCCGGCCGTAGGCCGGGGCTCATCCGAGGCGTAAAAGTCGCTCAGCCGTTGATCTGGCCGTGCGGAACCGTCTTGAACGTTTCGGTGGGCTGGTCGTTGCCACCGTAGGCCGCCATCACCTGAGTGTCATCGGAGGAATCCAGCGACTCGCGGATCGCCACCTGCGCCGCGTGCGGCAGGGTGTGGATGATCTCGCGCACCCGCGCCTGGCGGCGGAAAACGGCCTGACGGGCGGGCATGCCGGGCTCGGCCTTCATCTGCGGGATGATGCCGTCGATCTCCTCGGCGCCACCGTGGTGGTGACCGGCGTCGACGAGCGCCTGCTCGCGCGCCATCTGCGCCTCGTCCTTCTCCTCCGACATACCGATCGGGCCGATCATGCGACCGTTGAGGAACTGCTTGACCACCGGCTCCTCGCTGGTGAGCAGCACCTCACGGGGGCCGAACATCACCAGGTTGCGGCGGAAGAGCATGCCGATGTTGTCCGGCACGGTACGGGCCAGGTTGATGTTGTGCGTCACGATCAGGATCGTGGCATCGATCTGCGCGTTGATGTTGAGCAGCAGCTGCGCCAGGTACGAGGTACGCACCGGGTCGAGGCCCGAGTCGGGCTCGTCGACGAGGATGATCTGCGGGTCGAGTACCAGCGCACGGGCCAGACCGGCGCGCTTGCGCATACCGCCGGAGATCTCGCCGGGCAGCTTGCCCTCGGCACCGAGCAGACCGGTGAGCTCGAGCTTCTCCATGACAACGCGACGGATCTCGGATTCCGTTTTCTTCGTGTGCTCACGAAGCGGGAACGCGATGTTGTCGTACAAATTCATCGAGCCGAACAGCGCGCCGTCCTGGAAAAGGACGCCGAACAGTTTGCGGATCTCGTAGAGCTCCTTGTTGGAGCAGGTCATGATGTCGGTGCCATCGATGAAGATGGACCCACGCTCGGGTCGCAGCAGACCGATGAGCGACTTCAGGAACACCGACTTACCCGTACCCGAAGGGCCGAGCAACGCACTGACCTCACCCGAAGGGAGCGTGATCGACACGTCCTGCCAAATTCGCTGTGAACCGAAGGATTTAGTAACACCCTCGGTCCTGACCTCGACGCCCACTGCTACCTCCATTGATCCCTGCGAGCACCCCACCCGCGTTCCCGCGCGCTCACATCACGGCGGTGCGCTACGACTCTGTGGGTCCGGTCACTGTAACCCATCAGTGAGACGGGGCACACCCCTTCATGACTGAAGAGTAACCTCACGCGGTTCCTACGACCCGGATCACTTTCGCATGTCCGGACAAATAGCAAACGGGCGGCCCGGAAAGGACCGCCCGTTCACAACAGCACTGGTTCCGAATTACTTGACGGAAACCTTGGCGCCGGCCTCTTCGAGCTTCGCCTTGGCGGCCTCGGCGGCATCCTTGGCGACCTTCTCCAGGATCGGCTTCGGGGCGCCCTCGACCAGGTCCTTGGCTTCCTTCAGGCCCAGGCCCGAGACGATCTCACGGACCACCTTGATGACCTGGATCTTCTTGTCGCCGGCACCCTCGAGGATGACGTCGAACTCGTCCTGCTCTTCGGCAGCCTCGGCCGGGGCAGCGCCACCGACGGCCGCGACGGCGACGGGGGCAGCAGCGGTGACGTCGAAGGTCTCCTCGAAGATCTTGACGAACTCAGCGAGCTCGAGCAGGGTCAGCTCCTTGAAGGCGCCAATCAGTTCTTCGGTGCTCAGCTTTGCCATGGTGGTTCCTTTCGTGGTGTACCTCGCAGCGCATACGCACCCCGAGGCGGGTAATAGATGTCTTATTCGGCGTCAGCCGCGGGTGCTTCTTCGGCAGCAGGAGCGCCTTCGGCACTCGTGCGCTTCTCGAGCAGCGCCTGGGCGAGCCGGGCGACCTGCGAAGCGGGAGCGGCGAACAGGGCGGCAGCCTGCGAAGGCTTGGCCTTGAACGCACCGGCCAGCTTGGCCAGCAGCACCTCGCGCGAGTCGAGGTCAGCGATCCGCTCGACCTCGGACACGGACAGCGCGCGGCCGTCCATGTACCCGCCCTTGATGACCAGGGACTTGTTGTCCTTGGCGAACTGCTTGAGCGCCTTGGCGGCATCGACCGGCTCACCCTGGATGAAGGTGATAGCGGTCGGGCCGACGAACAGCTCGTCGAGACCCGCCACACCGGCTTCGCCGGCAGCGATCTTGACCAGGGTGTTCTTGGCGACGGAGTACGTGGCGTCGGCGCCGAGCGCACGACGCAGCTCGGTGAGCTTGCCGACCGACAGGCCACGGTATTCCGTGACAACAGTGGCCGTGGAGTTCTTGAACTGCTCCGCGATCTCCGCGACAGCGGTGACCTTTTCAGGTTTCGCCATACTTCGCCTCCTCTCTGATGTCGGTTTCGTTGGTGCACTACCGAATCAGGGGCCGGCGACAAAACGAACGCCCCGGACGCAAGGCGTACCGGGGCGCAAAAATAACTTCGGCCTCAGCTCTCCCTGCGTGGGTCGCCGGCAATGTCGCCGGACCTTCGATCGACACCGTGAAATTTCGGCGTCAACGACCAACGGTCTTCGGTAGAACGAATGGGTGTGGTCTCCGCCGGATGTATGCACATCCCGCATGACCGTTGACCACTGTACCCGTACCTACCCCCATCTGCCAAAACGGGGCCCTCCGGTCCGATTCGGCCGAATTCGTTGTGACCCATACCACTTCAGCACGGCGATGTGGCAGTGATCCTACGAAGAAGGTGTTACGAACGGTGACAGTAATCTGGTTCACTTCATGACTATGGCAACTTCCATAGTCGCTCCACCAGTGCTGCTGGACCGGCGTTCGCAGCGGTTTCTCGCGCTCGCCGTCATCTGTCTGGCCGAATTGCTGGTGGTGCTCGACAACACCATCGTCAACGTCGCCCTCCCCTCGATCGGCGTCCAGCTACGGACCGGAGTCTCCGGCCTGCAGTGGGTCGTCGACGCCTACACCCTCACCTTCGCCGGCCTGCTGCTGGCCGCGGGCAATCTCGGTGACCGCTACGGTCGCCGCCGGATCATGACCATCGGCCTGGTCGGCATCGCGGCGATGTCGGTCGGCGGGGCACTGGCCGAATCGATGACACAGGTCATCGTCGCCAGGGCCGCGATGGGCGTCTTCGCCGCCGCGGTCTTCCCCGCCACCCTGGCCCTGATCATCAACATCTTCACCGACCGGCGCGAACGCGCACTCGCCATCGCCGCATGGACCGCGATGGCCGGGTTCGCGATCGCCATCGGCCCCATCTCGGGCGGCTGGCTGCTCGAGCATTTCAGCTGGCATTCGGTGTTCTGGATCAACGTGCCGGTGGCGCTGGTCGCGCTGGTCGCGACGCTGATCTGGGTGCCCGAATCGCGCGCCGAGCAGATCGGCAAGCTCGATCTGGTCGGCATCGGGCTCTCGATCGCGGGGATCACGCTGCTGGTGTGGTCGATCATCGAAGCGCCGCACAATGGCTGGCTCTCGCTCACCACGCTGTGCACCGCCGCGCTCGGCACGGTCCTGCTCGCGGCCTTCGTCACTTGGGAATTGCGCACTACCGCACCGATTCTCGATATGCGGCTGTTCCGGAATCGCCGATTCTCGTTGCCCGCCTTGGCTATCGCCATCGGCTACTTCGCGATGTTCGGTTTCCTGTTCCTGATCACCCAGTATTTCCAGGGCGTGCGCGAATACACCCCACTCGAATTCGGCATCGCCTCACTGCCGTTCGCCTTCTCGGTCGCGATCGGCGCACCGGTCGCGACGCTGCTGGCGCAACGGGTCGGCACCACCGCGGTACTGGTGATCGGCCTGCTCCTCATCGGCGCCGGTCTCTACCTGGGTGGACAGGTCACCGTCGACAGCAGCTACGTGATCGGCGTGCTGCCCGCGATGGTGTTGATGGCGCTGGGTCTTGGCATCGTGCAGGGACCGGCCACCGAATCGATCATGTCCTCGCTGCCACTGAACGAGGCCGGCGCGGGCTCGGCAGTCAACGACACGACTCGCGAGATCGGCGGCACCCTCGGTGTCGCGGTGCTCGGCTCGATCGTGGCCTCGTACTACACCAGCCGGATCGGCGCGCGAATCGACGCGATCCCGGCGGGCATCATGAACGACAACGAGAAGAGCCTGGTCAAAGCCAGTCCACTCAGCGTGCTGGAACTGCGTAAACGCGAGCTCACGCCGTTCCTCGAGACGCAACGCGAGAATCTGATCGTGGCCATGAAGTCCGCGACGCTGCAGGGCGCGCACGCGGCCTCGCTGGTCGCCGCCGGTGCGGTGCTGGTGTGCGCGGTGATCGTGGCCGTCTTCCTGCCGTGGAAGCCGCAGAGCGGTGAATCGGTGCTGCTCGGCTGGCGGGACAAGGCACCCGAACCACCGATCGACAAGAGCTGACCGCACGGTCCGCAACAAACGCCGCGGGGGGGGGGGCCCCCCAGGGGGCCCCCCCCCCCGGGGGCGACGAGCGGGGCCGGCCGTCCCCACACGCCCCGGGCAGGATACAAAAAAACACCGCCCCCCCCAAAA
>NZ_JBHXNJ010000007.1:8762-78779 GCF_042719655.1 Nocardia sp. NPDC058518
GGTGGGAACGCATTGCGTTCCCACCCTCGCGGTTGCTCTCAGGAGGAGCTAGCTGTCAGCCGAAGCTCACGCATCCTCGTCGAGGAGGTTGCGGGTGCGGTTCGGGTCCACCGGGATGCCCGGTCCGGTGTTCGTCGAAACCGTGATCTTCTTGACGTAGCGACCCTTGGCGGTCGACGGCTTCACACGCAGGATCTCGTCCAGCGCGGCGCCGTAGTTCTCCACCAGCTTGGCGTCGTCGAAGGACGCCTTGCCGATGACGAAGTGCAGGTTGGCCTGCTTGTCGACGCGGAAGTTGATCTTGCCGCCCTTGATCTCGTTGACGGCCTTGGTCACATCGTTGGTGACGGTGCCCGTCTTCGGGTTCGGCATCAGACCACGCGGGCCGAGGACACGCGCGATGCGGCCGACCTTGGCCATCTGATCCGGGGTGGCGATCGCGGCGTCGAAGTCGAGCCAGCCGCCCTGGATCCGCTCGATCAGGTCCTCGGCGCCCACGGCGTCGGCGCCCGCGGCCTCGGCCTCGGAAGCCTTCTCGCCCGCGGCGAACACGATGACGCGGGCAGTCTTACCGGTGCCGTGCGGCAGGTTGACGGTGCCACGGACCATCTGGTCGGCCTTGCGGGGATCGACGCCTAGACGGACGGCGACCTCGACGGTCGCGTCGGTCTTGGTGGTCGCGGTCTCCTTCGCCAGGCGCGCGGCGGCCAGCGGGGAGTACAGAGCGTCGCGATCGACCTTCTCAGCAGCGGCGAGGTACGCCTTGCTTCGTTTTGCCATGATTTTCTGTCCTTAAGTTTCTGAGTTCAGATGTGGTTTGTTCGGGCCTGGCCGGCCCTCCCACACAGAGCGAGGATTCGCTCAGCCTTCGACGGTGATACCCATCGAACGCGCGGTACCGGCGATGATCTTCGCGGCCTGATCGATGTCAGTGGCGTTGAGATCCTCGGCCTTGGTCTTGGCGATCTCCCGGACCTGGTCCATGGTGACCTTGGCGACCTTGGTCTTGTGCGGCTCAGCGGAGCCCTTCTGCACACCGGCGGCCTTGAGCAGCAGACGAGCGGCAGGCGGGGTCTTCAGCTTGAAGTCGAACGTCCGGTCCTCGTACACCGAGATCTCGACCGGAATGACGTTGCCACGCTGCGACTCGGTCGCGGCGTTGTACGCCTTGCAGAACTCCATGATGTTGACGCCGTGCTGACCGAGCGCGGGGCCGACCGGCGGTGCCGGGTTGGCTGCGCCGGCCTGGATCTGCAGCTTGATGATCCCGGCGAGCTTCTTCTTCTTGGGGGGCATCTTTCTTCCTTGGCTTTCTGGGGTTCGGTTCCTTACGGTTGCCGTAAGCCTCGTATCCGCGCACGACTAGGCCCCGACAAGTACTGCGGGGAAGTCAGAACACGAACCATCACACTCTACTTGACATAGGTCATGACCTAGCAATCGGGTGGCGACCAGCGCAAACACCAACGGCACCGCCGGTGAGCGGTGCCGTTGACGCGAGTGTGGAAAATCTTAGATCTTGGAAACCTGGGTGAAGTTCAGCTCGACCGGGGTCTCACGACCGAAGATCGACACGAGCACCTTGAGCTTCTGCTGCTCGGCGTTGACCTCGGAGATCGACGCGGGCAGGGTCGCGAACGGGCCGTCCATGACGGTGACCGACTCGCCGACCTCGAAGTCGACCTCGATGGTGGGCTTGCCCGAAGCCGAGCTACCGGCATCCGAACCACCGGCGGCGGCCGCGGCGGCCTTCTTCTGCGCCTGCGCACCGGCCGGGACCAGGAACTTCACGACCTCGTTGATGGTCAGCGGGGTCGGCTTGGCGCCGGGGCCACCGCCGGTCATGCCGACGAAACCGGTGACGCCGGGGGTGTTGCGAACCGCGCCCCACGACTCGTTGTTCAGTTCCATCCGGACCAGGATGTAGCCCGGCAGCACCTTGCGGTTGACGTTCTTCTTCTGGCCGTTCTTGATCTCGGTGACCTCTTCGGTCGGCACCTCGACCTGGAAGATGTAGTCCTCGAGGCCGAGGTTCTGCACGCGGGTCTCGAGGTTGGTCTTGACCTTGTTCTCGTAGCCGGCGTAGGAGTGCACGACGTACCAGTCGCCGGGCACGCGGCGCAGCTTGGTCTTCATCGACTCGATCGGGTCGGCCTCGGGGTCTTCTTCGGTGGCGACTTCTTCGATCACGGCTTCGTCGACGACAACCTCGTCGGCGGCGGCTTCGTCGGCATCGGCGGGCTCGGCGGCCTCGACCTCGTCGGTGGCGGTTTCTGCCACGACAGCGTCGTCAACCGGGAACTCGTCGTTGGTTTCGTTCTCCGGGGTGCTCACTGAGGCACTCGCTTCCTGTGTCGTCACGTACATCCTCTGGGCCGGGTCGGGTGCGCGGAGGCACACTCCGCCGTTCCGACCCGCGATCGGCTACCGGCGTGGGTGTCGGCGATCAGCCGAACAGCCAGTCGACACCCTTGACGAACGCTACGTCGATCCCGGCGATGAACGCGACCATGAAGACCACGAACACCAGAACGACGGCCGTATAGGTGACCATCTGCTTCCGGTTGGGCCAGATCACCTTGCGCAGTTCCGCGATGACCTCTCGCAGGAACTTGAGCAGCCGCTTGAACGGGTTGCCCGTCTTAGCGTTACCGGCAGTCTTGTCTGCCTTGTGCGAGGCCGATGACCGATCGAGCGTGGCCACCGATCCGGTGTCTGCCGGAGCGTCCGACGCGCGCACACGACGAGCAGACCGCTTGCCACTCGGTCGAGTGGCAGCGGCGGTGTCCTCGCCGTCTTCGCCGCGAGTATCCCGCTCGTCGCTCACGTCGATCCTCTCTCGTCGCTGGCATTAAGGGCAGGGGCGACAGGACTTGAACCTGCAACCTGCGGTTTTGGAGACCGCTGCTCTGCCAATTGAGCTACGCCCCTTCGGTTGGACCAGCCTGAGCTGTAGTGCCCAACCACATTCGATATTCGGTTGTCCCCAGTGTCACACAACACGCGCGCCGCTTCCATGAGGAGCTAACCCCTCGGGAAGATCAGCGCGCAGCATCTCGTGACCCCAGAGTCCCGACTATACGTTACCGCTCGCGGTTATCGCCAATCCGGGACACTCGACCAGGTCAGGACAGCGCGACGGTTGCGGTGGCGCGGCCGAAGATCTTTTTGCCCGCCGACTTCGCCGTGATGGCGATAACGGCGGTGCGGGTCTGCGGGTCGACCGATTTCACCTTGCCGGTGTATTCGACCTCGGCGGGGACGGCGCACCCGACATAGACCGGGCTGGTGAAGCGGACGTTGTATTCCTTCACCGCGCCGGGATCGCCCAGCCACGAGGTGACGAAACCGCCGCCAAGACCCATCGTGAGCATGCCGTGCGCGACCACGTTGTCCAGGCCGACCAGCTTCACGACCTCGTCGCTCCAGTGGATCGGGTTCGCGTCGCCGGACACGCCCGCGTAGTTGACCAGATCGCCGCGGGTGAGTCGCGCCACGCGCGCGGGCAGCTCGTCGCCGACCGACACGCTGTCGAAGGACAGGGCATGCGCGCTGACCGTCGGTTCGGGCTGTTTGGTGATCGGGTCGGGGGCGATCCCGACGGAGAGCTCGGACGGCGCGTGGTGGTCGGGTTCTTCGTCGCCGAGTCCGTGCATGAGCACATTGCGTACCGCGTCCGACATCCGTGGATCGATATCGCCGCCGCTGCGGCCGATCAGGGTGGTGTAGGTGGTGAGCACCAGTTCGTCGTCCTGGGCGGTGACGATGTTCTTGGTCACGATGATGTCGCCGCCGAAGGCCTGGCGGAAAGAATGCAGATACACATCACAGGTCAACTGGTCGCCGACCCGGATCGGGCGGTGGAACTCCAGGATCTGGTCGGTCTGCATGATCTGACTCAGGTCGTACCCGGTCACGATCTGTTCGAACAGTTTGCGCTGGGCAAGAATCCCGACCAGGGAGATGAAGGTGAGCGGGGCGACCAGACCCTGGTGGCCGTACTCGCGCGCGATGTCTTCTTCCCAGTGCACCGGGTGGTAGTCCTGCACCGCGCGGGCGTATTCACGCACCTTCTCGCGGCCGACCTCGTAGTAGTCGTCGACGCGGTAGTGGTGGCCGACCATCGACGCCGCGTGGGCGGCGGGATCGAATGATTCGGCGGCTGCGGCAGAGACCGCTTCGTGAGTTCCGGTGTTCACTGTCACAACGTGGACCTTACTCACTTGTAAGACAGCACCGAAGTCGACCGGTGTAAAACGTGACGCGTCCGGATACTGTATCGGCCCCGAACTTCGCGTGAACTTCCTTGGAAAAGCACAAAGGCCGGACTCTCGTCCGGCCTTCGGCAGATGCTGTTGAAAACTAGCGCGACTCGCGGTGCGCCCGGTGAGTTCCGCAGTTCGGGCAGAACTTCTTCAGCTCAAGGCGATCCGGGTCGTTACGCCGGTTCTTCTTCGTGATGTAGTTGCGGTGCTTGCACTCGTCGCAGGCCAAGGTGATCTTTGGCCGGACATCGGTGGACTTCGCGGCCACGATTTGCCTTCTTTCCGGTCTGGGCTGAGTTGAAATTGGTAGCGATGGCCGGACTTGAACCGGCGACACAACGATTATGAGTCGTTTGCTCTACCAACTGAGCTACACCGCCACGGCGGACTAATATCCCGATGATGCCGCGGTTAGCCGCTCACCACCGGCAATCCGGCGAGCCCCCTAACGGAATCGAACCGTTGACCTTTTCCTTACCATGGAAACGCTCTACCGACTGAGCTAAGGGGGCATGACAACGTGGCACAGAGTCTGAACCGGCAAGCCGATCAGCGTGACCCCGTGCTCCGGCGTCCTGAACGAGATTACACACTCCCCACCCAGAGCACCAAATCGGCAGCTCAAAGGGCGTTTTCACGGAGTTCAACCCGCTAGATCCGTACCGGCTCATGTCGAGGCTACCCCGATGGGCGGTGAAACCAAGGAACCCCCGCCGATCTTCATGATCGACGGGGGTTCGATGTGGCAGATGTAGGATTCGAACCTACGTAGGCATAAGCCGACGGATTTACAGTCCGCTCCCATTGGCCGCTCGGGCAATCTGCCGTGTGCGCCGTTTCCGGTGCGCTGAGCAGCTTACAACGTACTCACCCGGACTATCAAAACGCCTGCACAGACCCCCTGCGAGCACCGGTTGTCCCCCTATGCGGGTACAACTGTCTCGGTGGCCGGTAGAACCCCGGCCCCGGAGTTCGCCGGACCTTCACAGGACAGGAGCGCAGTGTGGCTGATTCGTCATTCGACGTCGTGAGCAAGGTCGATCGTCAGGAGGTCGACAACGCTCTGCATCAGGCGGAGAAGGAGCTGAACTCGCGCTACGACTTCAAGGGCACCGATGCGTCCATCGCGTGGTCGGGCGAGGAAGCCATCGTGCTCACCGCCAACGCAGAGGAGCGGGTGCAGGCGGCACTCGACGTCTTCAAGGAGAAGCTGATCCGCCGCGATATCTCGCTGAAGGCGTTCGACGCCGGCGAGGCGCAGCCCTCTGGCAAGGTGTTCAAGATCACCGGCACGCTGGTGCAGGGCATCGACACCGAGAAGGCGAAGAAGATCTCGAAGAAGATCCGCGACGAAGGCCCCAAGGGTGTGAAAGCGCAGATCCAGGGTGAGGAGCTGCGGGTCAGCAGCAAGAAGCGTGATGATCTGCAGGAAGTGATCTCGCTGCTCAAGGGCGAGGACTTCGGTATCGCCCTGCAGTTCGTCAACTACCGGTAGGTCCGGTGTGGCGGCACTCAGTGGTGATGAGTGCCGCCTGGAATGATGCGAATGGCGGAGGACGGCGCTCAGTACTGGGTGTTGTCTCCGGGAATGATGCGAATGGCGGGGGGACAGCACTCAATACTGGGTGTTGTCTCCGGCCATCTCCTCCAGACGCTTGATTCGTTCGTCCATCGGGGGGTGGGTGGAGTACCAGCGGGCGACTCGGTCGCCCGCGCGGAACGGGTTGGCGATCATCAGGTGCGATTCGCTGGTGATCTTGGGATCCGGCGGAAGTGGGGCCGCCTGTACGCCGCGTTCGATCTTGCGCAGGGCCGAGGCCAGGGCCAGCGGGTCACCGGTGAGTTCGGCGCCGGACTGATCTGCCTGGTACTCCCGCGATCGGGAGACCGCCATCTTGATCAGGCCCGCCGCGATCGGGCCGAGCAACGAGACCAGCAGCACACCGATGATGTTCGGGCCGTTTCCGTCTCTGTTGCCGAACGAGCTCGCGAAGAACGCCATGTTCGCCAAGCCGGTGATGATCGAGGCCATCGCGCCCGCCACCGACGAGATCAGGATGTCGCGGTTGTAGACGTGGGACAGCTCGTGGCCGAGTACGGCCCGCAGCTCCCGTTCATCGAGCAGTTGCAGGATGCCGCTGGTACAGCAGACCGCGGCGTGACGCGGATTGCGGCCGGTCGCGAACGCGTTGGGGGCGCTGGTCGGACTGATGTAGAGGCGCGGCATCGGCTGACGCGCCGTCGTGGCGAGCTCGCGCACGATCCGGTACATGACCGGCGCTTCCAGTTCGCTCACCGGTTGCGCGTGCATCGCCTTCAACGCCAGCTTGTCGCTGTTGAAGTAGGCGTAGGCGTTCATGCCGACGGCCAGCACGATCGAGATGATGAGGATCGTCGGGCTGCGGAACATCGCCCCGATGGCGACGATCAGCGCCGACATGCCAACCATCAAACCGAAGGTTTTGATCCCATTGGGCATGAATGAGCAACGCGAATCGCGGCCGGAAAGTTCCGGCTGGTGGACGCTGCGATCTTTCCGGTTCAGCCCACGCGTTCGATGGTGTAGCGGACCAGGCGGGTGAGGGCGTCGTTGGCGGGACCGGCGGGGAGGGCGGCGAGTTCGGTGTCGGCGAGGTCGGCGTATTCGGCCAGCTTTTCCTTGGCCAGCGCCATGCCGGGTGAGCGGCGCAGCAGTTCCAGTGCCTCGTCGACCTCGGCATCGTTTTCCAGCGGGTTTGCCAGCAGGGTACGCAGGCGGTCGCCGTCGGCGCCGGTCTCGCGCAGGGCGTAGAGCACCGGCAGGGTGTGCACGCCTTCGCGCAGGTCGGTGCCCGGCGTCTTGCCGGACTGCTCGGCCGAGGACGAGATGTCGATGATGTCGTCGGAGATCTGGAAGGCGGTGCCGACGGCGTCGCCGAGGCGGGCAAGGCGTTCGACGTGCTCTTGGCCCGCGCCGGAGAAGGTGCCGCCGAAGCGGCCCGCGGCGGCGATGAGCGAACCGGTCTTCTCCCACACCACGCGCAGGTAGTGCTCGACGGGGTCCTGGGTCTGCTTGGCGCCCATGGTTTCCCGCATCTGGCCGGTGACCAGCTCGGCGAAGGTCTCGGCGATGATGCGGACCGCGTCGGGTCCGAGGGTGGAGGTCAGGCGCGAGGCGTGGGCGAACAGGTAGTCGCCGGCCAGGATCGCGATGTTGTTGCCCCAGCGCGAGTTGACGCTCTCGGCACCGCGACGCTGGGTCGCCTCGTCCATGACGTCGTCGTGATAGAGCGTGGCGAGATGCACCAGTTCCACGACCGTGCCCGCGGTGACCAGCGCCGGATCGGTGGGATTGGGGCCGAGCTGGCCGGTGAGCACGGTGAACAGCGGCCGGAACCGCTTGCCGCCCGCCCTGGCCAGGTGCAGGGCCGCCTCCTGGAGGAATTCCTCACCGTCGGAGAGTTCGTCGACGAGCAGTTTCTCGACCGCGGCCAAGCCGTCGCGCACGGTGACGGCGAGTTCGGGATCGACGAGATCCACCCCGGCAACCACGGTGCTTTCGTCGCTCACAGCCGATGTGCTCATTATCTTCTCCCAGCGATGCGTCCGACCCCGACGGGTAGCAACCTAGCGTGTTCCGGCACGATGGCCGATGAACCCCGTCACACAGTGACAATTCCCGGTGTACCCGACACTCTCGCACAGCGGCCGACAGTGCCAGTATTGAGCCATGGGTTCACCGGATCTCACCCCCGCCGACCGTGCTCCGCTGCCTGCCGCCGTCGAGGTGTTGGTGGTCGGGGCAGGGCCCGCCGGTTCGGCGTCGGCGGCGTGGGCCGCGCGCGCCGGACGTGATGTGCTGCTGCTCGATTCGGCGGTCTTCCCGCGCGACAAGACCTGTGGTGACGGGCTCACGCCGCGCGCCACCGCCGAGCTGGAGCAGCTGGGTCTCGGCGAATGGTTGCGCGCGCACACGGTGAACCACGGCCTGCGGATGGCGGGCTTCGGCAAGGAGGCACTGCTGCCGTGGCCGGGCGGGTCGTTCCCGACGTACGGAAGTGCCGTTCCACGAACCGAACTCGACGACAAGCTGCGCGAGACCGCGATCAAGTCCGGTGCGCGGATGGTCGACGGTGCCAAAGTCACCGAGGTGCTGCGCGAAGGCGAGCTGGTCACCGGGGTGACGGTGCGCATCGGCGAGAACACCCATACGGTCCGCTGCCGGGTGCTGGTGGTGGCCGACGGGGTGCGCTCCCCCATCGGAAAGCAATTGGGCCGCATCTGGCATCGCCGCTACGCCTATGGCACGGCAGCCCGTGCCTACATCAAGTCCGGCCGCAGCGACGACCAGTGGATCTCCTCGCACCTGGAACTGCGCAATGCCGCCGACGAACTGGTCCCCGGCTACGGCTGGATCTTCCCGCTCGGCAACGGCGAGGTGAATATCGGCGTCGGCTCACTGGCCACCGAGGCGCGGCCCTCGCACGTCGCGCTCAAGCCGCTGCTCGAGCACTACACCCGGCTGCGCCGCGAGGAATGGGAACTCGAGGGCGAACTGCGGGCGGTGGCCTCCGCGCTGCTGCCGATGGGCGGCGCCGTCTCCAATGTGGCCGGCCCGAACTGGGTGCTGGTCGGCGACGCGGCGGGCTGCGTGAATCCGCTCAACGGCGAAGGCATCGACTACGGCCTCGAAGGCGGGCACATGCTCGCGGACCTGCTCGACGAGCCCGATCTGAGCCGGGCGTGGCCGCAGCTGCTGCGTGACCACTACGGACGCACTTTCTCGGTGGCGCGCAGGCTCGCGGGCCTGGCCACCCAGCCGAGGATGGTCCCGCTCGGTGGCCCGCCGGTGATGCGCTCGAAGTATCTGCAGCGCACGGCGGTTCGGGTGATGGGCAATCTGGTGACCGACGAGGATCTCGACCTCACCGCCCGCGCCTGGCGTGCGGCGGGACGAGCCTCGCTCCGCGCCGACGACCTCCCGCCGTTCGGCTCCCCAGCCTCCCCGTGAAGGGGTTGCTGTGAGCGCGACAGGACGTCGTCCGGTGCTGGCCCTGCTGCCGCATCTGCGCAAAGCCCGTGACCTGGTCGACCGGAATTACGCCGACCCGCTCGACCTCGACGCACTCGCCCGCGCCGCGGGTGTTTCCAAGTACCACTTCCTGCGCGCGTTCGCCGCCGTGTACGGCCGCACGCCCGCGGTGTATCTGGCCGAGCGACGGATCGAGCGGGCGCAGGATCTGCTGCGGTCGACCAACCTGACCGTCACCGAGGTGTGCATGCTGGTCGGCTATACGAGCCTCGGCTCGTTCAGCGCCAAATTCCGTCAGCTCGTCGGGGTGACGCCGAGCGAGTATCAGTCGAAATTCGCCGACGGGGCACCGCACATTCCGGGCTGTTATGTCTTCATGCACGGGCTCTCCGATCGCGTCCGCCGCGACACCGCAATTTCGGAGAAGCCGGATGACACCGCGCGGCCATAGCCTCGAATCATGACAACGATCACGAACGTTTCCCTGGTCACCGTGTACGTCACCGATCAGGATGCCGCCAAACAGTGGTACATCGACAAGCTCGGTTTCGTCGAGACCGCGGATGTGAGCATGGGCGACAACGGGTTCCGCTGGGTCAGCATCGCGCACCCCGATCATCGCGAGCTCGAGGTGACGCTGATGGTGCCGGGGCCACCGCTCACCGACGACCTCGCCGACGCGATCCGGCGGGCACTGGCCGACGGCACCCACGGTGCCCTCGGGCTGCGCACCGCCGACTGCCAGAAGACCTACGAAGAGCTCACGGCGAAGGGGGTCGAGTTCATCCAGCCGCCGTCCGAACGCCCGTACGGCACCGAGGCGATCATTCGCGACAACTCGGGCAACTGGCTGGTACTGGTCGAGAATCGCGGCTGACGCGAGGGTGCCGCTCGGTGGAGCGGCACCCGTCGCCGCCGCTCAGAGCTTGGCGAACCAGTTTTCGATGAACTTGCGTTCGCTGTTGAGGACGCGCTGATGCAGCTGCTCGGCCAGTGGCTCGATGGCGCCGCCGACCAGGGGAACCTTCACCTTCACGGTGCCCACGACCTCGATTTCGCTGCCTTCGGCGGTGGGGCGCAGTTCGTAGGTGCCCGACATCTCGGTGGTGATGCCGCTGGTGTTGCCGGTGAAACTGCCCTTGGCGATCTCGCCCTGCAGTGGCTGCCAATTGTCGGTGCGTACCAGCACGAGATCGCTCTTGAGGACCTTCCGCACGAGGGCGGGAACCTTGTCTTTACCTGGGGTTTCGGTCATATGGATGGTAATCGAGCCGGGGCCGTCGGGATGGGAGAGTTCGATGGTCGCGGTCTCGGCGGCGGCGAAACGCTCCTGCCAGACAGCGTCGTCGACAAGTGCCCGGTGAAGCTCTTCGACCGGGACGGTATAGGGCACGGTGAAGCTGAATTTGCGGGACATGACGGGAATGCTAGGCGTATTCGCGATGCGCGGCTGCGGCAGTCCGAACCCGCGGGACCAGCCCGCCGGAAATACAGCCGGTACTGTGTGGCGGGTGTCGGAAACCAGCCTGTCGGAGCGGCGGGACAAGCGCCTGCGACGGGTTCGAGCGTGGGTGGTCGGTGCGGCGACCGTGATCAGCGTGCTGATGGTGTTGCTGGTGCTGGCTGCCTGGCGCAACGATTTCGAGATCGAGCGGCATCGCGGTGTGACCTCCGGCGAAGTGCTCTCCGCGGGTCGGCTGCGTTCGGCGGTGACCTATGTGACGCCCGACAGCGTGACCCACAATCCGAAGGTCGGCATCCTGTATCCGACGAACCTGACCGCTGGTCAGCGGATCAACGTGGAGTACAGCACGCGCGATCCCGACCTGGTCCGGGTGGCAGGCCGCGACTCACGGGTGGCGATCATCCCGGCGGCGTCGGTGATCTTCGTGGCATGGGCACTTGCTCTGCCGGTGCTGTGGATCGTGCGCCGCAAGCGGCGCGAGCTGTAACTTCGTTTGCTGTTCGTCCCGGCTTCACGTCGGTGTGGGGGTGTCGCGCGCTGTGGCGGTCACCCTGAGAGAGTGCGCGTAGCCATCGTCTCGGAGTCTTTCCTGCCGAACATGAACGGCGTCGTCAACTCCGTGCTGCGGGTGTTGGACCACCTGGACCAGCACGGACACGACGCGATGATCGTGGCGCCCGATTCCCTGCGCGGCGCCCCACCGGCACCACGTTTTCACGGCCGCTTCCCGGTGCACCGGGTGCCCGCGATGATGGTGCCGAAGGTGAGTTCGCTGCCTGTGGGTCTGCCGCAACCGGGAATCACCGCCGCCATCGCCGATTTCGATCCCGATGTGGTGCACCTGGCCTCGCCGTTCCTGCTCGGCGCCGGCGGGCTCGCCGCGGCGACGCGGCTGGATCTGCCGACCATCGCGGTGTACCAGACCGATGTGGCCGGGTTCGCCAAGAGCTACGGACTCGGGCTCGCCGCACGGGCCGCGTGGGCATGGACGCGCCGGATCCACGAGGGCGCTACCCGCACGCTGGCGCCGTCGTCGGCGGCCGCGCACGACCTCGCCGAGCACGGGATCCCGCGAGTGCGTCGCTGGGGCCGTGGCGTGGATATCGCCAGGTTCAACCCGGCCGCGCGCAGTGCCGAATTGCGGGCGAGCTGGCTGGGGTCCGATGACCGGCTCGTCGTCGGCTTCGTGGGCAGGCTCGCACCGGAGAAGCACGTGGAGCGGCTGGCCGCGCTGGCCGGTGACCCGTCGATCCAGCTCGTCGTGGTGGGCGACGGACCGGAACGGGCCCGGCTGCGCAGGTTGATGCCGGACGCGGTGTTCACCGGCGAGCTGGGTGGCAGCGAACTGGCAACGCACTACGCGAGCCTGGACGTGATGGTGCATCCCGGCGAGCACGAGACGTTCTGCCAGGGCGTGCAGGAAGCGCTGTCCTCGGGTGTGCCGGTGATCGGGCCCGACGCCGGTGGGCCACGGGATCTGGTCTCCCACTGCCGCAACGGGTACCTGCTGCCGGTCGACCGGTTCGCGGAATTGCTGCCGAGCGCGGTGTCGGCCCTGCGTGATGCGGGGCAGCGCGGGTTGTTCGCCGCGGCGGCGCGCAAGTCGGTGCTGCACCGCACCTGGCCCGCGGTCTGCACCGAACTGATGGGCCACTACGCCGACGTCACCGGGATGCGCGAGCGATTGCCACGTACGGCCTGAGTGGTGAAACCCACCCGCGCTATCGCGGCGAAAAAACTCTAAGCTCGGTTCGTGGCGACAACAGAGCAGCGAGAACCGATTCGGGCTTCGCTGGACAAGCAACCCCACGAGGTCGCGTCGATGTTCGACGGTGTGGCGAAGCGCTACGACCTCACCAATACGGTCATCTCCGGTGGCCAGGATCGGTACTGGCGGTGGGCGACGCGACGGGCACTCGGGCTGCGTCCCGGCGAACGGGTCCTCGATCTGGCCGCGGGTACCGGCGTCTCGACCGTGGAGCTCGGCAAGTCCGGCGCCTGGTGCGTGGCCACCGACTTCTCCCAGGGCATGCTCGCGGCGGGCCGGTTCCGGCAGGTGCCGATGGTGGCTGGCGATGCGATGGCACTGCCGTTCGCCGACGATTCGTTCGACGCGGTGACCATCTCGTTCGGGCTGCGCAATGTCGCCGATATCGATCTGGCACTGCGCGAGATGCTGCGCGTGACCAAACCGGGCGGACGGGTCGTGGTCTGCGAGTTCTCCACGCCGGTGTTCGGGCCGTTCCGCACCGTGTACATGGAGTATCTGATGAAGGCGCTGCCCAGGGTGGCGCGCGCCGTGAGTTCCAACCCGGACGCGTACGTGTACCTGGCCGAGTCGATCCGCGCCTGGCCGAACCAGCGCAGGCTGGCCCGCCGGATCGCGGACGCCGGCTGGGACTCTGTGCAGTGGCGTGACCTCACCGGCGGAGTGGTGGCACTGCACCGCGGCTACAAATTGGGCTGAAACCCTGTCGATCGCCGGGGTGAGTCCGGTCACCCCGGTCCGTGCGCCGTTGCATGCCTTCGGCCCGGAATGCGCCCTGATCAGGGGCGATATTCGGGCCATCTCCTCACCGTCGAAATTTTGACTTGTGAGGTCGATTGTCACCTGGACATAACGTTCGGTAAATCGAGCGCAACGACAAATGCGGATGATCGAGTCATGACAGGGGAAGCGGACGGCCGCGACACGGACACTGTGCGTACACAGTGCTCGTATTGTGGCGTCGGCTGCGGCATAAACGTCCAGACAAAGACTGATCAGTCTGGCGCGCGGTTGATCGCGAAGGTCAGCGGCGACAAGCTGCATCCGGCGAACGCGGGCAGGCTGTGCACCAAGGGCGCCACCCACGCGGAGATGATGGCCGCACCCGGCCGGATGGACACCGCCTACCGGCGCCCCGAACGCGGCCAGGTCCCGGTTCCGCTGCCGGTCGACGAGGCCGTGCACGAAACCGCCACCCGCCTGCGCGCGATCCTCGACGAGCACGGCCCCGACGCGATCGCCCTCTACGTCTCCGGACAGATGTCGCTGGAGGCCCAGTACCTGGCCACCAAGCTGGCCAAGGGCTACCTGCGGACAAAGCACATCGAAGCCAACTCGCGCCTGTGCATGGCCAGCGCGGGCACCGGCTACAAGCAGTCGCTCGGCGCGGACGGCCCGCCCGGTTCCTACGACGACTTCGAACACGCCGACCTGTTCCTGGTCAGCGGCGCGAACATGGCCGACTGCCACCCGATCCTGTATCTGCGCATGGCCGACCGGCTCAAGGCGGGCGCCAAGCTGATCGTGGTCGACCCGCGCCGCACCGATACCGCCGCCCGCGCCGACCTGTTCCTGCAGATCGCCCCGGGTACCGACCTCGCACTGCTCAACGGACTGCTGCACCTGCTGGTCGCCGACGGTGCGATCGACACCGCGTTCATCGCCGAGCACACCGAGGGCTGGGACGCGATGCCCGAGTTCCTCGCCGACTATCCGCCGACCCGCGTCGCCGAGCTGACCGGCTTGGCCGAGGCCGATATCCGCACCGCGGCCACGATGATCGCCGAGGCGGGCGAGTGGATGTCGCTGTGGACGATGGGGCTCAATCAGTCCACGCACGGCACCTGGAACACCAACGCCCTGGTCAACCTGCACCTGGCGACCGGCACCATCTGCAGGCCGGGCAGTGGGCCCTTCTCGCTCACCGGCCAGCCCAACGCCATGGGTGGCCGCGAGATGGGCTACATGGGCCCCGGCCTGCCCGGCCAGCGCAGCCTGCTCTCCCCCGCCGATCGCACCTTCGTCGAAACCGCCTGGGATCTGCCCGACGGCACCCTGCGCACCGAGTCGGGCCCCGGCACCATCGACATGTTCCGCGGGCTGGCCGACGGCGAGATCAAGGCCGCGTGGATCATCTGCACCAATCCCGTCGCCACCGTCGCCAACCGCAAAACCGTGATCGCGGGTCTCGAAGCGGCCGAGTTGGTCGTGGTGCAGGATGCCTACGCCGAGACCGCGACCAACGCCTACGCCGATCTGCTGCTGCCCGCCGCGCTGTGGGCCGAAACCGATGCGGTGATGGTGAATTCGGAGCGCAACGTCACCCTGCTGCAGCAGTCGGTCGACCCGATCGGCGACGCGCGACCGGACTGGCTGCTGATCGCCCAGGTCGCCACCGCCATGGGTTTCCCCGGCTTCGACTTCACCTCCAGCGCCGAGGTGTTCGCCGAGCTGCGCCAGTTCACCAACCCGGCCACCGGCTATGACCTGAGCGGCATGAGCTACGAGCGCTTGGCGGAAGGGCCGATGCAGTGGCCGTGCAAGGACGCCGACAGCCCGCGCAACCCGATCCGCTACGTCAACGACGGCACCCATCAGCCGCTGCACGTGGCGGCCGACGGCACCACTCCGCGGCTCGCGTTCGCCACCCCGAGCAGGCGCGCGGTGTTCTTCCCCCGTCCGCATCTGCCCGCCGCCGAGCTGCCCGACGACGACTACCCGTTCCTGCTCAATACCGGCCGGCTGCAACATCAGTGGCACACGATGACCAAGACCGGCAAAGTCACCAAGCTCACCAAGCTGACAGGCGGGCCGTTCGTCGAAGTGCATCCCACCGATGCCGAGCGACTCGATCTGAAGCCGGGCGATCAGCTCGAGATCGCGTCGCGCCGAGGCCGTGCTGTGCTGCCGGTGCGGATCAGCGACCGGGTGCGACCTGGTGATTGTTTTGCTCCTTTCCACTGGAATGACGAACAGGGCGAATATCTGACGATCAACGCGGTCACCAATGACGCGGTGGATCCGGCTTCGTTGCAGCCGGAGTTCAAGGCCTGCGCGGTGGCACTGCGCCGGGTCGGCCCCGCCGCCACCCCCGAGCAGGCGCCGACACAACCCGCACAGCTGCCCGCGCAACCGGCCGCGCATCCGCTGGCCGGGATACTCGGCCTCGACGCCGGTACCTCGCCCACGCTCAGCGAGACCGAGCGCATCTATCTCGGTGGCTACCTCGCCGCCCTGCAGTCACTGCCGGTGACCGGGCAGCCGGTGCTGCCGGTGAGCGCACCGTTGTCGACACAGTCGCGCCTGTGGGTCGACGGGCTACTGGCCGGCATGTACTCCCGCAATACGGGCGCCACCGCCGAAGCCACCGACAGCGCTGCCCCCCACCCGGTCACCGTACTGTGGGCCTCCCAGACCGGTAACGCCGAAGAACTGGCCGCCACCGTCGCGGCCCGCCTCTCGGAATCGGGCCTCATGCCGTCGTTGCTCGATATGGATTCGTGCGAGCTGACCTCGATTGCCGGTGACGTTCTCATCGTCACCAGCACGTTCGGTGACGGTGGCCCACCGGATAACGGTGCCGACTTCTGGACCAGGCTCGAAGACAGCATCATTCGCCTCAACGGTGTTCGCTACGCGGTGTTCGCGCTCGGTGACTCCTCCTATGACGATTTCTGTGGACATGGCCGCAAGCTCGACACGCTGTTCGCCGAACGTGGCGCGAAGCGGCTGCTGCCGCGGGTGGACAGCGAACCCGATTTCGCCGACACCGCCGAGCAGTGGCTCGATGATGTCCTGGCCGCGATCACCAGCGGATCACCCGACGACGGCGGCACCCCACCCGGTCGCGACGCCGTACCGGCAGGCACTCCGCGCGGCCGCGACGGTTCGCTCGCCGGTGCATCGAATGGCCGCGATTCACTGGGCGCAAATGGCCATGCCCTACAAGCGAATTCGTCCCATGCGATGCCGTCACCGGCCGGTCGCGGTGGCGCGATCGTGCTCGACCGGCAACTCGCGCCTGCCCCCGCCCGGGCACAGCGCCGCACCACCGCCGCTCCGTTCACCCGCCAGTCCCCGGTCCGCGCCACCCTGATGCGCAACGAGATCCTGAGCGCACCCGGCTCGCCGAAAGAGGTGCGGCGCTTCGGTTTCGACCTCCACGACCTCGATGCCGGGTACGAAGTGGGCGATTCCCTCGGCGTGCTGCCCGCCAACTGTCCCGACCTGGTCGATGAATGGCTCGCCTGCACCGGCCTCGACGGTCGGCGCGTGATCGAAGTCGACGACCGCGAACTCACGCTCACCGATGCCCTGCGCACCCACTACGACATCACCAAGGTGAGCCAGGATCTGCTCGGCTTCATCGGCGAGCGCAACCCGCACCCGCAGCTGGCCAAGCTGCTGCGCCGCGACAACCGCAATGAGCTCGCCTCCTACCTGTGGGATCGCCAGGCCGTCGATGTGCTGCGCGACTTCCCGGTGCGCACCGATCTCGTCGACTGGCTGGGTGCACTGAAAAAGCTGCAACCACGCCAGTATTCGATCTCCTCGAGCCCGTTGACCACTCCCGACGAGGTGCAGCTGACGGTCGGTGTCGTCCGCTACGGCGACCCGGTGGGCACCTCGGCGCGGCGTGGTGGGGTGTGCTCGACGTTCCTGGCCGACCGGGGCACTACCGAGGTGCCGATCTTTCTGCAGCGGGCACCGCATTTCCGTCCGCCGCTGGACCCGAATGCCCCGATGATCATGGTGGGGCCGGGTACCGGTATCGCTCCTTTCCGCGGTTTCCTGCACGAGCGGCGGGCTATCGGCGCGACCGGCCGCAACTGGTTGTTCTTCGGCGACCAGCACGCCGCCCAGAACTTCTACTACCGCGCCGAGCTCGAGGACATGTTCCGCTCCGGTTTCCTCACCCGCCTCGACCTGGCCTTCTCCCGTGATCAGCGCGAACGGGTCTATGTCCAGCACCGGATGATCGAGCACGGTGCCGAGCTGTGGTCGTGGCTGCGCGACGGCGGCCACTTCTACGTCTGCGGTGACGCCGCCCGCATGGCCAAGGATGTCGACGACACCCTGCTGCGGATCGCCCAGATCCACGGAAAGCTGGACGAGGCGGGCGCGCTGGCCTTCAAGAAGCAGCTCGTGGCCGAGAAGCGGTACGTGCGCGACGTGTACTGACCTGCTCGATCAGGCCGCGCGGATCGCCGGCGGGTTGAGCCGGGTGAAGTCGGGCAGCCGGTGGTACGGGTAGTAGGGGTACGGGGGTGTGGTCGCGCTCGCGGCATCGAGGGCGGCCAAGTGCTCGGGGTCGAGTTGCCAGCCGACAGCGCCCAGGTTCTGGCGTAACTGCTCCTCGTTGCGGGCGCCGATCAACACGGTGGCGACGGTGGGCCGGGTGAGCAGCCAGTTCAGGGAGATCTGCGGGACGCTGCGGCCCGTTTCGGCGGCGATCCGATCGAGCACGTCGACAACGTCGTAGAGCCGTTCGTCATCGACGGGTGGGCCTGCCTGCGCCGTCTCGTGCAGGCGGCTACCCGCTGGAAGCGGTTGTCCACGACGGACTTTGCCGGTGAGCCTGCCCCAGCCGAGCGGGCTCCAGATGATGGAACCGACGCCCTGGTCGGTGCCGAGGGGCATCAGTTCCCATTCGTAGTCGCGACCGACCAGCGAGTAGTAGACCTGATGTGCCACCGGCTTTTCCAGGCCGAGCGCCTCTGCGGTGGCGAGCGTTTTCATCAACTCCCAGCCGGCGAAGTTGGAGACGCCGAGGTAGCGGATCTTGCCTGCCCGAACGAGATCGTCCAGGGCCGTGAGGGTCTCCGCCAGTGGGGTGCCCGCATCGAAGGCGTGCAGCTGGAACAGGTCGAGGTAGTCGGTGCCGAGGCGGCGCAACGAGGCGTCGACGGCACGGATCAGCCTGGCGCGGCTCGAGCCCGCCTCGTGCGGGCCGGGGCCGGTGGGCAGGGCCGATTTCGTCGACAGCAGCACCTGCTCGCGCCTGCCCTTGATCGCCGCGCCGAGCACCTCCTCCGACGCGCCGTCGGAATAGACATCGGCCGTGTCGAACAGGGTGACACCGGCCTCCAGGCTGATGTCGATCAAGCGCCTGGCCTGCGCGGCATCGGTATCGCCCCATGCGCTGAACAGCGCACCACGGCCGCCGAAAGTACCTGCGCCGAAGCCGAGTGCCGGAACGAGAAGACCAGATGCGCCGAGCCGCCGGTATTCCATGAGAGCTCCTAAAGGGTCTATTGTTTCGTTAACACGACCGACAGTACACCCGATTCGCACTAAATGAAACAGGAGTTCCGTTATGGATCACGACATCGCTTGGCCGGGCTCTGTTCGCCCTGGTGGGCGCACCGCCCGGGTACGCGAGTCCGTCCTGGAAGTGGCCGGTGATCTGCTGGCGGACCGGGGATTCGCGCAGCTCGACCTGACCGAGGTCGCCACCGGTGCCGGGGTCGGCAAAACCACCGTCTATCGCCGCTGGCGCACCCCGGCGGGCTTGGTCGCCGACCTGCTCGTCGACATGGCCGAACAGTCGCTGCCCCGCGCCGACACCGGCTCACTGCTCGACGACCTGACAGCCAATGCCCGGCTGGTCGCGAAGACCCTGGCCGACGGCCGCCAGAGCAACCTCTTCCGCGCCGTCATCGCCGCCGCCACCTGCGACGATGCCACCGCCGCCGCGCTGCACACCTTCTACGACACCCGCCTCAACGAGTGGGCACCGTGCGTGGAACAGGCCGTCATCCGTGGCGAGGCACCCGTCGGCACCGACCCGCGCGCCGTGCTCTCCGCCGTCTCCGCACCGCTCTACTACCGATTACTGGCCAGCGGCGATCCGATCGACGACGACATCGCCGACCGCTCGGCACGAGCCGCCACCATCGCCACCGCCGCGGGAACATTCGTCATCACGCCCGGCGACGGCAGCGCGTGACCACCTGACGAATTCGCCCGGGGTCTAAATCGACTCAGCGCCGGTATCGGAAGTTCGCGTCAAGCCCGAGGATTCGACGCGACCGTCGCGGAGCGCCAGGCGGGGTCGCGACCGGTGAGGCCGAGCAATCGGTGGAATGCCGGTGCGTCGGCGGGGATCTCGACGACCGGGCCGAACAAGCCGGGTGTACCCGCGGGGTCGGTTTCGCGCAGGAACTCGTGCAGGATCGCCAGGTCAGCGGGGGTCACGGTCAGCTGCTGTCCCGTCGCGACGGCGAGGTCCCACGCGTGAATAGTGATCTCGTCGAGCGCGACGATCGCCATGACGGCGGCAGGCAACTCGACTCCACCGGCCTCGGTATCACCGTCCCATGCCTCGGCCACTCGCCACACCGACGTCAATGTCTCGAGCTGCGCGGCGATGCGGGTGCGCCAGTCATCGGGCAGCGGGCTGTCGGAACCGGCCGGTGGCGGCGCGGACCGACCGACCGATTCCTTGGTCGCGGCCTGCCGGAAAGCCTCGGTGAGCCCGACCACATGGGCGAGCAGATCGCGCACCGTGGACTCGGCACACGGCGTCGGGTCGGCGAGCTGATCGTCGGTGATGCCGTCGACGACCGCGGCAAGCGACCGGGCGGCGGGTTCGAAATCGAACTGCGGTTGCATGAGCACTCCTCATCGGTGGCAGGTGGCTGCACTCATGAAGACGGCACCATCGCCGGAAAGTCATCGGTGCGGGTTGCCGTGCGCACCGGATCGGCGCACGCTGGACAGCGCAGGACCCGATCAGCGTCCACATCACGTCCGAGGCTCGACGGATCGAGCAGGCCGACGAACGAGGAGCACCGATGATCGACCACGAACCCGCTCGCCCACTGGACGAAGTCCCCGAGGCCGATCGTGTCGAGCAGGAACAGTCCGCCTTCCGCGATGACGACCCCGACGATCCGGCCTACTTCGACGCCGCCGACTACACCGACGAGATGGCCGCACAGATCGCCCGAGACGCCGAAACCGCGAATCCGGCGGACGTGATCGAACAGGCCATCCCCGTTCCCTACGACGAGGGCGGCGAGGGGTTCACCGGCGCGGAGGACGCCTGACCGGCGATCTTCGCCCGCAGGCCCGCGTGCAGTTCACGCAGGCTGGAACGCTCGGTCGCGACCTCCAGCACCCGCAGTCCGTGCGCGTCGGCGACCAGTTCCAGAGCCAATTCGTCGGGATCGACCTGCCGGTGGGGGATGCGGTAGGCGGCGCACAGTGCGGCCAGATCCATGCCGTGCGGTGTGCCGAATACCCGCTCGAATACGCCCGCGTACTGCGGATCGCCCTGCTCGAGCAGTTCGAAGATGCCACCGCCGTCGTCGTTGGCGACGACGATCGTGAGGTTGTCCGGCCGTGGTTCGCCGCGCCCGATCAGCAGGCCGGACGCATCGTGCAGAAAGGTGAGGTCACCCATCAGCGCCACGGTGCGGCCCGGATGTGCCAGGGCGGCGCCAACGGCACCGGAGACGGTGCCGTCGATACCGGCGACACCACGGTTGGACAGCACCCGGATGCCCGGGCGCGGATGCGAGACCAGAGCGGCGTCGCGCACCGGGTTCGACGCGCCGAGCAGCAATTGATCGCCGTCTCGCAACGCGTCCATGACCACGGCCGCCACGTGCAGACCGGTCGCCTTCGGATGCCCGGCCAGCTCGGCCCGCACCACCGATTCGGCCTGCTGGTTCAGTTCCGAGCAGCGCGCCAGCCAGGCGGGACCGGGTGCGCCGGTGGTCACCGCGCGAGTACCGGTGCCGACGACATTGCCGGAGACATCGGGCCAGCGCGGACCGGTGGTGAGCGCGAACACGGTGACGTCCGGATCGGCCAGCACCCGCGAGACCTGCCGGTGCAGGGTCGGGCGGCCGGTGATGATCGCCTGGGTCGGCTTCAGCAGCGACAACGCGAGCGGATGCAGGGCGGGTCCGTGCATCGGCGCGGTGGGTTCGGCCACCGTCGGCAGCGCGGCGAGTTCGGGCAGCAGCCGCGCGCCGTGGCCGGAGATGACGACGGTGTCGGGCGTCAGGTCGATGTCGAGCGGCACGTCGAGAGTGGCGTACTGGGTTGCCGTCCACGGTCGTTCACCCTCGCGACCGACGGGCAGCGGATCGTCGGAAAGCTCGGGGACCAGCGGTTCACGCAGCGGGATGTCGAACTGCACGGGACCCGCGTTGCCGGAGCGGGTTCCGCGCGCGGCGGCGAGCACCCGGCATACCGACGAGCGCCACACACTGTTCTGCCGCGGATAGGCCGACTCCCCCGCCTCGGCTTCGGCCAGCCCGAGGCTGATCGTGGCGCGCACCTGAGAGCCGAACAGCCCGAGCTGTTCCACCGTCTGATTGGCGCCGGTGCCGAGCATCTCGTAGGGGCGGTTCGCGCTGACGACGATCAGCGGCACCCGCGCGTAGTTGGCCTCCAGCACCGCCGGACCCAGGTTCGCCACCGCGGTGCCGGAGGTCATCACGACCGGGACCGGCCGTCCCGACGACACCGCGAGACCGATCGCGAGAAATCCCGCGGTGCGCTCGTCGACGCGCATATGCAGCCGAAGCTCCCCGGCCGCGTCCGCCGCCTGCAGCGCGAAGGCCAATGGCGCGTTGCGCGATCCGGGACACAGCACCACCTCGCGGACGCCGCCGCGGACGAGCTCGTCGACGACCACTCGTGCCTGCGCAGTAGACGGATTCACAATCACAGCCTGTCAGACCGGCGCGCACCCGTCTGCCCCCGGCCCGCGTTGCCTACGTCACCGAGTGCGCGCGGCGCACCGGAATTCGGCCATACGACCAATTACCGCGGGGCCAAGGGCGAGATGAACAGCAATTCATAGACGAGGGCGGCCGATATTCATGAAATCGCAAAGAGAACAACAAAAGAGAGAAATCCGGCGACGAGCTACTTGCCCGCCGCCGGAATTTCCGCCAACCCGGCAAAAGGCTGGTCGAACGAATATTCAGCTCACTCCGCGGGCGCGGTGAGATCCTGGATGCCCGTGATGGACTCGATGATGTTGAGGACGGCGGACGTCGCGCTGTCGACCGCGGCGCTGCCCGACTCGAGCACACCCGAACCCGCGGACGAGCCGGTCAGCACGTCAGCCGAGCCGGTGGCGGCGTCGGCGGAGCCGGTGTCGGCGCCCGCGACGGCGACGGGACCGAGGAACATGACAGCGGCGGCAGCGGCAGCACCGGTGGCGGCGAGGGTCTTGCGAGAGATCATGTGAGCAAACTTCCTTTCGACCTGTGCATTGCGGTCATTCAAAACAATTCGTATTCCGAATCGCTTGATTGGCAACGTAACCGATGGGGCCGGGTGGTTGTCAATCGCGCAGATGACTCGCGCGCTCTTGTCGAATTCGTGGCAACCCGCAATTATCCTGGAGTTCACCCTGGCGGTAATGTTTCTCACACAGCCCGTCGTGGAATTTACCGCCGACCGGGAATCGATGTGTCCGCCGCCACCGCCTACCCCCGTTACGTGAGGGTGGTCACCTGCGAACGCGAAAAGGCCGGTGCGGTTCGGTTGCCCGAACTCGCACCGGCCTGGATCAAACGATCGCGGCGAGGGCTACCCCGCCGTACCGCTCAGCCCGCGTGCTTCTGCACCAGATCGCCCACGCGCGGCAGTGCCTCGATGACGTGCTTCTTGGCAGAGCCACGCATCGACGAATACACCTTCTTCAGTGCCGGCCGGGTGGACGATTCGGCGCGGGCGTCGGTGACGGCCAGCAGCGACTCGGCGACCTGATCGGACTTCGCGGCCAGCAGATCGGCGAAGGTGCCGGTGCCGGAGGCGGTGAATTCGGCCCAGTACGGCTGGAGCTGATCGAGCAGTTTCGGCGCCAGCGACGCGAGGCCGTCGGGAACGATGGTCGGGCTGATCTTCTTGACCGCCGCGTAGCCACCCTTCACGGCGAGGCCGGACGCACCACCTTTGTCCGAGACCTCGGCGTCGAGCACCTCGACGGCGTCAGCAAGGAAAGCCGGACGCTTGGCGTCGTCGAGCAGGGATTCAGACAGTGCTGCAACCACTTTCAGGTTCCTCCGGATCGGTTCGATGTACGAGCAGGCGCAACTATACGCATCGGGTGTTCAGAGTATGCGGCGACCGCTCGAGCTGCGGTGTTACGACCTTGTACCGAGCTGCCGGACAGTAGGGCAATAATCGTGTTCGTGACTTTCGATCCGAAGCTGTGGCAGCCCGTCCCCGGGTTCGAGGACCTGACCGACATCACCTACCACCGACATATCGGGCAGGGCACGGTGCGGGTCGCGTTCGACCGGCCCGAAGTGCGCAACGCGTTCCGCCCACACACCGTCGACGAGCTGTACCGCGCGCTCGATCACGCGCGGATGAGCCCCGATGTGGGCGCGGTGCTGCTCACCGGCAACGGTCCGAGCGAGAAGGACGGTGGCTGGGCGTTCTGTTCCGGCGGTGACCAGCGCATTCGCGGCCGCAACGGCTACCAGTACGCCGACGGCGAGACCGCCGACACCGTCGACGCGGCGCGCGCGGGCCGACTGCACATCCTCGAGGTGCAGCGGCTGATCCGTTTCATGCCCAAGGTGGTGATCGCGCTGGTCAACGGCTGGGCGGCGGGTGGCGGGCACAGCCTGCACGTGGTCTGCGATCTGACGCTCGCCTCGCGCGAGCACGCGCGGTTCAAGCAGACCGATGCCGACGTCGGCTCGTTCGACGGCGGTTACGGCAGCGCGTATCTGGCGAAGATGGTCGGCCAGAAGTTCGCCCGCGAGATCTTCTTCCTCGGCAGGCCGTACACGGCCGAGGAGATGCACCAGATGGGTGCGGTGAACAAGGTCGTCGACCATGACGAGCTGGAAAACGTCGCGCTCGAGTGGACCGCCGACATCAACGGCAAATCGCCGCAGGCGCAGCGCATGCTGAAGTACGCGTTCAACCTGCTCGACGATGGTCTGGTCGGTCAGCAGCTGTTCGCGGGCGAGGCGACCCGCCTGGCGTACATGACCGACGAAGCGGTCGAGGGCCGAGACTCGTTCCTGGAGAAGCGCAAGCCCGATTGGACGCCCTACCCCTGGTACTTCTGAGAACGGACACCCCATGGAGATTCTCAACAGCCGGATCATCGTGCGTCCCAGCGACTACGGGCGCACGCTGGCGTTCTACCGCGACGGCCTCGGCTTGGCGATCGCGCGGGAGTACCCCGGCGGCACGGTGTTCTTCGCCGGGCAGTCGCTGATCGAAGTCGCCGCGCACGGTGGCAGCGGACACTCCGGCAGCTTCGACGGCGCGATCTGGTTGCAGGTGCGCGATGTCGAGGACGCGGCGGCGGAGTTGTCGCTGAAGGGAATTGCGATCGAGCGCCCGCCCGTGCTCGAACCGTGGGGTCTGTGGGAGATGTGGGTGCGAGATCCGGACGGGGTCGCGATCGTGCTGGTTCAGGTTCCCGCCGAACATCCGATCCGGCGGGATTCGCGCTGGTCGCCGGAGTGAGCGAGCAGTGCCCGCGGCCGAGCCGAGTTGCCGATGGCGGCTCGGCCGCGCACGATAGCTGCGAGCAAGCGCCCGACCGACGCCGTCCGGAACGCAGTACGAGTGTCCACCTACTGAATCGCAGTCGCTATGTCTGGCTTTCCCGACCCGTTTCCCGGCAAACCGACCCGTTGGCCGGGTCTTGTCGGTCGCATGACACGATCGAAGCCGTGAGGGCGCGCGGCAAGCTGTTTCCGGAGGTGGTGGGGTGAGCAGAACCTTGCGGACGCTGCAGATGCCGACCGGTGCCGGGGTCAGCGAAGTGATGCCCCACCTGCGCCAAGCCCTCGACGGCAGCGGACCGGCGTGGCTACCGATCCCGACCACCGACCGGCGGGAGGCGCGCAGGCTTTCCGACGCGCTCAAGCCTGGCGATCCGATCGATGACGATGTCGCGCTGGTCGTGACGACCTCGGGCACCACCGGCATCCCCAAGGGCGCGCTGCTGGGCGCCGAGGCTCTGCGTGCCAGCGGCAATGCCACCCACGACCGCCTCGGCGGACCGGGTAGCTGGCTGCTGGCTCTGCCGACTCATCACATCGCCGGTATCCAGGTGTTGCTGCGCAGCATCCTCGCGGGCACCGAGCCGACCGTGCTCGACGTGTCGGGCGGGTTCCTGCCAGAGGCGCTGGCCGGGGCGGTCGGGGCGATGCGTGGACCGCGTCGCTACACCGCGCTGGTGCCGACGCAGCTGATCAAGTCGCTGGATTCGCCGGTGGCGGCCAAGGCGCTGGCCGGGCTCGACGGTGTCCTGGTCGGCGGTGCGGCCACGCCCGCGCCCGTCCTCGACCGGGCCCGCGACCTCGGTATCACCGTGGTGCGGACATATGGGATGAGCGAGACCTGCGGTGGGTGCGTCTACGAGGGCGTGCCGCTCGACGGCACCGAGGTGCGGATCGAGGACGGTCGCGTCATCCTCGGCGGCGCGATGATCGCGCACGGCTACCGCAATCTGCCCGACCATCCGGCCTTCGCCGAGCCCGGCTGGTTCCGGACCGAGGACGCCGGCTCCTTCGAAGACGGTGTGCTCTCGATTTCGGGGCGCCTCGACGAGGCGATCATGACCGGTGGGCTGCTGGTGATTCCGCAGGTGGTGGAGGCCGTGCTGGCCAACCATCCCGGTATCCGCGAATGCATCGTGCTCGGTCTGCCCGACGAGCGGCTGGGTCAGCGGGTCGCGGTCGCGATCGTGCCGACACCGGGTGCCGCGCCGACGCTGGACGAACTGCGTGCCCACGTGGTGGCTGAACTCGACTCGATCGCCGCACCGCGTGAGCTGGCCGTCCTGTCCGAAATCCCGCTCCGCGGCCCCGGCAAGCCCGACCGCACCGCCCTGCGCAAGCTCCTGCTGGCCGAGTAACCGCGCGACGACAGTGCCGTGCAAGGGGCGTGCAAGTGGGGGTGGGCACGGTAGTGCTCATGACTTACACACCCACTTCATCCCTCGCCGTCGAGGCGGACGGGCTGGTCAAGGTGTTCGGGAAACAGCGGGCGGTCGACGGCGTGAGCCTGGCGGTGCCGCGCGGCGCTGTGTACGGCGTGCTCGGACCGAACGGCGCGGGCAAGACCACGACCATCAAGATGCTGGCCACCCTGCTCCGCCCCGACGGCGGTAGCGCCCGGATCTTCGGCCGCGACGTGGTGGCCGAACCGAACGCGGTGCGCTCGCTGATCGGTGTCACGGGCCAGTACGCCTCGGTCGACGAGATGCTCAGCGCCACCGAGAACCTGATCATCTTCGCCCGGCTGCTCGGTCTGAGCCGCCCCGACGCCCGCCGCAAGGCCGTCGAACTGCTCGAGGAGTTCGACCTCACCGAGGCGGCGAACAAGCCGCTGAAGAACTTCTCCGGCGGCATGCGCAGGCGCCTCGACCTCGCCGCCAGCCTCATCTCCACCCCGCCTCTGCTGTTCCTCGACGAACCGACCACCGGCCTGGATCCGCGCACCCGTGCGCAGATGTGGGAAACCATCCGCAGGCTGGTCCGCGAGGGCGCGACGGTGCTGCTCACCACCCAGTACCTCGACGAGGCCGACCAGCTGGCCGACCGGATCGCGGTGATCGACCGGGGCAAGGTGATCGCCGACGGCACCGCCGACCAGCTCAAAGCCTCCATCGGCGGCGCATCGGTCCACCTCACGCTGGTCGATCCCGAGCAGCTCGACGAGGCCCGCCGCATCGTGGGCGACTTCCTCGACGTGAGCGCGCAGATCAGCCCGGAAGCGGGCAGGCTCACCGCGCCGCTGCCCGACCCGAATCTCACCGCCGACCTGCTGATCCGGTTGCGCGACTGGGAGATCGGGGTCTCCGAGATCACCGTCAGCAAGCCGACGCTGGACGAAGTCTTCCTCACCATCACCGGCCACCCGGCCGACGAATCCGACGACACCGAACGGAGCGCGGCATGACCGCAGTACTCACCGCTCCCGCGACCATCGACGACATCCCCCAGGCCAGCGACCGGATCGGTCTGCGCGACACGATTTCCACCTCGTTCACCATGGCCTATCGCGGCCTGCTCAAGATCAAACACAATCCCGAACAGCTCTTCGACGTGACGGTGCAGCCGATCCTGTTCACCGCCCTGTTCACCTACATCTTCGGCGGGGCGATCTCGGGCAGCGTGTCCGGCTATCTGCCGGTGCTCATCCCGGGCATCCTGGTGCAAACCGTGGTGCTGACCTCTGTGGTCACCGGTACGCAGTTGCGCGAGGACATGGACAAAGGGGTGTTCGACCGCTTCAAATCCCTGCCCATCGCCCGGGTTTCGGCGCTGGCAGGCGCGTTGCTGGCCGACATGGTGCGCTACGCCATCGCCTCGACACTGACCGTGCTGGTCGGACTGTGCCTGGGCTACCGGCCGGGCGGCGGTCTGGTCGGCGTGGTCGCGGCCTGCCTGGTGGTCGTGGTGTGCTCGTTCGCGGTCAGCTGGATCTGGGCGCTGGTCGGTGTCACCGGTAAGAGCGCCGCGTCCGTGCAGGGCATCTCGATGATGGTGATGTTCCCGCTGACGTTCATGTCCGGCGCCTTCGCCCCGGTGAGCACCATGCCGGGCTGGATGCAGGCACTCAACCACGCCAACCCGGTGTACTACATGGTCAACACCTGCCGGGAACTGATGAACGCCAACAGTTATGGCAGTGATCTCATCTGGTCGCTGGTCGGGTCGCTCGTGGTGATCGCGGTGTTCGCGCCGCTGGCGGTGCGGGCCTATATGCGCCGCGCCTGACCATCGATCTCCCGCAACGGCATCCGATCCACCGGGTCGGGTGCCGTTGTCGTGTCAGTGCAGTCCGGCGATGATCTCGATGATCCGCATCGCGGCATCGAGACGACGCGTACCCGCCGCGCGATGCAGGGCGGCATCCATCACGGCATCGCCCACCACGCTCCGATGCAGGGCGAGGTGCGCGACCAGTTCCGTCGACGGCCCGTCCTGCCTTGCCATCGATGTCTTTGCCAGAGTGAGCAGTTCGAGACCGTCGGTATGCCGGTTCTCTGTGGCGAGCAGGTAGGACCCGAGTGCGCACGCGACCGCGCCGATCTGCGGCAGGTCTATGTACTGCGCCAGCCGTTGATCGGCGGTCTCGATCACCTCGGTGACCAGGCCGGTGACAACGGATGCCCGGCCGTGCAGCACATGGGCGCTCACGGTGGCCGCCGCCACCATCAGCGAACCGGGACCGGGCGTCGGTTCGAAATCGGGCCACCCGAGCAGCTCCAACCCACGCCGGTAATGGCGGAGTCCGGCGTCGATATCGCCCTCGGCGAGTTCGAGCTCGGCGAGGGCGGTGGCGGCGTTCGCCAGCCGGTGGTTGCGGCGAACAGTAGGGTCGTCGACCGGGCTGACGCCGGAATCATCCGGGCGCACAGCGAAGTCGAGTTCGGCGCGCGCCTGCTCGAGCCTGCCGCTGCCCACCAAGGCGGCGGCCAGGTAGCAGCGGCTCTCCATGATCTCCTCGTGCACGCGGAGCTTGCCCATCAGCTCCAGCGCACGGCGGTAGTACTCCACGGCGTCGTCATAGTGCGCGGACTGGCCGGCCAGCTGGGCCAGGTGCTGGCACACCGTCGCCATGCCCCACACCTCCGCCTGGTCCATGTCGTCGAGGGCGCGTAAGGAGTCGTGGGTCGAGCCCGCGACGTTGCCTCCGTTCTCCCAGAAGTTGGCGCGCGCTACCAGCGCCGCGATGCGGACTTGCCGATGACGTGAGCGCGCGCCCCGGGCGAACAGCCTGCCCAACCGGAACTGCCTGGGCTGCACGGTGATCACCGCACCGAGGAAGGACAGGCCCGGATCCAGATCAGGGTGCGTCTGCAACCGCCGCGCGCGCGAGCGCACGATCGCCGTCGCGCGGACGCCACCGTCCTTGAGGAACAGCATGTGCAAGCAGGTCAGCAGATGCGCGATCATCTGCAGGTCGGCGGTCTCGCCCGTCGACGGTGGCGGCGGCACGAGGGCGACCAATCGCATTGCCCACCCGGTGAATTCCAGGTGCGCGCCGCGCATCACCCAGACCATCGCGACCACGGGAAAGACCGAATACGCGGTGTGTGGGTCGGCGCGATCGACGGCGGTACGCAGTACGGCGACCAGGTTGTCCAGGTCGGCGGTCACCGCGAGCACCGATGTCACCTGATCGCCGCCGCGGTAACCACGAAACGACTCCAGCGCGAATTCCCGCGCCCAGCAGAACATCCTGGCGAGCACGAGCGCGGATTCGGCGCCGTCGGTCACCGCGTCGACGGCGGCGATCTGCTCGACCCCGAACTCACGGACCGTTTCGAGCATCCGATAGCGGATGCCAACGCCGTCCGGGTCGTCGAGGACGGTGAGCAGAGACTGGCCGACCAGCCCGTCGACCGCGGCGGCCACATCCGGGCCCGCCGCGACGACCTCGGCCGCGGACAGGGTGAACCCGGCCACGAAACGGCTCAGCCTGCGCAGGGTCACCTGCTGATCGGGGTCGAGGAGGTTCCAGCTCCAAGCGATCACCGCGTGCAGTGTGCGATGCCGGTGCGGCGCGGACCGATCACCGCTGCGCAACAGGGCGAAACGATGCTCGAGTCTGGTCTCGATCTCGGCGACGCTCATCGTGCGAACCCGGGCGGCGGCGAGCTCGATCGCCAGCGGGAGACCGTCGAGGGTGCGGCACAACCGGGCCACGGTGTCGGGGTCGAGCCGCACGTCAGGGCGCACCGCCCGGGCGCGAGCCGAGAACAGCTCGGTGGCAGGCGAACCAGCCGCGTCGATCGCCAGAGGGGCGAGGGGATAGACGGATTCGGCGGTGATCGCCAGCGGCGAGCGGCTGGTGGTGAGCACGGTCAGCTGGGCGCAACTGCCGACGAGATCGGCGACCACCTCGGCCGCGGCATCGATCACGTGCTCGCAATTGTCCAGAATCAGCACCATCGGCCGCGCCGCGAGCGCCTCACGCAGCCGGGTCCTCGCGTCGATGTGGATGCCCTGTCGGATGGCACCCGGTTCACGAATCACCTCCCCCAGGCCCATCACCTGCCCGATCGCAACCTCGATGCCGGTGCGCGATTCGGCACCCGCCTCCGATTCGGCTTGCACCGAGGCCAATTCGACGAGCACCACCGGCACCGAACGAGCCAGCCGTTCACCCACCGCGTTGGCGACCCGGGTCTTGCCCGTACCGCCGGGTCCGAGGACGGTGGTGACCCTGGAGCGATGCGCCAGATCGGCGATCGCATCGAGATCTGTCGAGCGACCGAGCAATTCATTGGGTGCGGCACGCAGGCCGACTGCTGTGCGGTGGTTTGCCGTCGATCGGTCAGGCCTGCTGCCGTTCGACGCTTCGGCGGGCAGTGTGTTCGCCGGCTCCCGGCCGCCCACCTCCACGGTGGGTGACGCGCCGGTCCGTCGAGAGCCACCGTCGCTGGTCGAGTTCGCCGCTGAGTCGACCGGATCCGCCTCGGCAACGGAATGCGACCGGGCGGCAACAGCCGAGTAGAGGTTTCCGGGCGTCGAGGCGCTCAGGTCGGCCTCAGCATCGCGCTGTCGCGCGCGGGTTCCGGGAAGCTCGTCGCCACGAAGGATGGCGGTGTTGAGGGCCAGGAGCGTGGGGCCCGGGTCGGCGCCGAGTTCTTCGATCAGGCGCAGGCGGTACGTGGCGAAGACTTCGAGGGCTTCGCTGGTTCGGCCCGCGGTGGCGAGGAGGCGGATCAGGGTCGTGTGGGCGGATTCGTCCAAGGGATCGGTCGCGGCGGCTGTGCGGGCCAGCGGGATGGCCGCGGTGAAGTCGCGCTGGGTGGTGTGGGCGGTGAGCTCGATGTGATCGAGGTGGCGGCGGAGGTCGTCGGCGGCCGCGCGCAGGTCGTCGGCGGGGGCCGAATCGGGGAGATCGGCACCCGGTTCGCCACGCCAGAGGGTGCGGGCAAGGGCGATCGCGGCGAGGCTGTCGACGGTGTTGCCCGCGGCAAGGAGTTCGTCGGCTCGGCGGGCCAGCGTGGTGACGGCGGTGAGGTCGACGCTGTCGGCGGGCAAGGTCAGCCGGTAGCCCGCGGGGCCGATCTCCAGCGCGCCATCGGGCAGCATCGCCCGCAGTCGCGAGACCTGGGTGTGCAGCGCGTTCATCGGCGCGCGGGGTGGTTGTTCGCCCCACACCTCGTCGATCAGCGCTTGGGCGCCGCGCGCCCGGCCCGGATGCACCGCGAGAGCGGCGAGCAGCAGCCTGGCGCGGGCGCCGGGCAGCGCGATCATGGCGTCGTCGCGGCGGATCGCGATCACGCCGAGCACCCCCACGACAACGCGGGCGAGGGCCTCGGATGGCGGCCCCTCGGGGCCGCGGTGCTGTACAGACATGCCGCAAGTCATCGTAGGCGAGCACAGCGACAGCATCTCGGTTCGCGCCACGCGCACGACTCCGACACCACGGTCGACGTGTGCCGAGAAAATGTCCCCACCTCGGCTTAGGCTCACGCACATGGGCAACTTCGAGGTGTCGCGGCACACTGTCATCGCGGCCGAACCGGCACGAATCCACGCACTGATCGACAACTTCCACCAGTGGCGGCTGTGGTCGCCATGGGAAGATACCGACCCGCAGCTCGCGCGTACCTACACCGGCCCCGAATCCGGCGTCGGCGCCCGCTACGCCTGGCGTGGCAACCGCAAAGCCGGTGCGGGCGTGATGGAGATCAAAGCCGACGCCGAACGCGAGATCGGGGTGGAGCTCACCTTCGAGAAGCCTTTCAAAGCCACCAATTTCGTCACCTTCACGCTCACGCCGGTCGTCGGTGGTACCGAGGTGACCTGGCAGATGACCGGCACCCACTCCGGTCTGATGGGCGTACTCGGCAAGGTTTTCCCGATCGACAACCTCATCGGCAAGGACTTCGACAAGGGTCTGGCCAAGCTCAAGACGATCGCCGAATCCACCCCGGCCTGACACCGCGACCAAGCGCACCTCCGCCTCCCTCCGGCCGTGCGCGAGGGACTGACGAGCGCGGAGCGCCGGTGCCGGATTAGGCTTCGATCCATGGCTACAGCAGCGGAATGGATCGAGGGCGCCCGGCCGCGGACGTTGCCCAACGCGATCGCGCCGGTACTCGCGGGCACCGGCGCCGCCGCATCTGTCGACGGAGCCGTCTGGTGGAAAGCGATTCTGGCGCTGCTGGTTTCGCTGGCACTGATCGTCGGGGTGAATTACGCCAACGACTACTCCGACGGCATTCGCGGCACCGACGACGTGCGCGTCGGGCCGCTGCGGCTGGTCGGCTCGAAGCTGGCTTCCCCCAAGGCTGTTCGCACCGCCGCGGTGCTCAGCCTGGCGATCGGCGCGGTCGCCGGACTGGTGTTGGCCGTGACCACCGCGTGGTGGCTGGTGCTGATCGGAGCGCTGTGCCTGGCAGGCGCCTGGTTCTACACCGGCGGCAGCAAGCCCTACGGCTACAGCGGTTTCGGCGAGATCGCGGTGTTCGTGTTCTTCGGGTTGATCGCGGTGCTCGGTACCCAGTACGTGCAGGCGCTGCGGGTCGACTGGGTCGGCCTGCTGCTCGCGATCGGTGTCGGCGCGTTCTCCAGCGCGGTGCTGGTGGCCAACAACCTGCGTGACATTCCCACCGACACCGAGTCCGGCAAGGTCACGCTCGCGGTGAAACTCGGCGACGCGCGCACCCGCACCCTGCACGTGGTGCTGCTCGCGGCGCCGTTCGTGATCAGTCTCGCACTGATCGCGCGCACGCCGTGGGCGCTGGCCGGATTGCTCGCGTTACCGCTGGCGATCCGGGCCAACGCCCCCGTGCGTACCGGCAAGGGCGGGCTGGAACTGATTCCCGCCCTCCGCGATTCGGGGCTGGCGCTGCTGGCCTGGTCGGCGTTGAGCGCGCTGGCCGTCGGGCTCGTCGGCTAGTCGCCGTCGGGTACCAGAATGCCGAGCACCCAGTTGACCAACGTGATGATCAAGCCACCCCACAACGCCGCCCAGAAGCCGTCGACGCGAAGGCCGTAGTCGGTGATCTCGGTGATCTTGGCGGTGAGCCACAGCATCCCCGCGTTGACGACCAACAGGAACAGGCCGAGCGTGAGGATCACGAACGGCAGCGACAGGAGTTTCACGATCGGCTTGATCACGGCGTTGACCGCCGTGAACACGAGCGCGACGATGAGCAGGACCAGGGCCTTGCCCCAGTTGCCCCACTCCGATGACCACTCGGGCGGCACGTAGATATCGATCTTGTCGATCCACGCGGCCGCAGCCCAGATGGCTATGGCGTTGATGACCAACCGGATTGCTAGTTGCATAGACGCAATGCTAGGCCCGTAAACGGACATTGCGGCGGGTCTGACACACACCCGATGTGGAATTCACGCGGCGCGGTCGAGCATCGCGTAGAGATCTGTGCGTAAACCCGACACCGCGTCGCGCCCACCGAGCAGGTCGGTGGTGGCCGGGTCCGCCCCGCGCAGAATCCCGAGCAGCAGGTAGGTCGAGGTGATCTCGCGATCCTTGCGGTGGATCGCCTCACGCAGTGCGAGTTCGAGCGACTTCTTGGCCGTTCCGGTGAACGGGATGTGCCCGGAGCCGAGCAGCCGGCCGAACATGCCGCGTTTGGCCTCCGGTTCGGCCTGATCCCACGCCTGCGGTCCGAAGTTCTCGGCGATGCTGGCCTGCACCGCGTCCAGGTCGATGCCGATCGAGCGCAGGGCCTGCGCGTCATCGGCGCCCAGCGGCGGCTCGCCCGTGCGGGCGGCGAGCGCGGTGCGTAGACCGTCGGCGGTGATGCCGCGCGTGTCGAGCACCGTCCGGAGGGCGGGTTCGGCGTTCGACAGGGTGCCGAGCAGCACATGCTCAGGACCGATCCGCTTCGCGCCCAACTCCTTGGCGTCGTCCTGGGCGCTTACCACCGCGGCCCTGGCCTCGCGGCTGAATTTTTCGAACATCAGCGGGTTCCACCTTTCCGATTGTGTTTCTGATGGACCGCCTGCTTGCTCACCTCGAGCGCCTCGGCGATGGCCTGCCACGACCATCCGTTGGCTCTGGCGTTGGCCACCTGGATGGTTTCGAGGCGGTCGGCCAATCTGCGCAGTGCGAGCACAGCGCGCAGCCCGACCGCCGGGTCGGGATTACCGGCCGCTGAGGCGAGGGTTGTTGCGTCGGTCATGTCGTCAATTTTGATTGACGACCACAGATTTGTCAACAAAAATTGACAAATGAGCGTGGAAGGACCCCGAAGAGTGGTGCGGGTGAGGTCAGCCGTTCCAGCGACCGGTGGTGGCGAATTCGGCGAGGATCTCCGCCGGACCGCTCAGATCGATGTTCTGGGCCGCCACCCAGTCGTCGTTGAAGTAGGTGCCCGCGTACCGGTCGCCGCCGTCGCACAGCAGGGTGACCACGCTGCCGCTGCGGCCCGACGCGACCAGTTCGGCGATGAGATGGAAGGCGCCCCAGAGGTTCGTGCCGGTCGAGCCGCCAACGCGGCGGCCGAGCGCGGTGCTCGCGTGGCGGGCGGTGGCGATCGAGGCCGCGTCGGGCACCACGATCATGCGATCGACCACCTGGCCCACGAACGACGGTTCCACCCGGGGACGGCCGATTCCCTCGATGCGCGAAGGCATTCCGGTCTCATAGCCCGCGTCGCCGGTCTCGTAGCCGCCGTAGAACGCCGAGTGCTCCGGGTCGACCACGGCCAGGCGCGTCGCGTGCCTGCGATAACGGATGTAGCGCCCGATCGTCGCGCTGGTGCCGCCGGTACCGGCGCCGACCACGATCCACTCCGGCACCGGGTGGTTCTCCAGCGCCAGCTGTTCGAAGATGGATTCGGCGATGTTGTTGTTGCCGCGCCAGTCGGTGGCCCGCTCGGCGTGGGTGAACTGATCCATGAAATGCCCGCCGGATTCGGCGGCGAGACGCTTGGCCTCGGTGTACATGTCCGGCGCTCGATCGACGAAATGACATCGGCCACCCTGCGCTTCGATGAGCGCGACCTTCTGCGGCGAGGTGCTCGCCGGCATCACCGCGACGAAGTCGAGGCCGAGCAGCTTGGCGAAGTAGGCCTCGCTCACCGCCGTCGAGCCCGACGACGCCTCGACCACGGTCGTCCCCTCGGTCACCCAGCCGTTGCAGATCGCGTACAGGAACAGCGATCGCGCCAGCCGATGCTTGAGGCTGCCGGTGATGTGGGTGGATTCGTCCTTGAGGTAGAGCTGCACCGGCCAATCGGCGGGCAGCGGATACCGCAGCAGGTGGGTGTCGGCGGAGCGCTGGGTGTCGGCGTCGATCAGCCGGACGGCATTGTCGACCCAGTCACGTGGGGCGCTGCGGTCGAGGTACTTCACGCCGATTTGCTGTCGTCGTCACCCCGCAGGCGGGCCCGCAACTGCGCCTTGTCCTGGCGGCGGCGCGAGTCGACGACGGCGATATCCTCGTTCACCTTCACGCGCAGCTTCTTGAACAGCGTCAGCGAAAGCGGCATCGCGACGAGCAACGCGAACAGCGCCGCGACGATGATCGGCACATCGACTCCGACCAGCTTGGCGATGCCCACGATCAGCGCGGCGATCGCCACCACCAGCCCGAGACGAGCCAGCGTATAGAGCGCAAGATTGCGTACCAGTCGCTTCCCGGCGCCAGAGCCCTGCTGACCTGTTGCTTCACTCACGACTACAGCGTAGCCCGGCGCATATCTGTTCGACGCGGCCCGTTCGCTCTCTTCGATGCTGCCCGTTCGCGGCATTTGTCTATTACTTCCCCTTTACCAACTGTAGGTGGTTCGACTACATGGGGGTCGCAGTGCGACGATGACGCCACTGATGAGGGAACTGTCGAAACGGAGAGGTTAGCTATGACTGCGATCACCGTCGGCCTTCAGGACACTCTGCTGACACCAGGCCAAGTGGCCGCCATGTTCCACGTAGACCCCAAGACCGTCACCAGGTGGGCTCATGCCGGCAGGCTCGGCTCGTTGCGCACACCGGGCGGACATCGCCGTTTCCGCGAGTCCGAGGTCTTGCAGTTGCTCAGATCGCTCACCACCGAGGCAGCACCCCGCTGACTCGCCGGCCGACGCGAGCCCACCGCGGGCTCGCGTTTGCCAAAAATTTCCCTCCCGTTGCGGATGTGCACACGGTGCGGACACGGCTACCCTCGATAGCAGGAGGTGAGCGACGTGACGTACCTATTGGCACTCATCGCGATCGTGGCCATCGCGGTGTTGTGCTGGAAGGCGTTCGGCCCCGAAATGCGGCGCCCGAATTCCGGCCCACCCTCGCGCAGACCGGTTCTCGGCCCTGACGACGACCCGGAATTCCTCTGGCGCCTCGGCAAACAACCCCGCGACGACTCCGGCCCCACCGAGTGACCTCGCGATGTGCGTCGCCGTGAGCTGACGCACATACCCCCGTTGTGCGGCGAAAGAGCTGGGTAGATAACGTATTCCGGTGATTGATGTGCAGCAGGGTTCTGTCCCGACCACTTGGCGCGCGGCCGACGGCAGCGCCGTGACGTTCACCGAGGCACGGTTGGAGTGGACTCGCGCCGCACACGAGGTGCTGGCCGATACCGCCACCAGTTTCAACAACTTCATCGTCAACACCGAGCTGGCCGAGCTGGTCCAGGAAGAATCCGGCATCCGCACCGCGGTGAAGTGGCAGCACTGGCTGCCCGTCGTGCTGGACAAGGTCGCCGAGCACTGTCACAAGAACAACGAGCCGCCGCTGAGCGCCCTGTGTGTGCGCAAGAACCAGACCGTCGGCACCGGCTACCGCTACATCCTCGAACTCGCGGGCCTGCCCATCCCCGACGACCTCGAAATGCACGCCGCCGCCGCCCGCTGGCAGTGCTACCAGCACTACGCCACCGACCTCCCCGCCGACGGCGGCCTGCCCACCCTCCCCCCGAAGGTCGCCGCCATCCGCCAGTCCACCTCCCAGGACCTGGCCACCGCCGAAGCCGCCGAGGCAGCCGTCAAACGCCCCTCCGCAGCCCGCCGCACCGCAGCCATCCCCAAGCCCGAACCACTCCGCAAACCGGTCTGCCTGAACTGCCACGTAGAACTCCCCGCCAACAAGATCTGCTACTACTGCTGATCAGCGGTTAGGAACACCGAAGGCCCAGAAGCTCTTCCGAGCCCTGGGCCTTACGTATGTCCGCGATCCAGGCAGGCCGGCATCCCCCGACGGCTGTACGCCTCGGCTGTAGGCCGGATGGGCTGAGCGCTCAGTTCAATCCGGCATAGCTGTGCAGGCCGCTGATGACCATGTTGATGATGAAGAGGTTGAACAGCATGGCTACGAAGCCGGCGATGTTGATCCAGGCTGCCTTGGTGTCTCGCCAGCCGGAAGTGGCTCGGGCGTGGAGGTAGGCGGCGTAGAGGACCCAGGCGATGAAGGAGCAGGTTTCCTTGGGGTCCCAGCCCCAGAAGCGGCCCCAGGCGGCTTCGGCCCAGATGGCGCCGAGGATGACGCCTGCGCCGAAGAGGGGGAAGCCGATGATGGTGGTTTTGTAGGCGAGTTGGTCGAGGGTGCGGGCGTCGGGGAGACGACGCGCGATGGTGCCGAGGATGTTGGTGGATTCCTCGCCCGCGGGCTGACGCATGCGGAACAGGTAGAGCAGGCTGGCTACGCCGGAGACCAGGAAGACGCCGCTGCCGATGCTGACGATGGTGACGTGGATCGGCAGCCAGAACGAGCGAAGTGCGGGGACAACGGGGGCGGCGTCGGCGTAGAGGACCGTGCCTGCCAGGAACATCAGGATCAGCACGGGAACCAGCAGGAACGCCCACATCGCGCGATAGCGCTGGTCGCGCAGGAAGATCAGGCCGATCACCACGGCGGCCACGGTGGCCATGGTGGTGAACTCGTACATGTTGCCCAGCGGGAAGCGGTGGGTCGCGAAGCCGCGCAGCACGATCGAGCCGATGTGCAGTACCGCGCCGACCAGCAGCACCGAGAAGGCCATGTTGCCGAGTCGTTCGCCCAGCGGTCTGGCCTGCGGGGTCTCGATGCGGCCGGGCAACCCCGGATCACCCGCAGGGACGAGTTCGCGCGCGGCGACCTGCTTGGTCCGCGCCGAGGCGTACTGCACGATCAACAGGACCGTGGCCAGCGCGTAGACCGCCATGGCCGACATGAACGCGAAGTCGCTATACCGTGCCAGCGTTTCGTCGATCTGCATCAGGATTCCGTCTCCATGTCGAGTGCGTGTGCCCTGGTCCGCATCAGTTCTGCGCTCCGAGCAGCCGTGTGCGCAGTCGATCGAATTCGGCACCCCAGCCTGCTTGATCGCTTCTGGCCAGGCCGCCCATTTCTACTACGGCGCGTCGTTGACCCACGGTACCCGTCGCGGTGTCGGCCGGGTACGCCCGGATCCAGATCCGCCGCCGTTTCAGCAACAGCGACACCAGCAGACCGGCCATCATCGTCAGCGCGCTCACCAGCACCCACTGCTGGGCGGGGTCGTGCGAGACCTGCAGGTTGACGAATTCCTGGGCGCCGTCGAAGGTGACCTTCGCCCCGCTCGGCAACGTGGTCGACTCGCCGGGACGCAGGTTGACCCGTGCTTCCTTGGTCAGCCGGCCCTGCTTGATCATCTCCGGATCCAGCGAGAACAGCGACTGCGAGCGACCGGTGTCGAGGCCGGTGTTGCCGCGATAGACGTCGACCGCGACCGCCGGATCGTCCATCCGGGGGAACGCCGAGGTGAGCAGGCTGCCGTGGAACATCGCGGTCGGCGCGAACAGACCTTCGATGGCGATCTGGTTCTGCCTGCGTTCCTCGTCGGTGGCGTACATGCCACCGGGCGGGTCGATGCGCAGCACACCGCTGGACAGGAAGGTCTGGGCGTCGTCGGGCCGCCACTGGATGGTCTCGGTGCGGGTCTGCCCGTTGGGGAAGGTGACCGTGAACGTGGGCGCGAAGCCGTGTCCCTGTAGGTAAACGCGGTCACCGGCGACCCGCAACGGGTGGTTCACCTGGAGCTCGGTGCTGCGCCAGGTGTCGGTGGCGAGATCTGCGCCTGCCTGATATTCGATGTTCGAGTGGAACATCTCTGCCTGGCCGGTGGGCAGGTAGTCGGCCTTGAAGTCCTTCACCTTGATGCACAGCGGCGTCATGCCGGTGCCGTCATTGGTGTTGCCCGCGCGGAAGGAGTCGAACACCGCGGGCGAGGTGGTGCAGAAGCCGGGACCGTTGTTGGCGATCACGATGACATTGCCCTCGTAGCCGAGCAGCTTGCCCAGCGCGATCGCGACCAGCAGTCCCACCAGCGACAGGTGGAACACCAGGTTGCCGAACTCGCGCAGATAACCCTTCTCCGCGGACAGCGTCACCTCACCGTCGCGCTGACCGGGGCGAACCTCGGTCCGCCACCCACGCAACGAAGCCTTGGCGGCCTCGATGACCTCATCGGGAGCGCGGTCGTCGGTCTCGCTGAAGTGGTGCGGCAACCGGCCGAGGTTGCGCGGCGCGGGCACCGGCGGGGTGCGCAGCGCCTGGTAGTGGTCCCAGCAGCGCGGCAGGATGCAGCCCACCAGCGAGATGAACAGCAACACGTAGATGGCGGTGAACCAGAAGCTGCCGAACACGTCGAACAGTTCGACCCGGTCCATCCACGGGCCGAGCGTCGGGCGGTCGGCGATGTACTGCTCGACCTTCTGCGTGTTCAGACTGCGTTGTGGCAGCAGCGCGCCGGGGATGGCGGCGAGTGCGAGCAGGAACAGCAGCACCAGTGCGGTGCGCATGCTGGTCAGGCCGCGCCAGGAATTCCGGACCAGGGCCCAGGCCCGGCCCGGCAGCGACTGCCGGACGGGCGGGGTGGGGGTGGTCGGAGTGGTCAGCGTGTCAGTCATCAGATCGGAAGAGTCACCTCGGAGACGAACCCGTCACGCACCCAGCCGACGAACTGATCCCATGCCCCCGTGACCAGCGCGACGCCGACAGCGACGAGCAGAACACCCCCTACAACCTGAATAGTGCGCGAATTGCGCCGCAGCCAGCCGACCCCGCGCAACGCACCGGCCGACCCGAAGGCAAGCACCACGAAGGGCAGCCCGAGGCCGAGGCAATAGGCGACGATCAACGTCACTCCGCGCGCGGCGGTGGTGCCCTCGGTGCCCGCGGACACCGCCATCACACCCGACAGCGTCGGCCCAAGACACGGCGTCCAGCCGAGCGCGAACACCCCGCCGAGCAGCGGCGCGCCGAGGATGCTGGTGAGCCTGCGCGGCTCCATCCGCGTGTCGCGCTGTAGGGCGGGGACCAGACCGATGAACACCAGACCCATCAGGATCGTCACCACACCGCCGATGCGCTGCAGCAGTTCCCGATTCACATTGAGGGTCTGGATCACGCCGAAAACAGTGGCTGTAGCCAGCACGAACACCACCGTGAACCCGGCGACGAACAGCCCGGCGGCACCGGCCACCCGCAACTTCGCGCTACGGCGTTGCGCGGTGAGCGTGCTCGCCTGCGCGTTGGTGGCAGGCGGCCCCTCGGCACCGACCAGCCCGGCCAGATACGACAGATAGCCGGGGACGAGCGGCACGACACACGGTGAAGCGAACGACACCAGGCCCGCGAGCAGGCAGGCTCCCAGCGCCAGCAGTAGCGGACCCGATGCCGCCGTCTGCTGGAAGGAATCCCCGACTGCGGCGAGCACCATCACTCGGTGCTGTCCTCGTCATGCTGCTCGTCGCGCGGCAACGACAGAGTTCGCTCGGTCTCGGCCGGTTCAGCGGGGCCGAAATCGAACAGACCGGCACCGGCGACACTGCGCGGGACGGTCGCGATGCCGGCCCAACGGTCATCGACCGTCCAGCCCGCACCCATGCGGCGAGCACCCTGACGGGGGCGACACGCGGTCAGATTTCCAGGACGACGACGGCTCACTGCTTCTCCTCGGCGGCGATGCGCTCGACCACGGGCTGTAGGTCTTCTGCCAATAGCGAGCGAAGGAAGACCGCGGCGACCCGGTGCTGACGATCCAGGATCAACGTGGTCGGAATAACACTGGTGGGAAAGTTTCCGCCGAGGGCGAGCAAGGTTCGCATCGACGGGTCGTAGATGGACGGGTATTCGATCTTGTTGTCCACTACGAAGTCCTGGGCTTTGTCGCGCTGATGGTCGCGGACGTTGATCCCCAGGAACGCGACGCCTTGATCTTTGGTCGCCGCGAAGACTTTTTCCAGAGCGGGCGACTCGGCGCGGCACGGGCCACACCACTGTCCCCACAGGTTCACGACCACGACCTGGTTCGGGAAATCGCTGACCGAAACGGTCTTTCCCTCGTTCATCAGGTCGGGCCCCGAGAGCGTGCCGATCGTCCCGCGCGTCGCGGGCGGATCGTAGTAGATCTCCGTTTTACCACCGGGTGAGACGAATTCGAAGGTCCCGCCACCGGTGGCAACCGCATCGGTACCCGTCGAACAGCCCGCCGCGGCGACGATCACCAGCACGGCGGACAGAACGGCGGTCAGCGCCCGCGGCCGACGGCCACGGGCGGATCCCGATGAGGACAAGCGAGTCATGCGCCGTGTACCGACGGATCCGACGCGCCCGCGGGCTCGGAATAGACGATGTCGACGAGCGTGTCGCCGTGGTAGACCAGCGAGGTCAGCGACGCGAGCGAGCACTGCCGGTTGCGCGGGTCGTGCCACAACCGCTGGCCCTGCAGGAATCGGCGCAGTGTCCACACGGGCAGCTGATGCGAGACCAGCACCACCTCGTGACCGGCGGCCTCGACACGGGCCTTGTTCACCGCGGCGAGCATGCGATGCGCGATCTGCAGGTAGGGCTCGCCCCACGACGGGGTGAACGGGTCGCGCAGCTTCCACCAGTGCCGCGGCTTGCGCAGGGCACCGTCACCGACGGAGACGCGAAGGCCCTCGAAGGTGTTGCCCGCCTCGATCAGGTTCTCGTCGGTGCGCACGATCACGTCGTGCGCGGCCGCGATCGGCGCCGCGGTCTCCTGGGCGCGCTGCAGCGGGGAGGCGATCACCATCGCGATGTCGTGATCGGCCAGCGAGCGCGCGACCGCACCGGCCTGCGAGCGACCGGCCACCGAGAGACTGAAGCCGGGCAGGCGGCCGTACAGGATGCCGTTCGGGTTGTGCACCTCGCCGTGGCGCAGCACGTGCACGATGGTTTCGACGCTCGACGGGTCGTCGTCGAGGGCGGGCGGCGCGGCGGCGGGGGCAGGATGGGGCGCCTCGTCGCTATCCGCCGGGGCTAGGGCGAATTCTGCGTCGGGCTGGTCGGAGCTCACGCTGGGGATCCTTCGGGGGTTGCGGCCGCGGCCGCGAGGGCGGCGGCGGGCAGAGCGGCGGCGATACGGTCGAACGCGTCCTCGTCGAGTGCCGCGGAGACGAACCATGCCTCGAACGCGCTCGGCGGCGCGTACACGCCCGCGTCGAGCAGGGCGTGGAAGAAGGCAGGGTAGCGCCAGGTCTGGCTCGCTTTGGCGGCGGCGTAGTCGGTCACCGGGCGCTCGGCGAAGAACACGCTCACCATATTGCCTGCGAACTGGACTTGATGCTCGACACCGGCCTCTGTCAGGGCTTTCGCGAACAGCGAGCCGAGACGATCGGCATTGCGGTCCAGCGCCGCGTACACCTGCGCGTCGGCCGCGCGCAGGGTCGCGAGGCCCGCCGCGACGGCGACGGGGTTACCGGACAGCGTGCCCGCCTGATAGACCGGACCGAGCGGGGCGAGGTTGTTCATGATTTCGGCGCGACCGCCGAACGCGGCGGCGGGCAGGCCACCGCTCATCACCTTGCCGAAGGTGTAGAGGTCACCGGCGACGCCCTCACGGCCGTACCAACCCGACGCGCTGACCCGGAAACCGGTCATCACCTCGTCCATGATCAGCAACGCGCCGTTGTCGTGCGCCAGGGTGCGCAGGCCCTCGTTGAAGCCGGGCAGCGGCGCGACCGCGCCCATATTGCCCGCGGCGGCCTCGGTGATGACGCAAGCGATCTGACCGGGATGCGCCTCGAAGGCGGCGGCGACGGCGGTGAGGTCGTTGTAGGGCAGCACGATGGTGTCGGCGGCTTGCGCACCGGTGACACCGGGCGAGGTCGGCAGACCCAGCGTCGCCACGCCGGAGCCCGCGTCGGCCAGCAGCGCGTCGACATGGCCGTGGTAGCAACCGGAGAATTTGATGATCTTGGATCGGCCGGTGAAGCCGCGGGCCAAGCGGACCGCGCTCATCGTGGCCTCGGTACCGGAGTTCACCAGGCGCACCCGCTCGACGGGATCGACGCGGGCGGCGATGGCCTCGGCCAGCTCGATCTCGGCCTCGGTCGGCGCGCCGAACGAGAGTCCACTGGTCGCGGCCTTCTGCACGGCCTCGACGACCGCGGGGTGGGCGTGACCGAGGATCATCGGACCCCACGAACACACCAGATCGACGTAGTCGTTGCCATCGGCGTCGATGAGCGTGTAGCCACTCGCGGAGGTGAAGAACCGCGGCGTACCGCCCACCGAATTGAACGCACGGACCGGGGAATTGACGCCACCCGGGATCACCGAGGCTGCCCGCTCGAAGAGCTGGGCGGAAACCGGTACCTGCGTAGGACTCACGGATTCCAGTCTCTCAGCTCGCCTCGGCACGCCGGACGACAGGGTGGAGCACAGTGACCCAGACCGCAGCGACCCACCGACGACACGCCCGACACGCCGCCCCTATCGGCGAAAGAATTCGATCTAGGCCCATTGGCCTGCGACTACGCTCCGGGCGGCTCAGCACCTGAGCCACCGGGAAATCAGTTATCAGCGAGAGGGTATTTCATGCTTTTCGGCGTCACCAGCACTGCCCTTGGCACGGGGTTCGTCGCGGTGGGAGTGCTACTCGGCGCGGGTTCGGCCACCGCCTTCGCACCACAGGCCCAGCCCGATCGGATCGGTGCCCAGCTCAGCCACGAGGAGACCGTGGCACTCGGGTCGGGGCCGATTCCGGCGATCACCGCGATGATGGTGCCCGCCAATCGGATCGGCGCGGGTCTACACACCGATACCGATCTGTACCGTGACGCCGACGGCGGCATCCGTGCCACCTTGCGCCAGGTGGTGACGGAAGCGGCGGCTCATCCCGACGGCACCGTCACCATTTTCCTGAACGCGCCCGGCACGCGCGGCGGCCGCGTCGTCGACGTCTATCAGCAGTGGACCGGCTGATCAGGTGTACATGCAGGGCACTTCGGCGGAGATCGTGTGCAGCTGGCACATGATGCCGTTGTAGATCCCGCTCGAGCCGGTCTCCGGGGCGAAACCGTCGGCGGCCGGCTCGGCGATCATCGGGGTGAGCGGCAGGCCGGGGGCAGCATGAGCGGGCGCCACGGCCAGCGCGATCGTCGCCACGGCGGCGGCGACGGTACAGATTCCTGCGGTCAGTCTGGTCATCGATTCCTCCTCGAGGGAGCCCGCGGTGCGAACTCGCGTCCCGAACCCCCACGCGCACATCGGAATTCGGCTTCCTCTAGATCATCGGTTCGACGTCGCGCCGTGCTACAGATCTGCGATAGATCCTGGTGACGGCATCGATCACCAGCACCCCGCTCACAGTCACCAGCGCGCAGGCGAGCAACAGCAACGGCGGCACATAGCGCACCGCCGCGAACCCGGGGTGCTCATCGGTGCCCGCGAATTCGGTCGTGCGCCGTGCGGCACGCCAGCTGACGACCGCGCAAGCCAGGAAGAGCACGGCGAAGCCGAGTTCGAACAGCGCGATCCAGCGTCTCATTCCTGAGATCCTGCCAGGGGCGAGATCGAATCAGCCGACCAGGCTCGGTGCCAGAATCAGCGCGATGACCGCGATGGTGAGCACAACCATCAACCCGATGACCAACAGGTCGCGTCGCAGGCTGTGTGGTTGCTCGATCACCACGCGCATCATTGCCTCCGCTCCCCCGGCGTTCAGCCGGTGTGATAATCCTCACCATACACTGCGCAGTGTCACTTCCGGTTGGACTGGAAGTACTTCGTCGACTCCGGCCGGTAGCTCAGGAACGCGGCACCCGCGGCCAGCACGCCCTGCACGATCGCCGAGCCACCCGCCACGATCGTGGCGGGATTGGCGACGGCGGAGAAGGTGAACATGGTCGCGATCGCACCGAGTCCGAGCCAGATCGCGACGACCGTGAGCACCGTGCGCGCCCAGCTCTTGCCGCGGCCGAGCTGATGCGCGACGGCCACGGTGACCCCGGCCAGCAGTACGCCGACCAGCGCGGTCAGCGCGAACGCCACCAGCACCATCACGTCGACGGTGGACGCCGGGAAGTTCGGATCCGACTTGTGCATCTCGTCGAGGAACTGCTTGCTGAGCTTGTCGCGCTCCCCGGTCATGGTGATGACGCTGGCCAGGGTGTAGACGACACCGAGGCCTGCGATTGCCCACCACAATTGACGGGCGGTGCCGACGTCTTCCGGCATGGGAAGGGTTTCGGGTTTGTTCGGTGGAACGATCACGACAGCCAGTGTGCTGCCTCGGTCGCCCAGTAGGTGAGCACGATGTCCGCGCCTGCCCGCCGGATGCCGATCAGCGACTCCAGGATCGAGGCCCTGCGGTCGATCCAGCCACGCTCGGCGGCGGCGGTGATCATCGCGTACTCGCCGGAGATCTGATAGGCCGCGACGGGAACCGTCGAGCGATCGGCGACGTCGCGCAGGATGTCGAGGTAGGACATCGCGGGCTTCACCATCACGATGTCGGCGCCCTCGGCGAGGTCGAGGTCGAGTTCGCGCAGCGATTCGCGGCGGTTGGCCGGATCCTGCTGGTAGGTGCGGCGATCGCCTTCCAGCGACGAGCCGACGGCCTCGCGGAACGGGCCGTAGAAGGCCGAGGCGTACTTGGCCGCGTAGGCGAGGATGGCGGTGTCGGTGCTGCCGACCGCGTCGAGTCCGCGCCGGATCGCGCCGACCTGGCCGTCCATCATGCCGCTGGTCCCGAGCAGATCGGCGCCCGCTTCGGCCTGTGACAGCGCCATCTCCACATAGCGGTGCAGGGTGGCGTCGTTGTCGACAGCGCCGTCGGTCCCGATCACCCCGCAGTGGCCGTGATCGGTGAATTCGTCGAGACAGGTATCGGCCATGATGACCGTCGCGTCGCCGACCTCTTCGGCCAGCGCGCGCAGCCCACGATTCAGGATTCCGTTCGGATCACTGGCCTGCGAACCGGTCGCGTCCTTGTCCTCCGGCAGCGGCACCCCGAACAGCATCAGCCCGCCGACCCCGGCGGCCACCGACTCCGCCGCGGCCTTGCGCAGGGAGTCCAGTGAGTGCTGATACACCCCCGGCATCGAGCTGATCTCCCGCGGCTCGTCGAGGCCATCGGCGACGAACATCGGCAGCACGAGCTGACGCGGCTGCAGCGTGGTTTCGGCGACGAGCCGACGCAATGCGGGTGTCCTACGCAACCGCCGCGGGCGGTCGAAAGCGGTCATAGCCCGCAGAATACGCCTGTCGCCAGTTGGTCGCCGCAGCGCCTATATCGGGTCGGATCCGCGGGCCAGTTCGCCCAGAATCTGCTCGAAGGTAGCGAAGACCGGGGACGGACCGGCGGAACTCCATGCCTGGTTGGTCAGCAGGATCGCTGTTACCGCGCCGTCGTTGGACCAGGTCGAGCCGAGGCCGCCGTCCCAGCCGTAGGCACCTGCGCGGGGACCGGCGGGGAGGTCGCGTAATTGGACGCCGACGCCGTATCCCCAGCCCGCGCTGCCGTCGGGACTCGGGCCGCCGCGGGACAGTTGCTCAGGGGTGAGGTGGTTGGTGGTCATGGCGTTGACGGCCTGTTCGGACATGATGCGGGTGCCGTCGAGTTCGCCGCCGTCGCGCAGCATGCGGGCGAAGAGGTGGTAGTCGGCGAGGGTGGAGACCAGGCCGTCGCCGCCGCCTTCGAAGGCGGGTGGGGTGCTCCATTGGCCGTCGGCCGGGTCGAAGACGGTGCGGGTGCCGTCGATGTCCGCGTAGTGCGGGCCGAAGCGGGCCAGCTTGTCCGGCGGGACGGAGAAACCGGTATCGGTCATGCCAAGTGGGCGCAGGACACGGTCGGCCAGGAATTCCGAGAGCGGTTTGCCCGCTGCCCTGGCGACCAGGATGCCGAGGATCGATGCGCCGACGTGATAGAGCCAGCGTTCGCCGGGCTGATATTGCAGGGGCAAGGTGCCGAGTTGCCGCAGCCAGGTGTCCGGGGGCAACATGCGCGCGGGTGTCGGCGGGCCCCAGCCGAGGTCGAGGTCGCTCCAGACGGCGTCGAGTGGTTTGGGTGAGAAGTCGGCGAAATCCATGCCCCAGCCGAGGCGGAAGGTGAGTAGGTCGTCGACGGTGATCGGGCGGTTCGCCGCGACCGTGTCGGTGACTTCGGCGGCGGGGTTCGCGAGCACCCGTAAGTCGGCGAGTTCGGGAAGCAGCCTGTCGACCGGTTCGGTCGGGTCGAGTACGCCGTCCTCGATCAGGATCGAGGCCGCGACCGCCGTGAGCGGTTTGGTCATCGAGGAGATCCGGAAGATCGTGTCGGTACGGACAGGTATTTCGCGTGCGGTGTCGAAATGGCCGATGGCGCCGGTGGTTACGTCGTCGCCGGCTGCGATGAGCCAGGCGAGACCCAGCAGTTCGTCCGCGGCGACGTGCGCGCCGAGCCGCTTGTCGATCTCGTCCACCGTCATCGCCTCTCCTCGGGTTGCGTTGCTACTAGACCACAGCGGTCCGACAGCAACTGGTGAATCACCACCGGCAGCGCTGCGTCGAGGTCGGCAACCGGGCCCGGCGAACCTGTGGATAACATCGAAACCCAGTGGAGCTCAATGGCTTCCGCGCGAGATCACCGAAACCTGTCGGTACCCCTCGCTATAATCGAAAGCGTGTTCGAGGGTTCCGACGATCGGGGGCGGGACCCAAACGCAACGGGAGGACGCCGAATGAATGCCATTGCCGCTCAGACCACTTTCATCACCGCGCCGTACGTGCCGCTCGAGAAGAAGCGACTGCCCGCGGGCCGTCCGCGCCGCTGGTACGTGGCGCACAATCGTCGGCTCAAGGCCATGCGTTTGACGATCGCCCTGCTGGATTCCGGTGTGTACCTACCCAATCAGGCCACCAACGAGACGATTCGGCGCACCGCCGAGAAGATCGACATCCGTCCGCCGTCGGATGCCACCTGTCGTCTGGTGCGCACGCTGCTGCGCTACAGCCGATGACCCTGATACGCCGAAAGCCCGCCGTCGCGGGCGGGCTTTCGGGGTATCTGCGCAGATCAGCGGCTGCTGCTGCGGCGGCTCTTCTTGCGCGGCGGCGGCAGCAGGCCCTCGGCGCGCAGGCGCGACGCGTGCTCGGCCAGCGCCTCCACCAGTGGGCCCACCTGTGCCGACTCGGGCTGCACGTCCACGCGCAGACCGAACTCGATCGCGGTCTCGGCGGTCTTCGGGCCGATGCAGGCCACGATGGTGCGAGCGTGCGGCTTGCCCGCGATGCCCACCAGGTTGCGGACCGTGGAGGACGAGGTGAACAGCACCGCGTCGAAACCGCCGGTCTTGATCATCTCGCGGGTCTCCGCGGGCGGCGGCGAGGCGCGCACCGTGCGGTAGGCGGTGACGTCGTCGATCTCCCAGCCGCGCTCACGCAGACCCTCGGCCAGGGTCTCGGTGGCGATGTCGGCGCGCGGCAGCAGCACCCGGTTCACCGGGTCGAAAACGTCGTCGTAGGGCGGGAAGTCGGCGAGCAGGCCCTCGGAGGACTGTTCGCCGCTGGGCACCAGTTCGGGGTTGATGCCGAAGGAGCGCACCTTCTCCGCGGTGGCCTCACCGACGCAGGCGATCTTCACACCGGAGAACGCGCGGGCGTCGAGACCGAACTCGGCGAACTTCTCCCACACCGCGCGCACAGCGTTGGTGGAGGTGAACACCACCCACTGGTAGCGCCCGTCGACCAGGCCCTTGACCGCCCGTTCCATCTGGGCGGGGCTACGCGGCGGCTCCACCGCGATGGTCGGCACCTCGATCGGGATCGCGCCGTGGGTGACGAGCCGCTCGCTCATCTCGCCCGCCTGATCCTTGGTGCGCGGAACGAGCACGGTCCAGCCGTAGAGGGCACGCGATTCCCACCACGACATCTTGGCGCGCTTGTCGACTTCCTTGCCGACAGTGACCACCAGTGGGCCGACCAGCTCGGAAGCGGCGTTGTTCAGCGAGGCCAGCGTGGCCTCGATGGTGCGCTGCTGACGAGTGGTGCCCCGCACGGTGACGGCGACCGGAGTCTGCGGCGCAAGACCGTGTTCCACCAGCGCGCTCGCGGTCTCGGCGAGGTGTCCCGAGGTGGCGTGCAGCACCAGCGGGCCGGGGGCGGCGGCCAGCGCCGACCAGTCGACCTCGCCGCGCACATCGGCCTCGGTGTGCCCGGAGCCGAGCGCGATGCCCGCGTAGCTGGGCACGGCCGAGCCGTTGGGCAGGCCGGGCAGCACCTCGAACACCATGTGCGAACGCGTGACGGCGTTGACCTCGTTGATCACCGAATCGGTGGTCAACGGGTCGCCGGTGACGATGCGGACCACGTCGTGACCGTTGCGCGCCTCGGCGATCAGCGTTTTGGCCACCTCGGCGGGTTCGCCGAGGGCGGGCCGCACGTCGACCGGGCTCTCGCCGTCCTCGCCCACCTCATGGGCGATGCCGATCAGGGCGAGCACGCCCTTGTCGACATCGGGATCGGTGAACGCCAGCATCGCCCGCTCGAGCACCTCACGGGCACGCACGGTCAGCAGGGCCGGGTCGCCGGGGCCGGATCCGACGAAGAGGATCCGCCCTGGTTGCTTCTTGGTAGCTCGGCTGCTGCTCATCGGTTGTTCTCCATCGGGCTGGAATTAGTGAAGTCGGTGGGCGCCGGTTCGTCTGTGACGCTCAGCAATGCGCGAGCACCCAGGTCCAGCAGTTCGCGCGCCAGCGTGCGACCGAGTTCGGCCGCGTCGCTCGGCGCGCCGACGATCGAGGCGCGCAGAACGTCGGAGCCGTCGATCGCGGCGGCACAGCCGCGCAGCGAGAGTTCGTCGAAGATCCGGCCGTCCTCGTCGATCGACTCGACGATCTCGGCGAGCGCTCCGATCGGTGCGGTGCAGCCTGCCTCGAGCTCACCGAGCAGCGAACGCTCGGCGAGCACCGCGGCTCTGGTCGCGGCATCGTCCAGACCGGCGAGTATCTCGATCAATTGCGGGTCGTCACTGCGGCATTCGACCGCGAGGGCACCCTGCGAGGGGGCGGGCAGCATCTGCACGGGTTCGAGCGATTCGGTGATCGCGTCGGTGCGCCCGATCCGGCACAGGCCGGCGCGGGCGATGACGATGGCATCGAGTTCGCCCTCGCTCACCTTGCGCAGGCGGGAGTCGATATTGCCGCGCAGCGGAAGGATGTCGAGGCCGAGACCGAGTGCGCGCAGCTGCGCGGCACGGCGCGGGGCCGAGGTTCCCACGCGGGCACCGGCGGGCAACTCGCCGAGCACCATGCCGTCGCGAGCCACCAGCGCGTCGCGCGGGTCCTCGCGAGGCGGGATCGCGGCGATGGTGAAGCGCGGGTCCTGCGCGGTGGGGAGGTCCTTATAGGAATGCACCGCGATGTCGATGCCGCCCGCGGCGAGCTCGTCGCGCAGCGCGGAGGTGAATACACCGACACCGATCTTCTGCACCGGATCCGACGACAGATCGCCCGGTGTCTTGATGACCACCAGTTCGGCGGGCTGCCCCGCCGCGATCAGCGCATCACGGATGGTGCCCGCCTGTGTCAGCGCGAGCAGGCTGCCGCGCGTGCCGATCCGCCACGGCGCACTGGTGCTGCCTGCGGTCACGGTGTCCTCTTCCTGCACTGTCGTGGTCATGCGGTTTCCTCCTGCGCATGCCCGAGCGGCGCTGCGTGGTTTCGCATGCTGCCTGTGTCGGGTCTTGACTCGGTCAAGCGTGACGGCCCATCGCCGAGGTGGCCTGCGGTGAAGTCGTCGGCCAGCGCGGACTCGCCCGCGGCGACCTCCATCGGCGCGGCAACCGCTTGTACCGCACCGGGTTTCAGTTCGAACAGCTCACGCAACGCTTCGGCGTAGCTGTCGCCGCCCGGCGTCGATGCCAGCTGTTTCACCCGCACCGTCGGCGCATGCAGCAGCTTGTCGACGACGCGGCGCACCGTGCGCGCCACCTCGTCGCGGGCCGGGTCGGCCAGGTCGGGCAGCCGCGAATCGAGGCGGAGCAGTTCGGCCTCCACCACATCGGCGGCACGCTGACGCAGTGCGGCCACCGTGGGGGTGACCTCCGCCATGCGTTGCCCGGCAAGGTATTTGGCGAGTTCGTCGGCGACGATGAGGCGCGCGGCGGCGGTGTCGTCGGCCGCGGCACCCGCGGCCGGATCGCGCTGCAGCGATTCGATGTCGATCACGGCGACGCCGGGCAGGCCTGCGACGGCGTGCTCCACGTCGCGGGGCAGGCCGAGATCGCAGAAGACCAGCGGACGCTCGGCGGCGTCGGTGCGCGCCCGGTCCGCGAGCGCGCGATGGGTGTCGGCCAGGGTCACCACGGACCCGACCGCGCCGGTACAGGTGATCACGACATCGGTGCCCGCCATGGCCTCGGTGAGCCTCGACATCTCGACCGCTTCGGCATCGACACCGTGCATGGCGCGCCCGGTCTCGGCGAGGCGCTGTGCGCGTTCGAGGGTCCGGTTGACGACGATGATGCGCCCGATCCCGGCCCGCGACAGATGCGCGACAGCGAGTCCGCCCATCGCGCCCGCACCGACCACCACCGCGGTCCGCCCGGCGAGATCGCCGACAATTCCGCGCGCCCGGTCCAGCGCCACCGACACCACCGAGGCTCCGGCCCGGTCGATCCCGGTCTCCGAATGCACCCGCTTGCCGACTCGCAACCCGTGCTGCGCCAGCTCGTGCAGCGTGCGCCCGACCGCCTGCTGCCCATCGGCGCTGGCATAGGCACTGCGAATCTGGCTGAGCACCTGCTGCTCGCCGACGACCATCGAGTCGAGACCGCTGGCGACCGCGAACAGATGCTCGGCCGCGGCTTCGCTGTAGCGCACGTACGCGTGCCTGGTCAGATCGCCCAGCGGCAGTCCGGAATGCTTGGTGAGCAGCTCGCTCACCTCACCGAGACCGCCGTGGAAGGCGTCGACCACCGCGTAGACCTCTACCCGGTTACAGGTGGAGACGATCATCGCCTCGGACACATGGCTCGAGGCGAGCAGCCGATCCACCAGCTTCGGCCGATCGGAGTCACTGATCGCGACCTTCTCCAACACCGAGACCGGGGCACTCCGATGCGAAATACCGACGAGAAGAACGCTCATGACCGCACCTCGCCGCCGCCCGGTTTCGTCATGCGCGTCCGCACGCGGTGTTGCTGATTCGCTCGCTGGCGCTCGCTCATGGCGTGATCACCGATCCCTTGGTGCTTGGCTCCGTTGCCGAGTGGGGGGTGGCCGAGTGCGGCGCGGTGCGACGCGCTGGCCTGCCACGGGCCGGTTCGACCGGTGCGGCGTGCGTGAGATGGCTTGGCGGCGGTACCCGGCGCGCGACGCGGCCGGAGCCGACCTCGGCGACCTCGGGCAGGGCGGTCGCGTCGTTGCGGGCGGCGTCGAAGGACAGCATCTGCAGTTCCATCGCCAGGTCGACGCGGCGAACCTGCACATGCGCGGGCGCGCGCAGTTCCAGTGGCGCGAAGCTCAGAATCGACGGCAGTCCGGCGGCGACGAGCCGGTCACACACGTCCTGGGCGGCCTCGTCTGGCACGGCCACCACGGCGATCGTCGGCGCGAGCGCCGGGATCTGGCCGGTCAGCTGCTCGACATCGCGCACGACGAGACCGGCGTACGACTGACCGATCACCGAAGGGTCGTTGTCGAAGATCCCGACCACGGTGAAGCCTCGTACCCCGAATCCGCCGTAACCGACCAGAGCGCGGCCCAGATTGCCCGCGCCGATCAGCACTACCCGATGTCCCTGCGACAGTCCGAGCACATCTTCGATCCTGGTGCGCAACTTGGCTACGTCATAGCCGACACCCCGCACACCGTTGGGTCCGAGGAAGGAAAGATCCTTGCGCAGCTTCGCCGAATTGACACCCGCCGCGACAGCGAGTTCCTCACTCGATACGATGACTACACCCTCGTCGGCCAACCCGGCGAGAACACGGAGATAGGTAGCGAGACGAGTCACCGTGGCCTGCGGAATGTCCCGCACAAGAGCCTTGCCGGAGACGCCACTCGGCGTCTCGTGCTGCTCTGTCACGTCGTCGGCTCCTCGTTCCGGGCCTGATCGCGGTCCGGTTCCTCTGTTTCGTTCACCGGTGTGGGTCGCTGCGATTACGAGAGCGCGACCGGTGCCATAGGGGCGGTACAAACCCGGCCACCGCCGCTGCGTGCCAGGGGCGGTGCGGATTGCGTGTCACCACCGTAACCGCTTGTGCAGGCGTTCACAAAGTCGGTGAATTCGGCCTCATTTTCCGTCGCGACCAGCGATCCGGCTCAGGTCGGCCCGCAAACGGGGCTCGTCGACGTCGAAATAGCTGTGTTCACGGCCGTTCAACAGGACCACCGGCAGGCGATCACCGTATTCGGCACGCAGTTCCGGGTCGCTGACCGCGGCTTCATCGACGTCTATGGTGGCGACCGGGAGACCGAAATCACCACAGATCGTCTGCAATTGCGCCAGTGCGGTGCTGCACAGGCCGCAACCAGCGCGAGTCAACAGGGTCACCGTCGATGTGGGATTAGTCATGAGCCCTATTTAATCCTCGAGCCCGCAGCGGGTTGTCGGTGCAGCCGGTTACTGTGGACATGGTTCGCGCGACTAGCGGAGGGTACTGGTGCCGGAACGTTCGAAGGTGACTAGGGCCGGATTCGTCGCAGGGCGATTCGGGGAGTTCCCTGCGCGGTGGCAGCCCAGCCGCCTCGGTCAGGAACTGCAGGAACAGTTCGCACGGCTGCCACGCAGCCCGTTCGGGCCGAGTGATGAAGAGCTACGCGCCAACCTGGCCGGCGAGGCAAGTGCCGACGCCGCGCTCGAGCTCCACGATGCCGAGCTCGCCGAGCAGGGTGCCGACGCGGGCCCCGAGGCCCCTCGCGACCTCACCGCCGCGGCGTTCTTCGACGTCGACAACACCCTCGTGCAGGGTGCCTCGATCGTCCACTTCGCCCGAGGGTTGGCCGCGCGCAAGTACTTCAAGACTTCCGACCTGGTCGACGTCGCCTGGAAACAGGTGAAGTTCCGGGTCACCGGCAAGGAGAACTCCTCCGACATGGTCTCCGGCCGGGAGAAGGCGCTCAGCTTCATCGCGGGCCGCCCCACCGCCGAACTCGCGGCGCTCGGCGAGGAGATCTACGACGAGATCATCGCCGACAAGATCTGGCCCGGCACCCGCGCGCTCGCCCAGATGCACCTCGACGCGGGCCAGCAGGTCTGGCTGGTCACGGCCACCCCGGTCGAGCTCGCCAACGTGATCGCCAAACGCCTCGGCCTGACCGGCGCCCTCGGCACGGTCGCCGAAAGTGTCGACGGCAAGTTCACCGGCCGCTTGGTCGGCGACATCCTGCACGGGCTGGGCAAGGCGCACGCGGTGCGCACCCTCGCCATCCGCGAAGGCCTCAACCTCAAGCGCTGCACCGCCTACTCCGACAGCCACAACGACGTTCCCATGCTGTCGCTGGTCGGCACCGCGGTCGCCATCAACCCCGACTCCGACCTGCGCGAGGTCGCGAAGAACCGTGGTTGGGAAATCCGCGACTTCCGCACCGGCCGCAAGGCAGCCAAAATCGGCGTCCCCACCGCACTCGCACTGGGCGCCGCTGGAGGCGCAGTAGCAGCGGTGGTAGCCCGCCACCGCGACAACTGAGATCGCAACCCACTGATCAGGCGAGAACGCCCGGACTCGATCCCCGACAAATAGCGAGACTCCCGGCGCGACTGCGTTTTTCACGCAGCAGCACCGGGAGTCCCAGAGCCGGGGACAGTTACCTGCCGACCCGCCCTCTCAGGGCATGACCTGCGGAATGACCTCGGGGTTCACGTGGCCGACGACGCCACCGATTATGGCACCGACGACCGCATGGGGGAGTGCGGTGAGCATGAGGCAGATCGGGTAGCCCACGCCCAACAGGATCACGGACGGGAGGCAGTTGACCAGGCTGGCGAGCGCACCGATACCGGCACCAGCGAGGGCACCGTTGACCACCGGGTCGGAGTTCGCGGCCTTCGGATCGGTCGCGACATCCTGCAACTCGGCCTCGATCACATGCGAAACCACGGGATCGGCCACCTCCGAGACAGGGACCTCGCCTGAAAGCTCGGCGTCCTGCGAAATCGCTGCGCCCGCCGGGGTGGCGGATCCGAACGAAAACTCGGCGATGGCGGTCTCGTAGCTGTCCCCCTGGACGGCTATCGCCGTGGCCGGCTGAGCCTGCTGGTCGGCGTAGGCATCCGCCGACGCGACACCACTTCCAGCGAAGGTGACCGCCACAACCACCGGCAGTGCACCGAGAAGAATATTGCGAGTTGAGCGCTTGAACATTAAGAACTCCCTCTAGACCTTTTGCCCCCCAACCCGGACCGATCGAATGTCGACCGGCTTATTAGTAATAGCCATATCGACTCAAAGGCAACTTTTGTGATCTATTTCACATTGACAGCGAGGACCAATCCGTTTCCAACCACCTGCCCAAAACTTACTAATGAGCAAGATGGCCACGTCGACGACATGGTCATGATCAGCGACCGGCCCCGCCGAGGCCGCCGACCGGGCGTTGCCAGCGCAGGACGCGAGACCGACTGCCACCGGTCGAGCTGCCGGACGACCCGCTGAATACGCGGGGAGGCGGAAACGAGCCCGCCACCGGGACAACTAGCCCATAACCACGTTCCGGCGCTTGGCCAGCAGCTTGTACAGGGTTTGCTGGATGGTCTCGCGGACCTGGTCGGTGACCTCGAACATCGTCATCGGGTCATCGGCCTCTTCCGGCTCGAACGCCGTGGTCGCGATCGGCTCACCGAACTCGATGTACCACTTCGACGGCATCGGCACCGCGCCGAGCAGTCCCAGATGCGGAAACAGCGGCGTCACCGGGAAATACGGCAGCCCGAGCAGCCGGGCCAGCGGCTTGATATCGGCCAGCTTCGGGTAGATCTCCTCGGAACCGACGATCGACACGGGAATGATCGGCACCCCGGCTCGCACCGCCGCCGACACGAAACCGCCGCGACCGAACCGCTGCAGCTTGTACCGGTCGGCGTAGTTCTTGCCGATGCCCTTGAACCCTTCCGGGAACACACCCGCGATGTGGCCCGAGCGCAGCAGCCGCTCGGCATCGGGATGGCAGGCCAGCGTGTGCCCGGCCTTGCGCGCGAGCGCACCGAGCAGCGGCATCTCGAAGATGAGATCGGCGGCCAGCAAACGCAGCGCCCGCTGATTCGGGTGCTTGTCGTGCACGGCCAATTGCAGCATCAGACCGTCGATCGGCACCGTGCCCGCGTGATTGGCGACCAACAGCGCGCCACCGACGGCGGGCACGTTCTCGATGCCGGCCACTTCGACGCGGAACCAGTAGTCGGATAACGGCCGCAGCGCGGGCAGGATGACCGATTCCAGCAGGTGCCGGTCGTAGCCGAACTCGTCGACCTGGTAGTCCCCGGTGAGCCTGCGGCGCGCGAATTCCGCGGTCCGTTCGATCTGCTCGCCGACGGCATCGCGCACGATGTCGGTCAGCGACTTCGGCGGCCGCGCGGGCATTCCCGGCCGACGCTCGCTGAGGGAGGTGACCGGCATCGCCTGCATCGGCTGATCCGGCCATCGCCGGGTCTGCGGTCGGTGTCGGGCCTCGACATTCACGTCGAGACGAATGACTTTCGCTCCCTCGTTCATGTATGCGCTCCTGAACCGGCCCCGATGAGGCCGAGCAGTTTGTGTTCCGCGGCGTCGATCCAAGCCGGATCGAAGACGGGTCGCAACGCTGCGCCCGCGATGAAATCATCGAAAGCCTGGACCGTGGTCCAGCGTGGGGTGAAACCGAGTTCGGTACGCATACGGGTGGTGTCGAGCCCGCAGCCGAAGTAGAAATAGTCGGGTTGTTCGCCACTGAATCCGCGCATGATCGGGCCCATCAGCGAGCGACCGACTGTGCGGAAGACGAAAAAGGGAACCGGGGCAACGATGCGCCCGGCTCGGCGGATCGCCTGCGACATGGCCAGCGCGCCGTCACCGGCGATATTGACCGTTCCACCGTGTGCACGCTGCGCCGCGTGCACGAGCACCGCGACCGCGTCTTCCTCGTGCAGCAATTGCAGTCGGGCTTCGCGACCCAGAACGGTCGGGGTGATCGGCGAACGCAGATATTGCACGCCCCGATCGGCCAGGCGCGGACCGACGATCGGCGCGAAACGCAGAATCGATGCGGAAATATCGGGCCTGCGCCGCGCCATTCCACGCACCAGCGCCTCGATATCGATCATGTCGCGCGCGAACCACCCCGCGGGCGGAGTGCGCGCGCCCATTTCCTCGGTGAATTTCGCCGGATCCTTGGCGCTGCAGCCGTACACCGCCGACGACGACCGCACCACCACGCGCCGCACCGACGGCGCCTTCTGACACACGGCGAGCAATTGCATCGTGCCGAGGACATTGAGATCCTTCATCACCGCGCGACCGCCACCGGCGGGCGGACGGGTGAGCACGGCCGCGTGCACCACAGTGTCGACGTCGTTGCCCTCGACGACCTTGCGGATGAGCGGATTCCTGATATCGGCGCGCACGAACTCGGCACTACCCATTTTTCGGCGGAGCTCACGGCTGGGGGTGACGGTGTCCACCGCGATGACACGTTCGACGCCGGGTTCGGCAGCCAGCCGTGCCGCGACGTTGCCACCGAAGAAGCGGCTGGCACCGGTGACCAGCACAACTCTCGGCGCGTGTCGTTCCCGTGTATCGGAACTCGTACCTGACCCCACTCAAAGCCCCCTGCTCATCGTGTTTCGCGTACCAGAGTAGCCGCATTCGCGCCACTCGCCGTCACGATCTACAAGCATTTAACGAGGATGATCCGTCCCCGCACAGTGAGATTCACAAACCCGGGCTTTTCACAGCGAGAGCCCGCCACCTTCGAAGGTGACGGGCTCGTCGCAGGCACGCTGGCTTACTTGCCGAGTTTGCGCCGCTGAACACGCGTGCGGCGAAGCAGCTTGCGGTGCTTCTTCTTCGACATACGCTTGCGGCGCTTCTTGATCACAGAACCCATAGGGTTTCCTCGCGTTCTCTCTACTCGGCATACACACGCGGTGTTCACGTGCGTCGTTTGGCGTCCGCGCCGCCGGGGCAACCGGACACCACGAACGGTGCCACCGGCAGGCGGACACGAACCAGTTGTCCATGCTACCGGGGCACCCGAGCAGCAACGAAACCGCCCTTGTACCTGGCCGAACTACGTCATCCGGCGTCGAAGTACGACGTCTCCAGGTAGTCGTGCACCGCCTTCGCGTGCACTCGGAACGAGCGTCCGACACGCACCGCGGGCAGTTCACCCGAGTGCACGAGCCGGTACACCGTCATTTTCGACACCCGCATGAGATCGGCGACTTCGGCGACGGTGAGAAACTGAGTGCCACCGCCGATCACCGTTTGCGGGGTGGCGCCGACCCGCGGAGCGGGCGAACCCGAACCACCGCCCGACGCCGATGGATTACTTGACATTCTGTTCGCAGACATCATGGCACCATTGACCTCCGGCACGCCCGCGCCGCCGGCTTCCCCACCAGCGGAACAGACACGCACGTGCTTCTACGAGCTTAGCGGGACCAGTGGGATTACTGCGACGGGTGTGAGAAATCGGTTTTCAAACCGAGTACCCGTTTGTCACTCGTTCGTTGCGCCCTGTTCGGCAGAGCGCCGCTTCGCCGCGTGTAGGGCTTCGGTGAACGTCGAGCGCAGCGCACCGCGCTCCAGCTCGCGCAGCGCCGCGGCGGTGGTGCCGCCGGGCGAGGTGACCGCGGCCCGCAGATCGGCCGGGCTCTGCCCGGTTTCGTCGAGCATGGCCGCCGATCCGATCATGGTCTGCACGACCAGTTCGGCTGCCACCTCCCTGGTGAGGCCGAGCCCGACACCGGCATCGACCATCGCCTCGACGACGAGGAAGAAGTACGCGGGCCCCGAGCCCGACACCGCGGTGACCGCGTCCATCTGCGATTCGGGCACCGTCACCACCTTGCCGACGGCTTCGAGCATCTCGCCGACCTGTTCCAGCTGCTCGGGCTTGGCATAGCGGCCGGGCGACTGCACACACATGCCCTGCCCGACCAGCATCGGGGTGTTCGACATGACGCGGACGACAGCGAAGCCCGCGGGTAGCTTCGACTCGAGCCGCGCGGTGGAGACACCGGCGGCCAGCGAGACCAGCACCTGGTCGCTACCGCTGTCCAGATCGGCCTTGGACAGGTCGGTGAGCACCGAGTCGACCACACCGGGCTTGACCGCGATGACCACGATGTCGGCACCGACCACCGCGTCGCTGACGGATCCACTCACCCGCACCTTGAAACGCTCGGCCAGCTGCGCGGCACGCGGGGCGAGCGGCTCGACGATGACCAGGTCCTTGGTCGCCCGGCCGGATTCCAACAATCCGGCCACCAGCGCCTCACCGATCCGACCGCCACCGATTACCGCAATTCTCGTCATGCGGACAAGGTTAGTTGGCCCGGTGGCCTCAGCGTGCCGCCGGGATCAGGGCTAGCTGGCGACTCTGGGCGACGACGGCACCGGTGGAGTCGATCACCAGGTGGTCCTCGTCGAACATCCGCTCACCGACCTCACGGGCGGTCGCGATGACGCGCAGCCAACCGGGCGCGGGGATGCGGCGCAGGTAGGTGGTCATCTGGACCGTCGGCGACCAGCCGAAGTGGCCGAGGTTCATCGGGACGGGCGGGCTGATGTCGGCGGCCATCATCGCGAAGGCGGCGCGCGCCCGCGGATCGGATTCGTCGCCGTCGAACGGGCGGATCCACAGCCGCAACCGGGGCGGGCCGGTCTCGCCGCGCAGGAATTCACCCCAGGTGGAGTCGATCACCATGTGGGCGCCCTGGCTGACGTGCACGATCTTGCCCATCGGCGAATCGGCGGTGTACCGGAAGGCCTGATCGCTCGGCTCGGCCGGCATGTCGGTATCGGGACCGCTCCAGCGGGTTTCCGCGGAGTCGAGGTGGCCGAAGGTGAACGCGGTCCGGACGAGGGTGCGGCCGTTCTGGATCAGATCGACGTCGGCCAGGCAGATCTGGCGGCCCTTCTTGCGGATGTGCACCGCGTATTCGACCTCGCCGGGGTCGGGGGCACCGAGGAAGTCGGTGCTGGCCGCGATGGGCGCCATCTGGGCGATGGATTCGTCGGCCTCGGTGAGCCAGCGGGTCGCCGCGGCGGCGGTGGCCGCGACCATGGTGCCGCCGTGCACCTTGGGACCGATGGTCCAGGTGGGCGCGATGACGCCGGCGTAGCGGCCGGTCTCGGCATCGGTGGTGGTGAGCTCGGTCAGGTCGAGGACCTGGCTGAACGGCGCGTCGGTCGCGAGTTCTCGCGTCATCGTCACTCCTGGTCGAGGGGCACAGCAATTCGTACAGCGTACAAGACTGTGTTTTTGGAGCGCTGGCGCGCTCGAGCGGGGCCCCTGAGGCCCCGATCTTCCCTCCCTCCGGGTACTCCTTCGTCGCACCCTCCGGTCAGTCCAGATCGGGGCGGGCCCCTTTGGGTAGGGACATACGGGGATTACGAGCCCGCGGAGGTCGGTCACGGTAGGTCGGCGTGGTGGGGCTTCGGGTCGGGGGTCGCGCCGGTGAGGTGACGGCGCGCGAATTCGAGGGTGCGCGCCAGCTGCGCGGAGCGTTCGGCGGTGGTTCGCGCGTTCTGGGTGTTGATCTCGGCGACCGCGTGGCCGCGGAAACCGGTGTCGATCAGATGTTCACACAGTTGCGCGCACGGCTGGGTGCCGTCGCCGGGCACCAGGTGCTCGTCGTGCGCGGCGCCGCGCCCGTCGGCCAGGTGCAGGTGGACCAGACCCTCCCCCATCCGGCGCGCCAGCTCGAGCGCGTCGGCGCCCGCGGTGGCGGTGTGCGAGAGGTCGAGGGTGTAGTGGTCGAAGCCGGTATCGGTCGGATCGTAGGAGGGGCTGAACGCGCTCACCGCACGTCCGGGGCCCGCGCGACGTTCCAGCCTGCGCACGGCACCGTCGCGGAACAGGGTGTCGGCCCGCATCGGGAACATGTTCTCCACGGCCACCTTGACCGGGTGATGGGCCTCGAGCTCACCGACCTGATCGGCGAATCCCCTGGCGTAGCGGCGTTGCCAGCGAAACGGCGGGTGCACCACCACGGTGTCGGCGCCGAGCGCTTCCGCGGTGCGCACGCTGCGTTCCAGCTTGGCTACCGGGTCGGCGCCCCACACCCGTTGGGAGATCAGCAGACACGGCGCGTGCACGGCCAGCACCGGGACGCCGTAGCGCTTCGCGTAGGACTGCACGGTCGCGATGTCCTGGCTGGCGGGCTCGGCCCAGACCATCAATTCCACACCGTCGTAACCCAATTCGGCGGCATAACGGAACGCCGCCTGCGTGTTCTCCGGATACACCGAGGCCGTCGACAGCCCGATCGCGATGTCCGCCCGTGCGTTCCCCACAGCCCACTCCCTGTATTCAGCTGGTACTGAGGAGAAAGGCTAGCGGTCCGAGCGTCACGAAGACGCCTACGACGACGGCGATCACAGTGCTGAAGATGTCGTCGGTACGGCGCAGGATGCGAACCAGCGCCACCAGGCCGAGGATCACCACCATCGCCAGGGCAAGCGCTACCCACGGCAGCGTTTCCCACATCGTCTCGAAGCCCTTGAACAGCAACATTCCGGCGATCGCCGCGCCCGCGCTCTGCGCACCCAGGATCATCCACTGGCGGCGGTTGTCGTTGCCGCCACCGCCGCGCGCCATGCTCGAAACCCGGGCGGCGCGGCTCGCTACCGACCCGCCCGCACGATTGCCCGACAGCCGGCTCGCGGCCCGCGACTCGGCACGGCCCGCGGTCTTCGATTTGACGCGGTCCGCCACCTTCGACGCCCGGCCCGCCACCTTCGCCGCGGCGGCTTTGGTCGCCGCGCGCCTGCTCGCCCTGGTCGGCTTCGGTTCGTAGTCGTCGTCGTAGTCGTCGTCATCGTCGAACGCCGCGTCGTCGTCGTAATCGGATTCGGCGTAGTCGGCGTCGGAGTAGTCGTTGTCGGCGTAGTCGCGGTCGACGTAATCGGACTCGGCGTAGTCGTCGGTGTCCTCGTCATCGGTCTGGTTCGCGCCGACGCGATGCACGATCTCGGTGTGCGCGTCGGCGCCACGATCGGCTCGCTGCCGCAGCAGATCCCCGGCCACCGACTGCCCGGACACCAGCGGCTGCTCCTGGCTGACCGGCGACCACGCGGCCGTCGGGAACCCACCGCTCTCCGGTGCGGGCGCTGACTTGTCCGGACGATGCCTGCGCGCCGACCACGACGGCAGCCCGCCGGACTTCGGCTCCCCCCGCCTGCGATCCAGCGACGGGCGCTGATCCGCGCCGCGTGCCGGTGGGGCATCGACACCCGGCGCGAGGTTGTAGGCCTGTGTGGCGTCGGCATTCGGCGGATACCCGTTGAACCCCGGCGCCGGAGGCTGTCCGTTGAAACCCGGCGTCGACTCGGGGAGCCCGTTACGACCCGACCCGTTGAAACCTCGCGCCGGCTCGGTGCCCTGGCGCCCGTTGATGCCCGGCGCGGGCCTACCGTCGAACGACTCGCCCGGTCTGCCGTTGAACCCCGGTGCGGGCCGGCTGTCGAAGGCGCCCCGGCGCTCATCGAAACCCGATCCGGTGCGGCTGTCGAAACCGCCGATATCGGGGAGATCGTCGAGTCCGCGCGACTGCCCCGGACGACCCATGAATGCCTGCGGCGCGTCGATGCCCGCCTCGTACAGCGGCGCGTCGAACGCCGGACGCGGCGCCGGGCTCGGCTCCATGGCCTCTTCCGCGGCTTCGGCCGCTTCGGCGGCCCGCCTGCGCGCCGCCCGTCCACCGGTTACCGGCGGCGGCTTCGGCGGCTCGGGATACGGGGCGACATCGGGCTCTTCCGGCCGATGTCGTCTGCCTCCACCGACCGCGGGCAGCGCACCGGAGCCGAACATCTCGGCGATACCGGGATCGACCGGCTGTGCGGGACCCCCTGGCACGCCGAGTCGGCCCGGACCGCGTCCCGCACGGGAACCCGCATCGCGGGCTTCGGCCCGGAACGGCCCGAACGGATCCGACGCCGGTCGCTGCTCGGCAAGACCGAGTGGATCGGGCGCGGAGTACCCCGCATCGGGGTCGAATCGAGTGATCGGGCCCGACATCGGCGAGAAGGCCGGTTCGGCCGGACCGGGCGGCGGGTAGGGCGCGGGCTGGTAACTCGCGGGCGGTTCGTAACTCGGCGCGGGCTCCGGCGCGTAGGCAGGTGGTGGTACGTAGGCGGGTGGCGGTTCCGGCGCCGGTGGCGCGGGCGCGGCATGCGAGTTCGGTTTCACCGCCGCGTTCTCGCCGGTCAGATCGTTGACCGAGAGCCCGCGCCCACTGCGCCGCCGTCGTCCACCGCCGCCCGAAGCAGCGGGTGCGGCCCCCTGCGCGGCATTGCGAGCTAGCAGCTCGGCGACCGATAGCTGCTTAGAATCCTCACTGCTCATGCCGACTCCACTTCCACGACCGGCGTGACCGGCGGTACCGCGGCCGGTCCACCTCCGTTGGGCTCGGAGTCCAGTTTGCGCAAGATCAGGCCTTCGCGCAGCGCCCATGGGCAGATTTCGATGCTGTCGAGCGACAACGCCCGCATACTCGCCTCCGCGACCAATGCTCCGGCCACCAATTGCTGGGACCGGTCCGAACTCACGCCTTCCAGTTCCGCGCGGTCCGAGGCGGTCATCCGGGAGATGAACGCGATCAGCTGGCGCAGACCGGAGCTGGTGAGTGTACGTCGCACCCGTGGGCCCGCGGCCGAGGGTGCCGCGCCGGTCAGCCGGGCCAGCGAACGGAATGTCTTCGAGGTACCGACAGCCAGGTCGGGTTTTCCGGGCTCGACGAGGGTCTTGGACGGGACGACCAACTCGGCGTCGAGCCAGTCCCGCAGGACCGCGATCTTGCGCTTGCCCGGCGGGTCGTCGCGCAGCCACTCCCTGGTGAGCCTGCCCGCACCGAGTTGCAGCGACAGCGCCACATCGGGTTCCTCGTCACCACCGTTGGACAGCTCGAGCGAGCCGCCGCCGATGTCGAGATTCATGATCCGCCCCGCGCTCCAGCCGAACCAGCGGCGCACCGCGAGGAACGTCAGGCGGGCCTCGTCCTCGCCGGTGAGCACCTGCAGATCGACCCCGGTCGTGAACCTGACCCGAGCGAGCACTTCCTCGGAATTGGTCGCCTCACGCAGAGCCGAGGTAGCGAACGGCATCAGCTCGACGCACTTGGAATTGCGGGCCAGATCGGCGAACTCGAGGATGGTCGCGATCAGTCGCGCCTCGCCCTCTTCGGTGATCCGCCCCATCGAATCCATGCTCTCCGACAGGCGCAAAGCCGACTTCGACGAGCTCATCGGCATCGGGTGGCCACCACGATGGGCGTCCACCACGAGCAGGTGGACGGTATTGCTTCCGACATCGAGAACACCAAGCCGCACACGAATACGGTACTTGGTGATCCGGTACAACAGGCCAGGCGACTGAACTGTTAGCGTCAAGAGTTGTGACCGAAGGCGCATCTGGCACCGCGGAGACCGGGCTCCGACCTGGGCGAAAGATCGATCCGGCCCCGGAGGTCGAGCTCGATTTCCCACGGGAGTGGATCGAGTTCACCGACCCAGCAAACGACGAGCACCAGATCGTCGCCGATCTGACGTGGCTGCTGTCGCGCTGGACATGTGTGTTCGGCACGCCCGCCTGCCAGGGCATCATCGCCGAACGCCCCGACGACGGCTGCTGCTCACACGGCGCCTTCCTCGCCGACAAGGACGACCGCAAGCGCCTCAACGGCGCTGTGAAGATGCTCACACCCGATGACTGGCAGCTGATGGGCGAGGCCACCGAGAACGGCAAGGTCGTCAAGAAGGGTTACCTCGAACTCGACGAACTCGAGGACGAACCGGCCCTGCGCACCCGCCGCTTCGACGGTGCCTGCATCTTCCTCAACCGCCCCGGTTTCGCGGCGGGCCCCGGTTGCGCGCTGCACATCATGGCCGTGCGCAAGGGCATCGAACCCCTCGAGGTGAAGCCGGACGTGTGCTGGCAGCTGCCGATCCGGCGAACCCAGGATTGGGTGGAACGCCCCGACGGCGTGCAGATCCTGCGCACCGTGGTCACCGAATACGACCGGCGCGGCTGGGGCCCCGGCGGCCTGGATCTGGATTGGTACTGCACCGGCTCCCCCGACGCCCACGTGGGCGCGAAGCCGGTCTGGCAGTCTTACGGCCCGGAACTGCGTGAGCTGCTCGGTGCGCCCGCATACGACGAACTCGCCAAGCACTGCCGTCGACGCGAGGGCCTCGGCCTGGTCGCGGTGCATCCGGCGACGGTCGAAGCCGAGCGGATGAATCCCGAATCTCACAGATCGGATCACGCGGAGTGAAAGCCTCGTAACCATTAGGTTCACCTGTAGGTCGTGCATCCGTCACCGAACTCGGGTTGGATAGCTGTTCATGTCCAAGAAAGCGATCTACGCAGCGACCCTCGCGATCGGCGCGACCCTCTCCATGACCGGCCTGGCCAATGCCGAACCGAACGGTGACCCGGCCGCGTACGCGGACTTCACGGCCGACTTCGTGAACTACAGCGACCCGGCTGCGATCGACGCCGCCAAGAACGGCAAATACATCATCATCAGCACGAAGGGCACCTCCTCGCCCATCGGCTGCCGCGGCAACGGCACCGACGTGCCGATCTACGACTGCAAGCAGTTCGACGGCGTGGAAGTTGTCGCCCTGAAGAAGATCGAAACCCCTCTGGGCACCGCATGGAGCGTGCTCTGACCGCCTCTCCGCGACTCTTGGCCAGATCTAGGTGCGGGGAGAGTCGGGCACGCGGCCGGCGGCAGCGTCGTTAGCTGAGTTGGCTCGTGCCCGGTGAGTTACCCATGTTCTTGCTAGATCAGCCATTCCGTTTATGAACGAAAAGATCCCGCCGGTGCGCCGGCGGGATCTTTTGGGTGTGGGGGGGGGTGGTGTCAGGCTTCGAGCTTGTAGCCCAGGCCTCGCACGGTTACCAGGTGTTCTGGTTTGGCCGGGTCTGCTTCGATCTTCGAGCGCAGGCGCTTGACGTGTACGTCGAGGGTTTTGGTGTCGCCCACGTAGTCGGCGCCCCAGACGCGGTCGATCAGCTGGCCGCGGGTGAGTACGCGGCCGGAGTTGCGGAGCAGGTATTCGAGCAGGTCGAACTCCTTGAGCGGCAGGGTGACCTGTCCACCGTTGACGTGCACGGTGTGGCGGTCCACATCCATTCGCACCGGTCCGGCCTCGAGCACGCCGTTCTCGCTGCCGGAGTCGAGCTCGTCACCGGCGCCGCGGCGCAGCACGGCCCGGATCCGCGCGATCAGCTCGCGGGCCGAGTACGGCTTGGTGACGTAGTCGTCGGCGCCCAGTTCCAGGCCGACGACCTTGTCGATCTCGCTGTCGCGCGCGGTCACCATGATCACCGGTACGCCGCTGCGCGTGCGCAGCTGCTTGCACACGTCGGTGCCGCTCATGCCGGGCAGCATCAGGTCCAGCAGCACGATATCGGCGCCCGAGCGGTCGAATTCGGCCAGCGCGGACGGGCCGTCGCCGACGACGGTGACGTCGAAGCCTTCCTTGCGAAGCAGGAACGCCAGCGGCTCGGCCAGCGAATCCTCGTCTTCGACGATCAACACACTCGTCATCTGCGTGCCTCCACACCGTTCGTTCGTCCCGCGAGAGTGCGCGGGACGGTGGTTTCTCTCGTGGTGGACTCCGGCGTCTGTTCCGCGTCCTCGTCCCCATCGGTTTCCAGATGGGCGGGGATGCGCAGCGTGAACGTCGAGCCGGTGCCCAGTTTGCTCCACAGGGTGATCTCGCCGTTGTGATTGGCCGCCACGTGTTTCACGATGGCCAAGCCGAGCCCGGTGCCGCCGGTCGATCGGGAGCGGGCCTTGTCGGAGCGGAAGAACCGCTCGAACACCCGTTCCTGGTCTTCCTTGGCGATCCCGATGCCACGATCGGTGACCGCCATCGCGACATGATCGCCGCGCAGCGACCGGCTCACCGACACGTGCGAACCCTGTGGCGAATACGCGATCGCATTCTCCACCAGATTCGACAGCGCGGTAACCAGCAACGTTTCGTCGCCCAGCACCTCCAGCCCACTTGGCCGGTCGGTGCTGACGGTGATGCCCGCGGCCTCGGCGGCGGTGCGCGAGCGGTCGACCGCCTGCTGCACCACCGTGTCGACGTCGACCACGGCCAGATCGGGCAGTTTCTCGGCGCCCTGCAAGCGCGACAGCGCGATCAGCTCGGTCACCATCTTGCCAAGGCGCCGCGATTCCCCGAGCACACGGGAACCGAAGTGGCGCACGGCCTCGGGATCGTCGGCCGATTCCAGCATGGCCTCGGCCAGCAGGCTCATCGCGCCGACGGGGGTCTTGAGTTCGTGGCTGACGTTGGCGACGAAGTCGCGCCGCGTCGCCTCCATGCGGGCCTGCTCGGAATCGTCGTCGGCGAACAGGACGACGAAGCTGGTTTCCTCGCGGGAGAGTTTGCGGGCCACGCCACGCACAGCGATCCGGCCGCGACCGGGTAGCGGGTTCTTGGCGGTGAGGTCGTACTCCGCGGATTCGCCGGTCGCGAGGACCTTCTCCACGGCCGCCCACGCGCGTTCGTCGAGCAGCCGGTTGCGGACCAGGCCGAGTTCCTCGGCGCGCGGATTCACGAGCACCACATCGCGGTATTCGTCGACCACGGCGATGCCGGATTCGGACGCGAGCACGATCAGGTCGAGCACCTGCGACATGGTCAGCCCGGTGTCTTCCTGGGTACGGGCGGCTTGCCTGGCATTGACGAACGGGATCAGCAGGCCCCCGACTGCCAGCCCGACGACAGCCGCGAGGACTGCCAACAGCACTGCCTGCGGAACACTCACAAGATTGATCGTACGAGTGCGGACCGACATAACGTCGGCGGGTCGACGAAGTTTCGCGCAGGTCACAGGCACTTGGCATGGCGTTCTTTTGCCGTTCACCCGGCGGGCACCTGGACCTTCGCCGGGCGTGTCAGTCCGGCGGTTCGCCGTACATCGCGGTGGTCACCGCGGACCCGTGCCGGTCGACCCATGCGCCGAGCGCATAAATCGGAACGAGCAGATCGCGGCCCACTTCGGTGAGTTCGTATTCGACGCGCGGTGGCGATTCCGCATACCGGCGCCTGCGTACGAGCGCCATCCGCTCCATCCGCCGCAACGTCTGCGTCAGCATCTTCTGGCTGATCCCGCCCGCACCCGCGCGAAGTTCGCTGTGACGTAGCGGACCATCGCGCAGCAGGTACACCAGCACCGGCAGCCACGAATTCGCGAACAGATCCACCGCCATCCGCGCCGGACAGTCGGCCTCGTAGGCACCGTAGGGCGGGTACTGCACCGGTTCGGCGGTGGTCATGGGTCCCAGCGTGCCACCGCCGAAAGGCACCCGCAGGTGCCTTTCGGCCTTTCTAGCGTCGATGTGGTCGATGCCACCGGGCTCGGCACCTGCCACTAGGAGTTCTCATGCGAATCGGAATCATCGGCGCCGGCGCGATGGCGGCCGCGTTGGGCGGCGGATGGGCCGCGGCCTGCCACGAGGTAAGTATCGGCGCCCGCTCGGCCGACTCGGCGCGTGCGCTCGCCGCCGAGATCACCGCGGCGCACGGCGACGTGCACGCGGCGACCATCGATGCGGCGATCGCCTTCGCCGACGTGGTGCTGTTGGCGGTGCCGGTAAGCGCACTCACCGAACTGCTCAGCGCACACGGCCCCGACCTGGCCGGGAAAATCGTCATCGATTGCACGAACGCGTTCCTTCCCGACGAATCGGCGCCCGAGGGCGTGACCGCGTTCGTGCTGAGCGAGGACGCGGTGGCCGAACGAATCGCCACCGCCGCCCCGAAAGCCCACGTGGTCAAGGCCTTCAACCTGCTCGCCGCCGAGGTCTGGGCGGGCACCGACCGGGTCTTCGACGGTGCGCGCCTTGCCGTCCCGATCTGTGGCGACGACGTCGAGGCAGTACGGACAGTGGCCCGTCTCGCCGAAGATCTTGCCCTGCGACCGTTCCCCGCCGGCGGCTTGCACCGGGCCAGATACCTGGAGGCGACCTCGGTCTTCACCGTCGGCCTCTGGTTCGGCGGTCTCGACGCCCGCGCCATGCTGCCACCGCTGTGGGGGGGGGGGGGGGGCCCCCCCCCCCGGAAAAACCCCAATTTCATGGGGAGGCCGGGGTGGCGGCCTGCCCAGGCAAACCACAAACCCCCCGCCCCCGGGCCCGCGCGACCGCGGCCC
>NZ_JBHXNJ010000007.1:78789-133969 GCF_042719655.1 Nocardia sp. NPDC058518
CCCGGGGGGGGTGTCGCCTCGGGTATTTGTCGGGGGGCGCTCGGTTGTCTCTCCCGGGGGGTGTGGGGGGGGGGTGCCCCCCCCCCCCGCTCTGCCCCCCGCGGGGGGGGCCGGCGCGCGCCCCCCCCCACGCCTGACAACGCCGAATGTCCTGGCGCTGCCGTTCTTCCGGCAGTACCAGGACATCGACTACGCCGCGATCCCGAGGCCGAGCGCTACGGCGACCGGCGCCAGGTACAGCAACGGGAACGCCACAGTCTTGTACGAGCGCGCCCGCAGTACCGTCACCACCGCACCGGTGAAGTACAGGATCAGCCCGATCGCGGCGATCACCCCGATCACCGGCAGGAACAGCCCCACCAGCAGGCCCACCGACCCGAGGGCCTTGGCGATCCCCAGCGGCGTCCACCAGGTCTGCGGGACGCCGTATTCCACCAGCGGCTCCACCACGAACGGCGCCCGGCGCAGCAGTGAGAACGCCGAGAACCCCACCCACAGTGCGGCGACGACAGTAACGATGACGTAGGCGGTGAACATGTGCGTAACTCCTTCGGCAGCCGCGCGTTTCGCGGTATCTATCGAGGTGACGACACAGCCGCCGCGAGTGTGACATCGCCCGGACAAACGACAGCGGCCCCACACCGTTGGACGGTGTGGGGCCGCGGCGAAGGGAGTTACTTGCCGCCCTGATTGGCGACTGCGGCAGCACCGGCGGCAGCGGCGGCCGGGTCCAGGTACTCAGCGGCCTTCACCGGGCGCATGTTCTCGTCCAGTTCGTAGACCAGCGGAATGCCGGTGGGGATGTTCAGGCTGGAGATGTCCTCGTCGGAGATCCCGTCGAGGTGCTTCACCAGGGCGCGCAGCGAGTTGCCGTGCGCGGCGACCAGGACGGTCTTGCCGGTGAGCAGTTCCTTGGAGATGGTGTCTTCCCAGTACGGGACCATCCGCTTGACCACATCGAGCAGGCACTCGGTCTCGGGGACCTCGATGCCCGCGTAGCGCGGGTCGTTTTCCTGGCTGTACGGGTTGTCGGGCTGGATCGGCGGCGGCGGAGTGTCGTAGCTGCGGCGCCACAGCATGAACTGCTCCTGGCCGTACTGCTCGCGGACCTGCTCCTTGTTCTTGCCCTGCAGATCGCCGTAGTGGCGCTCGTTGAGGCGCCAGTCGCGCACGACCGGGATCCACAGCCGGTCGGCGGTGCCGAGGGCGTTGTCGGCGGTGCTGATCGCGCGGCGCAGCAGCGAGGTGTAGACGACGTCGGGCAGGATGCCTGCCTCTTTGAGCAGCTCTCCGGCCCGTTTACCCTCGGCGATGCCCTTGTCGGTGAGTTGCACGTCCACCCAGCCTGTGAACAGGTTGAGGGCGTTCCATTCGCTCTCGCCGTGGCGCAGTAGCACGAGGGTGTAGGTCATAGGGGCCATTCTGACATTGCGGCGATGTCAGGCCCACTCCACCTCGTCGAAGCCGATGACGATCTCGTAGGGTCCGCCTTTGACCAGCGCGTCGACCTGTAATCGTGACGCTACCGAGTCGACTTCGCGCACTACGGCGCACACCCCTTGGAACGGACCCTCCGGAATATGGACGACATCGCCCGGCACGTAGTCGGCAGCCACCTCATCGAGGCTACGCCCGCCGACGACCAGGCCGAACGAACGCGCCGAGCCCACTATCAGACAGACTGAAGAGTCCCCATCCCGCCTCAGCCCGCGGCAGCTTCGACCGCGAGCACCCCCGCCCCGACCAGCGTGGCGCCCTCGCTCAGTGTCGACAGTTCCACCGACAGACCCCCGATGAACTCGAGCCGGGCGTGCCTGGCGACGGCCGCACGCAACGGCCCCCACAGCGGCTCCCCCGACTGCGCGAACCCACCGCTGATCACCACCCGATCCACATCAAGCAGCGCGGCAGCAGACGAGATCGCCTGCCCTAGGGCGGTTCCCGCCCGAGCCATGGCCGCGAGCGCGATCGGGTCGCCACGATGCGCCGCCTCGGCGAGCTCCACCCCGCTCTCGCCCACCCAGCCACGCGCCCGCGCCCAGCGCACCGACGACATCCCGCTCGCCACCGCCTCCACGCACCCGACTCCGCCACAGGGACACGCGGTGTCGTCACCGGGCACCACGATGTGCCCGATGTGACCGGCATTTCCCGTGCGCCCCACCACGACTCGCCCATCGGCGATGATCCCCCCACCGACCCCCGACGACACCGTCAAGGCCAGCCCGTTGTCCACCCCGCGCAACCCGCCCACCCGATGTTCGGCCAGCACCAGGCACGCACCGTCGATCGCCAACCGCACCACCGCGTTCGGGAACAGCGTCCGCACCTGTTCCACGATCGCGAACCCGCCGCGCCACGCCGCCAGATTCAGCGGCCTGATCACCCCGGCGGGCACGTCGACCGGCCCGGCCGATCCGATCCCGACCGCACTCACCTCGTTGTCACCTGTCACAGCGACAAGCAGGTCCCGGCACACCGCCCATGGATCGCCGGAGGCAGCCACCGCCCGGCGCACCCCGTGCAGCCCGTAGTGCGGGTCCACAAGTCCCGCGGCGAATTTCGTCGCCCCGATATCGAGCGCAAGCACCGCCATCACCACTCCTACCTGCCGCGTCGGGCCAGGCCCGACCCCCTGATGTGACTCATCACAGCATGTGGCACGCGACACTTTGACTACTGGTCGGTACAAATCACAGGTTTTCGTTAGATACTTCGACACGGGTCGGGTCGTTCTCGTTGGGCAGCACTACTGTTGATGAAGGAAAGCTGTGTCGAAAATCGCTGTATTGGTGTTGAGTCTGCTATCGGTGGGGCTCTTCGCCGCACCCGCGGGCGCGAACCCGCTATATCCGACGCCTGATCCGGATCCGTTCTTCACGGCACCGGCCGACATCGCCGCGCTGGCACCCGGTGACGTCGTCCGGACCCGCCACATCGACACCTGGATGTACCCGGGCACCGAGGGCCACCAGGTCGCGTTCCGCTCCACCAACTCGGCGGGCAACGCGATCATGGGCATCACCACGGTGCTCATGCCGATCGGCGTGAAGAATCCGCCGCTGGTGTCCTACCAGGCGCTGATCAACTCCATCGGCACCCGCTGCAACCCCTCGCAGTCGCTGTTCAACGGCGAGCTGCAGGACGCCCCCGGCGCCATGCTGCCGCTGGCGCGCGGCTGGGCGATCTCGGTGCCCGATTACCTGGGCCCGACGGTGGCCTACGGTGCGGCCAAGCTCAGCGGCATGGTCACCCTCGACAGCGTGCGGGCCGTGCAGAAGGTCGCCGAGCTCGGTGTCGGCAACTCGCCGGTCGCGATCGCCGGCTACTCCGGCGGCGGCATGGCCACCGCATGGGCAGGCGCGCTGCAGCCCACCTACGCGCCGGAGCTGAAGCTCGCGGCCGTGGTGTCGGGCGGTATCCCCGCCGACCTCGAATTGATGGCCGACGCACTGGGTTTCGCGCCGCACCCCGGCTTCGGCCTCGCCTTCGCCGCCGCGATGGGTATCGAGCGCGAGTACCCCAACCAGGTGCCGGTGTCGGATCAGCTCAACGAAAACGGCCTGTGGTTCCGTGAATTCACCAAGGACGCTTGCCGTCGATTCCTGCTGTTCCACGGCATCACCCGCAACGCCGAGCAGATGGCGGCGTCCAAGGAACTGATGGGCAGCCAGGTCGCCCGTGGCGTCCTGCGCGAGAACAGCCTCGTGCACTTCCAGGGCGCGCCGACCGCACCCACCTACATCTGGCAGGGCAAGTACGACATCCTCACCCCGTACGCCCCGGTCGCCGAGACCATCGCCCGCTGGTGCGGTCAGGGTGCGCCGGTGCAGCTGAACACGGTCGAGATCTCCGAGCACATGACCGCCGCCGTGGCGGGGTTCCCCGATGCCTGGAACTACGTCGAGTCCCGCTTCCGCAACGAACCGGTCCCGACCAACTGCTGAACTGAAAAATGATGCCGGGCAGGAACTTTCCTGCCCGGCATCGTTGTTTTCAGACCTTGTCGGCTTCGTCGATGATGTGCTCGAAGGCACGCAGGTTCTTCAGCGACTCACCGCGCGAGACCCGCCATTTCCATTCCTTGCGAATGGATTCGGCGAACCCGAGCTCGAGCAGGATGTTGAAGTCGGCGTCGACCGCTTCGAGGGTCTGACCGAAGATGCGGTCGAGTTCGTCGGCGGTGACCGACTCGGCGGACATGCGGCCGACCAGGTAGATGTCGCCGACATTGTCGAGGGTGTAGGCCACGCCGTAGAGGCGGCGATTACGGCGCAGCAGGTACTTGTAGACGCCTTCGAAGTTCTCGTCGGGCTTGCGGCACACGAACGATTCGATGCGAACCCCGTGCTTGCCGACGGTCAGCATCACCGAGGTCTTCAGCTTGCGCTCCCCCGGCAGCACCACGATGAACGTGTCGTCGGCGTGGCGGGTGTATTCGATCTCGCGATCGCGCAGCGTGTCGTCGATAACCTGTGAAACGGCGCTCACCTGCGCACTCCCGTCCGGCGCCGCAACAGCGCCCGCGATCTGGCCTGCCTGGTCTCGCCCGCATGCAGGGCGATCGGACCGCGTTCGCGTCCGGTTCTGAATCCGGCCATCGCGGCAGCGTAGCTGTCGAGCAGACCGTCGGCGGTGTGCGCCCAGGAGAACCGGCTCGCGTGCTCGACGGCGGTGGTGCCCATGCGGGTCAGCCGGTCGGGATCGTCGAGCAGGGCGGCCAGCGCGTCGGCCCAGTCGGGTGTGCGATGCCCCGGCACCAGCAGGCCGGATTCGTGGTTGCGGACCGCGGTGCCGAGACCGCCGACGTCGGCGGCGAGCACCGGAGTGCCGCTGGCCTGTGCCTCGATGGCGACCAGGCCGAAGGATTCGTTGTAGCTGGGCACGGCGACCACATCGGCCGCGCGATACACCTGCACGAGCTTGTCGGCGGGCTGCGGCGGCAGGAACGTGACCCGTTCGGCGATGCCGAGGTCGGCGGCCAGTTCGATCAGCGCGTCGGGCCTGGCCAGGCCGGTACCGGACGGTCCGCCCACGATCAGCACGCGCAGTGTGCGGCCCGGATCGCGGCTCAGGAGCTCGGCCGCGGCCCGCACGAGCACGTCGGGGGCCTTGAGCGGCTGGATCCGGCCGATGAACGCGACGATCTGCTCGTCGGCGCGCAGACCGAGTTCGGTGCGCGCGGCGAGCTTGTCGCCGGGCCGGTAGCGGGTCAGGTCGGCGCCGGGCGGCACCACGTCGATGCGATCGGGCGAGGCGCCGTAGAGGTCGACGAGCTGACGGGCTTCGTCACCGGTATTGGCGACGAGCCGGTCGGACTCGGCGATCACCTGCTTCTCGCCGATCACCCTGGTCTCGGGTTCGGGGGTGTCCCCCTCGGCGAGCGCGGCGTTCTTCACCGCGGCGAGGGTGTGCGCGGTGTGCACCAGCGGCACCCGCCAGCGGTCGCGCGCGAGCCAGCCGACCTGGCCGGAGAGCCAGTAGTGCGAGTGCACGAGGTCGTAGTGGCCGGGTAGGTGCCGCGCTTCCTGCCGCAGCACCTCGGCGGTGAACGGACACAGCTGGGTGGGCAGCTCCTGCTTGTCGAGTCCCTCGAACGGCCCGGCAACCACGTGGCGCACGATCACGCCGGGTCCGGCCTCGGCGACCGGCGGCAGTTCCGACGAGGTCGCGCGGGTGAAGATCTCCACCTCGGTGCCCCGTTTGGCCAGCTCGAGCGCGGTTTGCAGCACGTAGACGTTCATCCCGCCCGCGTCCCCGGTGCCGGGCTGCGCCAGCGGCGAGGTATGCACCGATAACACCGCGATGCGATGGGGCAAAAGATCGGGACGACGCTGGCTCACACCCTCCAGTGTGCACGCCGCGACGCCGCCACCGTTGCCCCTACCGGGTTCGGTGACGGCTGTCACAGCGCAAACGCGTGTGAGTTCACGTACTCGTCGGGGTCGAGCCTGCCCGATCCGCCGCCGGAGCGCGAGCGGTTTTCGGCCGTCACGCTCGGTGCAGCGCCGCCTCGAACACGGGCCACGATTTGTGCATGTCCTGCTCCCAGTAGCCCCACGAATGGGTGCCGTTGGGGCGCAGATCCACTGTCGCGGGGATGCCGAGTGATTGCAGCCGATCGCGCAGCTGCTGGGTGCACAGATTCGTGACGGCTTCGAGCCCGGCGCCGAACAGCAACTGCATCGGGTCCATCCGGGCGCCGATGTTGTCGTACGGGCCGGGAATGCCGGTACCGGAGGAGATGTAGACGTCGGTGCCGCGCAACGATTCCGCGTGCAGGTAGGGGTCGTTGGCCGACCACGCGGGATCGGTGGGCGGGCCCCACATATTGGCCGCGTTGCCGAGCCTGCTGCCCACCACGGTCCGCACAATCGCCTGTCCGCGTGGATCACTCGTGCGCACGCACCCGCTGTAGGACCCGATCGCCCGGTACAGCCCCGGCTCCGACAGCGCGAGCTGGAACACCGAGGTACCCGCCATCGACAGGCCCGCAATGGCATTGGCGCCGGTGCCGTCGAACTCCTTGTCGATCACGGGCGGCAGCTCTTTGGTGAGGAAGGTGGTCCACCGCTGCTTGCCGAGCACCGGGTCGTCGGTCCGCCAGTCCGCGAAATAGCTTCCGGCCCCGCCGAACGGGATCACCACATTGACCTGTTTGTCCTTGAAGAACTCGACGACATCGGTGCGGTCCAGCCAATTGCCGTCGCTGCCCCCGCCGACCCCGTTGAGCAGATACAGCGTCGGCGCGGGCTCTTTCGGATCCGCGGCCCGCAACACCCGCACCCGGGTGACGATGTCCATCGCCGGTGAGTACACGCCCACATCGATGGTGCGATCGGGCTCGACCCGCTGATCCTCGATCCGCGCCGCCCCCGGATCGGCGCCCGCCGGCACCCCGACCACGACACCGGCCAACAAGCCCAACACGACCACCGCAACCCGTGCGCCCACTGCCCGACCAAACATCATCGAACTCCGTTCTCGACGCCGAATCCTCTTCTCCACATACGATCCAACGACATTCCAGAACGCTACACATGAATTCAGCGGAAGTCTGTGACGATTCCCAGAAGATTTTCCCGAAACCTGGACGTTCGATCCGATTGGTTAGCGAGCACAATCACAGGCCGATCACGTCAGCGCCGCAGACCAATCACATAACCGCCTCTACCAGCGTAAATATGTCCTCGATGCAACTTCTGAGCACACACCGCCCGGCAGATTTTCGCCGACATAAGGAGACCGGTCGGACCATTTCGACCGATGCCGTGAATTGCGAAATATGACACAACGAGCCTGCGAACTTATTCGCACAGCGGGAACCGGCGGCGAAGTCAGCACGACTCGAGCCGCAGGCGCAACCCGCACGCGGGCAGGTTCAGCCGACGCGCAACGCCGCGGCGAACACCGGCCAGGAGTGCCGGAGATCGTCGCGCCAGTAGCCCCAGGAGTGCGTTCCGGCGGGGCGGAGGTCGACCGTGGCGGGGATGGCCAGGTCGTGGAAGCGGGTGGCGAGCTGCTGGGTACACAGGGCGGTGACCGCGTCGAGGGCGCCGCCGACGATCACCTGGTCGAGGAGCTTCATCGAATCACCCTGTAGCCCAGGTCCGTCGACGGTGTCGAGCGAACCGGGCAGGCCGGTGCCGGAGGAGACGTAGATGGCGAGGCCACGCAGGCGCTCGGCGTGCAGGAACGGGTCGTTGGCGGCCCAGAGCGGGTCGCCGGGTTGTCCCCACATGTTCACAGGGTCGCCGTTCTGGCCGGATACGACGGTGTTGACGATGGCGTGGCCCTGCGGACCACTGGTGGAGACGCAGCCGCTGTAGGAGCCGACGGCTTTGTAGAGCTTGGGTGCCGCGAGCGCGAGCTGAAAGGCCGCGGTGCCCGCCATCGATACGCCCGCAATGGCATTGGCGCCGCTGCCGTGGAACGCGGTGTCGATGACGCGGGGCAGTTCGCGGGTGAGGAAGGTGGTCCAGCGCTGACGGCCGAGGACGGGGTCGTCGGCGCGCCAGTCGGCGTAGTAGCTGCCCGCGCCGCCGATCGGCATCACGACGGTGACCTGCTTGTCGGTGAAGAAGGTGTCGGCGTCGGTGCGGGTGAGCCAGTTGCCGCCGTCGCGCCAGTCACCGGTGGGGCCGACGCCACCGTCCACGCCGTTGAGCAGATACAGAACCGGTGCGTTCGCCGAGCGGTCGGGCGCGGGCAGCACCGCGACGGTCACCGATTTCGCCATGGCGGCCGAATGCACCACCAGCTCGACGACCCGGCCGGGACCGGGCGCGACGGAAATCAACCGCGGGGCATCGGCGGCCGGGCTCGCTCCGGCAACCGGGGCGGCCCACGCCAAGCCCGCCGCGAGAACCAGCACACAACGCGTCAAGACGCTCATGCGCCACCTCCATGCCCGGCCGCAGGACAGGCCGTCGACTCAGAGTAGGTCGCCCTCACCCGACCCGAACAGGTTTCTGAAACATTGCCGATTCAGAGCGGGCGAGGTGCGACGAGCTCACTCCAGAGCGTCGATAAACGCGCTGACCTCGACAAGGAAGCGCGGCCGGTCCTCGATGAACAGCCCGTGCTGCGCGCCTTCCCAGAAGGAACCGCGGGCGTCAGGGGCATTGTCGAGGATGTACTGACCATTGGCCGCCGGGACCACCGGGTCATCGGTGCCGTGCAGCACGAGAACCGGAACATCGAGGGCGCGAAGGGTTTCGGTGTTGTCGATCGTGCGGTAGAACAGCGCCTTGCGCACCGAGGGCGGGGTCGCGAGACTGCCGCCGAACAGCCGTTGCGCATCGACACCCTTGTCCTCACCCGGCCCGGTATTGGCATTGCCGAACACCGCGAACGCGCGAACCGCCCGCCCGGCGGCCTCGTCGAACACGCCCGGAATCGCCTTCTCCATCGAGGGTCCGGGCGCCGCACCGGGCACATCGCGGCCGATGTGCGCGGGCGCACCGCAGTAGACAACACCCGCGACCGCCGAGGTGCCATACGTGGCGAGGTAGTCGGTGGCGACGATCCCGCCATAGGACCAGCCCAGCAGCACCGCACCGGCGTCGACACCCTCCGCGGCCAGCACGGCGGCCACATCGCCCGCCCAAGCCTTGGGATCGTCATAACCGGCGCCGGGATCGTCGGAGTACCCGTGCCCGCGCAGATCGACCGCGATCACCCGATACCGCTCGGCCAGATCGTCCGCGGCCGCCCCCCAGCACCGCAGATTCCCAGCCCACCCGTGCAAGAGCACCAGTGGTCTACCGGTACCGCTCACCCGGTAGACGATCCTCGTTCCATCGGCACTGACAGCATCGCGAATAGCCATACCGTCAGGCTAATCGGCGCGGTCGCGAAGCGTTCCTCAGCTGGCGTCACCGTGATCGGAGCCATGGCGACCGGAAATACCGGGCGAATAAGATCGGCAAACATGAGCATTCGCACCGCCGTCGTCACCGGAGCCAGCTCGGGGATCGGTGAAGCCACCGCCCGGCAACTGGCAAAGCAGGGCTATCACGTCTATGTGGGTGCCCGCCGGTTCGACCGGGTGCAGCGCCTCGCCGCCGAGATCGGCGGCACCGCGATCGAACTCGACGTCACCTCCGAGGAATCGGTGCGCGCCTTCACCGACGCGATCGACCACGTCGACGTGCTGGTCAACAACGCGGGCGGCGCGAAAGGTATGGCCCCGGTCATCGACGCCGACCTGGACGACTGGCGCTGGATGTGGGAGACCAACGTCATCGGCACCCTGCGCGTCACCAAGGCGCTGCTCCCCAAACTGATCGCGTCCGGCGACGGCCTGATCGTCACCATCACCTCCATCGCCGCCCTGCACACCTACGACAACGGCTCCGGCTACACCTCCGCCAAGCACGCCCAGGCTGTCGCCCACCGCACCCTGCGCGGCGAGCTGCTCGGCCAGCCGGTCCGCCTCACCGAGATCGCCCCCGGCGCGGTGGAGACCGAGTTCTCCCTGGTCCGCTTCGACGGCGACGCCGACCGCGCCGCCAAGGTCTACGAGGGCATCGACCCGCTCTACGCCCAGGACATCGCCGAAATCGTCGGCTTCGTGGCCAGCCGCCCATCCCACGTCAACCTCGACACCATCGTCGTCAAACCCCGCGATCAGGCAGGCCCCGGCTCCTTCGCCCGCCGCTCCTGAGGACGTCGGCGGACAGCACCACTCGAGCCGTTTCCCCAGTTCTGGACCACTATCGCCGCGCAAACGTGAACCTCGTCACCCTCGATTCAGGGTCACCCAGGCGCGTTGACCTCACCCAGCGCCCCGAGCCCGGGGGCCAATTCCCCAGCTCCGTAGGCGGATCCAGGATCGATCGCCGTTCGGGTGGCGGGGTCGGTAGCCGGAATTGATACTGGGAGCGAGTCGCTCTGTCGTTGCCGTGAATTCGCCGCGCCGAGCGACCGGCCGTTAACATCGCCGTTTGCCGTTAGCCAGTCATAGGAGTCGAGGTTCGATGCTCGGTATCAAGTCCGTTTTCAGTGGGTTCAAAGATTTTCTGATGCGCGGGAACGTCATCGACCTCGCGGTCGCGGTCGTGATGGGTACCGCGTTCACCGCGGTGGTCACCTCGTTCAGCAAGGGGCTCATCAACCCGCTGCTCGCGGTGTTCGGCTCGACCAATGAGCTCGGCCTCGGTGTCCAGCTGATCGCCGACAAGCCGGCCACGTTCATCGCGTTCGGCCCGATCATCACCGCGTTCATCGACTTCTTCATGGTCGCCGCGGTCCTGTACTTCGTGCTGATGCTGCCGATGAAGTCGCTGAAGAACAAGTTCGGCACCACCAAGGACGCCGAGCCCACCGAGACCGAACTGCTCATCGAGATCCGCGATCTGCTGGCCAAGCAGCAGGGTCTGACCACCGACGAGACCGTCGAGCTGAGCAAGGAACGCGCGAGCCAGTCCGTCGAGGCGTAGTCGCCCCGATCAGGCGTATGCCGGGGTCTTGGTCGGCCAGCGGGGATGGTTGGCGTCGATCACATACGAGTGGGTGTGCTGGAAGTGGCGGGGGCCGATCTGGATCGCGTCGACCAGGATCGCCGGGTCGACCGAGCCGAGTTCGTGGACGTGGGTGATCTCGGCCGGGTCGTGGCGCGGCCACAGCCGGATCGCTGCAGTCGTGCCGAGGGCGGCGATCACGGCGAGGGTCGCCCAGGTGGCCGTGAAACCCGCGGTGGTGGCCAGCCAGCCGGTGATCGGGTAGGTGATCAGCCAGGCCAGGTGGGACAGGGAGAACTGGGCCGCGAACAGGGCGGGGCGGTCCTGTGCGCGGGCGGAACGACGTAGCACGCGGCCGGTCGGGGTGAGGATCAGGGCGGTACCCGCACCGATGACGGCCCAGGTGGTGAGGGCGGCGGGCCAGTGCCACTCGCCGGTCGGCAGGGTCGACAGGACGAGTGCGGCGGTCAGTCCGGTGAGGAGAACGGCGGCGCCGGTGAGCATGACCGGGCGCTCGCCGCGACGGTCCAGGATCCGGGGCAGCGTGAGGGCGATGAACATGGTGCCGAGGCCGTTCGCCGCCAGCAGTAGCGCGACGCCGGACTGATTGCCGCCGAGCACATCCCGCGCGTAGTTCACGGTGTTGACCATCACCACCGAACCGGCGGCGGCGACCACCAGGTTCAACCCGAGCAGGCCACGCAGCCGCGGAGTCGCCGCGAACAGCCGCAGCCCGGCGACGAGCCGTTCCTTGATCGCGCCGTCGCCGACTACCGCGTTCGGAATGCGCGCGGCCAGCACCAGGGCGACCGACACCGCGAAGCCGATACCGGTGCCGACGAACAGCCAGTGGAAGCTGATCAGGCTCAGCGCCAGCGCCGCCAGCATCGGGCTGAGCAGCGTTTCCATGGTCGCCGCGAGCTGAGCGGCCGACAGCGCCTTCGTGTAGTCGCGTTCGTCGGGCAGGATGTCGGGCAGAATCGCCTGGTAGGTGGGGGTATAGGCGGCCGAGGCGATCTGCAGCAGCGTGATGAGCACGTAGATCTGCCAGATCTGGTCGACGAAGGGCAGGGCGAGCACGATCGCGCCACGAATACCGTTGAGCGCCATCAGGAATTGCCTGCGCGGCAGCCTGCCCGCGTAGGCGCCCGCGATCGGCGCGACGGTCACATAGGCGACCATCTTCAGCGTCAACGCGGTGCTGAGCACGATGGCCGCGTTGCCGCCTGCCAGTTCGTAGGCGAGCAGACCGAGGGCCACGGTGGTGAGTCCGGTGCCGAACAGGGCCGCGACCTGGGCGGTGAACAGCAGCCGGTAGTCGCGGTGGGCGAACAGTGAGGTGGTCATGGTGCCTGCCCTTTCAAGGCTGCTTATCTGCGTATGAATGCAATAAGCAGCATAGGGCGGGAAATATTCCCGGACCACCGAAATTTCTTCGACTTGACCTCAAGGACCGTTGAGGTAGGACGGTAGAGCGCAGCGGCGGCCGAGGGCCGTCACCGACGAAGAGGAACGTCATGAGCGCCACGGTTGACCACGTCCGAACCACAATCAGCCCGCTGCGGCTCGCGGTCGTCATCGGCAGTACCAGGGAAGGGCGCTTCGGTCCGACGATCGCGGGCTGGTTCGTCCGGCAGGCCGCACTGCGCGACACGATCACCGTCGACGTCGTCGACACCGCGAGCGTCGAACTGCCGCACGCGTTCGGCGCCGCCACCGACCACCCCTCTGTGACGGAAGCCACCGAAAAGCTCGCGCGCGCTGATGCGTTCGTCGTGGTGACACCCGAGTACAACCACAGCTACCCGGGCTCGCTGAAGAACCTGATCGACACCCACCACGCCGAATGGCAGGCCAAGCCGGTCGGCTTCGTCTCCTACGGCGGCATCTCCGGCGGGCTGCGCGCCGTGGAACACCTGCGCCCGGTCTTCGCCGAACTCCACGCGGTCACCGTGCGCGACTCGGTCTGCTTCCCGAATCCGTGGGGCCGATTCGACGAGGCGGGCGAGCTGACCGCCCCGAACGACGCCGACGCCGCCGCCGCGACCATGCTCGATCAGCTGAGCTGGTGGGGCGAGGCCCTGCGCGCCGCACGCGTCGCCAACCCGTACGGGAAGTGACCGCGATGATCACTACCGCCGCGCCGGTCACCACCCGAAACCCGATGCGCGTGGCCCTGGTCCTCGTGGTCGGCATGGTCATGGCGACCCTCGATCAGACCATCGTCAACGTGGCCATCAACAAACTGTCGATGGAGTTCCACGCGGGCCTGAGCACGATCCAGTGGGTCGCCACCGGCTACTCGCTGGCCCTGGGCGCGGTGGTGCCGACCTCGGCATGGCTGGTCGGCCGGTTCGGCGCCAAGCGCCTGTATCTGACCGCGATCAGCGCGTTCGTGGCTGGTTCGGTGCTGGCCGGCCTGTCGTGGAATATCGAGTCGCTCATCGCTTTTCGATTGATTCAGGGTGCGAGCGGCGGGCTGTTGATGCCGGTCGCCATGACGATCCTGCTGCGCGCGGCCGGGCCGGATCGACTGGGGCAGTTGATGAGCACGCTCGGGTTGGCCATTCTGGTCGGCCCGCTGCTCGGCCCGGTGATCGGTGGCTACCTGATCGACGAGGTGTCGTGGCGGTGGATGTTCTTCATCAATCTGCCGCTCGGCGCGCTGGTGCTGGTGCTGGCCGCCCGGGTGGTACCCGATGACACGCCGGAACCGCCACGCGCGCTCGATGTGCGTGGGCTGCTGCTGATGTCGCCCGGCTTGGCGCTGGTGATCTACGGCGTCACCGCCGCGGGTGAGAGCGCCGGGTTCGCCACACCCGCGGTACTGGTGCCGCTGCTGGTGGGAGCCGGTCTGATCGCCGCGTTCGTGCGCCGTTCGCTGACCACCTCGGTGCCGCTGCTCGATCTGCGCGTGCTCGGCAACCGGACGACCGGCACCTCCGCGGTACTGCTGGCGGTATTCGCGGGCGGCTATTTCGGGTCGATGTTGTTGCTGCCGTTGTACTTCCAGATCGTGCGCGGTGAGTCGGCGCTGGTGGCGGGCGCTCTGGGGATACCGTTCGCCCTGGCGTCGGGTGCGACGATGCAGGTGGCGGGCAGATTGATCGATCGGATTCCGCCCGGCCGCTATCTGCCCGCGTCGATCACGGTAGCGCTCACCGGGTTCGTGCTGTTCGTGATCCAACTCGACGCGGACGCGCCGTACTGGGCGCTCTGCCTCACGATGGTGCTGATGGGAGCCGGTGGCGGCGGAACCATGATGCCGGTGATGACCACGGCGACCCGGCCACTGAGCCGCGAGCAGCAGCCTGCCGGGTCGACGGTGCTGAACATGATCAGCACCACCTCGATGGCGATCGGCACCGCGGTGGCCTCGGTGACACTGGGCGCACTGCTCCCGGTGGCCGGTGGACTCCAGGCGCTGCACGCCATGACGGCGGACCAGCGGGCCGAACTCGCCCCCGCCCTGGCCGACGCGTTCCAGCACACCTACCTGATCGCGCCCGTCATGATCGCGCTGGCACTCGTCCCGGCGCTGCTGCTGCCCCGCCGCTAGGGCGGGCCGAGCCGTCGTGCCGTGGCAGTCGAACGACCGCGGCACGACGGCATCGGCGGGCTATTCGGCGGGCAAGGCGGACATGGACTTCCACGTCTGCCAATCGACGGCCCAGTCGTAGATGTCGCCGTCGGCCTGGGACAACTCGATCGAGGTTCCGGTCACCTCCACCGGATCGCCGTAGAGGGCGGTCGGGAAGTAGGCCTGGGCATCGCCGGGTGAGAGGTTGATGCAGCCGTTGGTGACGTTCGAGGAACCCTGCGCAGAGAGGGATTCGGGGTTGGCGTGGATGAATTCGCCGTTGTTGGAGATACGGACGGCCCACCGTTCGCGAACGTTGGTGTAGTACGGCGGATTCGACATCATGAAGTCCTCGTACTTCTCGGTGACGATGTGCACGCCCGAGCGGGTGACATTGCGCGGCTCGTTGCCTTCGCCGTAGGACACCGCGAAGTCGAAGATCGTGGCGCCGTCACGCACGACCTGCATGCGGTGACTGGGAGCATTCGCGATGACGATCTGGCTGCGGCCGATGGTGAAGTCGGAGGTGACATCGGAGTCGCCGTACGCACCGCCGCCGAGGTCGACGCCGTAGAGCTTCGCGGCGACGTGCACGGTGGTGCCGGGGGTCCAGTAGTTCTTCGGACGCCAGTGCACCCGCGAGCCACCGTCGTCGGGCAGCCAGGCCCAGGATCCTTCGGTGCTCTGGTCGGTGGTGACGGTGAGCGCCTTCTCCACGGCCGCCTTGTTCGTGACCGGCCCTGCGAACTTCAGGATGATCGGCGCTCCGATCCCGACCTCCTGGCCGTCGCCGATATTGATCGTGGCCGGGATGGTCGACTGCGGACTGATCGTGGTGAACGTGCCGTCGATCGGGATCGGTTTCGCGTCGGCGCCGATGGCCGTACCGGCCCAGGTGTAGGACGCGCCGTAGCCGAGCGGTTCGGAGACCTTGTAGGTCGTGCGGTCGGGACTGAGCTGACCGGTGATCTGCTTGCCGCCCGCATTGGTGAGGGCGATCTGGTCGATCGTGCCATGGGCGACCGTCACCGAGACCGGCGCGACCGGATCGACATCGGTGGCTCCCGGAGCGGGCGCGATGGTGACCTGCGCGACCGATTCCGCCGCCTCGGCGTCCGTGCCCGGCCGGTCGATCGTGCACCCGGTCAGCACAACGAGCGCTGCCAGCAAGATCACCGCAACCACGGCCCGCCCGCCCCGAACGCCTCTTTCACGCCCCTGCGCCGACAAATCCCGCCGCGCGCGCAACAGACCGGTTACCGAATGTTTGCTCACGCATCGAATGTACGCCGAGCTACCGACCCGCACCCCGTGAGCGCGGTCTCACCGCCAACAGCTACGACCGGTTGAGCCATTCCTCGGTGAAGGTGGCCTCGTTGCCGAGGAGTTCGATCAGGCGCTCCGAGATGGCGGCTTCGATCTTGCCGCCGAAGAGCGGGATCTTCACCTCGATGGTGCCGTTGATGGCGGTGGTGGAGCCGGTGCCGTCGTCGGGAGCCATGGTGACCGTGCCGCGAACCACCGCGGGGGCGCCGTCCACGTGGGCTTCGAAGATGCCGCCGGTGCCGGTGTAGGTCTCGGTGCGCGGAATGACCAGGTCACCGGGACGCACGGCGGTGATGGCGGGCGGGAGCTGATCGGCGGGGATGGACTGCACCATCTGGACACGGATCTGGTCGCCGTCGACGGCGAAGGCGTCGAGCCGGGCCCCTGGGCCGCCGACCTCGGCGATCCGGGCCTTCCAGTACTGCTCGTCGGAGTACGCCGCGCGCACCGCATCGACGGAATGCGTATAGCCGGCAGTGAACGCCAGAGGTGTAGCCATGCTCGACACGGTACCGTCTGCGGACGTGCGTACAACACGGGTGGTGTCCTCCGATCAGCTGCGTGACCTGCTTGCCGATACCGGCGCGACGGTCCGCGATTCGGTGCGTTTGTCCGAATTGACGACCCTGCGGGTCGGCGGGCCCGCGCTGCTCGCCGAATGCGCGACCACCGAGGCGCTGGTGGCCACGGTGAAGGCCCTGGATGCGGCCGGTATCGCGGTCCTGCTGGTGGCGGGCGGGTCGAATCTGCTCATCGACGACGCGGGCTTCGACGGCGTGGCGGTCCGGATCGACACGACCGGTGTCGAGCTGGGGACCGACGGCGTGGTGGCCGAGGCGGGCGCGAACTGGGACGCGGTCGTCGCGGCGACCGTCGCGGCCGGGTTGGGCGGGCTGGAGTGCCTGTCCGGTATTCCGGGTTCGGCCGGTGCGACGCCGGTGCAGAACGTCGGCGCCTACGGGGTAGAGGTCGCGTCGCTGTTGCGCCGGGTGCGCCTGCTCGATCGCAAGACCGGGGACGTGCGCTGGGCCGAGCCCGCCGAACTCGGCTTCGGCTACCGGACCAGTGTGCTCAAGCACAGCGATGACGCCGTGGTCCTCGACGTCGAATTCGCGTTGGATCCGAGCGGGATGAGCGCGCCGGTGCGCTACGGCGAACTGGCGAAGGCGCTCGGCGCGGGCGACGGCGAGACCAGGCCGGTCGAGCAGGTGCGCGCGCAAGTGCTCAGCCTGCGCGCGGGCAAGGGCATGGTCCTGGACCCCGCCGATCACGACACCTGGAGTGCCGGCTCTTTCTTCACCAACCCGGTCGTCACCGAGGAGCAGTTGCCGCGGGTACTGGCCGCGATCGCCGCGCACGTCGGCGACGACGTCAAGGTGCCCACCTATCCCGCGCCCGATGGCACCAAGCTCTCGGCGGGCTGGCTCATCGAACGAGCCGGTTTCGCGAAGGGCTTCCCCGGCGAAGCCGCCGCCGCGCGCCTGTCGACCAAGCACACCCTGGCCCTCACCAACCGCGGCACCGCGACCGCATCCGACATCGTCGCCCTGGCCCGCACGGTCCGCGCGGGCGTCCTGGATCGATTCGGCGTGACGCTGGAACCGGAACCCGTAACGGTCGGCATCGATTTATAGGACCGAGCACAGACAACCCACCTCTTACCTCCGCCCGCACCTCAACCACGTAACGTGTTCTGCCATGGCACGCAGACTGGACTACTCGGCTCGCTATCCCCTGCACACCACCGAAGAGCTGTACGCAGCCCTCCAGAGCAGGGACTACTGGGAAGCCCGCGTAGCCGAAATGCGCAAGTACGCCCCCAACAACGAAGTGGTCAGTCTCGACGTCACCGATGACAGCATCGAGGTGGTCCTGCACCACACCCTGCCCCGCGAGATGCTCCCCGAGATCGCCCAGACCGTCATGCGCAAAGACATGGTGATCACCCGCAAGGAGAGCTGGGGCCCCTTCGACCACGACGAGACCGAGGGCAAGTTCTCCGCCTCGATCCCCGCGGGCCCCGGCAGCCTCACCGGCACCATCCGCCTGTTCCCCACCGAAACCGGCGCCACCATGCGCTTCTCCCCCACCGCCAAGGTCTTCATCCCCATGGTCGGCCCGCGCCTGGAGCAGCTGATGCTGGTGAACCTGGTGGACCTGTTCCGCGCCGAGCAGGAAGAAACCCTGCGATACCTGGACAGTCAGACCGCCGACAAGTCGGTCTGACACCTCCGGTGAGCCGCAAGGCCCTCCCTCCGGTCGGCACCATCACCCGCGGCACCACCGGCGTCAACCGTCTGCGTCGCAGCGATCGCTGGCTCGTCAACGACGAACTCGTCAGCAAGACCCTGCGTGAATCCGCCACCCCCTTGGTAGTCGACCTCGGCTACGGCGCCGCCCCGTGGACCACCTTCGAGCTGGCCGCCCGCTTGCGGACAGTTCGTCCCGACCTCGAGGTGGTCGGTCTCGAAATCGACCCGGCCCGCGTCGTCGAACCCCGCGACGGTGTTCGCTTCGCCCGTGGCGGCTTCGAGCTGGCGGGCCTGCGACCTACCTTGGTCCGCGCGTTCAACGTCCTGCGCCAATACCCCGAGGACGCGGTCCCCGACGCGTGGTCCCGGATCCAGTCCAATCTGGCCCCCGACGGCCTCCTCGTCGACGGCACCTGCGACGAACTCGGCCGCCGCTGCGCCTGGGTGCTCCTCGACCGCCACCGCCCTCTCTCCCTGACCCTGGCCTGGGATCCCTTCACCGTGGACCGACCCTCCGACATCGCCGAGCGCCTGCCGAAGGTGTTGATCCACCGCAATGTTCCCGGTGAACGTATCCACGCCCTGCTCATCGCGGCCGATCAAGCCTGGGAGCGTTGCGCGGCCATGGCGCCGTACGGCCCCCGCATCCGCTGGCGCGAAGCAGCGCGGCTGTTGCGCGCCAACGGTTTCCCGCTGCGGCCCTATCACCGACGAATGCGCGACTGCGTGCTGTCGGTCCCCTGGGACATAGTCGCCCCGTCAGACCCGGCTTAACGCCCGCCGTACCCGCGCCGACGCGCGCGGCGCCAATTGCTGCCCGCCCCACCAGATCTCGTCGGTATCGCACCGGTGGATGGCCACCGCGTCGGCCACCACCTCGTCCAGCGCCGACTGCGAGATCTCGGTCTCGGCCAGATCGAGGACCGTCCGCACCGGCGTCGTCACCAGAAACGGCCCGGCCGACTCCACATCCGCCGCGCAGAGCTTGCGCCGGGTCAGTACCAACCGCGGCGTGACGGGCGGGCGCCCCGCCGACACCGACAGATGCAGAAACCGCGGCTGCAACCTGCCGAGCCCGTGCAGTTCCGCCGCGCTCTGATACGACACCGCCGCGGCACCGTCGAACCACGCCGCCCACATCGCGTACTCGTCCAGCGGACCCACCCGCCACTGCCCCAGCCGCATCATCCCGACCCCGGCCCTGGTCACCGACCCGTCCCCCAAGGCCGCCCTGACCTGCGATTCGCAGCCGGTTCGCAATACCTGACGCGTGGTGAAAAAGCCCGCGTGCCGCCCGGCGAGGCGCCGCAGCACCCGCCACCGATGATCCGCTGTCCCCGCCACCCGGCGCGCGCCCTCGCCAGTCATGAGCCAAGGTTACGCCGGGTTCAGTGCGCCACGTCACATTTTGCTGTGAAGGCTTTCACCACGTCCTCAGAACAGACACAGAAAGTTCGGGAAGAATCCGATGCCATGACCACGCAAAAGCCCCCACGCCCCAGGATCGGTCGCCGCCCGCTGGTGATCGCGTTGGCCGTGGTCGCCGTCCTTCTCGTCGCGGCCATCGGCGGCACCGAAGCCTATGCCCGGCACAAGGTCTCACGCTGCATCAGCAGTGCGTTCGAGCAGCAGATGGGCTCTGGCATCGACGTGGGCTTCGGCCTGCGACCGATCCTGCTGTCCTATGTGGACGGCAAGGTCGGCTCGGTCACCGTCGACAGCGAGGACAACAAGTTCGGCCCCGCTGTCGGGATGGTGGTGCACGCGAAATTCAACGACATCGAACTCGTCGACCGCGGTCGCGGCGGCGGCACCATCGAGAGCTCGACCGCCGACGTGACCTGGAACAACGACGGCATCCGCGAGACGCTGGGCACCATGGTCAGCGGCGTGAGCTCCTCGGCGAGCACCGGCGTGCTGACCCTCGATGTGCTCGGCGGCCTCGCCCAGCTCGAGGTGCAACCGCTGGTCCACAACGGCAACGTCACGGTGGAAACGAAGTCGGCGCAGCTGCTGGGCATCGGCCTGCCCACCGCCCTCGTGCAGGGCATCGTCGAAACCTTCACCGAGAGCTTGCAGAGCTACCCGCTCGGCCTGCGCGCCCAGGAGGTGAAGGTCACCGATGACGGTGTGACAGTGCACCTTTCCGGCGGCAAGACCTCACTGGATGCCGAGCCCTCCGGTCAGCAGACCGAGTTCACCTGCTGATCGCCTACTCGGGAAATCCGTCGAGCACCACGGCGGATTTCGACAGCCCGAGCCGGGTGGCACCGGCCTCGATCATCGCGGCGGCGTCCTCGGCGGTGCGGATCCCACCACTGGCCTTCACCCCGAGCCGCCCGCCGACGGTCTCGGCCATCAACCGCACCGCGTGCACGCTCGCACCGCCCGCCGGATGAAAACCGGTGGAGGTCTTCACGAAATCGGCACCGGCCTGCTCGGCCGCCCGGCACGCGCCGACGATCGCCGCATCGGTGAGTGCGGCCGATTCGATGATCACCTTGAGCACGGCCCGATCCATGGTCGCCTCGCGCACGGTGATGATGTCGGCGAGCACGGCATTGAAATCACCGGCCAGCGCGGCGCCCACGTCGATCACCATGTCGACCTCGGCGGCGCCCTGCTCCACGGCCAGCCGCGCCTCGGCACCCTTCACCAGCGAGTGGTGTTTGCCGGACGGGAAGCCCGCGACGGTAGCCACCACCAGCCCCGGCGCGCGCACCGGCAGCATCGAGGGCGAGAGGCAGATCGCGTACACCCCGAGCTTGCGCGCCTGGGCGATCAGCGCGTCGACCTCGGCCGGGGTGGCTTCCGGGGCGAGCAGGGTGTGGTCGATCATGTCGGCCACGGCGGCCCGGGTCAGCGGCGCGGAAGTCATTCGCCGAGCATCGCACACCCGCAGCGGCGTCCGGCAGCGAGGGCGACGACGTTTCCGCCGACATCGAGCGCCGCACATCATTGCGCTCATCTACCCAAATCCGGGAGACTTATGCCTGTGCTGATCCGTCGCGAGACCCCAGCGGACGCCGCGGCGATCGCCGCGATCCACCGAGCCGCCTTCGCCCCGCACTACGCGGACGATCCGGCCGTCACCGAACCACCCGAACCTGCCCTCGTCGAGACGCTACGCACCGACGAGTCGTGGATGCCGACCCTGTCGCTGGTCGCGCTCGAATACGACACCGTCGTGGGGCACATCTGTCTCACCAGAGCCGGTATCGGCCCGTTCCCGGTGCTCGCGCTCGGCCCGCTCGGCGTCGACCCGGAGCATCAGAAGTCCGGCGTCGGCTCGGCGCTGGTCCACGCCGCCCTCGGTGCCGCCGACGCCCTCGACGAATCGGTCGTCGGCCTGGTCGGTGAACCCGACTACTACGCCCGTTTCGGCTTCGTCCCAGGCCCGCGTCTCGGCGTCGTGCCCGACGTAGCCGAATGGGCGCCGTACTTCCAGGTGCGCCCGCTCACGGCCTACGACTCCGCCGTCACCGGCGAATTCCGTTATCCCGCACCGTTCTACGACCTGTAGATCATTCGAAGACGACCGTGCGCCGACCGTGCACGAGCACCCTGCCTTCGAGATGCCAGCGCAGCCCGCGCGCGAGCACGACCCGCTCGATGTCACGTCCTTGGCGCACCATGTCGCGCACATCATCGGCGTGATCGACCCGGATCACGTCCTGCTCGATGATGGGCCCCGCGTCCAGCTCGGCGGTGACGTAGTGGCAGGTCGCCCCGATCAGCTTCACCCCGCGCGCGTAGGCCTGGTGATAGGGCCGCGCGCCGACGAACGAGGGCAGGAAGCTGTGGTGGATATTGATCGCGCGCCCCGCCCAGTACTCGCACAGCTGGGCCGGGAGCACCTGCATGAAGCGGGCGAGCACCACCGCCTGGGGATCGTGGGAGTCGACGAGTTCGCGCACCTGCTCGAAGGCCGGACCGCGCTCGGCCGGGTCCTTCGGGAACGGCACGTAGTGGAACTTCACCCCGTGCGCCTCGGTCATGCCCGCGAGATCGGGATGATTGCCGATCACGGCCTCGATGGTCGCGGGCAGCTCACCGGCCTGCGCGCGGCCCAGCAGGTCGTGCAGGCAGTGCCCGTCCTTGCTGACCAGCAGCACCACCCGCCGCGGCGCCCCGGAATCGTGTAGCTGCCAGTCGGTCTCGGGCCCGAACTCGGCGGCCACCTCGGCGAAGCGCTCCCGCAGCTCGTCGATCGAGAACGGCACCGTCGAGGCCTGCACGGCCTGCCGGGTGAAGAACCAGCCGATGTCACCGTCGGAGTGGTACCCGGCCTCCACGATCGAGCCGCCGAATTCGGCGATGAACGAGGAGATCCGGGCGATGACGCCCGGCCGGTCCGGGCACCCGAGGGTCAGCACGAACCGACGGTCGTCCGAGGTCACAGCGGTAGAACTCATCCGCCGATTCTCGCAGGCTGTCAGGCCGAGGCGCGCACGGGCTCACGGACTGCGGCGAGTACCTCGGCCACTTCGGCATTGAACAGGTCATAGCGTTCGACGTTGCCGAGGTGCCCGGTCGGCAGCACCTTGAACTCGGCGAGCGTGCCCGCTTCCCGCAGCAGCGCGGCCAGACGCTCGGCGTGAATCGCCGGTGTCATGTCGTCGCGGTCGCCGGCGAGCACGGTGGTCGGCACCGAGAAGTTCTTCGCGTCATCGCCCAGGTGCAGCGCGGCGAGCAGGTTCCCGTAGCGCGAACGCGTCATCATCGGACAGCCACGCACCACCGACAGCGCGTAGTCCAGCTTCTCGCGCGAGGTGTCGAGGGTCATCACCTGACGCGCGAAGATCCAGCGCACCGGCTTGATCGGCGGGAAGACCACCGGGGTGCCGAGGATCAGCTTTCCGAGCCAGTCCGGCGTCGGCATCGCGCGCCCACGCAGCAGCCGCAGCGGCTTGTTCAGGCCGGGGACCATGGTCGACACCTCGACCAGCGAGTGCGCGCCGGTATTGGTGAGGATCACCGCGGCGGCCTGTTCGGCGACGCGCTCGGGGTAACGGCCCGCCCAGGCGATGAGCGTCATCCCGCCCATGCTGTGTCCGGCCAGTACCGCGCGCTGACCCGGCAGCAGGACGGCGTCGAGCACGTCACACAGGTCGTCGGCGAGCAGATCCGTGCTCGGGCGGGCGTATCCGTTGGTGCTCTCGCCGTGGCCGCGCTGGTCGTAGGCGACCACGCGGTACTCGCCGGCGAAGGCGTTGATCTGGGCGTTCCAGTATTCGAGGGAGCAGGTCCAGCCGTGGGCGAACACGATCACGGGCGCGTCGACCGGGCCGTAGGCGTGCACCCGCAACCGGGCACCGTCAGCCGTGATCACCGGGATCACGTCGTGCGGCATCCGCGGCGGATCGAAGGCCGCGATCCCGTGCGACCGGGTCCGCAGGTCGGCCCGGTGGGCCGCGAGGGTGGTCTTGACCACGGTGGACGCCTGATCGACCAGGTTCACCAGAGCCGTCGGCAACTTTGCGCGCATCAGCACACTCCTTTGTGTTACTGATAGATACAGTAACACCGTGTACCACTCACCCGCGAGCCCTCCGGGGGGCTGTTACCAGCGCGGGCCGCGCTGCACCTCGTCGACCTTCGGGCGCACGTCGGCCAGGTACACACCGGTCGCGATGATCGCGATGAACGACAGCAACCCCAGCCCACCGATGCCGATCAGCAGAAACACCAGCGCACCGCCGAGAATGGCCAGCCAGATCGGCTTGGTCATCTTGTCGACGGCGGTGAACGCATCCGAACGCTGGCGCACAGCGTGAATGAGCGCGAACACCGTCGCGCCGAGGGCGCCGATCCACAGGACCAGCAGAATCAGCGAGGTCATCCCATTCACCATGTTCACATCCCCATCATACGAACAGCGGCCCCGTACACACACGGTGTACGGGGCCACTGTCAGCGGTGATGCGCGGAAGGCTTAGACCTTCTTCGGCGCGACCTTCTTGGCAGCCGGAGCGGCCTTCTTGGCAGCCGGAGCCTTCTTGGCGACGGGAGCCTTGGCCGGAGCGGGCTCCTCGGTGGTGACGGCGACGACCTCGGCCTCGACAACAGCCTCGACCTCGTCGGCCACAGCCTCGACCTCGGCCTTGCCGCGGCCCAGCAGGTCGTTGACCTTGGTCAGGGCGTCCTCGGCGCGAGCGGAGGCATCCTTGTACAGGGTCTCGACGCGGCCGATCTGCTCGTCGACGGCCTGGTTGGCACGCAGCCGGTCGACGGTCTCCTCACCGCGAACGGCGAGATCGGCGTAGATGTCGAGCGCCTGGCGGTAGTACTGCTCGGCCAGCTTGCGCAGCTCTTCGGGGGTGAACTTCTCACGCAGCTCGGCGAGATCCTCCGGCAGCTCCGAGGGCAGGCCGGAGATGCGGTCGCGCAGGGTGTCGAACTGGGCCTGCACGTCGGCGGGCACGTTCGCGATGCGCTCGCGGGCCTCTTCGACGCGGGCCTTGGCATCGGTGGCGCCAACGCGGCCACGGACGTCGGCGACGACGTCGTTCACGGCGGCGTAGATGGCATCACCGGCGCCGACGGTGGCGAACAGCGGCTTGGTCACAGTGGCGGTCTTCTCGGTCATCAGTCTTCATTCTCCTGGTGTGGCGGAGTGTCAGTTGTCGTGAACGAAACGTCACTGTCTCGTTCGATCCCCCCTGAGCCGGCTTCTTCCCCGTTTTCCCGGCGAAACGACTCATAGATTTCCAGCAACACCTGTTTCTGCCGCTCGGACACCGAAGTGTCGGCGAGCAGGGCGTCGCGGACCGGGCTGTGCGGACGCTGTTCCAGAAATCCTGCCCGCACATACAACACCTCCGAGGAAACCCGCAGTGCCTTGGCGATCTGCGCGAGTACTTCGGCGGAGGGATTACGTAATCCGCGTTCGATTTGGCTCAGGTACGGATTACTTACCCCCGCCAGAGCGGCGAGCTGACGCAGGGACACCTGCGCACCTTCGCGCTGTGCCCTGATGAAACCTCCGATATCTTGAGCCGCGTGCGCTACACGACTCTCGGGTTGGTCTGTCATCGCTCACCTTCTGGCGTTGTAAGGCCAATACTAGAACAGGGTGCTAACTATTGCAAGCACTACAGTTAGCACTCGGTCGGCTAACCATCACTCAGTGGAACAGCAGCTGCGAGATCGTGTAGATGGCCAGGCCGGCGAGCGAGCCGACGACCGTGCCGTTGATCCTGATGAATTGCAGATCCCGACCGACCTGCAATTCGATCTTCCTGCTCGCCTCGTCGGCGTCCCAGCGCGCGACCGTGTCGGTCACCAATGTCGTGATCTCCGCGGAGTAGTTACCGACCAGATAGCGAGCACCGCGATCGATCCACCCGTCCACCTTGCCACGCATCGCCGGGTCGTCACGCAGGCGCTCGCCGAGCTGCTGCACATTTTCGGCCACCTTGCGCCGAAGGGTGGAATCGGGATCGTCGGCCGACTCCAAGATCAACCGCTTCGCCGCCCGCCAGGTCGCCTCGGCCATTCCGGTGATCTGCTCGCGGCCCATGATCTCGGCCTTGACCTTCTCCGCCTTGGCGATCATCGCGTCGTCGTGTTGCAGGTCCTCGGCGAAATCCTGCAGAAAGCGATCGGCGGCCCGGCGCAATTCATGATCGGGATCGGAGCGCACCTTCCAGGTGAACTCCACGAGCTCCCGATAAATTCGTTCGGAAAGCAAAGTATTGACGAATTTCGGCGCCCATTGCGGCGCATCGCGCACCACGATCCGGTCGATCGTCTCCTGTGAGCCCAGCGCCCACTGATGCGCGCGCTCAGCCAGCAGATCGATCAGCGGCCGCTGCCGGTTGTCGGCGATCATCTCCGAGAGCACCCGGCCCAGCGGCGGCCCCCACAGCGGTTCGGCGATCCGCTTGACGATGGTGTTGTCGATGATCTGCTCGACGTCCTCGTCGCGCAGGGTGTTCACCACCGCGGTCAGGATCGTCGCGCTCTCCTGCGCCACCCTGGCCGCGTGGGCCGGATCGGCCATCCACCGACCCACGCGCAGCGAGATCTGCGCCGAGTCCAAGCGGGCCGAGACCACGTCGGGAGCGAGGAAGTTGGTGCCGACGAAGGCGCCGAGACTCTCGCCGAGCTGGTCTTTCTTCTTGCGGATGATCGCGGTGTGCGGGATCGGCAGACCCAGCGGGTGTTTGAACAGCGCGGTGACCGCGAACCAGTCGGCCAGTGCGCCGACCATGCCCGCCTCCGAGGCCGCGCGGACATAGCCCACCCACTCGCCGCCGCCGCCACGCGATTCGAGCCAGCGGCACAGCAGGTAGATCACGCTGGCCACCACCAGGAAACTGGTCGCCAGCGCCTTCATCTTGAACAGGTCACGTTTTTTGCCCGCCTCGTCGGTCATCACCGCGAAGCCGGCGGGCTGTGCGGCGGGCTCGGTGCGCGGCGTGAGAACCGCCGTGTTGCCGGGAGATTTCTCCATAGCCCCCATTCTGCTGTGCGCGCGGCGAGTGCGCCGCCGTCAACCCCGCGTGGCGTCTCCCACGACACGGCGAACCGCGCGGTTTGTCGTACGCGCGCGTAAGCACCGGAGTGTGGTAAATGCCGCAACGTGGGCCAAAGGAGCGCCACCCCACACCGGCGCGCCTAAGCTGTTGGCTAGAGACGCCAACATCGATCACAAGGGGGCTGTTCTGTCCACCGAAGACCTTGTCGAGATCGGCGAGCAGTCGAGCCGAGCCAGTGTGCGCGGCGGCGGCCAAGCCGACGGCCGCAAACGTCGGTGGCGCCAGCACAAGATCGACCGTCGCGAGGAACTGGTCGACGGCACCCTCAACGCCATCCGCGCGCGGGGCAGCCAGGCGGGCATGGACGAGATCGCCACCGAGATCGGCGTGTCCAAGACCGTGCTGTACCGCTACTTCGCGGACAAGAACGACCTGGTCCACGCCACCATGCAGCGCTTCATCGAAACCACCCTGCTGCCCCGGGTGTACGGCGCGATCAGTCTCGACGCCGACGAATACCAACTGGTGCGCGCCGCGATGACCGAATACGTCGGCACCGTCGACGACGACCCCGAGGTCTACCGGTTCATCATGAGCAATTCCGCGGGCGACAAGTCCTCGCTCGCGGAGTTCGAGCGGCTGTTCGCCGAGGTGGTCACCACGGTGCTGGTCGACCGCGCGGGCAGCAAGGGCATGCGTACCGACGGCGCGCTGCTGTGGTCGTATGTGCTGGTCGGCGGCATCCAGCTGGCCACGCACTGGTGGACCACCACCGACAAGGCCATGCCACGCCAGGACGTCATCGACTACCTCACGATGATGGCCTGGAGCGCGATCGAGGGCATCGCCAGGGCAGGCGGCTCGCCCGAGATCTTCACCGCGCAGCCACATCCCCTGCCCGAGATGCCGCAGCAGGAACCCTGACCAGCGTTTTCGCGCGTTCGAGGGAGCCGGGCTCGACAACTCCGCGCGGTTGGCTACGCTGAACCGAGCGGGGCGCTGTGGCTTGCGTCACCGCCGGTGGTCGTGTGACGCTGCGCGTCTACGCCGCCGCGCACGTCGGCACCAACGGAGGTACCTCGATGGCGAAGAACGTGCCGACTTCCCGGCTTGCCCGCGGGACGAAACTGGGGGCAGTCGCGGCGGGTTCGGTCATCCGCTCGAAGAAGACCAGGCTATCGATGCGTGGCCGCTCGGAGGCGGTGCGCGCGCGGATGGCGGAGGAGTCGATGATCCGCACCACCGAACAGGTGGTCATGGTGCTGGGCACCATGAAGGGCGTCGCCATGAAACTGGGTCAGATGATGTCGGTGCTCGATCTGGATCTGGTGCCCGAGAACCATCGCGAGCGGTTCCAGCAGCGCCTCGCCGTGCTGCGCAATGCGGCACCGACGGTGTCGTTCGAGTCGATGCGCACGGTGATCGAGCAGGATTTCGGTGCTCCGCTGGCGGAGATCTTCGCCGAATTCGATCCTGAGCCGATCGCCGCCGCCTCGATCGGCCAGGTGTACCGGGCCACCCTGCACGACGGCCGCGCTGTCGCGGTGAAGGTCCAGTACCCCGGGGTCGACGCCGCCGTCCGCGCGGATCTGAAGAACCTCACCATGTTTCGCCGGGTGCTGGCCTCGGCGATGCCGTGGATCACCCCGGCGGTGCTCGACGAGCTGAAACTCAATATGGAGAGCGAGCTCGACTACCGGGCCGAAGCCGCCACGCAGTCCGAGATCGCGCATCTGTATCGCGAGCACCCGTTCATCGTGGTGCCCGCCTCGGTGCCCGAGCTGTCGACCACCCGCGTGCTGGTCAGCGAGTTCATCGACGGCGACGGCTTCGACGAGATCCGGAAAATGCCCGCTGCGCTTCGCGATCGGGTCGGCGAGATCATCTACCGGTTCTATGTCGGCTCGCTGTTCAGCTTCAACGAGTTCTGTGGCGACCCGCATCCGGGCAATGTGCTGCTCGCGCGTGACGGCCGGGTCGCCTTCCTCGACTTCGGGCTGTTCAACCGCATGGACCCCAAGCTGGTCGGATTCGAGATCGAGTGCCTGCGCGCGGCCGCCGAGGATCGCGCCGAGGATCTGCGGCAGTTGATGATCGATCGCGGCGTGATCGATTCGCCCGAGGAGATCGGCGCCGAGGAATGCCTCGAATATGTGCTCGCCGCCTCCGAATGGTGTCTGGTCGACGAGGAACTCACCATCACCCCCGAACTGGCCAGCGGCGCGTTCCTGCTCGCCGTCGACCCGAGGGCCAGCGAGTTCACCGGCATGAAGCAGCAGAATCTGCCGCCGGAACACCTGTTCTCGCGCCGCGCCGACTTCCTCACCTTCGGCATGCTCGGCCAGCTCGACAGCACCAACAACTGGCATCTGGTCGCCAGGGAATGGCTCTACGGCGATCCGCCGGTGACCGAACTCGGTCTGGCCCATCGCGATTGGCTCAGCACCCACCCACCTAAACCGGTGAAGAAGACCCGCGCCCGCAAGGCGAGCGCAGCAGCCACCAAGCCCTGATCATCATCTTCTCGAAAGGCGCGCAATGCCGCAGCACCGTGAGTTCGACCTGATCCTGTTCGGCGCAACGGGTTTCGTCGGCAAACTCACCGCCGAATACCTGACCACCGCGGCCCCGGCCGGCGCCAAGATCGCCCTGGCAGGCCGCTCGGCGGACAAGCTCGCCGCCACCCGCGCCGAGCTGGGCCCGGTGGCCGCGAATTGGGAACTCGTCGTCGCCGATTCCAGCGACCCGGCATCGCTCGCGGCGATGGCCGAGCGCACCAAGGTCGTGGTCACCACGGTCGGCCCGTACCTGCGCTACGGCATGCCGCTGCTCGGCGCGTGCGCCGCGGCGGGCACCCACTACGCAGACCTCACCGGCGAGCCGCTGTTCATCCACGACGCCATCGAGAAGTACGAACAGACTGCGGTCGACTCGGGCGCCAAGATCGTGAACTCCTGTGGCTACGACTCGATTCCGTCGGATCTGAGCGTGTACGAGATCTACCGCGCCACGATCGCCGACGACACCGGCGAGCTGGAGGACACCACCCTGGTGGCCTATCTCAAGGGCGGCATGAGCGGCGGCACCATCGATTCCGGGCGCGCCATGATGGAAGACATCGCGGCCGATTCCGCGCGCGGCAAGATCCTGGCGCACCCGTATTCGCTGAGCCCGGACCGCAGCATGGAACCCGATGTCGGCCGCCAGTCCGATCAGGCGCTGGCTCGTGCCGACAGCATCGACGCCAGCCTGGACGGCTGGGTCACCACGTTCGTGATGGCCTCGCACAACACCAAGGTCGTGCGCCGCACCAACGGACTGCTCGGCTGGGCCTACGGCAAGCAGTTCCGCTACCGCGAGGTGATGAACGCGGGCACCTCGGCCGCCGCACCACTGGTCGCGGCGGGTATCGCGGGTGGCATCGTCGCCGGCATGGCCTCGGGCGCGGTCCTTTCGCGCGTTTCGCTCGGCCGCAAGCTGCTCGACCGGATCCTGCCCAAGCCGGGTACCGGCCCCAGCGAAAAGGCCCGCCTCAGTGGCTGGTTCACCATGAAGACCTTCGCCCGCACCAGCTCGGGCGCCAAGTACCAGGCCACCTTCTCCGGCACCGGCGACCCCGGCTACCAGGCCACCGCCGTGCTGCTCGGCCAGAGCGGCCTGAGCTTGGCCTTCGATACCCTGCCCGAGCGCGCGGGCGTGCTCACCCCCGCTTCCGCGATGGGCGAGGCACTCACCGCGCGGCTGCGCGAGGCGGGCATGACCATCGAGGTCGCACGGCAGTGAATCTAGCTCGCAAGACCATGAACGCCCCGGCGCTGGCGGCGGTGTACGAGCACGCGTGGCGACCCACGCTGTTCTACCTCGCCAGCGGCCGCACCACCGGCACCGACCGCCGCGACGCGGTCGGTGCCCTGCGCCTGAGCGGCCCCATGAAGGTGCTCGATCTGGCGTGCGGCCCAGGAAATTTCACCCGCTATCTCAGCGAGTACCTGAGCAAGGGCGGCTTCGTCACGGGTCTGGACTACTCGGCGCCGATGCTGGCCAAGGCCGCCGCCGACAACGCGAGCCCGCGGGTCGGCTACGTCCGCGGCGACGCCCGCACGCTGCCGTTCGCCGACGGAACCTTCGACGCCGTCTGCTGTTTCGGCGCCCTGTACCTGATCCCCGACCCGCTGGTCGCTACCCGCGAGATGATCCGCGTCCTCGCCCCCGGCGGCCGCATCGCGATCAGCACCAGCTACGCCGAGGACAATCTCTTCGGCTCGGCGAGCAGCCTGGCCGCGAGCCTGGGCGGCCTGCGCCTGTTCGACCGCGACATCTTCCCGAAGCTGTTCGCCCGGGCGGGCCTGACCGAAATCGACCAGCGCGTCCACCGTTTCATGCAATACGTGGATGCCACCAAGCCCTTTTCAGACCAGGCTTAGCCAATAGTCCTGGAACTTCAGGAACACCAGCAGCAGCACCACCGCGTAGAACACCACCACCAGGGTCCAGCGCCATTCAGCGAGGATCCCCATCGCCCCACGCGAGCGACCCCACAACTCCTGGGTGATCACCGCGAACAGCACCGGCACCGCCACCCACACCACCATGCAGTACGGGCACAGCGCGTTGATCCGGTACAGGCTCTGGAAGATCAGCCAGCACAACCCGGCGACACCGAGGACAGTTCCGAGCCACAGCCCGCCCCAGATCCAGCGCGGGAACCCGACGCCGACCACCGACAGGACGCCGAGGGTCACCACCACCGAGAACCCGACGACGCCGATCAGCGGGTTGGGGAAACCGAAGACCGCGGCCTGGTCGGTCTTCATGATCGACCCGCACGACAGCACCGAGTTGATGCTGCACGAGGTGACGTAGTCCGGGTCGACGAACAGCTTGAACCGTTCGACGGTGAGCGTGACCGACGCCAGCCAGCCCGCCAGCCCGGCGATCAACAGCAGCCAGGCCGAGCGGGCGGGGGCGGTGATCACTTGGCCGCGTCAGCGATCACGGAGGCCAGGCCGTTCTCGGTGAAGATCGCGTCGGACTGGTTCAGCTGACCGTTGATGTACACCGACGGCGTCGATTTCACACCACTCTGCAGCGTGGTCTGGGTGACCTGCTGGATGTAGTCGTTGTACGGCTTGTCGTTGATGCAGGTCGCCACGGCCGGATCGGTGTACCCGGCGCCGGTGGCGATCTCGATGAGCTCGTCGTTGCTCAGGCCCGCGCCGCCCTCGGCGGGCTGCTTTTCGAACATGGTCTGCAACCAGCTCTGGTACTTGGTCGTATCGGACTTCGCCACGCAGAACGACGCGTTGGCCGCGCGCGAGGAGTACTGGTTGGTCGAGGCCTTGTCGAGGAAGGAGATGATCTGGTACTCCACGGCGGCGGTACCGTCGGCGGCGGCCTTGGCCAGCGCCTGCCCGTTGGCGGCCTCGAACTGCTTGCAGGCCGGGCACTGCAGGTCGGCGACCACGCGAACCTTGACCTTGGCGTCGGGATTGCCGATCACGACCGTGCCGGTCTCGGTGATCGCCCCGCCCGTCGCGGGCACCTGCGCCGCCGAAATGGTCGTCGACTCCTTGTCGGAATCGGACTTGTTCACCGCGATACCGATGCCGATGGCCGCCACCAGCGCGACCAGTACCGCCGCGACACCGACCTGGATCGCGATCTTGCGCTTCTTGTCGGCCGCCTCGGCCGCCGCCAGCGGATTCTTGCCCGAGGGCCTCTTGCCCGTGCTCACCGTCGTCACACGCCTTTCGCTCGTTGGCTCCCCACCGGGAACATCATGCGGGCCGAACCTGAGAGTTTCCGCAAAGCTCGTACTCAGGACTCGTCGAGTCGTTTCAACTGCTCGGCGATATCGAAGTCGGCGGGCGGCCAATCGAGTTCCAGCCTGGCCAGCGCGGCGATCAGCAACTCGGTGACCGCGAGGCGCGCGTACCACTTGTGGTCCGAGGGCAGCACGTGCCATGGCGCGTAATCGGTGTTGGTGCGTTCGAGAACAGCCTGGTAGGCCTTCTGATATTCGGGCCAGTAGGCGCGTTCGGTGATATCGGAGGGGTTGAATTTCCAGTATTTGTCGGGCCGCTCCAGACGTTCGCGCAGCCGCTTCTTCTGTTCGTCGAGGGAGACGAACATGGCGACCTTCACGATGGTGGTGCCCGCGTCGGTGACCTCTTTCTCGAAGGCGTTGATCTGGTCGTAGCGCTGCTCCCACTCCGACTGCGGCACGAGATCGTGCACCCGCACCACCAGCACGTCCTCGTAGTGGGAGCGGTCGAAGACGCCGATCTGACCGTGCGCGGGCAGCTTGTTGCGGATGCGCCACAGGAAGTCGTGCTGCTTCTCGAGCTCGGTCGGCACGCCGAAGGACGCGTGGTCGACGCCCTGCGGGTCGACCGAACCGATGACGTGGCGCACGATGCCGCCCTTACCCGCGGTATCCATGCCCTGCAAGATCAGCAGCACGCTGTGCTGCCCACCGGTGCGACCGTGCGCGAACAGCTTCTCCTGCAAGACCGACAGCACCGTCGCTCGTTCGGCGAGCAGTTCCTTGCCCAGACGCTTGTCGCCGGTGAAACCCGGTGTGCTCGAGGTGTCGAGATCGGCGACGCGCTGACCGTCGGCGCGTAGTGCGATATCAGCCTGTTCGGTCCAGTGTTTCGCCATTTCCCATGCCTACCACTAGTGAGTGGGTTTACCGGGCAAGCTCGACGCAATCGTTGCCTGCCAGCACTGCACGCCCACCGGATCGGCGATATCGGCGCTGTGCACGTACACGGGATCCTCGCCCGCGCCGCGCTGGGCGCGATAGTCGGCGAGCAGGCGGAACGCGATGGCGCCGAGCGGGATGATCGCGGCCAGGTTGACCAGTGCCATCACGCCCATGAACACATCGGCCAGGTTCCAGATCAGGCTCACCGAGCCGAGCGCCCCACCGAAGACGGCCACCAGCACCAGGATTCGGAACGCGGTGAGCACCTGTGGACGGCTGGTGATGAATTCGATATTGGCGCGACCGTAGTAGAAGTTGCCGATCATCGAGCTGAACGCGAGCAGGAACACTACCGCGGTGAGCACGTGCCCGGCCCAGGCGCCCAGCGACGCCTGCAGCGCGCTCTGGGTGAGGTCGGCGGTGCGCCGCTCGGACAGGTCGGGGTCGGTGGTGAGAATGATGAACGCGGTGATCGAGCAGATCAGCAGGGTATCGAAGTAGACACCGAGCGACTGGACCAAACCCTGCTTCACCGGGTGCGAGACATCGGCTGCCGCAGCGGCATTGGGCGAGGAGCCGAGCCCGGCCTCATTGGAGAACATGCCGCGCCGGATACCTTGCGCGAGCGCGGTACCGATCCCGCCGCCGACCACCTCGCGCAGCCCGAACGCCCCGCCGACGATATCGGCGAGCACCCGCGGCAGATCGGTGAGGTTGAGCGCCACCACGGCGATGCCGAGCAGCAGATACACGATCGCCATCACCGGAACCAGCACCTCGGTGATGTGGCTGATCCGGCGCACCCCACCGAAGATCACCACGCCGAGCAGCGTGATCAGGCACAGCCCGACCACCGGGGCGAACCAGTCACCGTCCAGCGCCGACAGCGACGCCCGCCCGGTCGCCACGATGGTGTTGGACTGCACCGCGTTGAACACGAACCCGAAGGTCACCGTGATGATCACCGCGAAGGCCAAACCCTGCCATCGACGACGCAACCCGTACTCCATGTAATAGGCCGGGCCGCCGCGAAAAGTCCCCGGCTCCGCCTCCCGGCGCTTGTAGAGCTGGGCAAGGGTCGATTCCACGAACGCCGACGCGGCCCCGATCGTGGCCATCGCCCACATCCAGAACACCGCCCCCGGCCCGCCGACGCTGATCGCGGTCGCGACCCCGGCGATATTCCCGGTTCCCACCCGCGCCGCCGCCGAAATACTGAACGCCCCGAACGCCGACACCGCCTTCTTCCCGTCCGCCGCCGTCGGCCCCTTCTCGGCCACCACCCGGAACATCTCCGGCAGCATCCGCACCTGCACCACCCCACTGCGCACGGTGAAGTACACCCCGGCCGCGATGACCAGCGGAATCAGCAGCCAGTTCCAGAACACATCGTTGACATCGACGATCACCGAGTTCAGGGTGTCCATCCGGCGAACGCTACCGCCGCCGCCCGCCATGACCGGTCAGGCTGCGACCGATGTCGTTCGCCCGTGTGGCTAGTTGGGTGTTCCCTGAGCCAGCGCCACTTCGACGATTCGGGTCGCGCCGTCCGGCGAGGTGACTTCGAGCCGGACCGGATCGGCGGGCTTGCGGACGTTGATGGCCGCGCTGAGAGCCTTCGCGGTGGTGATCGAGACGCCGTCGACCGCGGTGATCACATCCCCGATGTTGATCCCCGCCTCGCGCGCGGGCTGGCCGTAGAAGGCCCAGCTCACCTGGGCGCCTGCCGGTCTGGCATCGATCACCTGCACGCCGAGGGTCGCGGTCGGGCCGATATGGACGGTTTCGGTGGGCGTTCCCGAACGGATCTGCGCCACGATCCGCATGGCGGTATCGATGGGGACCGCATAGCCGTTGGCCGGTTTGCCCTCGGCCCTGGCGGCCTCGCCCGACGCCGCCGTGATCACTCCGACCACCGCTCCCGACGCGTCGGCCAGCGCACCGCCGGACTGTCCGCCCATCACCGGCGCGGCGATCTCCACCATCCCGTTCAGTGCCTTGCGGGTCAGGTCGGCGGAGTTCATGGCCACGATCGTCGCGTCCAGATCGGTGATCGGACCGGCGACGGAAGTGGGCCGGCCGCCGTCGCCGCCCGCGTCGCCGATGGCCAGCACATCCTGGCTGATCCGCAGGTCGGCGGAGGTGCCGAGCCGCGCGGTCGGCAGCCCCGCGGCCCCGCCCAACGACAACAGCGCGATGTCGGCGCCGGAGTCGTAGCCGAGCACGGTCGCGTCGTAGACCAGTCCGTTGGCGATATCGGTGACGCTCAGCGCCTCGGCCCCCTTGATCACGTGATGGCTGGTCAGGATCTGCCCGTCGGAGGTGAGCACGATCCCCGACCCGGCCGCCCCGATGCCGAAACCGGCCGCGTCGACGTCGATATTGACCAGTGCCGATTCCACCTGCCCGGCGACCAGCACGGGGTCGAGCGGCACCAGTACCGGAGCCTGCGCTTGCGCCACGAATTCCGGCTCGACCAGGGTGAACTCCCCGCGATACCCGAGAAACGCGCTGACCCCGAGCAGCGCCACCAGCATTGTCACCAGCACTCGTCCGACACGCTTCACAGCACATGTCCTCTCTCGCGAGCCGACCAGTCCATTGTGACCCGTTTTCCGCGTCCGCCGGTCTCGATAAGGACGCGGTACGAGGCTCGACATGCTCGATCGGGCCCGAGACACCGCCGTCGGTGCGGTCTACTTGGCAAAGCACGCATGCGGCTGTAGGCATGTAGCCATGAGCACCGCTGCCGCCTACGCCAAGCCCTCCCCCGACGGGGCCTTCGAAAAGGTCACGATCGAACGTCGCGAAGTCGGTCCCGACGATGTCCTGATCGACATCAAGTACGCCGGTATCTGCCACTCCGATATCCACACCGCGCGGGACGAGTGGGGTGGCGCGCAGTATCCGTGCGTGCCCGGTCACGAGATCGCGGGCATCGTCGCCGCGGTCGGCTCGTCGGTGCGCAAGTACCAGGTCGGCGACCGGGTCGGCGTCGGCTGCCTGGTGAACTCGTGCGGTAAGTGCGTGCCGTGTCTGGCGGGTGAGGAGCAGTACTGCACCAACGGCCCCACCTGGACCTACAACTCGCCCGTTCCCGAAACCGCGCAGCCTGGCGGGTACACGATGGGCGGCTACTCCACCCAGATCGTGGTCGACGAGAGCTTCGTCGTCGCGATTCCCGAAGGTATCGGCCTCGATGTCGCCGCGCCGCTGCTGTGCGCGGGCATCACGCTGTACTCGCCGCTCAAGCACTGGAACGCGGGACCTGGCAAGAAGGTCGCGATCATCGGGATGGGCGGGCTCGGGCACGTCGGGGTGAAGATCGCCGCGGCGCTCGGCGCGGAGGTCACGGTGCTGAGCCAGTCGCTGCGCAAGCGCGACGACGGCCTGCGCATGGGAGCCGACCACTACTACGCCACCAGCGAGAAGGAAACCTTCCGTCAGCTGCGCGGTCAGTTCGACCTGATCATCAACACGGTGTCAGCCGACCTGCCCATCGACAGCTACCTGCGCTTGCTCGCCCTCGACGGCACGCTCGTCATCCTCGGCCTCCCGGAGCACCCGATGAGCGTCACCGGGCGCCACCTCGCCGGCTTCCGCCGGTCACTGGCCGGTTCGATGATCGGTGGCGTCGCGCAGACCCAGGAGATGCTGAACTTCTGCGCTTCGCACGGGATCGGCGCGGAGATCGAACTGATCTCCGCCGATGAGATCGACTCCGCGTACGACCGCGTGGTCGCCAGCGATGTCCAGTACCGGTTCGTGATCGACACCGCCACGGTGTAGTCGAGGCGGGTCGGCGGCACGCGCGCCGACGGGCTGTCGACGCTCGTCCTCGGTACCGTGACATTTGTGGTTGCCGAGGACGAATCCGCTGAACCTGCCGCACAGTCCGCCGACGTGAGTACCCTGCCCGCCTTCTGGTCGGTACGAACACCACCGCGCTGGCTGCCGCGGGCACTGCTGTACGCCGTGCTCGCGGTAGCCGGGTTGATCGCCGCGTTCTGGGTGCTCGCCAAGGTACAGGGCCTGCTGACCGTGCTGCTGGTGTCGATTTTCCTGGCGTTCGCGATCGAACCCGCGGTGAATTGGCTTGCCGCGCGCGGTGTTCGGCGCGGGGCGGGCACCGGCGCGGTGTTCCTGGTGGTGCTGGTGGTGATCGTCGCGTTCGTGTGGACGCTGGGCGCGCTGCTGGTCAACCAGGTGACCATGCTGGTGACGAACGCCCCCGACTACGTCCAGGACCTGGTCGACTGGGTCAATTCGACCTTCGACCAGGATATTTCGGGCGACGACCTGACCAAGTACGCCTCGGAGTGGAGTTCCACGATCGAGAAGTATCTGGTCGGTCTGGCCGGAAACGTCTGGGGCATCGGCACGGTCGCGATCGGCGCGCTGTTCCAGCTGCTCGGCGTGCTGCTGTTCACGTTCTACTTCGCGGCCGACGGACCGCGTTTCCGCACCTGGGTGTGTTCGCTGCTGCCGCCGAAACAGCAGAAGCATGTGTTGCGGGCCTGGGATATCGCGGTCGAGAAGACCGGCGGCTACATCTATTCGCGGGCCCTGCTGGCCCTGTGCTCGGCAATCGCGCACTATGTCGCGCTGCGGGTGCTGGATGTGCCGTCGGCGTTCGCCTTGGCGCTGTGGGTCGGTGTTGTCTCCCAGTTCATCCCGACGGTCGGCACGTATATGGCCGGCGCGCTCCCGGTGCTGGTGGCGCTGGTGCACGACCCGATCACGGCGCTGTGGATCCTGCTGTTCATCGTCGCCTATCAGCAGTTCGAGAACTACGTCCTGCAACCGCGCATCACCGCGACCACCCTGGACATGCATCCGGCGGTGGCCTTCGGGGCGGTGATCGCGGGTGCCGCATTACTCGGGCCGACCGGCGCGCTGCTCGCGATTCCTGTCACCGCCACGCTGCAAGGTTTCGCGGGCGCCTATGTGCGGCGCTACGAAGTCACCGAAGAGGCCGACGCGCCGACGCCGAAGAAAAAGAAGCGCAAGAAAGCCGAGTCCGAAGCCGCATCCACCGACGAATAGGCAGCGCATGGCGATCCTGTTGTCCCTGGTGTCGATGTTGTCGACGCTGTTCGGCGGTTTCGTCGCCATGCGGATCGGCGACCGCAAGCACCTGGTTCTCGGGTTGGCCGCGGGGGTGATGTTCGGCGTGGTCGCGTTCGACCTGATCCCCGAGGCGCTGGAACAGTCCGACGGCATGTTCCGCGGCATTCCCTATGTCTTGATCGCCGCGGTCCTCGGCTTCCTCAGCCTGCACGTGATCGAGCGCGCGGTCGCCATCCATCGCGGCCACGAGCAGGAATTCGGCACGCACAAGCACGGTTTCGAGTCCGTCGGCCTGCTGGCCGCGGGCGGCCTGATCTTCCACAGCACCCTGGACGGTTTCGGTATCGGCCTGGGTTACCAGGCAGGCGCGGCGGTCGGCATGTCGGTTGCCATCGCCGTCATCTGCCACGACTTCGCGGACGGCTTCAACACTTTCACCATCCCCACCGTCTACGGCACCGCCCGCAAGCGCGCCCTCACCCTCCTGGGCCTCGACGCCATCGCCCCCGTAGTCGGTGCCATCCTCGGCACCCTGATCCACGTCCCCGAGAATTGGATCGGCCTCTACATGGGCTACTTCGCCGGCTTCCTCCTCTACCTCGCCACCGCCGACATCCTCCCCGAAGCCCACGCGGGCCACCCCTCCCGATTGACCCTGCTCTGCACCCTCTTCGGCGTAGCCGCCATGTTCACAGTGGCGGCCCTCAGCCACTGACTCGATGTTCCTACTTCGTCGCCTCGATCACGCAGAGCTGAGCCATCATTCGATGGTCTGCAACAGCTCGACCAAGGTCATGCGGAGCTTTTCCATCTGGGTTCGGCTGTAGAGGGCGGTGTCGTATTCGAGTTGGAGGGTGAGGCGGCCCGCGATGGTGAAGGCGGTGAGTTTCGGGGGCATGGCGGGGCCCATGGCGTAGATGTCGTCGCGGACGAAGGCGATGTGGTCGGGGATCGAATGGGGTTGCAGGCGGCCGATATTGGAGATGGCGATGGTGGGCGGTGCCGAGAGGAGGGCGGCGGTGAGTTCGTCGTTCACGAGCTGGGCGGCGAGTGGGAAGCGGGCGGGTTCGCGGCGGTCGAGGCCGGCGCGCATACCGGTCTCGACCGAGTGCGCCAGTTCGAGCTGGGTGGTTTCGCCGGTCGCCGAGACCGCGACGCCCGCGCCGGAGGCGAAGTTGACGATCGTGTCGGCGGGTACCGGCGGGTCGAATTCCCCGCGGACGTCGGCCGCGTACCCGCAGAACATCGGCACGGCGCCTGACTCGGGAAATCGAGTTCGGATGGCGGCCAGCGCCGTACCGGTGAGCAGGCTGTTCACCGAAAGGCCATGGGAGCGTGCCGCTGTCACGAGTTCGGCGGTCTCCTCGGCGGTCAGTTCGACGCGCTGCATCGCGAATCGGCCGAGCGGATCGGCGTCGGCGCCGTCGCGGGGCAGGGTTCGTGGCGCGTCCTTGGGGGTCATCGTCGCCGCACGGGCCCTGATCTCGGTCAGCCATGCCTCGGCCTCCGCAGCCGAAACCACCTCAGCCAGAAGAGTATCCATCGCCTCTGGCAGTGACTGATCCGAATCCGCCTCCGGCACAGCGACACCTGTCGCATGTGCGGTGTAGTGCCGCCACATCTGCCCGAGCAACGCGAATCCCGATCTGCCATCGGAGATTCCGTGATGGACGGCCAACACGATCTGCTGACGCAGACCCGCCCGCAGCAGGTACGCGCGAAACAGCCCGTCACGCCAGTCCCTCGGCCCGTTGACCAGCGCCAGATACTCGGCTTCGCCACCCTCGATGATGTCGAGCCGAGGCCGGAATTCGTCGTCGCGGACGAAATAGCCCACTCCGTCGTCGGTCACCACCCGACTGCGCAGCAGTGGATGCGCGGCGGCGAGTTCGTCGAGCACCGTCCGCAGGATCGCGGGGTCGAGCGCGCCGTGCACGGTGGTGCCGAGAAACAGCGGCATGGCGCCGGTCGGCACGCTGCCGATGGTCGCGCCGGTGTCGAAGTAGCTGGATTCGAACGGGGAGATGCGTCGCCGAGAGGTCATATCCGAAACATACATCCGTTTCATACACTTGTCACTGACGGTTGTTTGAAACCGATGTCACAAACGGGCGTATGCACCGCTTGCTATCGTGCGCAGGTGGGAACGCGCGAAGATCTCCTGGAAGCCGCCAAGCAGTGCCTGGCCGAACGCGGGTATGCCCGCACCACCGTGCGCGATATCGTCGCCGCCTCCGGCACCAACCTCGCGGCCATCAACTATCACTTCGGTACCCGCGACAAGCTGTTGCAACAGGCGATGCTGGAATCCAGCGCGACAGCCGTCACGCAGATCCTCGACGCCCTGCCCGCGAACGACCCGGCCGATCCCACTGCCCGCCTCGAAGCGTTCTGGCACAGCCTGATCACCTCGTTCGTCGAGAACGCCCCGCTCTGGCACGCCAACGCCGAGTGCCTGAACCAGGCCCTGCACTCCCCCGAACTACGCACCGAACTCGCCGCGGCACAGGGCCGAGCCCGCCACGGCCTGTCCGAAGCCTTCGGCAACGGCGACAGCAACGTCGGCGCGATCCTGCAAACAATGATCGGCGGCCTACTCCTCCAATGGCTGATCGACCCGGACAACGCCCCCACCGCCGCCGAACTCACCGCGGGCGCCCGTGCCATGATCCGCGCCTGAGTCGCTCGACCGCCGAACCGGCACGGGCGGCGATCTCACCCGCTCCGGGCGATGTGCGCCGATCGAGCATCGGCGGATGCTGGTGTCGCGCGGTCCGACAACGGTCGCGCGCGACGCGGACGCCAGGACGAGGAGCGCACATGCCGGATCAGACCGTCCCCGAATTGACCGCCCAGGCCTACCTGTACGGATTCCCCCTGGTCTTCAACCTCGATTCGATCGAACGATTGCTCCGCGAGGGCATCGGCGATATCCCCGCGACGCCGTTCAACGACTTCGCCCATGCCCGCACTCTCGCCGGCGCCTCGGCGACCTTCGTCTCGGTCAACAACGACACCGTGTACTCGATCGCCCTGATCGACCTTTCAGTCGGTCCAGTGACCTTCCACGTACCTGATGCCGGCAATCGGTACTACGTCATGCAGTTCATCGACGCCTGGACCGACAACTTCGCCTACGTCGGCACCCGGGCCACCGGAAACCGCGCGGGCGACTACCTGCTCGTACCACCGGGCTGGACCGGTACCGCCCCCGACAACACGACGGTTATCCATTTCCCCACCGCTGTCGGCGTGATCGCCGGCCGATGGGCGTGCGCCGGCGAGGACGACCTCCCCGCCGTGCACGCCTTGCAGGACGCGCTGACCTTGACAGCCGCCGACCGAGCCGCACAGCCGACGGGACTTCCGTCGCCGGATCCGACGGTCGCCCCGGACCTGATGTTCCTCGAGAAGGTCCGTGTCTGGTCGCAGGCCTTTCCGCCCGCGAAGCGCGATCTCGCGCTCCAGGAATCGTTCGCGCAGATCGGCCTGACGACAGCGGGCGCCTCGCCCTACCCCACCCTCGACCCGGACCGAGCATCCGCGCTGCGCGCCGGACTGGGCGAGGGCCAGGAAGAACTGAGCAACGCGATAAAGAGCGGGGCGGGCGCCGGGGACAACGGCTGGCAGCTCACACTGCACCTCTTCGACTACAACATCGACTTCTTCGAGGTCGGCACGCGCGACGACGAGAACTTCAAGATCACCGACCCGACCCAGCGGATCATCGCTCGCGCCGTAGCCGCCAAGGCCGGACTCTGGGGCAACCACGCCTACGAGGCCGCCTACGCGATGATCTTCACCGACAGCACCGGCCGACAGTTGACCGGCGCGAACACCTACACCCTGCGCCTTGACCCCACCCCGCCGGTCAACGCCTTCTGGTCGGTCACCATGTACACGACCCCCGACTTCTACCTGTGCGCCAACCCGATCGACCGCTACTCGATCGGCGACCGCACCCCCGGCCTCGTCTACGACGACAACGGCGCCCTCACGATCACCATCAGCCACACCGAGCCCGCCGACCCCAAGGCCCGCGCGAACTGGCTCCCCGCCCCGGAAGGGGACTTCCGCCCCTGCCTGCGCATGTACGAGCCACAACCGCCGATCCTCGACCAGACCTACATCCTCCCCCCGATCACCAGAACCTGACCTATTCCTCGTCCCGCCTTGCCCGTTCGAGCACCTCGGCCTCGGTCGGTGGGCTGGCGGGATGGTGGCTCAGGCACAGCGGGGTCGCGAGTTTGCGGAACGCCCGGCCCTCGGTAGCTCCGTAGAACTGGCCGGTTCTCAGGCGGCCGATGTCGTCCAGGTTCCCACCCCAGCTGGCGGCGATGCTCTTGGCTGTTTGGATCTGGACCGCGGTGCCCAGCTTGCCGAAGAACTGGATCGCTGTGTTGCCGACGACCCTGCTGTCCAGCCCTTTTGGTGCCTGCGTGGCGTAGGCGATACCCAGTCCGTACTTTCTTGCCTGCGCCGCGAGCATCAGCGTGCTGGCGGAGGCCGGAGTGTGCTTGCCCGAGGGCGCGAGCATCTGTGCTTCGTCGAGGACGAGCAGCGCGCCGAGTGGCCGGTCGCCCGCCGGGTTGGTCTTGAAGTAGGTGAACAGGGCAACCTGTAGCTGGCTGACGAAAGTGGCGCGTTGGTCGGGGTCGGGTAGTCCGACGCAACTGACCACCGAGACTCGAGCCTTCTTGCCAGGTGCGGGGGTCAGCAGAACGCCGGGGTCGAGGGGTTCTCCGTCGCCACCGAACAGGGGGTCGTTGATCATGGAAACCGTGAGACCGTCCGCCATTTCGGCGGCGAGGTCCGCGGCGTTGCGCACGCGACTCACACCGTCGGGGAGGTCGGCGAGCAGGTCGATGAGGCCCGTCAGTTTCGTCTGTCCCGACCTGGCGAAATGGGTGAGCGTCTGCAACAGCACCGCGCGCGCCTTTTCCGACTTCGTCCGTGCGATGCCGGACCGCGTCAGCAGGTCACCGGCGGCCACTTCCACTGCGGTCCGCAGTTCGTCCGGGTCGTCGAGCACTGCCGCGAAATCCGGGAGCGGGTTCAGTATGAGGGGGCGGTCGGCCTGTCGACGTGGGGTCCACACGACCACATCGGTCTCGGCCAGGTACCGCGCGGCCTTCTCGGCATCGCCCGGCTGCCATGCCGACGGCGCTTCCTGCCACGCATCACCGAGCCTGGACAGGTCGTTGTTCACGTCGAGGACGATCACCGAAACCCCGTGCAGTGCTACTTCTTCCACTAGTCGGCGGAGCAGCACTGTTTTGCCGGAGCCGCTGCTCGCGAACAGCACGAGATGCTTGCGCAGCAATTCCAGCGGAATGACGAATTCGCTGTTGTCGGCGAGCCCACGGCCGAGCGTGACCGTCGGCCCGGAAGATTCGACCACCGCCGGTGTGACGGGCCTGACCTCGGAGGAACCATTGGCGTTGGTCTCATCCGAATCCAGCTGCACAACAGCTGATTCGGGAAGGCTGCCGAACACCCGGCGGAACAACTGAGTCTTTCCAGCGGGCGCGCGCTCCACCAGCCAAGCGTCGAACCCTGGCTTCGCCTCGGCGAGCATGTGCTGTAGCGCGGTGAATGTTCGGAGATCATCCTGGGAAATGGGCAGGGTGCTTCCATCCGCCGAGGCCAGATCATCCAGCATCGCAGCGGTTTTGGGCCCCTTCGAGAAGGGGATGTTGCGCAGAATCGTCAGATGCCGGTTACCGTCGGACTCCTCGATGCCGGATTCGATGACCGCCGAGCGCATCCGGGACTGCACAGCCAGATGGTGGGTGTGCCCGATCGCCCGGAAACTCCAGTGTTCCTGCTCTTCGAGGATGGGGTCGACCGTGCGGAGCAGGCGTGCGTGCAGCGCCCGCCCGGTGGCGGTCGCCGAGTCGATGCTCAGGTCGTCGCGATCGCGCTGCTCGAGGACGAAACACTGCAGGGCCGCCTTGAGCAGGGCGGCCATGATTTCGTCCTCTTCGGCCGGGTCGAGCGGCATGGTGGAATCGGCGGCTTCGCGTAGTTCGGCGAAGCGGTTGTCGAAACCACTCAGGTCCACCTGTGGCACCGACACATTCGACTCAGGGCCGTTCCCGATATCGGTGAAGTCGGCAAGTTCCCGAATCTGGCTTCGCTCCAGGCAATTCCGCACGTGCTCGGCGACGAGTTGCAGCAGCCGGCGCGGGGTGTAGCGGGTCACGTCGGCAGCCTCGAAGGCACGCGCGGCGATCGGCCAGGTCGGGTACGGCGGCGTGAAGTCGACCTCGTCGTACTGAACCGCCAGATGCCCCGCGACAACCGCCGCCGCCACCGGGGCGCCGGGAAGCGCGGTGGCCAAGAACCGCTCGGTGAATCGGTCGGCGGATGAGGCCAGACCCTGCCTCTTCAGGTAATCCCAGGTGGTGGGGATGCACGCGGCGATGATGATCGTGCGCACCGTCTCCTCCCGCAGCTTCATCAAGCTGTCGGCAAGGTTCGCCGCCTTCGCCCCTCCCTTGTTGGCGGAATCCGCCATGACGGCATCGATCTGATCGAGCGCGATCACCACCGGCCCCGCCGCGCCGAACAACCTGATCAGATCCTGAAAGATCAACTGCGCATTGCTGTTTCCACGCCGGAATCCCCACTCCCTTGCGACGTCCTGATCGAGCGGGTCACGCAGTATGAGAAAGCTGTCGCCCACATCACGCAAGGGTCCGCCGGCCCGGAACAGCACCAGGGCCCGCAGCGTGTCTTGGCACTGGTAGGCCAATTGCGGTTCCGGTATGGACAGGTCGGCCAGAAACCGCTCGACGTCCTCGGGCTTGGGCCGCATCGGCCCGGCGATCCGCGCGGTGCGCTCGCGGTCGTAGCCGGCCCGCTCGGCGAGGGCGACCAGCATCCGGCGCAACTGCCCACCGTCGGCGTCGATCAACCGGTTCATCACACCGTGAACGGCACCGTCCCAGAACGATTCACCGTCGATCAGCTTCGGCATGAAGAAGAACCCGCCCTGGTCCTGGACGTACTGCCGAATCCAGCCGAGCAAGTGCGTCTTCCCGACCCCGGGATCGCCGTTGAGAATGAACCCGGTCGGCGACATGTCCGGCCGATCCTTCGCCAGACCGATCGCCCTGGCGATCTCGGCCGACGCCTCGCGATGCAGCTCCTCGACGTGATAACTCTGCGGCCGCCAGATCGAATCCGGGCCGAGTGCGGTGCTGAACTGCACCCGCGCGAGCGCGCTGTATTCCAGCTCGTTCACCGCACCGCCTCAACGGTGAGCAGATGACGGGCGGTACCGCCGAGCACGATCGCCGCCGCGTGATCGTCGTCGGTCAAGGTCTTGCGGTCGGCCTCCGCCCGCACGTGCACCCCGTCGCGATCGGCGAGCCGCACCATCGCGTCCGAGAAATCGGCGGGCGGGATGTGCGGCAACCTATTACGCAGTTCGGAGAGCCGGACCTGATCCGGCTTGCCCTTGGTGAGCTCGGTGTATTTCCGGATGATCTGGCCTGCCACGTCGGGCACGAACACATCGGTGAGCAGTTGTCCGGTGGTCTCGAGATGCCGGTGGAGCCCGGCCAGCACCGCGTACAGGGCGCCCCCGAAGGAACCGGATTTCTCCGGGCGCGTGCGCGCGAGCTCGTCGGTGCACCACTGCGCACCCTGCTCGGTGAGTTCGTGCACGAGCGCACGACCGACCTTGACGCTGTCCACCAGCCCCAGTTTGTTGAGCCGCAGTCGCGGTTTGCCATCGAGCGTCACCCCGGCCACCGCGGACAGCTCGGCGTTGGTGAGTTCGCGTGCCTCTGCCAGCAGCGTCAGCAGCACTGCGAGTTCTCGTGGGCTCATCTGATCCGACAATGTTCGATCCGTTCTCTCACGATCCGTCGCCTTCGATGACGGTGAATCCGTTTTCGGAAACTTGCAGATCGCGTCTACCGTCGAAGGTTCCGGTAGCGCGAACACTGGCTCCAGAGCTGTGTGCCGCAATGGCTTTCGTGTACTCGTCGGCGGTGCGCAGCCGCACCGTGACGCGTCGGCGCCGTCCGGTGCTCGTCTCGTCGACGACGAGCACACCCCGCACGATCGCCTTCGGTCCGCCGTCGTTGTCCAGCCCGACGACGACCCCTTCGACCACCGCGGGCGACTCGGGTCCGGGCAGCGCTTCGAGCCGGGCGGTCGGCAGCGGTGACGAAGCCATCGCCTCGTCGAACAGGCCCGGCAGCCGGGCGACCGCGGTGCTGGAGAACTCGACCGCCACATCAGGCCGCGGCACCTGGCGTGACCAGCGGAAGTTCAACTCGAATTGCATCGGGTCGCGCTCCGCCGACCCGAGCGCGCTGAACAATTCGACGGTGTCGTACCGGATCTCGTGCGCGATCCCGAACCGCTCCCCCTGTGCCGCACCACGCACCGTGGCCGCGATATCGAGCATCCGAATCGCCGAGCCGCGCCCCAACCGTGAACCAGGGCCCGCGAGGAACACGTCGAACCCGAAGGCGTCGCGACGCGGCAGCAGCGTGGTGTCGTCGAGCAGCTCGGCGACCGCGCGCTCCCGCATCGACGACATCCTGATCTCGCTGCTCGCGACCTGGTACGCGCAGGTGACGAGCAACGAACGCAGGGCCGCCAGCGCGGTTGTTCCGGCCTCGAGCGAAACCTCACCGTCGCCCGCGCGATACCCGACGATATCGACGCCACCGGAAACGATGTCGCGCACAACGACTTCCGTCGACCGCTGCTCGGAATCGGCGACACAACGCACCAACGCCCGCATGCGTGCGGTGAGGTCGACGACCTCGCCGTCGGGTACCAGCACGTCGAACTCGCCGTGTGACCAGATCCGGCCATTGCGCCATTGCACCTGTGGCGTCCAGCCCTGGGCCTGCAGATACCCGATGACCTCATCGAGCCGGGGCGCGGCGACCATCGGCCCTACCTCGACGATCCGGCGACGAGCGCGGCGAGTGCCTCGACATCGAGCACATTGCTCACCGGAATCGGCACCGACACCTTGCGCTTGGAGTTGTCGACAGCGAATCGAGCCCGGTCACGCAGTGAGAGGAAGTATCCCGCGTGACGAAGCATCAGCCCGCCGGTGACCGAGTCGGTGAACAGGTCGGCTACGGCGGGCACGTGAACGGCGAAAAGGTAACGCGGAACGGCGAAGTCGGTGCCGGCGAGCTGGTTGAACTGGGTGTGGCTGAGCCCACCGAAGATCAGCTGGCCCTGCCGGTACTTCGGCCGCGACACGGTCTTGATCTGCACTTCGATCTGCGGGGAGAAGCCGAATCTCGTCCGCCCGGGCTGCTTGATCGTCAGGTCGACCCCGTCGACATCGAGATCATCGGTCGACCAGACGAGGCCGGCCGCCGAGGCGAGCACCCGGATGTAATCGTGCCCGAACTTCCCTTGATGGTGATGCGGATCGAGCACCGCGTCCCCCTCCCGACCCGACGGTACCGACGCGAACTGTAGTCGCCGGCGCCGAGATCCGCCGGGGTTCAGGCATTCTCATGTTTGACGGAGGTCCACACTGGGTAAAGGGCCGACCGACAACAAAGGGGCGCACCGAAAACCGGTGCGCCCCTTCGGCTTGTTCGCTTACTCCGCTGTCGCGGCCGCCTCCTGTGCGGCCAGCGCCCGCCGGCGAACCCGGCGAGCCGCGGCCACCATGTTCCGCAGCGACGGCTCCAGCTGCCAGTAGTGGCGGGTCTTGAGGCCGCCGTCGGGATTGGCCCACAACCGTTGCGGGGTCACGGCATTCGCGGCCTGCGTGAGCAGCTCGTCGAACTCGTCGATATCGGGGATGCGGGCCGAGCGGCTCTCGTACACGCCGGGGCCGACACCGTGGGTGAGGCCGTGGCCGGTGGAGAGGTCCTCGGTGAGCGCCTCGATGACCCATTCGATCGAGCGGGTCGCCACGATCGCGGTGACGTCGGCGTCGAGCTGATCGATCGCGTCGACCACCTCGGTGCGACCGGAATAGCCGATGTGCGTGTGGATCTGGGTGTCGGAGCGCACGCCGGAGGTGGCCAGCTTGAACGCGCCGACCGCCCAGCGCAGGTACTCCTCGCGCCCGCGCGGGCGGGCGGGGAGCAGCTCACGGATGGCGGGTTCGTCGACCTGGATGATCGCGATCCCGGCCTTCTCCAGGTCGACCACTTCGTCGCGAATGGCAAGTGCCACTTGGTCGGCGGTCTCGTAGAGCGGCTGATCCTGGCGAACGAACGAGCGCGCCAGCATCGTGACCGGCCCGGTGACCATGCCCTTGACCGGCTTGTCGGTGAGTGACTGCGCGTAGGTGGTCCACTCCACCGATATCGGCGCGGGCCGCGCCACATCGCCGTAGACGATCGGCGGTCGCACGCACCGCGACCCGTACACCTGCACCCAGCCGAAACGGGTGGTCGCGAAACCGTCGAGCTGCTCGGCGAAGAACTGGATCATGTCGTTGCGCTCGTGCTCACCGTGCACGAAAACATCGAGGCCGATGTCTTCCTGCAGGCGGATCGTCGCCTCGATCTCGGCCTCGACCAGCTTGCGGTAGTCGTCGTCGGACAGCCGTCCCGAGGCCACCTCGTGGCGGGCCTGGCGCAGTTTGCCGCTCTGCGGGAACGAGCCGAGCGTGGTGGCGGGCACCAGCGGCAGGTTCAGCCGCTCCTGCTGCGCGAGCGCGCGCACGTCGTAGGGCGCGCGTTCGCGCATCTCGGGCGTCACCGCGTACACCCGCTGGCGCACCGCGTGCTTCTGCTTGAAATGCACCTCGGTGGGCCGCTTGCGCCAGTTCTCCGACGGGCCCTCGGTGAGTGCCTTGGCGAGCGAGACGACCTCGCCCACCTTCTGTTTCGCGAAGGCGAGCCGGTCGGCGACATTGCCTTCGATGTCGTATTCGGCGAGCACGTCGTAGGGCACGTGCAGCAGCGTGGTGCCGGTGGACACCACCAGATCCGGGCACACCTCGGCGATCGCGTTGAGGTAGTTCAGCGTGACGACACGGTCGGCCCGCCACACATTGGTGCCACTGATGACACCGGCGTAGATCCGCTTGCGCTTGATCCCGGGGATCTCGGCCAGCTCCTCCGGCGTCATCCGGTACGAGGCCAGATCGAGCCCGATCGCCTCGACGTTGCTCGCGGCCAGGATCCGCAGCGCCTCACCGAAGTCGCCGTACTGCCCGGTGACCAGGATGCGCGGGCGCAGCGGCGCCTTCGCCAGCCGGTGGTAGACCTTCTCGAACGCGGCCAGCTCGGCAGGAGTGCGCTCAGCGGTGAAGCAGGGTTCGTCGAGTTGCACGCAGGTCGACCCGCGCTTGGCGAGGATCTCGAACAGCTCTTCGTAGAACGGCAGCAGCTGATCGAGCAGGCTCAGCGTGTCGAACTCGGTCTCGCCCGGCACATGCCCGGCCTTCGACAACAGCAGCAGCGACACCGGGCCCAGCACCACCGGACGCAGCTCGATCCCGCGGGCGGCCGCCCGGTCCCACTCGTCGAGCAGGGCCTCCGGGTGCAGCGAGAACGTGGTGTCGGCGTCGAGTTCGGGCTGACGGTAGTGGTAGTTGGTGCCGAAGAAACGCACCAGCTCGAGCGGCGGGGTGTCCGGGTTGCCGCGTGCCATCAGGAAGTAGAAGTCGAGCGGGTCGAGCCCGGCTTCGAACTCCCTGAACCGCGAGGGCACCGCACCGAACAGCAGCGCGTTGTCGAGGATGTGATCGTAGAAGGAGAAGGTGTTGCCCGGCACCTGCGTGAGTCCGGTCGCGGCCAGCTCGTTGAACTGACGCTCCTGGATATCGCGGCCTACCGCGCGCAATTCCTCGCGTTCCATCGATCCGCGCCAGTAGGCCTCGAGCGCACGCTTGAGCTCTCGATGCGGACCGATCCTCGGGTATCCGAGAACGCTCGACCCGAATCCATCGGTGACGTTGACCATGACCGCCGATACTCCCTTTCGATCACACGCTGCGCTCGACATAACGTCGGGCACGCCAGCGAGTCCGACAAAAGCAGCTTAAGCCGCGGAAGCGCCCCCTCGCCGCTCCCCCCGCAAACCCCGAGCACCTGAGCGCCTCTTGTAAGTCTTTTTAGGGGCCCGCCCTGATCTGGACTGACTGGAGGGTGCGACGAAGGAGTACCCGGAGGGAGGGAAGATCAGGGGCCCGAAGGGCCCCGCTCGAGCGCGCCAGCGCTCCAAAAACACAGCCACCAAACGACCCCGAGCGGGTGGTCCTGATGCGTCCCTACTGAACAGCCCGCATCCAGGCTGTTCAGCCGAGTCCCCTACTTCCCGTACTGGTAGAACCCGGCTCCGGTCTTCTTACCGAGCAGTCCGGCTTCGACCATGCGCATCAGCAGCGGCGGGGCGGAGTAGAGCGGCTCCTTGAACTCGGAGTACATCGAGTCCGCGATCGACTTCACGGTGTCGAGGCCGACGAGGTCGGTCAGCGCCAGCGGGCCCATCGGGTGGGCACAGCCGAGCACCATCGCCTTGTCGACGTCGTCCTTGGTGGCGAAGCCCGACTCGACCATCCGGATGGCCGAGAGCAGGTACGGCACCAGCAGCGCGTTGACGACGAAACCGGAGCGGTCCGCCGATCGCACGATCTGCTTGCCCAGGATCTCGGCGGCGAACTGCTCGGCGCGCTTGGCGACCGGCTCGCTGGTCTTGAGCGTGGTGACCAGCTCGACCAGCGGCAGCACCGGCACCGGGTTGAAGAAGTGCAGACCGACCACGCGCTCGGGATTGGCGGTGGCGACGGCGATCTTCATGATCGGGATGGAGGAGGTGTTGGAGGCGAGCACGGCGTTGGGGTCGGTGACGACCTTGTCCAGCTCGCTGAAGATGGCCGTCTTGACCTCTTCGTTCTCGACAACGGCCTCGACCACCAGCTGACGGTCGGCGAAGTCGCTGAGATCGGAGGTGAAGCGCAGCCGCCAGGCCGCCTGCTCCCGCTCGCGCTCGGTGATCTTGCCGCTGCTCACACCACGGTCCAGCGAACGCAGGATCCGTGCGCGGCCCGCAGCGGCGAGTTCACGGGTGGTCTCGTAGACGAGGACGTCGACATGCGCGCGTGCGCACACTTCGGCGATACCAGCGCCCATCTGTCCCGCGCCGATGATTCCGACGCGCTGAATCTTCTCGCTGCTGCTCACGTCCCGCTCCTGCTGTGTGTCTGGCTGTGGGGTGGCTGGGGAGGTCATAGCGACCAAAGTATAGGGATGCCCTCCCACGCCAGGGCTGTATGGCGTGGGAGGGCGTACACCCCTACCGGAGTAGAGGAAAGGCGTTGCCGGTCAAAGCAACCCCGAGGGGGATCAGTGGAACTGACCCTCTTCGGTGGAGCCCTTCAGGGCGGCGGTCGACGTGTTGGGGTCGACGGTGGTGGCGATGGTGTCGAAGTAGCCGGCACCGACCTCACGCTGGTGCTTGATGGCGGTGAAGCCACGCTCGGCAGCAGCCTTGAACTCGCGCTCCTGCAGGTCGACGAACGCGGTCATGCCCTCGCGAGCGTAGCCGTGCGCCAGGTCGAACATGCCGTAGTTGAGCGAGTGGAAGCCCGCCAGGGTGATGAACTGGAACTTGAAGCCCATCGCGCCGAGCTCACGCTGGAACTTCGCGATGGTCGCGTCGTCCAGGTGCGCCTTCCAGTTGAACGAAGGCGAGCAGTTGTAGGCCAGCAGCTGGTCCGGGAACTCGCTGCGAACCGACTCGGCGAACTTGCGCGCGACCTCGAGGTCCGGCACGCCGGTCTCCATCCAGATGAGGTCGGCGTAGGGGGCGTAGGCCTTGGCACGCGCGATGCAGGGCTCGATGCCGTTCTTCACACCGAAGAAGCCCTCGGCGGTACGGGTGCCGTCCAGGAACTCACGGTCGCGCTCGTCCACATCGGTGGTGAGCAGGGTGGCGGCCTCGGCGTCGGTGCGGGCGATGATCACCGAAGGCACCTGGGCGACGTCGGCCGCGAGACGGGCCGAGGTCAGGGTGCGGATGTGCTGCTGGGTGGGGATCAGCACCTTGCCACCGAGGTGGCCGCACTTCTTCTCCGAGGCGAGCTGGTCTTCCCAGTGCACGCCCGCGGCGCCGGCCGCGATCATGGCCTTCTGCAGCTCGTAGGCGTTCAGGGCGCCACCGAAGCCGGCCTCGGCGTCGGCGACGATCGGGGCGAGCCAGTTCTTGACGGAATCGTCACCCTCGACGCGGGAGATCTCGTCGGCGCGCAGCAGCGCGTTGTTGATGCGACGGACCACGGTCGGAACCGAGTTCGCCGGGTACAGCGACTGGTCCGGGTAGGTGTGGCCGGACAGGTTGGCGTCGCCGGCGACCTGCCAACCGGACAGGTAGATGGCCTTCAGGCCGGCGCGAACCTGCTGCACGGCCTGGTTGCCGGTGAGCGCACCGAGCGAGTTGATGTAGTCCTCGTTGTTCACGAGGTCCCACAGGATCTCCGAACCGCGACGGGCGAGGGTGTGCTCCTCGACAACGTTGCCCTGCAGCTTCGAAACCTGCTCAGCGGTGTAGCTGCGGGTCAGGCCCTTCCAACGCGGGTTGGTGTCCCAATCCTGCTGGATTTCTGCAGCGGTCTTCGGGGTGCCGGGGAGAGACATCTCTTGACTCCACTTCCTCGTGTGGTCGGTGCTCCACGCAGCCGGCGTGCGAATCAACCGGTGGCTGAACGCTTTCGGTTGCACATCTCGTACTGCTGGAGCAATTTGCAGGCTTGCTAGGACTTACTAGGGCCCAAGGGGTGTACTTCCAAACAATGGCACACCCAGAAATGGCCGTCTACCTGTTGGTTGTGTGAATCTCAGCTAGTTTTGCCGACGCGTTTGCTAACTTTGCGAAATTAGCGGGCTGATTGCAAGCATCAGGCCTACCGACGGGTAGCGCTGACCAGGAGTTTTAGCATAACGCTTGTACTGTTAGCGATCACCGGGTGGGCACGCTCCGACACTCCCGAGCCTTCCAGCGTGTGAGTCGTTTCACACACCACGCCGGACACGAATGATGTGCGTGTCGTCACTCGATTCGGTCACGACGCACACATCTGCCTCATCGCCCCCAGAAATGGGTGCACCGCATCGAGTGCGGGACACTCATCCACCGAGACGACAGGATGCTCGGGACGCGGGCGCACCCTGGACGTTCGTCCACGAAGACGAAAGAGTGCATCCATGAGGATTTCGAGGATCGCCGCGACATCGCTGACCGTGTTGGCGGCGGCACTGAGCCTGGTGCCGGTGGCGAGCGCGCAACCGAGCGAGACGGCAGGCACCGTTGTCGGCGTCGAGTCACTGTCCGCCGCGGCGACCCTGCCCGGTTCCGCCCGTGCCGAGCGCCTGCTCTACCGGTCGACCACCGCGGGCGACCAGCCGACCACGACCAGCGCGGCGGTGTACTTCCCCGCGGGCGAGGCCCCGCAGGGCGGCTGGCCGGTGATCGCGTGGGCGCACGGGACCGTCGGCCTCGGCGACGACTGCGCCTACAGCGTGGCCGGGCCCGCGGCGGTGGAGCGTGACTGGGCCTACCTCGGCACCTGGCTGAACCAGGGCTACGCGATCGTCGCCGCCGACTACGCGGGCCTCGGCGGACCCGGCGAACACCCCTACCTCAACGGCATCGCCGAAGCGCACAACGTGGTCGACGCGGTGCGGGCCGCGACCGAGCAGTACCCGTCACTGTCGAACAAGTGGGCCGTGGTCGGCCAGTCCCAGGGCGGCGGCGCCGCGGTGTTCACCGCCCGCTACGCCACCGAGTTCGGCGGCCCCGACCTGGATTACCGTGGCGCGGTCGGCACCGGCGTCCCCGCCTATATCGAGGACGTCATCGGGCTCATCGGCCCGGGCATGCCGCCCATCGCGCTGAGCTCGCACCTCACCGCCTACGTCCTGTACATCCTCAGCGGCCTGCGCACCACCTACCCCGACCTGAACATCGACGGCCTGCTCACCGACACCGGCCGCACCTGGCTCGCCCGCGCCCAAACCGCCTGCATCGGCCCTCTCGGCGACGAACTGGCCGCCGCGAAACCCTCGATCGGCAGCATGTTCGCGCGCCCCCTGTCATCGCTGCCCGACGCCAACGGCCTGCTCGCCCGCTACATGGGCCTGCCCGAATCCGGCTACGACCGCCCGCTGTTCCTCGGCCAGGGCCTCCAGGACACCGACGTGGTCACCCCGGAAACGCTGCGCTACGCCGCTGTCCTGCACGCCAACCGCCAGCCGATCACCTTCCACACCTACCCCACCGACCACGACGGCGCCGTCAACGCTTCCCTGGTCGACTCGGTCCCCTTCGTCAGAGGTTTGTTCGCCTGACCCGAGTACGAGAACGGCCCCGCGCTACGCCAAGTAGCGTGGGGCCGTTGCGGTTTCGATGTCGATTCGATTACGTACAGTCGCAGGCGTGAGAATTATTCGATCCGCCGCCATGGCCGCTTTCGCGCTGCTGCTCGTGCCTGCCTTCGCGCACGCCGACCCGCCGCCGATCTTCACCCAGGAAGAACAGTGCGAGACCACCCGCACCCTGGTCGACAATGTCCGCGCCGCCAAACCTGATGCGACGCCGGAAGAGATCGCGGACATTTTCGTCAACTACATGGACTCGATGGGCGCCTACAACCGCGTTCCCCAGGCCAAGGAATCCGATCGCCAGATCACGCTGAGCAATATCGAGCGCTGCGGTTTGGCCTAGGTGCTGACCTGACGTGGGGCCCCGGCCGCCCGGGGGGGTCGGTTTGGGGGGTCATTTGGGTGGTGGCGGGCGCGGGGGCCATTGGGCACAATTAGGGGGTGTGGTAGGGGGGGGGTGTG
>NZ_JBHXNJ010000007.1:133979-247620 GCF_042719655.1 Nocardia sp. NPDC058518
GAGGAAGGGTTGAAGCGACCGGCCCCGGTCCGCAAGAAACACGGGATCGGGGCCGCCGCGGCCCCCCCCCGCCGCGGGGGGGCGGCGGGGTCGACGTTTCGCGGTCAATTGGCGAGGAGCCCTGCCGGGTGCACCTTGCGCCAATGTTCGGCGATGTCGATGCGGCGGGTTGTCCACACCCGGTCGTGGGATTGGACGTGGTCGAGGAAGCGTTCCAGGGCCGCGGTGCGGGCGGGGCGTCCCGCTATGCGGCAGTGCAGTCCTACCGACAGCATTTTCGGGGCGCCTTCCGCGCCTTCCCGGTAGAGCACGTCGAAGGCGTCGCGCAGGTGGGCGTAGAACTCGTCGCCGTTGGCGAAGCCCGCCGGGGAAGAGAAGCGCATGTCATTGGTGTCGAGTGTGTACGGAACCACCAGGTGATGCCTGCCGCGCACCTCGGTCCAGTAGGGGAGGTCGTCGGCATAGGAGTCGGAGTCGTAGACGAAACCGCCCTGTTCGACCACCAATTCGCGGGTGTTCGGGGAGTCGCGGCCGGTGTACCAGCCGAGGGGGGCCGCGCCGGTGAGCTCGGTGAGGACGCGGATCGCTTCGGCCATGTCGGCGCGTTCGATATCGCGATCGATCAGCTGATAGGACTTCCATTGCAGTCCGTGGCAGGCGATTTCGTGGCCGAGCTCGGAAAAGGCCGCCACCGCTTCGGGATTGCGCTGCATGGCCCGCGCCACCGCGAAGACGGTGAGCGGTAGGCCGCGCCGTTCGAATGCGCGCAGCACCCGCCACAACCCTGCGCGCGAACCGTATTCGTAGAGCGATTCCATGCTCATGTGCCGGTTCGGAAAGGCATCGGCGGGTGTCATCTCGGAGAGGAAGGTCTCCGAATGCGGCGAACCGTCGAGGACGTTGTTCTCCCCGCCCTCTTCATAATTCAGCACGAACTGGACGGCGATATGCGCGTCGTCGGGCCACTGCGGGTCGGGCGGATTCGGTCCGTAACCGACGAAATCGCGAATATCGCTCACGCGGAGAGCTCCCCGTAGAGGCGCAGCCGGGCGAGGCCGCCGTCGGGATAGATATCGAGGCGCACCTCCACGACCGAGGCGGCCGCGAGCTCCAGCGCGAACCGGTGGCGGGTGTCGGGCAGCAGGTCGGTGCGCGGCAGGAGCTCGACTTCTGTTCCGTCGCTGGTGAATCCGGTGAGTGAGGCCGCGCCGGGGCTGTTGCCGAGGAAGCAGGAGGTATCGATCTCGGCCAGCCGGATCGCCCCCGGTCCGGCGAGTTTGATTAGCACCCAGTCGTTTCCGTCGTCGCGGCGACGCGCGGTCTCCCAGCCGTCGCCCATTTCCCTGGCCAGGCCGGGGTAGAGCATCTGGTTCGGCGAGCTGTAGAAGCGGTTGGAGCAGTCGAGCACGATGGCGCCGTTTTCCAGTGCGGCGAGGTCGAGCGGGCCGAGGCCGAGCAGCGCGGTGTCGGGGCGACCTTCGCCGTGCACGCGCAGACGGGCAACGCCGCCATCGGGATGCATGGTGAGTTTCACATGGGTCCACCGGTTCTCGTCGTCGACGGCGAACGGATTGCGGCTGTCGCCACCGACCTTCACGCGGTCGAGCAGGGTCACCCAGTCGGTGCGGGCGGCGATCTCCTCGGCGGGCGGGTAGCCCTCGATCGCCAGCGCCGACAGCGACACCTCGGGCGGATAGTTGCCCTTGAACCAGGCGGTGTCGACCACGACGCCACGGATCACGCCGGGCACACCGAGGCGCACAATCGCCGAATCGTCACCGGGTTTGCCGCGATGCCTGCGAGTCTCCCAGCCGTCGTAGACCTGGCCCTTGTGCCCGAACGTCGCCGGCTGGTATTCCGACGGACCCGGGCTGACGAGGTTCTCCTTCTCCGCGAAGAATTCGTCGTTCGCCCAGATCACCGAACCGCCGAGGGTGCGGACGGCCAGATCCGGTAGCAGGGTGAAATCGTCGCTGCCGGTGAATCGGCTCACGGGTGCCTCCTGGGGTCGGGTGCCCACGACCGAAGCCGTGCTCGTCTGAAAATGGTGCGCCGGATGCGCGACACAGCGCTCTCATTCCACCGTGTAGCGCCTCCTCCGATATTACTGGTATACCGCTATTCGTGCCGGGGTCAGCACCTCGCATCTCACGTCGCGCGCACCCGCCGCGCGACGAGGTCGAGCAGAACATCGCTGGTCAGACCCGGTGCTGTGGCGAGAAGTTCCGCATCGGTGAACGCACCGGCACGCAGGCCGCGCAACACGGTGCTCGCCAAAGCCTCGGCGGTGGCGGGCTCGTCCATCACGCCTCCTCCGCGCCGGTCCAGATAGGCGATCAGGCGCGGCACCGCCACCTCGGACGCGCTGCGGAAGAAGTCGTAGGTGGCGAGCCAGCGGGTGATCAGGTGGCCGGGGTGCATGTCCCAGCCCTGGTAGTAGCCGCGGCGCAGTGCCCGGTCGACCAGGCGGTGATGATTGGCCATCGCGCCTTCTGGATCGACGTCGGGGACGATCTGGGTCGAGCCGTCGCAGATCCACACCCCCGTCTGCGCGGCGGCGACCTGCATCACGGACTTGGCGTAGTCGGCGGCGGGGTGGTCGAGGGCCTGATCGGTGGCCGCGATGCCGCAGGCGGCGGTGTAGTCGTAGGTGCCGAAATGCAGTGCGCTACACCGGCCGTCTGCCAGCTGGATCATCTTGGTGATGGGCGCGGTGCCGTCGGGGGCGATGATCGCCTGCGGGCTCTCGATCTGTAATTCGAAACGCAGCGACCGCTCAGGCAGGCCGTGGCCACGCTCGAGTCCGGTGCACAGGTCGACGATCGCCGATACCTGTTCCGCGGCACGGATCTTCGGCACCGTGAACACGAAGCCGGGCAGCGCGCCACCCGCTCCGTCGAGGACGAGTTCGAGGGTCCGCAGCGCGCGCCGACGTTCGTTCGCGGCCAGCCCTTTCGTGCGAACACCGAAGGAGACCGGGGCGCCGGGCTTTTCGACCCAGGCCGCCAGCGCCTCGCCCGCTGCCTTCGCGGCCGCGTCCTCTTCCTCGTCGGCACGGAACCCGTAGCCGTCTTCGAAGTCGATGCGCATGTCCTGCACCGGCCGGTCCGTGAGCTGGCGGCGGACGGCGGGCAGTGAACCGGTGACGTCGAGGCCGACGAGGAAGTCGGCGTGGCGATGCAGCAACTCCAAGGCGGCAGCACCCCACTCGGCGGGGGTTTCCGCGGTGGCGCGGTCGGCGGGAACGTAGGCGGTGTGCACGGGCTGGACCCGGTCACCGGCTCCGGGGTAGCGCACGCGCAGTTCGGCGTCGACGGAGTCGAGAACAGCGTCGAGACGGGCTCGAATATGTTCGGGCAGGCGAGTATTCACCCGGCGGTTCCTTCCTGGATGGCGCGCCACACACGGTCGGCCGTCATCGGTAATCGGTACGGGCGGGCTCCGATGGCGTCGCGGATCGCGTTCGCCATGGCCGGGGCCACCGGGTTGTAGGGGGACTCACTCATCGATTTGGCACCCAGCGGGCCCAGTTCGTCACTGGTTTCGGCGAAATAGACCTCCGTGCGGGGCAGATCGGCGAACTGCGGAATGTGATAGTGGCGCAGCGTCCTGGTGGTCACCACACCGTTCTCCGATCGCATGTCCTCGTAGAGCGCGGTGCCGAGTGCTTGCGCGACCCCGCCTTCCACCTGCCCGCGCAGCTGCACCGGATTGAGTACGGTGCCCGCGTCGGCGACCTGGATCGACTGCAGGATCCGTACCGCACCGGTCGACGGCTGGACCCCCACCCGGAACGCGTGGACATTGAAACTCACCGAGCGTGGGGTGCCCGCGTGGGTGCCGTGGGCGATCAGCTCGCCGTCGGCGAGCAGCTGGGCAGCGGTGATCAGCTCGTCGCCGCAGCGCACCCCGCCCGCTTCGAGCAGGCAGTCGCGTTCGGGGTGACCGCTCACCTTCGCCGCCCTGGCCAGCAGCATCGCGTGCAGTTCGAGCGCCGCCGTGTACAAGGCTTTGCCGGCGACCATGGTGCCGGTGGAGCCGAACGCGCCGGTGTCGTGGCCGACGACGTCGGTGTCGGATTGGCGGATCACGATCCGCTCGGCGGCGGTGGCCAGTGCCGTCGCCGCGAGCTGGGCGTGGACGGTGGTGGTCCCGTTGCCGAATTCCGCTGTTCCGACGCCGATTTCGTAGCGTCCGTCGGGGAGCAGGCTCACCGTGGCATCGGCATGGTGTCCGCGCGGGGGCACGGTCGCGATCATCGCCACGGCCATCCCCTCACCCACCTGCCATTCCGGGCCCGGTGCGTCGACACCGTTGCCGCGACGCAGCGCCTGCTGGGCGGTGTCGAGGCATTGGTCGAGGCCGTAGCTGCCGAAAGTCAGGTCGGATTCGTCGATTTCGGCGCCGGTGAACTGATCGCCCGGGATCACCACATTGCGGCGGCGGAATTCGAAGGGGTCGATGCCGAGTTCGCGCGCCAGTTCATCGATCGCCGATTCGACGCCGAAGATCACCTGGCCGAGCCCGTAGCCACGGAACGCACCGGAGGGAACGTTGTTGGTGTACACCGCTTGTGCGTCGACCCGCTTGTTCGGGCAGCGGTAGACCGCCACCGATTCGCCGACGGAGTGGAACATCACACCCCCGCTGTGGTTGCCGTAGGCGCCCGAGTCGGTGAGCACGTCCACCGAGAGTGCGGTCAGGATGCCCGCCGCGTCGGCTGCGGCGGTGACCGCGACGCGCATCGGGTGACGGCAAGTGGCCGAGGTGAATTCGTCCGTGCGGGTGAACTCGTATTGCACGGGATGCCGGGTGCGCAGCACGGCCAGCGCGATCAGGTCCTCGGCCAGCATCTCCTGCTTCGCCCCGAACCCGCCGCCCACGCGAGTCGCGAACACCCGCACACGATCCCGGTCGAGTCCGAACACGTGGCAGAGTTCGTCGCGCACCAGGAACGGCACCTGTGTGCTCGATCGGACGACGAGCCTGCCCGCGTCATCGAGCCAGCCGACGCCACCGTGGGTCTCCAGGTGCACGTGCTGCACGCGCGGTGAATTCCACACGCCGCTCACCACTTTCGCGGCCCGCTCTATTCCGGCATCGAAGTCACCGACACCGCCGTGGATCTCGGCGATCAGATTGCGCTTGGCGTCGGCGATCCGTGCCGAGGCCGGCTTGTCGGCGTGCAGCAGCGGCGCGCCATCGGCCAAGGCCGCCTCGGGTTCGAATACCGCAGGCAGCACCTCGTACTCCACCTGAAGCGCTCGCACTCCGGCGCGGGCGGCATGCAGGGTCTCTCCCACCACCGCGGCCACCCGCTGCCCCACGAACCGGACCGTTCGATCGAGCACGAAGGTGTCGTCCGGATCGTCCTCGCGCAGTTCGTGGCGAGCCGTGGAAAACGCGGTTTCCGGTCCATCCACATGTGTCAACACCGCGTGCACACCCGGAACAGCCCGCGCCGCGGCCACATCGATGGAGACGATCCGCGCGTGCGCGTGCGGACTGACCAGCACCGCCAGATGCCACGGTGCCACAGGCGGCATCTGGTCCCCAGCCCCCGGCACCACATCCATCGTGAACGCCTCCCCACCCCGCACGATCCGCGCCCCCGCGGGCGCCCCCACCCCATCCCCGATCTGCCCCGCCCGATACTTCCGCCGCATCACCCCACCGACCCGCGCCTGCACACCCAGGGAGGGGTCAGGCGGATTTCCGTCGTCGAGCGACTCCGCGCTCGCCTGCTGCGCGGCTTCCTCGGCAGTTGTGCACAGTGATGCACAGGGTGCTGCCAAGGCGTCGGCGATGGCGCGATAGCCCGTGCAGCGGCAGAGGTTTCCCTTCAGCAGCTCGGCGCGTTCGGCATCGGTGACTGCCTCAGCAGGAAAGTTGTCCACAGCCGTGTCGGGTCGGGCGGCGGCCAGACCCGACGCTGTCACCACCATTCCGGCGGTGCAGAAACCGCATTGGAACGCGGCGTTCTGGACGAAGCTGCGCTGCACGGGGTTCGGGCCGTCCGCGTCGCCGAGACCCGCGGCGGTCGTCACCGCGCGGTCGGCGGCGCGGTGGGCGGGGATCAGGCAGGAGTGGACGGGTTCGCCGTCGAGCAGCACCGAGCAGGCGCCACAATCGCCGGAGTCGCAGCCCTTTTTGACCGCCAGCTCGCCGTGTTCGCGCAGCAGCGTGCGCAGGCACTGGCCGGGGCGCGCGGTCACCTCGACCGCGCGGCCGTCGATATCGAGCCTCATGAACCACCTCCTTGTTCCGTCGTCAGCACGATTCGGCCGCGCAGGCTGGCCCCCTGAGTTCAGCCGCGACCTCGGCGGCGAGTAGACCGGTCACGTGCCTGCGCCAGTCCGGCGCACCGTGTGGATCGTCGAACCACACGTCGTTGCCCAGGTCGGCCAGCGCGTCGGTCAGGTCGGATTGCGAAGGGACGGAATCGAAGTCGAGGACGATCGGGCGTACGGTCGCCGCGGTGATGGTGATCGCGCATCGGCCGTCGGACTGATGCCTGCCCATCACGACCGACCCGGAACGCCCGAGTGGCGCCAGGGCGATCTTGCGAAAGCTGGTGCGCGCCAACAGGCTCGAGGTGGGCACCAGGAAAGAGCGTACGACGGCACCTTCCGCCAGCAGGTTCTCGCCCGGCGCGGTAACGAAGTCGCGCAGGGCGATTCGGCGCTCGCCACCGCCACGAGGCCAGATCGCCGCCGTCGCGTCCAAGGCGACGAGCGCACCGAGAACCGCACCGGCGGGCAGTGACAGACAGACATTCCCGCCGACCGTCGCGGTGCGCCAGATCTTGTGCGAGGCCAGCAGCGCCCGGCAGGACTGGGCGAACAGCGCGGTGCCCGGCCACTCGGGCCACAACACCGGAGTACCGAGTTCGCGGCCGGGACGGGCACCGGCGAACTCCGCCAGCGTGCAGGTCGCGGCGATCTCCAGACCCTGCGCGGACGCCCTCAGCGGTGCCCAGCCCAGGGTGGTGATGTCGACCAGCCGGTCGAGGTGATCGTGCGGTTCGGAGAACAGGAAGGTGCCGCCCGCCAGCACCGCGGTACCCGCTCCGACCTGCGCCAGATCGGCGCGTTCGCGGGCGAGAACAACCTCGGAAACGGTATCCAGATCCACGTTCACCTCGCTTACCTCACCGGCCACAGTAGGGGCCGGGAGTTGCCACGGTGTTGCACGAAACCCGCGCCAGATTGCGCCGCGGTTAACCCGGTGTACGTCATCCAGTGTGCGCCGATCCGAGTGAAATCGCAGTTCAGCACGCCGCCGGTGGGTACCGCCCGCGGCGTCTCCTCGCGGCCGCGCACCGACCGGCGCGCGGCCGACATCAGCGCCCATCCCGGCCGAGCACGCTCACCCGCCGGCCAACAGGGTCGTCTGCGCCTGGGCGACATCGGCACCCACCGATGCCTCGTCCACGGTCAGCACCACATCGTCGCGAACAACCTCGCGCCCGTTCACCAGCAAGGCGGCCAACGGCGGCGCCGACCCGAGCACCAGCGCGACAACAGGGTCCTCGATGCCCGCGTGCGCGGGGGTATCCAGCCGCCACAGCGCCAGATCCGCCAGTTTGCCCGGCTCGATGGATCCGATCTCCTCTGACCGCCCGAGCACCCGCGCGCCACCCATGGTCGCCAGTTCCAGCGCGGTCCGCACCGTCATCGCCCGCGGACCGCCGACCGCCCGCGCGTACAGCAGCGCGTTGCGCGGTTCCTCGATCATCGAACTCGACTCGTTACTGGCCGCACCGTCGACCCCGAGGCCAACGGGCACACCGGCCGCCACCAGCTCGGCGGTCCGCGCGATCCCGGCGCCCAGCCGACCGTTGGACGTCGGGCAATGCGCGACCCCGGTCCCGGTGCGCGCCATCGCGGCGATCGCCGGGTCGTCGAGGTGCACGCCGTGGGCGTACCAGACGTCCTCGCCGAGCCAGCCAAGCTGTTCCATGTACTCAGCGGGCGTGCAGCCGAAGCCCTGCTGGCAGAAGTCCAGCTCATCGAAGGTTTCGGCGAGGTGAGTGTGCAGCCGGACCCCGGCGGATCGGGCCAGCGCCGCGGACTCGCGCATGAGGTCGGCGGTCACCGAGAAGGGCGAGCAGGGGGCGAGCGCGATCCGCACCATCGCGTCGAAGGACGGGTCGTGCCAGTCCGCGATGGCCGCGGCGCTCGCGGCGAGGATGTCGTCGATCGACTCCACCACAGCGTCCGGCGGCAGCCCGCCTTGACTCCGCCCGAGATCCATCGACCCGCGCGCCGGGTGGAACCGCAGCCCCACATCGGCCGCCGCCCCGATTTCCGCGGCGAGCAGATCGCCGCCACCGCGCGGGAACACGTAATGATGATCCGACGACGTCGTGCACCCACTGCGCGCCAGCGAGACCAGCGCACCGGTGGCCGCCGTCCGCACCGACTTCTCGTCGATCCGCGTCCACACCGGATACAGCCTCGTCAGCCACTCGAACAGCGTGTGGTCGGCGGCCAGCCCACGGGTGATCCACTGGTACAGGTGGTGGTGGGTGTTGACCAGGCCGGGGGTGAGCACGCAGCCACGCCCGTCGATCCGCGCGACCTCAGGGCCGAACTCCGGCGGCTCTCCCTCGCCGACGGCATCGATCTTGTTGCCACGCACGGTGACCCAGCCATGGCGATACTCGGTGCCCGCCGCGTCGACGGTCACCACCGCACACCCGTGGATCAGCACCTCGGGCGCCCTCACGCCTGCCACGCGATGCCCGCATCGGGCGCGTCCGCGCGCGCAAGGGTGGCATGGATCGAGCCGTACGGTCGGTCGGCTGCCCAGAACACCTCACCCTTGTTCTCGATCTCGAACTGCGCGAGGTCGTAGTCGAAGTGGTGCTTGTTCGGTGCCGACAACCGGATCTCCGCCAGTATCGGGAAACGTTGCAGTGCAGCGGTTCCCATCGCATACAGCGTCTGTTGCAGCGCCTTGGAATACGTAGTCGCGAACAGCTCGAGCAGAGTAGCGCGGATCCCCGCGTATACCCCGTCCCAGTCGACGCCACCGGTTTCGGCGAACCGCCACTGGACCACCAGCGAACTGGCCAGCACGCGATCGTGGGTCGGCGCGAGGGTGGTGTACTCGTCGGTGAGGAAGTCGGCGAACTCCGAGCCGGTCGACTTGAGCAGCACCAGGTCCTTGATCCCCCCGATCACCCAGGTCTGCTGCTTCGCCCCCTTGCCCGCCACCGTCACCGCGGCCGTGCGCACCTCGGGCCCCTGGCGCACCCAGGTGTGATCGTGCTCGGCACCGCCGATCGAAACCCGCTGCCAGCCATAGGAGTCCACGTCGATGCGCGCACTGGATACCGGCTCGACCGTGTCGACGAAATGCTTCGCCAGCGCGATCGCGTACTCCTCGATGGTGTCGAGGCCGGGCTTCTTCGAGTAGACGAACGCCATGTGCTTCTGGGTGTCGGTGGGCAGGACGTGACGCTGGTCACCGTCGGTGTAAGCCGCCTCGAAATCGCCGCGCAGCGCGGTCGAGACGTTCACGTCGCGAATCTCGTGGCGCGCGTTCTCTTTGTAGAAACGCACAACCCGATTCTCGGCTTTGCCATATCGATTGTCGGTCAACACGATCGGACCACTCAGTGCCATCTCAGCTCCCTCGGTAGGTGGAATAGGCGAACGGCGACAGCAGCAGCGGCACATGCAGATGCGGCCGCTCACCCACCGTGAACGCGACACAGACTTCCGGATAGAAGGTCTCGACACCCTGCGCCGCGAAGTAGCTGCCGGTATCGAAGAAGAGCCGGTAGTCGCCTGGATTCAGCCCGGCCGCAAGCTCTTTCACCCGACCGTCGGCATCGGTGAGCGCTTCGGTGAGCCGCTGGTCGCCGCGCATGAGCCACACGGCGACGCCCGCGGCGGGCACCCCACCCACAGCATCGAGGACGTGAGTACTCAGGCTCGTCACGGCGCCACCAGCCCCGCCAGGCGCAGACGGTTGATCTTCGCCAATTCTGTTCGCATGACCCGCCTTTCGGTAGACGAATCGTTGTCCAGCCGCGCCCGCAATACCGCGAGCAACTCCTCGCCGCTGCGGCCTGCCGCGCAGACCAGGTAGATATGGCCGAATTTCGCCTCGTAGGCGCGATTGCCCTCGGCCAGCGCGGCGCGCACGTCCGCGCCCGCCACACCGGACTGTTCGCGCGCCGACGCCGCCGAGGTCGGGTGGTCGCCGATGCGCGGGTGATCGGCCAGTGCCTCGTCGATCTCATCGTCATCGAGGGCGGTCAATTCCGCATCGGCCGCCGCCAGCAGCGAGTCCGTGGTCGCGTAGGGACGCGCGGCCGCGATCGCCCGTGCCCAGCGTGGTGCGGAGCAACAGGCAAGCAATGTCTCTTCGGCAGTCGCCGCAGGTAGATCGTTGAAACCCGCGAGGCTCAGCCCTTCGCTCGTCATCGATCCAGCATCGCGCGATCCCCGCCATGCCGCCACCGATGTGCACTCCATCACGTCGGCGTGTCGTCGTCGCTGCGCTCCCCTGCCGTAATCGACCGGCAACATTGCGTCATTACCTTCGCTCACATGCCCCCAGTCGACCCGTCCGCGCACTCGTCGTGCACGGGCATCGTCCTCGCGGCGGGTGCGGGCACGCGATACGGCAAACCCAAGGCACTCGCCGAAAACGGCGCCTGGTTGCGCTCGGCGATCACCGCCCTGCGCGACGGTGGTTGCGATCCGGTGATCGTCACGCTCGGCGCGACCGGACCCGATCCGGCCGCTCTCGGACTGCCCGACGGCACCGAGTGGCGGTGGGTCGCCGACTGGGCGACCGGACTCTCCGCGACAGTGCGCGCGGGTCTGCGCGCCGCCGGCGAAACCGGCACCCGTTATGTGGCGTTCTTGCCCGTCGACACCCCCGATATCGGGGCCGATGTGGTCGCCAGAGTGCTCGCCGCTGCGCGCTCGAGCCAGAGCGGACTTGCCCGTGCTGTGTTTCACGACACACCTGGACATCCCGTTGTGATAGAGAACAAGCACTGGGAAGCCATTTCAGAGGTAGCCGCAGGCGATACCGGGGCCGGTTCCTATTTGGGCGGTCGACAGGATATGGTGTGCGTCACGTGCGACGACTTGGCGACAGGGACCGATCGCGATTTCCCGGAAGTCGGCGCACGGTGATCGGAGTTGTGAGATATGCGCGATATCGTCGATGACCTTCTGCGAGTGTGGCATTCGGGCCGTACGGGCGGCCTCGCCACCGTGGTCCGTACCATCGGCACCAATTCCCTGCCCATCGGCTCCTCGATGCTCGTCACCCCCAACGGTGGCGTCTTCGGATCCATCGCCTCCGGCCGATTGGAAGAGACCGTCTACGAGGCGGCATTGGAAGCGGGCCGCACCGGCGTCCGGCAACTGCGTCGCTACAGCATGCTCACCGGTATGGAATCGAGCGCCGACGACGGCACGCTCGTCGATATCTTCGTAGAGCCGTTCTCCTGCCGCGATTTTCCCGAATTCCCCACCATCGCCGCCGATATCCAAGCCCATCGCCGGGTCACCGTGTTCACCGTGGTCTGGAATCAGGATCCCGATGTCATCGGCCAGCATCTGGTCACCGACCGCAAGCACGCGACCGAACTCGTCGCGCTGCCCGAGTCGGATCTGTTCGTCGCCTCGTACTGCCCGCCGCCGCGCCTGATCATCTTCGGCGCCAACGCCTACGCGGCCACCCTCGTCGCGCAGGCGCGGATGATCGGCTACCGGGTGAGCATCTGCGACTCGCGCCCCGAGTTCGCCGACCCGGCCTCGTTCCCCGGCGCCGAAGTGGTCGTCGACTGGCCGCACCGCTACCTCAACACCCTCTCGGCCGCGGGCGAGATCGACAGCAGCACCGCCATCGTCGTGCTGGCCAACGAGCCGCGCTTCGAGATCCCGCTGCTCACGGTCGCATTACGACTACCCGAGCTCGGATACCTAGCCGCGCTCGGCACCCCCGCCGACCAAGCCCGTCGCCTCGACGACCTGCGCGCTGGTGGCTTCGACGAGCCCACCCTGTCCCGCGTGCATGTGCCCGCCGGCCTGGAATCGGGCCCGCGCACCCCCGCCGAGACCGCCGTCTTCATCACCGCCGACTTCCTCGCCTCCCGCGCGGGTCTGCGCCTGGCCGCCCAGCGCGACTACCTCTCGACAGCCGCAGTGGGCATGGCGATATAGATCTGCGGCTGGAGCCGCTGGTTGCGGCGCCTACTTCAAGCCAGGATTCTCGGCGTAGACCTCGCGGAGTACGGACAGGTCGAAGAGCTGGTCGGCCTTGATGTCGATCTTCGCGGTGCGCAGGGCGGCGATGTTCTGCTCGATCAGCGCGTCGGGCATCGAGAAGAGGCCGTCCGTCTTGGTCGTGGCGGAGACGACCAGGTCGTTCTGCGCGATGGCTTCCTCGGTCTGCTCGGCAAGGTCGAGTTTGAGGTCCTTGCCGTAGACCTCCACGGCCAGACGCGCGGACTCGGCCGGGTTGGCGACGGCGTCCTTCCAGCCCTTGATCTGGGCGGTCAGGAAGGCCTTGAGCTTGTCGCGCTCGTTGTCGATGGTGTTCTGGGTGACGGTGAGCGTCTCGGCGACCAGCGGCAGACCGAAGTCGGCGAACAGGAAGTGGTCGTTGGCGAAGCCCTTGGCGGCCAGAGTGATCGGCTCGTTGGTCACGTAGCTCACCCAGCCGTCGACCTCACCGTTGGCCAGCGGGGTGGGATCGAACTGCGCGGGCACCACGGTCACCTCGCCCGGGCTGATGCCGTTTGCGGCCAGCAGAGCGCTGAAGATGAGCTGGTTGGTGTCCTGCACACCGATCTTGCGGCCTTTCATATCCGCGGGCGATTTGATCGGTTTACCCGCCGAGCTGACGATCGCGAACGGGTTCTTCTGATAGGTCGCGCCGACGATCTTGGCGGGCAGGCCTTCGAGCACAGCGGGCGCGGTGGTCTGCGGCGCGGAAAGGCCGAGCCAGATCTTGCCGGTATCCAGGCCCGCTTCCACCGAAGTCGACGCCGCACCACCGGCGACGAGATCTACCGCACCGAATCCCGCATCCTTGAAATAGCCCTTCGAATCGGCGAAGTACTCACCCGCGAATTCGATGTTCTTGATCCACGACAACTGGATAGCGACCTTGCCGAATTTCGAGCCGTCGTCGGTCGACCCGTTCGAGGAAGTACCCGAAGCGCCGCCACAGGCCGCGAGCAATCCGGCCCCGCCGAGCGCCGCGCCGGTCAATGCCGAAAATCGAAGAAAGGAACGACGGTCGATACTGTTCATACGCAGAATGTAGATTCGGCGCGTTTCGTTCTCTTTGCGGCCACGTTCCGCCGCTATTCCTACTTTCCCGCACTCGGACCGAAGCGCGCGAGCACCAGGTTCTCGATCACGCCGACAATCGCGTACAGCAGCACCGACACCACCGTGACGACCACGATCGACGCCCACAACCGGTTGTACTGGAACATCGGGATGGCCCGCACCAGGCTAGCGCCCAATCCTGTTCCACTGCCGAGCCATTCACCGAGCAGGGCACCGATCAACGCACCGGGGACCGAGACCCGCGCCGCTGCGAACACCGACGGCAGCGCGGCGGGCACCGCGACCATCCGCAGCCGCGTCCACCGCGAGCCGCCGTAGGCGGTCACCAATTCCATTGCCTGTCTTGGTGCTTCACGCAGGCCGGTCATGATCATCACCAGGGCGGGGAAGAACACGACGATCGCCGTCAGGACGGTGACCCCCGCCGTGCCTCGGCCGAAGATCAGCACGACGATCGGGCTCAGGGCGACCAGCGGCACCGAACGCAACAGCATCGCGACCGGCATGAACGTCTGCCGCACAGCCGAATACAGCACGAACAGCGCGGCTACGCCGAGCGCGCCCGCCATCCCGACCGCGAAGCCCGATGCCGCGTCGGCGAGGGTGATCGCGAGGTCGTCGAAGATCGCCTGCCGTGCCGCCGGCGCACCCGCCGAGGTCACCAGGTAGGCCCAGACATCCGACGGTGTCTTGCCCACCCGTGGCCCGATCTGCGGGAACAGGCGAAGAAACAGCGTCCAGATGACGAGCAGCAGGATCAGCGAAGTCGCCAGCGGCAGCAGGAAACGGCCGATCCGGCGCACAACGGTGGTGGTCATCGCCCCTCCTCCACAGTCGTCCACGGCGTGATCAGCCGGGCCGCGCCCGCGACGAGCAGGTAGCCGAGCCCGGCCAGTGCGGCGGCGGCGATCGCCATGCCCCAGGTGCGCGGCACGTTGTAGGCGGTCTGCGCCGCGGTGAGCGCGACACCGATGCCGCTGTCCACGCCGCCGAGGTACTCGCCGATGATCGCGCCGAGCACGGCCGACGGTGCGGCGATCTTCAAGGCGGCGAACGTATTCGGTAGTGCGGCGATGGATCGGACCCGGTACAGCTGTTGCCAGCGGCCACCGCCGTAGGCGCGCACCAGATCCAGGCTCGCCGGATCGGCCGAACGCAAGCCACTCACCGCGCCGACCATGGTGGTGAAGAAGCAGTACATCGCGGCCAGGAACACCGTGGGCGTGCGTCCGCCGAACACCACCAGGATGATCGGGCCCAGCGCTACCAGTGGCGTGCAGTAGCTCAGGATGGCCAATTGGGTGGCGAGCGGTTCGATTCGCGGCACCAGCATGATCAGCGCCGCGATCCCGATCGCCAGCACGTTCCCCCACAGGAAGCCCTGCACCGCCCCGATCGCGGTGACCTGGAAATTGGGCCCGTAGAGCCCCCACCCGTCCGACCACATGGCGGAAAGGACGCGCCACGGCGTAGGAATCGTCCCGCCTGCGGTTCCGGCGGCGGCCAGCGCCCACCACAGCGCGATCAGCACCCCCACGCCGAGCGCCCCGGCGACCCGGCCCGCGCCCGCACTCACGCGACCCCACCCCGCCCGAACAGCAGCTCGGACAGGTAGTCACAGAGCTTGTGGAATTCCGGGGTGCGCATCATCTCGGGGGTGCGCGGGCGCGGCAGGTCGATCTCGACCAGTTCCAGCACCCGGCCCGGTCGCGGACTCATCACCGCCACCACATCGGAGAGGAACACCGCCTCGCCGATCCCGTGGGTGACCATCAACGTGGTCGCGGGCTTCTCGGTCCAGATACGCAGCAGTTCCAGGTTCAACCGCTGCCGGGTCATATCGTCGAGCGCGCCGAACGGCTCGTCGAGCAACAACACCGAGGGCTGTACGACCAGTGCCCGCGCGATCGAAACCCGTTGGCGCATACCGCCGGACAACTGCGCGGGCTTGGCCTTCTCGAACCCTTCGAGGCCGACGAGCGCGATCAGTTCAGCGATCCGGTCCGGTTCGGCGGGCAGCCCGGCCACCTGCAACGGCAGCCGGATGTTGGACTCCACACTGCGCCACGGCAGCAGCGCCGAATCCTGGAACGCGATACCGAGCTGCGCTCCGCCGCGCAATTGTTCCGGCGTGAGCCCGTTGATGCGCGCGGTGCCCGCACTCGGTTCGTCGAGGCCGGCCAGAATCCGCAACACCGTCGATTTGCCACAGCCGGACGGCCCGAGCAATGACAGGAATGCACCGTGAGAAGTCCGCAAATCCACCGATTCCAGCGCGTTGACGGTGTCGCGTCCTACCTTGAAGGTCTTGCTCAACCCACTGATCTCGATCCCCGTACCCATGCTCGTCACCATAAGAGCGGCTGGTTGCGGCGGCATTTCCGAATCGGAGCCAAGATTGCGACCCCGTAAACCGTGCTCGAGGTCACCCATAAAAGTGAACCGGTAACGATTCTGTCGTGTGAGAGGACATAGAGTGTCGGAGGATCTGACAGCCCTGCAGGCGTTGAGCGCATATGCTCTCGGCGACCGGGGGAAGCACTGCGATGACGTGCCCGACAGGGCCCGTGGACTGGAACCGACTGTTCGATGAAGCTCTCTGCACTACGTACCGTGGCCGCGCTGCGCACCACCGCCGTGGCTCTGACCGCCGCGTTGTCGGTGGCCGTTGTCGCCGGTGGCGCCGCCACCGCCGCACCCGAGAAGCCCTCAGCCGTGTCGTCCATCGTCAAAGACGGACGCGTGTGGCACCTGAAGGTGTATTCGGCGGCGATGAAGAAGGACATCACGATCGACGTGCAGCGTCCCGTCGACGAGTCCAAGCCCGCCCCCAACTTCTACATGCTCAACGGCCTCGACGGCGGTGAGGGCACCGCCAGCTGGGCCGCGCAGACCCAGGCGCTCAGCTTCCTGGCCGACAAGCAGGTCAATGTGATCCAGCCGATCGGCGGTCGCGGCAGCTACTACACCGACTGGAAAGCCGAAGACCCGAAGCTGGGCCTGAACAAGTGGAGCACCTTCTTCACCCAGGAGCTTCCGCCGCTGCTCGACGGCGCCCTGAACTCGACCGGCCTGAACTCGCTGGCCGGTCTGTCCACCTCCGGCACCTCGGTGCTGCAGCTGGCCGAGGCCAACCCGGGTCTGTTCAAGTCCGTCGCCGCCTACAGTGGCTGCGCGCAGATCGCCGACCCGATGGGCAAGCAGGCGGTCAAGTTCTCCGTGGAGACCTGGGCCGGTGGCAAGACCGCGAACATGTACGGCCCGGACAACGATCCGGCGTGGGTCGAGAACGACCCGGTCATCAACGCCGAGAAGCTGCGCGGCACCAACCTCTACATCTCCAGCGGTAGCGGCATGCCGACCAACGCCGACGTCGCCTACTACCTCAACGGGTCCCCCGGCCCGATGGGCGTGATCAACCTCGGTCTCGGTATCGGCATCGAAGCGGCGACCAACGCTTGCACGCAGAACCTGAAGGCCAAGCTGGACTCGCTGAACATCCCGGCGACATACCAGTTCACCCCGATGGGCACCCACTACTGGCCGTACTGGGAGCAGGCGCTGCACGAGTCGTGGCCGCTGCTCGCTCAGGGCATGGGCATCTGATTTCCCACTGAAAGCGGGAGGCATCCGGATTCGGATGCCTCCCGCTTTTGCGTTGTGGGCAGCTACGTCGTCGGCGCGACCGCGGTGCGCACCGTGAGCCCGGAGCGGATGAAATAGGCGATCTCCTCGCAGATCTCGTCGACCGAGATCGCGTCGCCGGGAACGGTGGCGTGCACCATCTCCTGGGCGAGCGAATTCACCGCGCCGATTACCGCGAGGCCGAACAGGTGCAGGCTGCGCGATTCCGCTTCGCCGCGCTCGGCGGCGCGTTGTGCTTCCCGGGTGAGCAGTGCCGAAATCGACCGCCGCTGCGCGCGCCGCCATTCCTCCACCACCGGACTCACGCCGACGACCTCGACGTAGAACACCCGCGCCGCCCGGCGATCACGGCAGGTCACCGCGAGGAACGCGCGGAAACTCTCCACCACGCGCACCACCAGCGGCTGTTCACTGGTACTTTCCAATGCCTCGTCGAGGCGGCGCAGCGCGGCCGCGTTCAACCGGTCGACGAGTGCGATCAACAATGCCTCGCGGCTACCGATGTCTTCGTAGAAACTGCGGGTCGACACATTCGCGGTCGAGCACAGCCGCTCGATCGAGGTCGACGAATATCCCTGGGTGCCGAATAGTTCCAGCGCCGCGTCGGTCAACCTGTTGCGGCGTAGCGCGACTCGCTGCTGGCGCGACAATCCACCGTAACTACGACCACTATCGGTTACATCCGCACGCCGAACCACGGATGCATGCTAGCGCGCGATCGCCCGGCAGCCAGGCGATTCGCCATTGTCACGGTGAATTGCGCTGGCACACGGGAATTGTCGAAGCTCGGCGATCAATTCTGTTCGGTAGTTGGTTCGCCGTCGTCGAGCGGTTCGGCCAACGGCCAGCCACCGGCCGCCAGATGCGAAGCCACGCGCGAGACATCGGCGGGCGCTGGCTGCTCCTTCGCGAAATCGGCGATGGCCGCTTCGATTTCGGCCTCGCTGATCGACTCCCGATTCGGATTCGCCTCCACCAGTTTCTCCCCGATCACCACCACCTCGTAGTCGGTGAGGTGGCGGTGCAGCACTGCGAACAACGCGACGTAGTCCGACTGCGGAATGCCCTGCGGATACCCGGCACGCAACCAGCCGAGCACCCGCGAGAGCAGATTGCCGCGGACCGGCGGGCTCGGCGGGGCGGGGTTCGGATCGGTCATGGCGTCCTCACTCATGCTTGGCCGAACAGGTGGATGCCGAACTGGTGGGCGATGAATGCCTTGGCGGTGAACAGGATTCCGGAGATCACCACGATGACGATGAGGATCAGGCAGATCAGCGCACCAGCCAGCGCCGGATAGTTGCGCTGCACCCGGCCCTCGGCGTCGACGGTCTCGGCATTGGCCCACCACCGCACGGCGTAGGCGAAGACCGCGGGTACGCCTGCGCCGAAGATCAGCGCGGCGAGCACCACTTCCCACAGTGAACTCAGATTGGTGATCACGGTGTGCACGATCGCTCCCCTCTACCCGGCATGGTTCTGGTCGATCGGCGACGGTGCCGAGACGGGTGGCTGATGGCCCTCGGGCCATTCGTTCACATTGTGGGTGCCCACCGGGTCCCGGCGCGACCGGAGGTAGATCCCGAGCGACCCCGCGATCAGCAGGCCGAACACCACGAGGACGCCGGCGAGACCGCCGATGAGGTGCGCGATCGCCCAGCAGATCGCGCCGACGATGCCGGCCATCGGCAGGGTGAGCAGCCAGGCGACGGCCATCCGGCCCATCACCCGCCAGCGCACCTCGGCGCCCTTGCCGATGCCGGTACCGAGGATCGCGCCGGTCGCGGTCTGTGTGGTCGACAGCGGCAGGCCGAAGTGCGCCGAGGTGAGAATGATGGCCGCCGAGGTCGACTCCGCGGCCAGGCCCTGCGGCGACTCGATCTCGACCAGACCCTTGCCGAGGGTCCTGATGATCCGCCAGCCACCGAGATAGGTGCCGAGGGCGATCGCGACCGCGCAGGCCGACATCACCCACAGCGGCATGTGGTCGTCTTTGTCCAGCGAGCCGTAGGCGACCAGCGCGAGGAAGATGACGCCCATCGTCTTCTGCGCGTCGTTGGTGCCGTGCGCCAGCGAGACCAGCGAGGCCGAGCCGATCTGCCCCCAGCGGAAGCCCTCGTCGGTCTTTCCCCGATCGACGCCGTGGGTGATCCGATACACCAGGAACGTGCCGATGGCCGCGACCACGGCCGCGATCGCCGGCGCGAGCAGCGCGGGCAACACGATCTTGATCAGCACTCCGTCCGAACCCGATGCCCAGATCACCCCGTTCCAGCCGAGCGCGGCGATCGTCGAGCCGATCAAGCCGCCGAACAGCGCGTGCGAGGAACTCGACGGCAAGCCGAGCAGCCAGGTGAACAGGTTCCACAGGATGCCGCCGACCAGGCCGGCGAAGACGATGACCAGCAGGTCGTGTCCGCTCACTTCGTTCAACTGCACGATGCCCTTTGCCACCGTCGCCGCTACCGACACCGACAGAAAAGCACCGATCAGATTCAGCACTCCCGAGAGCGCGACCGCGGTCTTCGGCTTCAGCGCTCCGGTGGCGATCGAGGTCGCCATGGCATTGGCCGTGTCGTGGAATCCATTGGTGAAGTCGAATGCGAGAGCTGTGACGATGACGATCAACAGGACCATTAGTTCGGCGCTCACCCGAACAGTGTGTCGTATGCCGCCGCCGGATTGCCAAACTGTTGCGGGTAAGTCGCCCGAACACCAGGTGAGCTCAGCCGAGTGCGCGCACCGCGTCGATAGTGTCAGCCTGCGCAGCTTCCTTGTCCGGCCGATAACGAACCACTCTGGCGAAGCGCAGCGCCACCCCACCGGGATATCGGGTACTGGTCTGGACGCCGTCGAGCGCGATCTCGACGACGAGTTCGGGGCGCAGGTACACGGTCTGACCGTCGCGGTGGGTTTCGTGGCGTGGGAATTCCTCGGTCTGCCAGCGCAGCAACTCGTCGGTGAGGCCCTTGAAGGTCTTGCCGACCATCACCGGCTCACCGGTCTCCGGATCACGGGCGGCCAGATGCAGGTTGGACAGGAACCCGGTGCGGCGGCCGTAGCCCCATTCGGCGCCGATCACCAGCAGGTCGAGGGTGTGCGCGGGTTTGACCTTCTGCCAGGCCTTGCCGCGTCGGCCCGCGGCGTAGGTGGCATCGAGCGCCTTGACCATCACGCCCTCGTTGCCGACGGCCAGTGCGTCGTCGTAGCAGTCGGCGGCGGCTTCCGGCGTCGGCGCGATGAGGGCGGGGATGCTGTGTTCGCCCGCGACCTGCTCGAGCGCGACGCGGCGGACGCGCAGTGGTTCATCGATGAGGTCGACACCGTCGAGGTGCAGGCAGTCGAAGAAGTAGGGATGCAACCGGCGTGGATCGCCGATGGTGGCGAATCGGCTCATCGTTTCCTGGAACGGGCGCGGGCGGCCCGAGTCGGTGAGGGCGAGGGTTTCGCCGTCGAGGACCACGGTGGTGCAGTCGAGGGCTCTGACCAGGTCGACGAGTTCGGGGACGCCGGTGGTGATGTCGCGCAGGGTTCTGGTGAAGACCCACACCTGGTCGCCGTCGCGGTGCACCTGGATGCGGGCGCCGTCGAGCTTGTGTTCGACACTGATGTCGGAGCCCAGTTCGGCGAGGGCCTCGTCCAGTGAGCCGCCCGGTGACGCGAGCATCGGCGCTACGGGGCGTCCTACCTCGAGCCGGAATGCGGACAGTGCTTGTTCGCCCCCGGCGAGCGCGGCGATCGCCGTGGTGGGCAGCTGGCCCGAGAGCATGTGGGCCCGGCGCACCACATCGACGGGGATACCGGTGGATTGCGCGAGCGCCTCGACGACGATCGCGGTGAGCGCGCCCTGACGCAGTTCACCGGTGAGCAGGCGGATCAGGAAGGACTGCTCCTGCTCGGTCGCCGCGGTGAAGAGCGCGGTCAGCAATTCGCGGCGCCGGTTGGCCGAGCCTTTGCCGTTGAGCCCGGTGAGCTGGGAGAAGATGTCGTCCACCGCGCCGACGGTGAGGCTCGCGTCGCTGCTCGGTGGCGTATCCAGCCCGGTCACCGTGCGCCAGCCTGCCCCGATCCGGCCCTGCACCAGCTCACCGGACAGCCACGCCACCACGGTGCCGATCTCGGACGGCCCCGCGGCACCGAAAAGGTCGGCCAGCGTGGCGGTTTTCGCCTTGCGCGACCTGGTCGCTCGCACGGCCGCGGAGGCCGTGACGACATCGCTGAACAGCACCTCACGACAGTATCGCGAGGGTGTGACACAGAGCTCGTACCCGTTGTTAAGAATCCATTGGCAAGCCTGCGAAAACGCCCTTAAACTGGACATATGGCCAAGACCTATGTCGGTGCGCGGCTGCGCCAGCTGCGCACCGAACGTGGGCTGAGCCAGGTCGCGCTCGCGCAGAAACTGGAGATCTCGGCCAGCTACCTGAACCAGATCGAACACGACGTGCGACCGCTCACCGTGCCGGTGCTCACGCGCATCAACGAGGTCTTCGGCGTCGACCCCACCTTCTTCTCCGCCCAGGACGACACCCGCCTCATCGCCGAGTTGTCCGAAGTCGTGCTCGATGCCGAGCTGGGTATCGAGGCCGACACCCAGCAGATCGCCGACATGGTGTCCGCGCATCCGTCGATGGCGCGCGCCCTGGTGGCCATGCACAACCGCTACCGCAACACCAGCGCGCAGCTGGCCGCCGCCACCGAGGACCGGTTCGCCGACGGTTCCGGCAGCGCCGCGATCAGCAAGCCGCACGAGGAAGTGCGCGACTACTTCTATCAGCGCCAGAACTACATCCACGAATTGGATACCGCCGCAGAGGATCTCACCGCGCGCATCCGGTTCCACGGTGGCGAGGTGAGCACCGAGATCGTGCGCCTGCTGCGCGCGCACGGCGTGCGGATCAGCGAGCGCATCGACCTCGGCGAGGGGGTGCTGCACAACTTCGACCCCGAGACCAAACAGCTCGAGATCTCCCCGCACCTGTCCGGCGGACAGCGCACCTTCAAACTCGCCGCCGAACTCGCCTACCTCGAATGCGGCCCACTACTCGAAAAGCTGGTCGACGAAGGAAATTTCGCCTCCGACGCCTCCCACAAACTCGCGATGCTCGGACTGGCGAACTACTTCGCGGCCGCGATGGTCTTGCCTTACACACACTTTCACGAAGTAGCCGAGAACTTCCGCTACGACATCGAGCGGCTGTCGGCCTTCTTCTCGCAGAGTTTCGAAACCATCTGTCACCGCCTCTCGACCCTGCAACGGCCGACCCTGCGCGGCGTCCCCTTCTCGTTCGTCCGCGTCGACCGCGCGGGCAATATGTCGAAACGCCAGTCCGCCACCGGTTTCCACTTCTCGGCCAGCGGCGGCACCTGCCCGCTGTGGAACGTCTACGAGACCTTCGCCTACCCCGGCAAGATCATGACCCAGATCGCCCAGATGCCCGACGGCCGCAAGTACCTGTGGATCGCCCGCACCGTCGAACGCCGCGCCACCCGCTACGGCCAACCCGGCAAGACCTTCGCCATCGGCCTCGGCTGCGAACTGCGCCACGCGGGCCGCGTCGTCTACGCCGACGGCATCGACCTCGGCGAAGCCAACGCCACCCCTATCGGCGCGGGCTGCCGAGTCTGCGTCCGCTCCAACTGCCCCCAGCGCGCCTTCCCCCCGCTGGGCAAGGCCCTCGACATCAGCGAACACCGCAGCTCGGTCTCGCCCTATCTCATCAAGTAGCGTCGCCCGCTCAGAAGGCTTCCTCCGGGACGGCCATGATGTCGTTGTCGATGGTGGCGAGGATGTTCTTGGTAGCGGTGAGTCCGGGGAGGACGTTCTTGGCGAAGAAGCTCGCCGCGGCGACTTTGCCCTGGTAGAACGGGCGATCCTGCGGTGCGGCGTCGGAGGCGAGGGCGGCGGCCGCGATATCGGCCTGGACCAGCAGGCGCCAGGCGATGAGCAGGTCGCCGACCGACATCAGGAAGCGCACCGAGCCGAGGCCGACCTTGTAGAGCTCGGTGGGCTCGGTCCCGCCCGCCATGGCGTAGCCGGTGAGGGTGGCAGCCATGGCGCCGACGTCGGCCTGGGCGGTGCGCAGCAGGGCGCGCTCGGCGGCGAAGCGGCCGGTGTCGTTGTCGAGGTAAGCGCTGATCTGAGCGTTCACGTGGGCCAGGGCGACGCCGCCATCACGCACGATTTTGCGGAAGAAGAAGTCCTGGGCCTGGATCGCCGTGGTGCCCTCGTAGAGCGAGTCGATCTTGGCGTCGCGGATGTACTGCTCGATCGGATAGTCCTGCAGATAGCCGGAGCCGCCGAAAGTTTGCAGAGACTCGGTGAGCAACTGGTACGCGCGCTCGGAACCGACGCCCTTGACGATCGGCAGCAGCAGATCGTCCACGCGGTGCGCGGTCTCCGGATCGGCACCGGATACCAGCTGCGCCACATCCTCGTTCTGATGCGCGGCGGTATACAGATACACCGCGCGCAGCCCCTCCGCGTAGGCCTTCTGCATGGCCAGCGACCGGCGTACATCGGGGTGATGGGTGATGGTGACGCGCGGCGCCGCTTTGTCGGCGATCTGCGTGAAATCCGAGCCCTGCACCCGCGTCTTGGCGTACTCCAGCGCGTTCAGATACCCGGTCGACAACGTCCCGCACGACTTCACACCCACCGTCATCCGCGCGTTCTCGATCACCTCGAACATCTGGGCGATGCCGTCGTGCACCTCGCCCACCAGCCAGCCCTTGGCGGGCACCGCGGTGCCGCCGAAGGTCATCTCGCAGGTCGGCGATGATTTGATCCCCATCTTGTGCTCGACCCCGGTCACATACACACCGTTGCGGTCGCCCAGTTCCAGCGTCTCGGGATCGAAGAGGAACTTCGGCACGTAGAACAGCGAAAGCCCCTTGGTGCCCGGACCGGCGCCTTCCGGCCGCGCGAGCACCAGGTGGAAGATGTTCTCCGCCAGATCACCCACGTCACCGCCGGAAATGAACCGTTTCACTCCCTCGATGTGCCACGACCCGTCGGGCTGTGGCACGGCCTTGGTGCGGCCCGCGCCGACATCGGATCCGGCGTCGGGCTCGGTGAGCACCATGGTGGCCTGCCACCCGCGCTCGAACCCGCCACGTGCCCAGCGCTTCTGCTCGTCGTTGCCGACCCCGTAGAGCACCGATCCCATCAGCGGGCCCATGTTGAAGAAGCTGGCGGCCGGATTGGCGCAGATGATGAGCTCGTTGATCGCCCACATCAGCACATTCGGGGCGGCCGTGCCGTCCATGCCTTCCGGCATGCCGAGGCGGTACCAGCCCGCCTCGTGCACCATGTTCACCGTCTTGCGCAACGGTTCGGGCACGGTGATGTCGTAGGTATCGGGGTGGAAGACCACCGGGTGCCGGTCGGCCTCGGCGAACGAGTCCGCGATCGGCCCCTCGGCCAGGTGTTTCACCTCGTCGAGGAGTTGGCGCACCGTATCGGAGTCCAGGTCGCCGTAGGCGCCGGTGTCCAGGAGTTTGTCGAGGTTGAGCACCTCGAACAGATTGAACTCGATGTCACGCACGTTCGCCTTGTAGTGCCCCACTGGGCCCTCCTCGACTGACCGCACACGGCCCGATTGCCGCGTGGCTCGGCTGCTCGACGTCGTACAAATCGAAGCGTGCCGTATCGCCACATCCCTACGCAACCGTAGGCAAGCCGATCCTCAGTCGACCGTTCGGCGAACAATTCACATGGATGAAACAGACGAAACGGGCACGTGACCGGAAGACATTCGGGTGCAACAAGTTCCATCTACTGTCTCGAATCACGAATACAGCAGCTGTATACAACTCGGTGTACATCCAGTCGCCGGGGAGCAGCGGTGGTGTTCGTTGTGGCGCGTGTGGCGCCGCCGTTACACCTGATGAGGAGAACCGCCCATGTCTGAATCCCGTTTGGTCAAGGCACTTGCCGTGCCTGCCGCGGTGGCCGTTGCCGGCCTGTTGCTCACCGGCTGTGGTGCGCGCGACGACGCGTCGACCGGCTCGACCGCCGCCTCCTGCGTCGATACCACCAAGGACACCATCAAGGTGGGCTCGCTGCACTCGCTGTCGGGCACCATGGCCATTTCCGAAGTGACCGTGGCCAATTCGACCAAGCTGGCGATCGACCAGATCAACGCGGCGGGCGGTGTCCTCGGCAAGAAGATCGAGATCGTGCTCGAGGACGGTGCGTCGGACCCGAAGACCTTCGCCGAGAAGGCCGAGAAGCTGATCAGCTCCGACTGTGTCGCTTCGGTATTCGGCGGTTGGACCTCATCGAGCCGTAAGGCCATGAAGCCCAAGTTCGAGAACCTGAACTCGCTGCTCTACTACCCCGTGCAGTACGAGGGCCTGGAAGATTCCAAGAACATCTTCTACACCGGCGCCACCACCAACCAGCAGATCATCCCCGCGCTGGACTACCTGAAGCAGAAGGGCATCAAGTCCCTCTACCTGGTCGGCTCGGACTACGTCTTCCCGCAGACCGCCAACCGCGAGATCAAGGCCTACGCCGCGGCCAACGGCATCGAGATCAAGGGCGAGGACTACACCCCGCTCGGCTCCACCGACTTCTCCACCATCATCAACAAGGTGCGTGCCGCCAAGGCGGGCGCGGTGTTCAACACCCTCAACGGTGACTCCAACGTCGCCTTCTTCCGCGAATACACCAACGCGGGCCTGAAAGCCGCTGAGATGCCGGTGGTTTCGGTGTCGATCGCCGAGGAAGAGGTCGCCGGTATCGGTGCGCAGAACATCGCGGGCCAGCTGACCGCCTGGAACTACTACCAGACCGTCGACTCCCCGGCGAACAAGAAGTTCGTCGCCGACTACAAGGCCGCCTTCGGCGCCGACAAGCCCACCTCCGACCCGATGGAAGCCGCCTACGCCTCGGTCTACCTGTGGAAGAACACCGTCGAGAAGGCGAAGTCGTTCGCGGTGGCCGACATCCAGGCCGCGGCCGACGGTGTGAGCTTCGACGCCCCGGAAGGCACCGTCACCATCGACGGCTCCAACCACCACATCACCAAGACCGCCCGGATCGGCGAGATCCGCCCCGACGGCCTCATCTACACCGTCTGGGATTCCGGCAAGGCCATCACCCCCGACCCGTACCTGAAGTCCTACGAGTGGGCCAAGGGCCTGAAGTAAACAGCCCGATAGATGTGGGACGCGCGGCTCGCGCGTCCCACATCGCCCCATTTTCAAGGAGTCCACTGCAATGGACGTGCTGATAAGTCAGCTCTTCACCGGGTTGAGTCTGGGATCCATTCTTCTGCTCGCCGCGCTCGGCCTGTCACTGACCTTCGGTCAGATGGGCGTCATCAATATGGCCCACGGCGAATTCATCATGGCCGGTTGCTACACCACTTATGTTGTGCAACAGGTGTTCTCGTCGGCCGGAGTTTCGCTGGTCGTGTCCCTGCTGATGGGCTTCCTCATCGGCGGCCTGCTCGGCGCCGCCCTGGAAATGGGGCTGATCCGCTACATGTACGACCGACCGCTGGACACGCTGCTCGTCACCTTCGGTGTCGGGCTCGTGCTGCAGCAGGCCGCGCGTGACATCTTCGGCGCACCGGCCAAGAACGTGCTGGTACCCGAATGGCTCAGTGGCGGAATCACTATCGCGGGCGCGGTGGTGCCGAAGACCCGCATCTTCATCCTCGTGCTGGCGATCGTCGCGGTGACCACCCTGGCCGCGGTGCTCAAGACCACGCCGATGGGCCGACGGATTCGCGCCGTCGTGCAGAACCGCGGACTTGCCGAAACCAGTGGTATCTCCAGCAGATTCACCGATATCAGCACGTTCTTCATCGGCTCCGGGCTGGCCGGTGTCGCCGGTGTCGCGCTCACCCTGATCGGCTCGACGAGTCCTACCATCGGCCAGAGCTATCTGATCGACGCGTTCCTGGTGGTCGTGATCGGTGGCCTAGGCCAGATCAAGGGCACGGTGATCGCGGCGTTCGCGCTCGGCCTGCTCAACTCGTTCATCGAATACTCCACCACCGCGTCCATCGCGAAGGTGATCGTGTTCGTGCTGATCGTCATCTTCCTGCAGGTCCGCCCGCAGGGCCTGTTCACCGTGCGGACGAGGAGCCTGGCATGACCGCACTCACCGAACGTCTCCGCGCTCACCCGCGACTCACTCCCCTGGTCGGGTTCGCCGTTGCCGCCATCCTGCTGTTCGCTGTCGCCCCGGCGGTCCTGAGCGACTTCCGCCTGAACCTGCTCGCCAAGTTCCTCTGCTTCGCCATCGTGGCCGCCGGCATCGGATTGGCGTGGGGCCGTGGCGGAATGCTCACGCTCGGCCAGGGCGTGTTCTTCGGCATCGGCGCCTACATCATGGCCATGCACATGCAGCTCGCCGACGCGGCTCGCCTCGGCAACGACGTCCCGGAGTTCATGGAGATCTCCGGCATCAGCGAACTCCCCGGTTTCTGGCAGCCGTTCAGTTCCGCGCCGGTCGCCATTCTCGGCATCCTGGTGCTGCCCGCGCTGGTCGCCGCCGTGCTCGGTTACGGCGTGTTCAAGCGCCGGGTACGCGGTGCCTACTTCGCCATCCTGAGCCAGGCGCTGGCCGCGGCGCTGGCGATCCTGCTCACCGGTCAGCAGGCCATCGGCGGCTTCACCGGTCTGTCGGACTTCCGCTCCTTCTTCGGATTCCGGCTCTCGGACCCGGCCAACCGGCAGATGCTGTTCTTCATCGCCGCGGGCACGCTGCTCGTGGTGGTCGCGCTGATCCGTCAGCTCAATCGCAGCCGCTACGGCGAACTGCTGGTCGCGGTGCGCGACGCGGAGGAGCGCGTGCGCTTCCTCGGCTACGACCCGGCCAATATCAAAATCGTCGCCTATGTGGTGGCGGCGTTCCTTGCCGGTATCGCCGGTGCGCTGTTCACCCCGATCGTCGGCATCATCTCCCCCGCCGACATCGGCGTCATCCCGTCGATCGCCTTCCTGATCGGCGTCGCCATCGGTGGCCGCACCACGCTGCTCGGACCGGTTCTCGGTGCGATCGGGGTGGCCTGGGCGCAGACCTCGCTGTCGGAGTCGTTCCCGTCGGGCTGGACCTACATGCAGGGCGTGTTGTTCATCGTGGTCGTCGGGTTCATCCCCGCCGGTCTGGCCGGGCTGTGGCCGATGCTCAAGGGCTGGCTCGACAGCCGCAAGAAGCTGCCACCCGCACCGGAAGAGCCGGCCGCCGTCGTCACCGAGGAGAAGGTGCAAGCGCGATGACACACGAACCCAAAGCGGGCGGCAACGCCGGCATGGACAGCGACTACCTTGAAATCCGCGGCCTCTCGGTCAGTTTCGACGGTTTCAAGGCGGTCACCGATGTCGATTTCACGGTGCTGCAGGGTGACCTGCGGTTCCTGATCGGCCCGAACGGCGCGGGCAAGACCACGCTGATCGACGCCATCACCGGCCTCGTCCCGGCTACCGGTTCGGCGCAGAAGTCGGGCACCGAACTACTCGGCAAGAAGGTGCACCAGATCGCCCGCCTCGGCATCGGGCGGACCTTCCAGACGGCCAGTGTGTTCGAGCAGCTCACGGTGTTGCAGAACCTGGATATCGCCGCGGGCGCCGGGCGTTCGGCATGGTCGCTGCTGCGCACCCGCAAGTCGGTCCTGCCGAGCATCGAAGAGGCTTTGGAGACAACGGGTCTCACCGCGCTGCGCGACAAGCCCGCCGGGGTACTCGCGCACGGGCAGAAGCAGTGGCTCGAGATCGGCATGCTGCTCGTGCAGAACGCGTCGGTGCTGTTGCTCGACGAGCCCGTGGCGGGCATGAGTGCCGAGGAGCGCGAGGAGACCGGAAACCTGCTGCGCCGCATCGGTGGTGACCGCGTGGTGATCGTCGTCGAGCACGACATGGACTTCATGCGGTCCTTCGCCAGCTCGGTCACCGTGCTCGCGGGCGGCAAGGTGCTCAGCGAGGGCAGCGTCGAACAGGTGCAGGCCGACCCGAAGGTGCAGGAGGTCTACCTCGGCACCGCGAATCTGACTGCGACAGACAAGGAGTCGGCCGATGCTTGAACTTCACGACATCCGTTCCGGGTACGGGCGCACGGAGGTCATCCACGGCGTCAGCATGACCGTGCCCGACGACAGCGTCGTCGCGATCATGGGCCACAACGGCGCGGGCAAGACCACGCTGCTGCGCGCCGCCGTGGGTCTGCTGCCCACCAAGTCGGGGACCATCACCTTCGACGGCGAGAAGATCACCAAGCTCTCACCCTCGCAACGGGTCAAGCGCGGTATCGGCTACGTGCCGCAGGGCCAGCAGAGCTTCGGGCAGCTGACCACCGCCGAGAACCTGCAGGTGGTCGCGGACGGTCGCAAACGGGGCAAGGCGCTGATCGACGAATCCCTCGACCTGTTCCCCGCGCTGCGTGAGCTGCTCACCCGCAAGGCGGGCCTGCTCTCGGGCGGGCAGCGTCAGCAATTGGCCATCGCGCGGGCACTGATCACCGAGCCGAAGCTGCTCATCCTCGATGAACCGACCGAGGGCATCCAGCCGTCGGTGGTCGCCGAAATCGAGCGAACCATCATCGAATTGACGCAGCGCGGTGGTTTGAGCGTGCTGCTGGTGGAGCAGCACATCGGCTTCGCGCTGCAGGCCGCACAGCAGTACTACGTGCTGCACTCGGGGGATCTCGGCTCGACCGGTGCAGGCGGGGCAGGTGCGGAATCCGCGGTCCGCGCGGCGATGGCGATCTGATCGCAGCGGCGCACATGGCCGGGCGGGGATCGGGCGAGGACGCACGTCCCGCCGCAGGTAGTCGGCGGGTACCGCTGGCCGCGCGCGTCTACGACGAACTCCGCCACGACCTCGCCACCGGGGAACTGGCACCGACCGAGCGGCTGCGCGCCGAACGGCTGGCCCAGCGCTACGGCGTCTCGCGCACCCCGGTGCGCGAAGCGCTGGCCCGGCTCCAGGCCGACGGGCTCGTGCAGCGCCATCCCGATGGGCTCTACCTGTACCGGCCCCGCCTGAACGAACTCGACGAGCTCTACGAGCTCCGAATCGTGCTGGAAACCCGAGGCTTTCAGCGCATCGCCGCCGGTGGGTCCGTACAGGTACACATCCCGACCGAGCACGACCTGCCCACCGTGCGCGCCGAGTTGGCCCGCTGGCTCGAATACCGCGACACCCCACCGGAACCCGGACCCGACCTCGTCGCCGCCGACGAGCGGTTCCACACCGAACTACTCATGGCGGCGGGCAATTCCGCCCTCGCCGAGGCACTGGCAGCCGTCTACCTGCGGGTTCGCCCGGTTCGCACCATGGATGTGCCCACCGCCGAACGGGTGGCGGCCATGACGGCCGATCACATCACCATCGCCGAACAGGTGCTGGCGGGCGACGACGAACAGGCACTACGCACCCTCACCGCCCACATCGATTCCTCCCGCGCTCACGTTCGGGTGCGTGCCGAACAGGCGATCGCCTTCACCAAACTCGGTCGCGCCGTGCGGGATTGATCAACAGTCGCGCTGGAACGGCCAGCACTCGATCTTGCGCGGAGTCGCCGACGTGGGCGCGCGGGTCGTCGAGGTCTGCGAAGTGTCCGACATCGGGCGCGGATCGGGCGAGTCCTGCAACAACGCCACGCCGACCGACACGAAGACGACGAAGATGCCGAGCAGCGCGGCGGCGAACATCGCGATGCCGACGAGCTTTCCCCGGCGGGACGGATCAGCGGGCGGGACGGGCTCGCTGAACTTGCGCACCTGCGGCACCACCGGCGTCGGCGCGGGCCGATTGTTCGCGAAACCCTCCTCGGCCAGCTCGGCGCGCGACGGCACCTCGGCCACCCCGAGCGTCGCGCAGGTGTTGAGCACCCGATCGATCGTCCATTCGCGTGGCCCCGCCGAGAACCCTTCGAGGTATACCCGCAGCTCATGCGCGTCGACGCTGTTCGCGACCAGCACATCCAGCCCCGGCCGCAGCGCGGTGCGCGCGGGCCGGACGACCACGCCGCGATACGGCACGAGCACCACCGCACCGGACACATGCCTGCTGTCCTGCAACGCCTGTTCCAGCGCGACCCGCACCGCGTGCACCCCGTGCTCGACCCGGTCGGTGAGACCGTTCGATGGCTCGGCTTCCAAATCCAGCGGGCTGTCGCTGATCCGCCACGCGCCGTCGGCGGTAGCGGTGAGCAGCCCGCTCTGCCGCCGCCGGAAGCCCTTCACCTCGAGCACCGTGATGCCGCGCGGCGTCACGATCACCCCGCCCAGCCGCCGGTCACCCACCCGGCACTCGACCAGCGCGAGCCCCGTACTCGGATAGGCGCGCAGGCAATCGACGAGCTCGCGCTCGGCGCCGGTGAGCTCGGCACCCGGTCTGATCCGAACCAGCATGTGCGATGTTCCCCTAGTGCTGCGACCTCACACCGCCGCTGCGCGCTGCGGTACTCACCGATCATGACGCGCAACTGTTCCGAAAACCACTGGAAACCAAAGAAAACCGGCACGAATACAGGACTGGCCCCCCGAGCCGATACCGACGACTACGCTGGCGACCCGGACCGACGATGTTCGAGAAGACAGGTGGACCAGAGATGGATGCAGCGCCCCTACCACGCGTTTCACCGGGCCGGTTCGGTGAACTCGGGCCGATCAACTGGGTTGTCTGGCAAGTGCTTTCCCGCGCGGCGGGCACCGACGACGCGCACCTGTTCAGCACCCTCGGTCGCACGGGTGGGCTGTTTCGCGGCTGGCTGCATTTCTCCGGCAAGCTGATGCCGGGCGGCAAGCTGCCGCGCGCGGAGGCCGAATTGGTGATCCTGCGCGTGGCACAGCTGCGCAAGTGCGACTACGAGGCCGATCATCATCGCAGGCTGGGGCGCAAAGCGGGGCTGTCGGCCGTCGAGATCGAGCGGGTCGGCGCAGGTCCAGAGGCCGAGGGCTGGACACCTCGGCAGCGGGCATTGCTCGATGTCGTCGATCAGCTGGTGACCACCCGGAATGTGGACGACGCGGCGTGGGCCGAGCTGGCCGAGCACTACGGCGAGCGGGTGCTGATCGAGATCGTGCTGCTGATCAACCAGTACGAAGGTCTGGCGTCGACCATCACGACCCTGCGGATCGAGCGCGACAAGTTCTGAGAGTGTGACCTAGGTCATATGGCGGGCCCGCGCGAGATCTCCCACAGTAAAGGCGTACAACGTACGGAGTTCATCGACCGAGGAGAACCCATGCAGATCACCGCTTCCGCCCTCTCGCTCAATGTCGCCGATCCGCAGGCGTCGGCCCAGTTCCTGATCGACCACCTCGGCTTCACCGAGAAGATGGCCGCCGAGGGGTTCGTCAACGTGGAGCGGGCCGACGCGGGCATGGACGTGATCTACCTGCGCACCGGTCTCGGCTCATTCAAGCCCGCCCGCATCGCGGGCAACGCGGGCGAGGGGCTCCTTGTCGTGTTCGTCGTCGACGATATCGACCGCGAATACGACCGATTGCGCGCCGAGGGCGTCCCGATCGAGACGCCCATCGAAACCGAGGAGTGGGGCGAGCGCTACTTCCAGATGACCGACCCCAACGGGATCGTCATCCAGCTCGTGCAGTGGGTGTGATCAGCGGCGCGCGACCCGCAGCGCGGTCACGATCATCGGGATCTGCAGCGGCAACCGCGCCAGCACCCCGGCTTTGAAAGCCTTGGGCGCCTTCGGATTACCGACCACATCGACGGTCATCTGGATATTGGCCGGGAAGACACCGACGAACAGCGCCGCGGCCAGCCACCCGCCGAGCCGCCGGGTGCGCGGCACCGCGAGCGCGGCCGCCACGCCCAGCTCGGCAACCCCGGACCCATACGTGTAGGTCCGCGGGTTGCCGGGCAGCTGCGGCGGCACGATCTTGTCGAACGGCTTGGGCGCTACGAAGTGCAGGGTGCCCATGAAGAACAGCAGCCCACTCAACCAGATGTGCGTACGTCGGCGGGAAGTTTGATCAGCCACAGTGCCGACGGTAGCAGGACCGCCTCCCCGGGGCTTCTGACCAGGATCCAGCGCCGACCCGCCCGATCGGGCCGGCGCGGTAGCCGGATTACTGGCGGGCGAACACGGTGGCCGCCGAGGTCGCCGGGCGGCCGAGGAGTTTGGCCAGGTCGCCGGTGTTCACCTCGAGCACGCCCTCGCCGATGCGGGCGTCGGCGTCGGCGAGGACGGCGGCGTATTGATCCTCGAGGCCCGCGGCGCGCAGGGCTGCCGTGTAGTCGTCCTGGGTGTGGTTTTCGTAGCGGACCGTGACGCCCTTCGCCTCTGTCACCGCTGATGCCAGATCCGCGCCGGTCAGCGCCTCGTCACCACCCAGTTCGTAGACGCGGCCCTCGTGACCCTCGCCGGTGAGCACGCGTGCGGCGGCCTCGGCGTAGTCGGCCCGTGCGGCGCCGGAGACGCGGCCGGCGGCCATCGCGCCGTGCAGGACGCCGGACTGTGCCGCGTTCGCGACGGCGCCGCCGTAGTTCTCCCAGTACCAGCTGTTGCGCAGCAGCACCGTCGGTACCGAGGCGGTCGCCAGCACCTCTTCGGTGCCCCGATGATCGGCGGCAAGCACCATCGAATTGCTCTCGGCGCGGGGGATGCTGGTGTAGGCGAGCAGTTCGACACCGGCACGCTCGGCGGCCCGAATGACATTGGTGTGCTGGGCAATTCGAGACCCGAATTCATTGCCCGAGATCAGCAGCACCCGGTCCACACCCACCAGTGCGGCATCGAGGGCGGCGGGATCGTCGTAGGACGCCTGTCGCACGTCGGCACCTCGCGCGGCGAGATCGGCGACCTTGCCCGGATCGCGCACGATCGCGACCGGCCGCTCCCCTGCGGCGAGTAGAGCCTCCACGACCAACCGGCCGAGCTGTCCGCCTGCTGCTGTCACTGCCACGGTCATTGCTACCTCCAGAGCCACAAGTACTAACTATTAGTAAGCACTATGCCTTCAGTGGGCACTTGCGTCAAGTGGGTATGATGGACGCATGCCCGAGACGGACCACGACCCCACGCTGGAAGCCGACGTCTTCGCGCGCAATTGCACCTCCCGCCCCGTCCTGCAGAACATCGCCGGGCGGTGGGGAGTGCTGGCTCTGGTCGCGCTGCGCGACGGCCCCGTCCGCTTCAGCGCCCTGCGCCGCCGGGTCGACGGCGTGAGTGAGCGCATGCTCTCGCAGACCCTGCAGGCGCTGGAACGCGACGGCATGGTCCATCGCGAGGTGCTCGAAGCCATCCCACCCCGCGTCGAATACACCCTCACCGAGCTGGGCGCGGAGGTCGCCGACCATCTGCGGTCGCTGATCGTGGTCCTGGAATCGAATATGGACGCCGTCCGCGCGGCACAGGACAGCTACCACCGCGCCGGGGGCGTCGGCCAGGACTAGCTCAACGCGCGAGCAGCTCGGAGACTGTGACGAATCGGTAGCCCTGCGCACGCAATCCGTCGACGATCTCCGGCACCGCGGTAATGGACTCGGCCCCGTGCATGACGTGGAGCAAGATGATCGAGCCCGGCCTGGTCTCGGCGAGGGTGTCGGCGACGATGGCTTCGCGAGACGCGCCACCGGCGGAATCGGGCTCGACATCCCAGGTCACCGTGGTGCGATCGTGGTCGGCGAGATAGTGCGGCAGCGTCCACAGTTTCTTGCCGTAGGGCGGGCGGAAACTGATCGGTCCGGGGTAGCCGGCGCGGCGGATCTCGCTGTCGGTCCGTTCGATCTCCTCGCGCACGGTGTCACCGGAGACCAGCACCATGCGCCGGTGCGAATACGAGTGGTTCCCGATCTCGTGGCCCGCTGCCACGATCGCCGCACCGTATTCGGGATGCGCGGCCAGGTCCGCGCCGACCAGGTAGAAGGTCGCGGGAACCTGGGCTTGCCCCAGCACCCGCAGCACTTCCGGGGTGCGCGCGGTCGGGCCGTCATCGAAGGTCAGCGCGACAACCTTCTCGTCGGTCTCGACCCGATCGACCAGCCGCCCCGTCACCTGATAGGTCCGGGAATTCATCAACACATACAGGCCGACCGCCACCGCCGAAACCACAACGATGCCGACAATCCCGCCCACCAACCAACGACGCATCGACAGACGGTAACTCACCGGGTCGGGTCGGCCCGGTGAGTTATCCGTGTACTTACACGATCACCTGGGTGATGTCGCCCGGGTTCAGGTAGTCGAAGAAGCGGTGGGCGCCGTCTTCGGTCATCCGCACACAACCGTGCGATTTCGAATCGACCGGTCCCACATGGAATGCCATGTCGCCGTTGAAGAAGGTCGCCCATCGCATGGGCGCATTGTGCATCGTGCTCCAGTGGAATTCCCGTTTGAAGGAAATCTTGGTCACCGCGGGCGGGGTTTCGAATCCGGCCATGCCGTGCGAGATCGGCGTCGGCCCGAAGATCACCCGGCCGTTGTCGACCAGCCACGCCTCGTTCGTCGACAGCCGCATGCACGCCCTCGCTTCGACAACCGGGCACGGCGACGCGGTGGGAACAATGGCGGGAACTCCGGGAACATCCGGCCCACCGGGGAAAAGAGGTTCGGCCACGGCCGGTGTCACCATGCCGAGTCCCGCCACAGCGACCGCGGCCACCGCCGCGAAACGTGCTGTCCAACCGAGAATGCTCATCGAGTTTCGTACCCTCTCTGTCCGCCTCGCCGCGCCTTCTGCCGGTCGTTCGGTACGACGGCAGCGCGGTGCCGGGCTGGCGGTCACTATGGAGTCAGCTTGTGGGCGTGCCCGGCGAGTTACCCATGTACGCACAAGATCAGGTGTTGCGACTAACAAGCGAACGAAAGAGCTACAGAGATCATCGGTGACAGGCTTCGATTCACCAAATCAACGGCGAGAAAAAGACCAAAAAGAAACCAAAAGGGCCGGGCACGCGATTCGCGCACCCGGCCCTGTCGGCTGAAATGTCAGAAGTTGATCATGTGCCCCGCGAGGCCGTGGATCGCTTCCTGCACCGCTTCGCTCAGCGTCGGGTGCGTGTGCACATTGCGGGCCACCTCGTTGACCGTGAGGTCCCACTTCTGCGCCAGCGTCAGTTCCGGCAGCAGCTCGGACACATCGGGGCCGATCAGGTGCCCGCCGAGGAGTTCGCCGTGCGCGCCGTCGGCGATCAGCTTCACGAAACCGGTCGGGTCGCCGAGGCCGTGCGCCTTGCCGTTGGCCTGGAACGGGAAGGTCGCGACCTTCACGTCGTAGCCCTCGTCGCGGGCCTGCTGCTCGGTGAGACCGAAGCTGGCGACCTGCGGCTGACAGAAGGTGGCGCGCGGCATCATCCGGTAGTCACCGAGGGTCATCGTCTCGGCGCCGCCGATGGTCTCGGCCGCGACCACACCCTGCGCCTCCGCCACGTGGGCGAGCTGCAGCTTGGCGGTGACGTCACCGATCGCGTAGATGTGCGCCACGTTGGTGCGCATGTAGTCGTCGATCTCGATGGCGCCCCGGTCGGTGAGGGCGACACCGGTGGTCTCCAGGCCGTAGCCCTGCACCCGCGGCGCGAAGCCGACAGCCTGCAGCACCTTGTCGACCGTGACGGTCTCGATCGCGCCGGACTTGTTGTCCTTGATCTGGACGGTGACCTTGGAGCCGTCGTCGTCGATCGACTGCACGGCCGCACCGGTGGTGATGGTGACGCCGAGCTTCTTGTACTGCTTGGTGATCTCTTTGGAGACGTCGGCGTCCTCGTTGGGCAGCGCGCGGTCGAGGAACTCCACGATCCGCACGTCGACGCCGTAGTTCTTGAGGACGTAGGCGAACTCCATGCCGATCGCGCCCGCGCCGACGATCAGGATCGAGCCCGGTAGGTCACGGGTGAGGATCTGCTCCTCGTAGGTGACCACGTTGTCGGAGAGCTGGGTGCCCGGCAGCAGCTTGGTGGTGGTGCCGGTGGCGATGATGACGTTGTCGAACGTGACCGTCTCGCTGCCGCCCTTGGTGAGGGCGACATCGATCGAGTTCGGGCCGGTGAAGGTACCGAGGCCGTCGAACTCGTCGATCTTGTTCTTCTTCATCAGGAAGTGCACGCCCTTGACCCGACCGTCGGCCACCTTGCGGCTGCGATCGAAGGCGGCACCGAAGTCGAAGCTGACCTCACCGGAGATGCCGAAGGTCTTGGCTTCCTTCTGGAAGATATGGGCCAGCTCGGCGTTGCGCAGCAGTGCCTTGGACGGGATGCAGCCCACGTTCAGGCACACGCCACCCCAGTATTTCTGCTCGACAATCGCTGTTCGCAGGCCGAGTTGAGCGGCACGGATCGCGGCGACATATCCGCCGGGACCAGCGCCGAGAACGACGACATCGTAGTGGGAAGTCACGTCACCGAGCCTAACTCTGTTTCGAGGAGTTCACCCACCCGTCCCCCACATAGGTGAGATGTGCCCTCGACCGGCGGTGCGCGCCCACGCCGCGGCATCGTCGACCGACCGGATCGAGCAGTACTGTCGAGTCCGTGAGCGGCGGGGCAGTGAGCAGCCGAGCGGCACAGCCGGTGCTGACCGAAGGCACGGCCGATGGCCAGGGGATCGGCAGTCGGCTCGACGGCACGGTGTCGACGCACCTGGTGCGGCTGCTGGTGCAGGCCGCCCGGCAAGCAGGTGCGGCCGAGGATCAGCTGACCCGCATCCCCGGCACCGACGAGGTGGTGTTGCGCGGTGAGCTGAACCGGATCCCGATGAGTTCGCTGCTGCGGCTGTGGGAGCTGATCGCGCACGCGCGGCCGACGGGAGCGGGTGCCGCGGTCGCCGCGGCCGCACCGCTCGGCACCCTGAACACCTGGGACTATCTGGTGACCGGCGGTGCCACACTGACGGATTCGCTGCGTGCCGCTCAGCCGTACCACCGCCTGGTCACCGCGGCCACCGAAGGTTTCGACCTGTCCGGCGAGGGCGACCTCACCATCGGCTACCGGACCTCGGCGGGCGATCCCGCGGTGGCGTCGGTGGTCAACGAGTACGTGATGGCGTATTACCTGCGCCGGGCCCGTGAAGCCACCGGACGCCCCATCGTTCCGACCAGGGTGAGTTTCGGCCACAGCGCACCACCGGACCGCGCGGACCTGGTCGCCGTATTCGGCACGGACAACATCGAATTCGATGCCGCATCGGACTCGATCACCTTCCATGCCGACGACGCCAACGCCCCGCTCCCCCGCGCCGACCCGATGCTCGCCGATCTGATGCGCAGCCACGCGGGCCTGGTCCTTTCCTCCTCCCGCACGATCGCAGACCCCCTCGACACTTTCCGCATCGCCCTCGCCGACGCCATCGACGCCGCCGACCCCACCCTTGCCCGAGTCGCGAAAACCCTCGCGATGAGCCAGCGCACCCTCCAGCGCCACCTCGCCGAACACGGCACCACCTGGCGCGACGAACTCGATCTACTCCGCTACGAACGCGCGAAAACTCTGCTGGATCAAGGACTCACCAAAAGCGTTATCGCCCAGCGCCTCGCCTTCACCGACGACCGCGCCTTGCGCAAGGCCTTCCACCGCTGGACCGGGGCGACACCAGCCGTATGAGCCATCCAGTTCGAGATGTGGCGTGAATGGACCGGGTGGTGGCGTGCGGGGACCTCGAAAGGCCCGATCGCGCGCCCTAACGTAGTCATCACCGGCGAGAAACACCGGCTGACCTCGAAAGAAGGCTCGATCATGTCGAACACGGCCACCCGCGCACTGCCCACCTTCACCCGCGAGATCCACCTCGCCGCCCGCCCGAACGGCGCACCGGTCGCAGGCGATTTCGCACTGGTCGAGCGGGAGCTGCCGGAGCTCGCCGAGGGCCAGATTCTGGTCCGCAACACCTGGATGTCGGTCGATCCGTACATGCGCGGACGGATGGACGACAAGGTGTCCTACATGCCGCCGTTCGAACTCGGCGCGGCACTCGACGGTTCAGCGGTCGGTGAGGTGATCGCTTCCCGCTCAGCCGATATCGCGGTCGGCGCGACGGTCTCGCACTTCGCGGGCTGGCGCGAACACGCCATCGTCGACGCCGCGACCGCGACGCCGATCGACCCGGAACTCGCCGCACCGCAACACTTCCTGAGCGTGCTCGGCACCACCGGGCTCACCGCCTACGCCGCACTCACCGATGTCGCCCCGGTCAAGCCCGGCGACACCGTGTTCATCTCGGCTGCCGCGGGCGCCGTCGGCAGCGTGGCAGGCCAGATCGCCAAGGCACTCGGCGCGAAGCGGGTGATCGGTTCGGCCGGTGGCCCCGTCAAGACGGGAAAGTTGCTCGAGGAGTTCGGTTTCGACGCGGCGATCGACTACCGCGCCGGTGACCTCGGTGGTCAGCTCACGGCCGCCGCGCCCGACGGCATCGATGTCTACCTCGACAGCGTCGGCGGGGAACACCTGAAGGTCGCCATCGAGTCACTCAACCAGCACGGCCGCATCGCCCTTGTCGGCGCGATCAGCGGCTACAACGGCGCCACCGCCCAGCAGATCCCCGACCTCTACCTCGCGGCGACGAAGGAGATCACCCTGCGGGGCATGCTGGTGACCAGCTACTTCCCGATCTTCGGCGAATACATCGGCAAGGCCGCGGGCTGGCTCGCCGACGGCACCCTCCGCACCACCGAGACCGTCTACGAAGGCCTCGACCAGGCCCCCGCCGCCTTCCTCGGTGTCCTCACCGGCGCCAACACCGGCAAAATGCTCGTCCGCCTCGCCTGAGGCGACATCACGCACGCCAGACCTGGCTCGCGACCCTGGCGAAGTTGCCGCCGAAGACCGCTTCGCGCTCGGCAGCGGTGAAACCACGGGCGGCGAGGAGTTCGCCCAGGCCCGGAACGTCGGATTCGCCGAGGAGATCCTCGGGTGGGGTCCACTGCAGTGGACCCCACTTCGTATACGCGTCGGAGAACGCGCCGGGGTTGTCACGGATCTCGTCGTTGAACTGCTGACCATCGAACGAATAGTCCGAACCGATGCCGATGTGGTCGATGCCGACCAGGTCGACGCCGTAGCGAATGTGGTCGGCCATCGCCGCCAGCCGCTCGGAGCGCGCATCCGGCTCGTTGCAGCCGAGGAAGATCCCGACGCCATTGATGCCGATCACCCCGCCCGTCGCGGCACACGCCCGTGCCTGCTCATCGTCGATATTGCGCGGATGTTCGTGCAGCGCGGCGAAATTGGAGTGGCTGTAGATCATCGGAACCGACGTGTGCGTGGAGATATCGAGGCCGGTGCGGCGCGAACAATGCGACCCGTCGGCGAACATGCCGACCTCGTTGAGCTTGCGTACCAAGTCTTTTCCGTAGCCGCTCAGCCCGGTGTCCACGGTGTCGAGGCAGCCGCAACCCGCCTCGTTGGCGTGGTTGTAGGTGGGCAGCAGCGAGCGAACGCCCAGGTCGTAGAACATCGCGACATTGTCGAGGTCGCCGTCGAGTGGCGCCGAGTCCTCCAGGTCGAATGCCAGCCCGATCACCTCGGGTGCGCCGATATCGGCGATTCCGTCGACCAACCGGAACCGTGGGTCGACCAGAGCCTCGCCCCGGAACTGGCGCAGCAGCGCGAGGGAATCAGCCTTGCGCTCCCCCGAGTACCCGACATTCACCGACAGATACGACCCCAACGGGTACCGCGCCAGGTCCGCCACCCTGGCCGTTGGCCGCAAAGGCAGACAACAGTGCTGCTCCCACAGGAACACATCCACCTCCGGTTCATTCGTGACCTGTGATCGTACGTTTCGCAGCACATTCGACGCCGGACCGACGCTAACGCGCTGTCTTGTCCCTCCGATAAGTCAGTACTGCATCCCCGACCCATGGGCCCTGATCCAAAGGCGGTGCGACATGCGTCGCGTCCTCGTCCTCCTCGCCTCCCTCGCGACCTGCCTCGGCCTGTCGGCACTGCCCGCCGCGGCCACCCCGTCCTACTGCGGACTCTCCTGGGGCTCATACGACAAGTCGTCCTCGAACTACTCCACCGCCACCGTCGCGGGAGTCCGCGCCGGCCGCCACGAGTGCTACGACCGCTTGGTCGTCGACCTGTCCGGCCCCACCGCCGGCTACCGCGTCGGCTACGTCGGCACCGTCACCCAGGACGGTTCCGGCGCCGCTGTGCCGCTACGCGGTGGCGCGTTCCTGCAGATCACGGTCCTGGCCCCCGCCTACGACAACGCGGGCAACAGCACCTACAACCCGCCGAGCCGCACCGAACTCGTCACCGTGAACGGCTACCCGACCTTCCGCCAGGCCGCGTTCGCCGGCTCCTTCGAAGGACAGACCACCTTCGGCCTCGGCGTGCGCGCCCGCCTCCCGTTCCGCGTGAGCACCCTCGACAACCCCGCTCGGGTGGTCATCGACGTCGCCCACAAATGGTGATTCACCAACCCTGCCGCTCCGGGCGCGAGCCGATCAGCTCATCGGGCTTGGCGCTCGCCCGGGAGCGGTACACGATGTAGGGCCGGTAGAAGTAGCTGAACGGTGCGCTGAAGGCGTGCACGAGCCGGGTGAACGGCCAGATCGCGAACAAGATCAAGGCGATCGTCACGTGGATGTGGAACGACAGCGGTGCCTGCGCCATCAGGTCACCACGCGGCCGCAGGATCCAGATCGAACGGAACCACGGCGAGACCGTTTCCCGGTAGTTGTGTTCGGGCCCGATCGCGCCGGAGCCGATCAAGGTGGTCGCCAGCCCGGTGATCAACGCGCAGACCAGGATCAGGTACATGAGCTTGTCGTTGAGCGTGGTCGCGGTGAAGACCGGACCGTTGCGGCGGCGGCGATAGATCAGCAACACGATGCCGGTGAGGGTGGCCACGCCCGCGATGCTGCCGAGTGCGATGGCTTGGATGTGATAGACGTGCTGGCTCATGCCGATGGCGTCGGTCCAGGATTGTGGGATGACCAGCCCGATGATGTGGCCGACGATCACCACCATCATCCCGTAGTGGAACAGCGGACTGCCGATGCGCAGCAGTCTTGACTCGTAGAGCTGTGAGGACCGGGTGGTCCAGCCGAACTTGTCGTATCGGTAGCGCCACCAGGTGCCGACGATCAGGATCGCCAGACTCACGTACGGGACGATGTCCCAGTAGATCTCACCCGCCGACACATCGTTGGCTGCCATATCACCGAAGTCCTTTCGCTACAGCGGGTTCCCGGTCTTGCGCACTTCGGCGCGGCGGCACGGTGAGGGTGAACGGGGCCAGCCCCACCGATTCGGCCGCCGGTCCCGCGTCGACCAGCCTGCGGGCCCAGCCGAGATCTTGTTCGGTCGCGGGCGGCAGGGTCGCGATGACCGCGGCCAGCACCGGGGCGTAGCGCGAATCCTCCTCCGACAGCGCGAGTCCGATCGCGTGGATCGCGCGCCGATACGCGGTGAGCAGGGCGGCACCGGCGACGGGGTCGACGGTGGCGGCGAACTCGAGCACGACGGGCAGGTGGTCGGCGACCTCGCCGCTCGGCGGCTCCACGCCCGCGCCGCGGTATGCCTCGGTGAAGGCGAGCATCGCCGTGCCACGGTTGCGGGTATCGCCGTCGGTCCAGTACGTGAGCAGCAACGTCGCGCGCCTGCGCAGGTCGAAGGTCTCGGTGAACTGTTGTGCCGCAGCCACTTCGGTGAGCGAACCCAAGTCGTACGCCACCAGGAGCAACGGCTCGGCCTGCTCGCGCGGCAGGTGCGCGCACAGTTGCGCGACCAGTTCGAGTCGCGTTCGGTGTTCGCTGTCGGGATAGGCCAGCAGCAGCGAGGCCGCCTGCCACACCAGCCGCTGCTCGGCGGCGCGCCGGGCCGCGCGAGGGCGCATCATGTGCGGCCACCCGGGAACATGCCCTCCGGTGCGCCTTTGCCGTCCCAGTTCAGCAGGTTGACCCGAGAACCGTTGCCCGCGGGGGTGGATTCACTGGTCTGGCGCTGTTTGAGCGCGTGGAACGTCTCCACCGCGACCGGCACCGGTTTGCCGCTGGTCTCGCCGAAGGGACCCGAAACCTGTTCGTACATGCCCGGTCCGCCGTCGAAGTCGAGGGCGCAGTCGGCCACGGACTCCTCTAGCTGATGCCCCTGATCGGCATAGGCCGAGGGAATCACGTACCGGTCCTCGATTTTCGCCAGCGCCAGCAGCCGGTACATCTCGTACATCTTTTCCTCGGTCATCCCGACGGCCGCCGGAATCTCCGCTCGCGGCTCACGTCCGAGGTTGATATCGCGCATATACGAACGCATCGCGGCCAGCTTGCGCAACACCACCGCCACCGGTTCGGTGTCCCCGGCGGTGAACAGCCCGGCCAAGTACTCCAGGGGAATTCGCAACGATTCGAGCGCTCCGAACAGGTTGCCGACATCCTCGCCGTCGTGCCCGTCCCGGCTGACCGCGTCGACCACCGGTGACAGCGGCGGGATGTACCACACCATCGGCATAGTCCGGTATTCCGGATGCAGCGGAAGCGCGACCCGGAAGTCCTTGATCAGCGCGTGAATCGGGGATCGTTGCGCCGCCTCGATCCAGCTGTCCGGAATACCGGAGGCACGCGCTCCCGCGACAACGTCCGGATCGGCGGGATCGAGCAGCACGTTCACCTGCGCCTCGTACAGATCGCGCTCATCGGCGACGGCGGCGGCGTCGAGCACCTTGTCCACGTCGTAGAAGATCAGCCCGATATACCGCAACCGGCCGACGCAGGTCTCCGCGCAGACCGTCGGCAAGCCGACCTCGACCCGCGGATAGCAGAAGGTGCATTTCTCGGCCTTGCCCGTCTTGTGGTTGAAATACACCTTCTTGTAAGGGCATCCGGAGATACACATCCGCCAGCCACGGCACTTGTCCTGGTCGACGAGCACGATCCCGTCCTCGGTGCGCTTGTACATCGCGCCGGAAGGACAGGACGCGACGCACGCCGGATTGAGGCAGTGCTCGCAGATACGCGGCAGATAGAACATGAAGGTCTGTTCGAGATCGGCCTTCACCTTCTCGCTCACCTTCGCCAGCACCGGGTCACCGGGGAGGATCTCGGGCGAACCGGCCAGATCGTCGTCCCAGTTGGCCGAGCCCTTGATCATCATCGGCGCGCCGGTGAGCAGGCTACGCGGCGCGGCGACCGGAACCTGGTCGCTCAGTGGGGCATTGGTCAGGTTCTCGTAGTCGTAGGTCCACGGCTCGTAGTAGTCCTCGATCGAGGGCATCTTCGGATTGGCGAAGATATTGGCGAGCTTGCTGAAACGGTCGCCGCCGAGCAAGCGCAACCGGCCGTTCTTCATGGTCCAGCCGCCGCGCCACTTCTCCTGATCCTCATAGGTGCGCGGATAGCCTTGTCCCGGACGGGTTTCCACATTGTTGAACCACACGTATTCGGTGCCGGTGCGATTGGTCCACGCCTGTTTGCAGGTCACCGAACACGTGTGGCAGCCGATGCACTTGTCCAGGTTCATCACCATCGCCAACTGCGCCATGACTTTCATCAGTACGTCACCTCCTGGCTGCGGCGACGGACCACGGTGACTTCGTCGCGCTGATTTCCGGTCGGGCCGAGATAGTTGAACGCGTACGAGGTCTGGGCATAGCCGCCCGCCAGATGCGTCGGCTTGATCAGCAACTGGGTGAGCGAATTGTGAATGCCGCCACGGGTTCCGGTGGTCTCCGACAGCGGGACATCGATGGTGCGTTCCTGCGCGTGGTACACGTACACCACACCGTCGGGCATGCGCTGGGACACGATCGACCGGCAGACCAGCACGCCGTTGCGGTTCACCGCCTCGACCCATTCGTTGTCGCGCACGCCGATCTTCTCCGCGTCGCCGGGGCTCATCCACATGGTCGGGCCACCGCGCGAGAGCGACAGCATCAGCAGGTTGTCCTGGTATTCGGAGTGGATCGACCATTTCGAATGCGGGGTCAGATAGCGCAGGGTCAGGCCGACGCCGTCGCGGGTTTCCCCGATTCCGGGCTCGCCGAAAAGTTTCCCCATGTCCAGCGGCGGGCGGTAGATCGGCAGCGCCTCGCCGAGTTCCTCCAGCCAATCGTGGTCGACGTAGAAATGCATGCGACCGGTGAGTGTGTGGAATGGCTTGAGGAATTCGATGTTCTGGGTGAACGGCGCGTAGCGGCGCCCACCGGTTTCGCTGCCCGACCACTCAGGACTGGTGATCACCGGCACCGGCCGGGACTGGGTCTCCGCGAACGTGATTCGGCGTTCCTCGCTGCCCTCGGCCAGCTCCACCATGTGACGACCGGTGCGCCGGTCCAGTTCCTCGAACCCCGCCACCGCCAGCCTGCCGTTGGACGTGCCCGACAGCATGAGGATGGTATCGGCCATCTTCTCGGCCGTCTCCAGTGCCGGACGGCCTGCTGCCACACCGGAATTCATCACACCGTGCAGTCGGCCGAGCTCGACGACTTCCTGATCCGGGAACACGGTGATGCCCTTGGTCGTCAAACCCGCCTTCTCGACCAGCGGGCCCAATGCCGCCCATTTCTCCGCGATGGCGGCGTAATTCCGTTCGACCACCGCCAGCGGACCCATCGTTTTGCCCGGTACCGGAACATCACCGGTGTCCTGCCAATTCGACTGGGTGCCATGGGGATAGGCCATCGCACCGGGGGTGTCGTGCTGCAATGTGCCGAGCACGACATCGGTGCGGGTGCCGAGGTGCACCGCCGCCATCGCCGAGAACGCGCGGGCGATCGCGGCGAACGCGTCGAAATCGGACCTGGTCTCCCACGGTGGGTCGATGGCCGGGGTGAAGGCGTTCATGAAGGGGTGCATATCGGTGCTGGACAGGTCGGCCTTCTCGTACCAGGTGGCCGCGGGCAGCACGACATCGGAGAACAGGGTGGTCGAGGTCATCCGGAAGTCGATCGACATCAGCAGGTCGAGCTTGCCCTCCGGGACCGGATCGGGTGAGACCACATCCACGGGACGCTGCCCCGTCTCGGCGAGCGTGTTGCGCACGTTGGAACCGGTACCGAGCAGATGCTTCAGGAAGTACTCGTTGCCCTTGGACGAGGAGCCGAGCAGATTCGACCGCCACACGCTCAGCACCCGCGGCCAGTTCCTCGGGCTGTCCGGATTCTGGACCGCGAATCGCAGCTTGCCGCTGTGCAATTGGTCGACGGTGTAGGCCACCGGGTCGATGCCGGCGGCGGCCGCCTCGTCGGCCAGGTCCAGCGAGGAACGGTCGAACTGGGGATAGAACGGCGTCCAGCCCATCGCCACGGCCGAGCTCATCACGTCCATGGTGTGCTTGCCGCGGAACAGGCCGCGACCGGTCGGCGCGGCGAGCACATCGGCACGGTAGCCGTCGTAGCGCCACTGGTCGGTGTGCGCGTACCAGTACGAGGTGCCCGCCATCAGGCGCGGCGGGCGCGACCAGTCGGTGCCCATCGCGACGGTGGACCAGCCGGTCACCGGCCTGCACTTCTCCTGCCCGACATAGTGGGCCCAGCCGCCGCCGTTGCGGCCCATCGAACCGGTGAGCAGCAGCATCGCCAGAATCGCGCGGTAGGTAGCGTCGCCGTGGAACCACTGGCAGATCCCCGCGCCCATGATGATCATGCTGCGGCCGCCGGAATCGACCGCGTTGTCCGCGAATTCGCGGGCAATCCGGATCACTTGCGCGCCCGAGACGCCGGTGATCGGTTCCTGCCAGGCGGGGGTGTAGAGCGAACCGGGATCGTCGTAGCCGCTCGGCCATTCCCCCGGCAGGCCCGGCCGTGCCACGCCGTACTGGGCGAGCATGAGATCGAAGACCGTGCAGACCGGACGACCAGCGACCATCCGCACCGGCACACCACGATCGATCGTCTCGCCGTGGCCGTCGACGGTGTCGAAGCGCGGCAGCGTCACCACCACCGACCGCCCGTCGCCCGCATCGGCGACGGTCAGCGCGGGTTGCAGCTCACCGAGGTCGAGGTTCCATTTGCCGACGCCTTCCTGCCCGAACCGGAAACCCAGCGAGCCGTGCGGTACGGCTGGCTCGCCGGTGACGCTGTCGATGAACACCGGCTTGAAGGCGGCGTTCTCGGCGCTGGAGCCCAGATCGGCGGCGGTGAGATTCTTGCCGGGAACAAGGCGGCCGTCGCGTTCGACCAGGCTGACCAGAAAGGGCAGATCGGTGAACTGCCGGACGTAGTCGACGAAGAACGGTTCCCGTGCGCGCACGAAGTAGTCGGTGAGGATGACGTGCCCCATCGCCATCGCCATCGCCCCGTCGGTGCCCGCCGCGCACGGCATCCATTCGTCGGCGAATTTGGTGTTGTCGGCGTAGTCGGGGCTGACGGTGACGACCTTGGTACCGCGGTAGCGCACCTCGGCCATCCAGTGAGCGTCCGGCGTGCGCGTCACCGGCACATTGGAACCCCACATCATCAGATAGGAGGCGTCCCACCAGTCACCCGACTCCGGCACATCGGTCTGGTCACCGAAGACCTGCGGCGAGGCCACCGGCAGGTCGGCGTACCAGTCGTAGAACGAGGTCATCACCCCGCCGATCATCTCGACGAACCGCGACCCCGCCGCGAAGGACACCATCGACATCGCCGGGATGGGCGAGAACCCGGCCACCCGGTCCGGGCCGTATTCGGCGATGGTGTGCACATGCGCCGCGGCGATCATCTCGACCGCCTCGTCCCAGCTCACCCGCACCAAACCGCCCATACCCCTGGCCTTTTGATACGTTCGGCGCCGATCCGGATCGCCTTGCAGGTCGGCCCAGGCCAGGACGGGATCGCCGATCCGCCGCTTGGCTTCGCGATACATCTCGACCAGCACACCGCGCGCGTACGGGTAGCGCACCCGCGTCGGTGAGTAGGTGTACCAGGAGAAGGCGGCCCCACGGGGACAGCCCCGCGGCTCGTAATCCGGCCGGTCGGGGCCCGCCGACGGGTAGTCGATGTCCTGGGTCTCCCAGGTGATGATGCCGTCTTTGACGTAGACCTTCCACGAACACGACCCGGTGCAGTTCACGCCGTGGGTCGAGCGCACCACCTTGTCGTGGCTCCACCGGTTGCGATAGAAGATGTCGCCCTCGCGACCGCCGGAACGGGCGACAGTGCGCAGATCCGGGGATTCGGTACCGGGGGTGAAGAACCGGCCGCTGCGCACCAACAGGTCTTCGACGGGTCCGCCGATCCGCGCTCGAGATGCCACTGTTCATTTCTCCTTCGACGAGGTCCGATCAGGGATGGCGCGGGGAGCACCGCTACTCGACGGCGTGCAGCTTGAACACGGTGTAGGCCAGCGCGGCCAACGCGGTCGCGGCCAGCAGCAACAGTCCGACGGCGTAGCTGTTGCTCGCTTCGTTGTAGGTCATGCCCATGATCAGCGGCGGGAAGTAGCCGCCGAGTCCGCCCGCGGCCGACACGATGCCGGTGACGCTGCCGACGCTCTGCGCGGGCGTTCGCCGCGCCACCCAGGCGAACACGCCACCCGTCCCGACCCCGAGGAACAGCGCGAGGGTGATGAACGTGGCCGCCGAGGCGAGGTCGGCAGGCGGTTTGAACGAGGCCACCACCGCCATCGCCGCGGTGCCCGCCAGCGAGACGATCACGATGTACTTCGGCGCGATGCGGTCCGAGAGCGCGCCACCGATCGGGCGCGCGATCACCGCGGCGAGTGCGAAGGCCGCGGTGCGGCTGCCCGCGTCGACCGCGGAGAAGCCGTAGATGTGCTTGATGTAGGTCGGCAGATACGAGCTGAAGGCGACGAACCCGCCGAACACCACCGCGTACAGGAACGACATCTCCCAGGTGACACCCAACTTCATCGCGGCGCGTAGCTTGGGCAGCACCGGGTCGGTGTTCGGGGTGAAATCCGGCGAGTTCCGCATGAACAGGATGCACAGCACCGCGGTCACCGCGAGTGCGGCCGCCACGATCAGGTGGGTGGGCAGCAGCCCGAACCAGCGGACGAACCGGGGTGTGAAGAACGCCGACACCGCGGTGCCCACCATGCCCGCGCCGAACACACCGGTCGCGAAACCGCGGCGGGCAGGCACGTACCAGGAGTTCGCGAACGGGATGCCGACGGCGAAGATGGTGCCGGGGATACCGAGCAGGAACGCGAACACCAGCATCAGCGGGTAGGACTCGATGCTGCCCGCGATGCCGACCGCGACAACCGGCACGATCGAGGCCAGCGAGACCCCGATGAACATCGAGCGGCCGCCGATACGGTCGGTGAGCGCGCCGGACACGATCCGGCCCAGCGAGCCGACGAGAATCGGCATAGCCACCATGATCGAGGCCGCCATGCTGCTGAGTGCCATCTTGTCGGCGTAGTTCGGCGAGAGGGGGCCGATGAGGTTCCACGCCCAGAAGTTGATGGCCGAAACCCAGGTGGCCAGGGCGAGATTGAGGGTCGGGGACCCGGTCCGTACCGCTGCCTGTAGCGAGGTCACCAACCCAGGAGAACACACTCCCACGAACCTGCCCGGACAACACGCAACAAGATGGCAACCATCGAATGTTGCACCGCTACCTGTGCATAGAGGACGTGAAACCGCGTGCAGGCCGCTGTCAACCCCGTGCAGCAAACCATCGAACACAGCGGGTGCGAATGTGGTCGGCCACATCGGCAACAATGTGGGGATGAGCGGCGTTGAGCAGAACGTGACCGATCCCTATCTCTGGCTCGAGGACGTGACCGACGAGGGCGCGCTGGACTGGGCGCGCGCCCGCAACGACGTGGTGGGCCACCGGTTCGCCGCCACCGACCGATTCGCCGATATGGAGCGTCGCGTACTGGCGATGCTCGACGACGACACCAAGATCGCCTACCCCGGCAGGCGCGGCCCGTGGCTGTACAACTTCTGGCGTGATGCGCAGCATCAGCGCGGACTGTGGCGGCGCACGACGTTCGAGTCCTACGCCACCGATGAGCCCGAGTGGGATGTGCTGATCGATGTCGACGCGCTGGCCGAGGCCGACGGGGAGAACTGGGTGTGGTCGGGTGCCGCGGTGCTGCGGCCCTCGCAGGAGCGCGCCATCATCCACCTGTCCCGCGGCGGTGCCGACGCAGGCGTCGAGCGCGAATTCGACTTGATCACCAGGCAATTCATCGCCCCGGAGGACGGCGGGTTCTACCTGCCGGAGGCCAAGTCGCGCATCGGCTGGATCGACGCCGACACCGTCTACGTCGGCACCGATTTCGGACCCGGATCGCTCACCGACTCCGGATACCCGCGCATCGCCAAGCGCTGGCGACGTGGCACGGAATTGTCCACAGCCGAAACGGTATACGAGGGCAAGCCGAGCGACGTCTCGATCGGCGCCGGATACGACCGCCACCCCGGCTACGAGCGCCACTACCTGCACCGTTCGACGGACTTCTTCAACAGCGAGGTGTCGCTGCTCGACGACGGCGAATGGCGCCTCATCGAAACCCCCACCGACGCGGATGTCGACTGGTACCGCGACTGGCTGCTCGTGCGCCTGAAGACCGAATGGACACCGGCCGACACCACCTACGCCCCCGGCAGCCTGCTGGTCACCGACCTGAACGACTTCCTCGCCGGTTCGCGGGAGTTCGAGGTTCTCTTCGCCCCCGACCCGCACACCTCGTTGGAATCGTGGGGATGGACCGAGAACCACCTGATCCTGACCACTCTGCAAGATGTGCAGACCGGATTCCGGGTTCTCACTCCCGGCCCGGACGGGTGGACGACCAGCAAGCTCACCGACTCCCCCGCGATGTCCTCCACCTCGGTCAACAACCTCGACCCACTCGAGGGCGGCGACGAATTCATGCTCACCACCACCGGTTTCACCACCCCGACCACACTGCTCAGCAGCGCCATCGGCGAAACCGCGGTGACCTTGAAGCAGGCGCCCGGCTACTTCGACGCCACCGGCATCGAGACCGAGCAGTTCTTCGCCACCTCCGACGACGGCACCGCGGTGCCCTACTTCGTGATTCGGCATCGTGACCGCCGCGGCACTCCCGGCCCGACGATCATGAACGGGTACGGCGGTTTCGAAATCTCCAAGACCCCGGCATATCTCGGCTCCGCGGGCATGAACTGGCTCGAACGCGGCGGCACCTACGTGATGACCAACATCCGCGGCGGCGGCGAGTACGGCCCCGAATGGCACACCGCCGCGCTGAAAGAGCATCGCCACCGCGCCTTCGAGGACTTCGCCGCGGTCGCCCGCGACCTGGTCACCCGTGGCATCACCACCCCCGATCGGCTCGGCGCGATCGGCGGCAGCAACGGCGGTCTGCTGATGGGCGTGATGCTCACTCGCTACCCGGATCTGTTCGGCGCCATCGTCTGCCAGGTGCCGCTGCTGGATATGAAGCGCTATCACCTGCTGCTGGCCGGTGCGTCGTGGGTCGCCGAATACGGCGACCCGGACAAGCCGGAGGAATGGGCCTACATCAGCGAGTACTCGCCGTACCAGAACACCGACACCGGCAAGCAGTACCCGCCGATCCTGCTCGCCACCTCCACCCGCGACGACCGGGTCCATCCCGGCCATGCGCGAAAGATGGCCGCGCTCCTCGAGTCGCAGGATCGCACCGTCTGGTACTACGAGAACATCGAGGGTGGTCACGGCGGTGCCGCCGACAACAAGCAGTCGGCGTACCTGTCCGCGCTGGTCTACGAGTTCTTCATCCAGATGCTGATCGAGGGCCGCCGCTCGGCCTGAGCCTGCGCGGTCCGCACCGGATCAGCGGTCGCGCAACCACTTCTCCACCGCGTCGACGGTGGAGTCCGGATTGGTGATCCAGCCGATGTGCCCCAGGGCCTCCGGCTGGAACCACCGGGTGATCTGCGCACCGGTCAGCTTGCCGAGCAGGTGGTCGGCGGAGGTCTGTGGGGCCATCTCGTCACCGGCGACGGTGATCGACAGGACCGGGAACTTCAGCCGCGACATCCGCTCGTCGTAGTCGATATCGGCACCGACGGGCACGAAGCGCCCGGTGCGCGCCAGCCTGGCCCAATCCGACATGAGCACTTTGGACTGCCTGCCGTACGCGCGCTTGCCGAGCAGGTCCCCCGGCCAGAAACCGGCCAGGTTCGACGCGACCGCCACCGCGGCGGTACCGACCAGCACACCCGGACCCAGAACACCGCGAAACCCACGGAAATACGGCGTGCCGGAAGCGACCAGGATCAGGCCACCGAGCCTGCCGCGCACCCGAGCCGCGTACATCGCCGAGAGCTGCCCGCCCATGCTGTGGCCGAGCAGGTACGGCGTGCTGGCCGGGAACCGGTTGCGCACCGCGGCCAGCATCGCCGGAAAGTCCACCGAGACCAATTCCTGGTAGCCGTAAGAACTTCCCGCATCAGGACGAGGTTTACTCGCGCCCTGACCTCGCAGTTCGCCGATGGCGACGTCGAATCCGCAGGCGGCGAGCCGGTGTCCGAAATACTCGTAGTACTCCCCTGGCACAGCCAGGCCGGGCACGATGACCACGACCGGGCGTGGTGCGTCCGCGGTGACCGGATGCCGGTGTGCACCGGTGGCCGGAATGAGCCGCACCGGCAGGGTGCTGCCGTCGGGTACCTGGATCGGGACGATCTCGACCCGCGGCATCAGGCCCCGACCGCGCCCAGGATCACCCTGCTCAGCACCTTGATCACTTCGTCGAGCGGAGGACGCGGATCGCTGCCGCTCCAGCCGTCGACGACATAGTTCACCGCGCCGATGATCGCGAGCACCCGCAGTTCGTAGTCGCCGGGCGGGATTTCGCCGTGCATGGCCGCGTCCTCGGCGGCACTGGCCAGCAACGATCCCCACACGCGACGCAGCTCGAGCCGGAACTTCTCGACCTTGGGGCCCGCTCCGACCACTTCGACCAGCGCCACCCGCGCCTTGCGTGGATCGTTGCCGATCGACTCGACATAGGCCCGCACGGCCGCGTCGATCTGCTCGAGCACGGTCGCCTCGGACTTGTCCTCGAGTGCGGTGGCCACCGCCTCGCGTGAATGCCGATCGATCTGCTCGTACAGCTCCAGCAGCAGGGACTCGCGGCCGGTGAACTCCTCGTAGAACTGTCGAGACGACAGCCCCGCGTCCTTACAGATAGCACCGACCGAACTGTTGGCATACCCATCGCGCGCGAAGACCGTAAGGCCTGACTCCAGAAAACGCGCACGCCGCTGGCGTTGCCGGTCCTCTACGGGTTGCCCGGCATACATTCGTCCCGTATTCGCATCCTGTGACATTGTCGCTGACAATACCGAAGGGCCTGATCCCCTCGTCATGGATCAGGCCCAACGGCCGCCCATTCGGCCAACCGCGCGTTAGCCGAAAGTTGGCTATAGTCGCATCAATTCCCGGAGGTCTGCGCCGAACCGCTGCTGAGCGAGCTGGTGAGCAGTCCGAGCAGCAGGGTCAGAATGTTGCCGTCGCTGCCGTCATCAGTGATGTTGTAAAGCATGTGTCACTCCAAGTCGATGTTTTGTGACTTCGTCGTCACCGGCCATTTGCCGTCTCGGACGATACCCAGACACAATGTGAAGTGGAGGTGTTTTAAAGGAATTCTCTAGAATTTTTTCCAAAGGACGCAAGACCCGAGAAGTTCGGTCTCACCTAGGGCACCAGCCCGGGACTACCGACATGTGAAACGCGAGTGTACCGACGCGAATGCCCCGTCTTCGCGGTATCGGGAAGTACCCACGGACAAGATCCGACTACGGGCGGAGGTCGGGTGCGGCCACGGTGCTTATGCTGAGCGTGACAGCCCGTCACGTTTACCCCGGAGGCAACGTTGCCGAACACTCTCGAAGCCAGCATCGACATCGCCGCATCGCCGGAAAAGGTCTGGTCGGTGCTCGCCGACCTGCGCCGCATGCCCGAGCTCAGCCCGACGACGTTGAAGATGGTCGCGGTCGGCGGCGTCCGCGACGGCGCGTTCACCGTCAATGTCAACAAGGTCGGCTGGAAGATCTACCCGACCACTTCACGCATCGTGCGCTTCGAGCCGAACAAGGCGCTGGCGTTCCGGATGAACGAGAACCGCACGACCTGGGCCTACGAGCTCGAGCCGACCGCCACCGGCACCCGCGTCGTCGAGACGCGCACGGTCGACGTCAAAGGCCTGCCCGGCTGGCTGCGGGGAACGATCAAGGTCGCCATGGGCGGCGAGGAGAAGTTCGAGGCCGACCTGGTCTCGGGGATGCACGAAACGCTGAGCAAGGTGAAGGTCGCCGCCGAGCGCTGACCTCGATCATCTTGTGAGCCCGCCGGAACTTCCGGCGGGCTCTTTTTCGTCACGGCAGGTCGTCGCGAATCGCGTCGAGTGCCTGCGCGGCGCGCGTGAGCGACTCCTGCACCGCCGCGAGTTCGGCCGTGCTGAATTGCTCGGCCAGTGCGCGCTCCACCGCGATCGCGCGGGCGTCGGCGTCGTTCATCACCGCCCGCCCCTCCTCGGTCAGGCGGGTTTCCAGCACGTTCTTGTGCCACTCGTGCGGGGTGCGGTCGACCAGGCCGCGGTCCTGCAGATTGGTCAGGACGGTGTTCATCGTCGGCGGGGTGACGCCGGCCAGCCGAGCCAGCGCCGCGGCCGAGATACCGGGATTCTCCGCGAGGTGCAGCAGCGCGCTGTACTGCGGGACGGTGAGCCCGGCGGGTTTCAGCGCGGCCGTCTTCGTCGCGATCAGGGCTTGCTCGGCGCGCTTGATATACGTGCCGAGCCTCTCGGCGGCGGACATGGACGTCATGCGGTGCATGGTATCCGCCCATCACTTCATAATGCCCTTGACGATCATAACGACCCTAATCTATCTTACTGCCTATCGCTTAATGCTTGTCATTACATCACTGAGAGGCTTTATCATGTTGAGAACCGTCGCCGTTGCCGCCGCGTGCCTGGCCATGACCGCGTGCGGGACCTCGCCCGCCACACCCACATTGAGCACCGCGTATGAACTGCCCGGCGATGCCGTGTATCCCGAGGGCATCGGCTTGGACGCGCGTAACGGTGACACCTACGTCGGGTCGTTCGCGGACGGTGCGGTGTATCGCGCGGCTGCCGACGCTTCGCGCGCCGAGGTGTTCCTGCCCGCGGGCGCCGACGGCAGGAAGACTGCGAACGGTCTGAAGGTCGATCGGAGCGGTCGGCTGTGGGTGATCGATTCCGGTGTGGGCGTGAGCGTTTACGACACCGGGTCACGGGCGCTGCTCGCACGGTTCGAAGTGCCCGGTGACGCGCCGCGTTTCGTCAACGACCTGGATTTCGGCGCGGACGGGTCGGCCTATCTGACCGACAGCGTGCGAAATGTCGTCTACAAGGCGGCAATCGGTGCTGGCAGTGAACTGACTGTCGCCTACGACCTGACCGCTGCGCTCGGGCCGCGCGATCCGAAGGTGTTCGAGCTCAACGGAATTGTCGCCGACCCGGCCGGGAAGTATCTGATCGTCGTCGCCATGTCAGCGGCCCAGCTGTATCGCATCGACCTCACCGGCGGCACCGACCCGATCCGGAAGGTATCGCTGATCGGTGGCGACGCGCGCCACGGCGACGGGTTGGACCTGCGCGAGGACACCCTGTGGATAGTCCACAACCTCGACAACACCATCAGCCGCTGGACTCTCGCCGACGACGGCGCAACCGCCACCCGCACCGGCGAATTCCACGATCCCACACTGAATGTTCCTACGACGATGGTGCATTCGGGCGAGCGGGCGCTGATCGTGTCATCGCAGTTCGACAAGGGTGGCCCGCTGGGGCAGGCGGGCACACCGGGGACGTTCGTGGTTTCAGCGGTCAGCGGGTTCTAGCGATGAATTCGCGCAGGACGGAGACGAATTCGTCCGGTTGCTCGACCTGGGGCGAGTGGCCGGCGTGTTCGACGAGGTGGGTGTCGGCGCCCGCGGCGGCGAAGCGGGCGAGGGTCGCGGTGCTGTCGTAGAGGTAGTCGTGGCGGCCGTGGATGGCGAGGACGGGCTGGTCCAGGGCCTGTACGCGGGTGTCGAGGGGTTGTGCGGCGAGGTCGTCGGCTCGGGCGCCCGTTGCGTAGGCGAGACCGGCGGGGAGGGTGGCGCGGAAGTCACGGACCAGCGCGTCGGCCAGCCCCGGTGCCGAGTCGTAGCGGAAGCGGGGCGCGAAGGCCGATCGGCTCGCCAGCCGGATCACCGGTCCGGGTGTCCACCGTTGTGCCAGGCGCACCGCCCACGGGCGGACAACCCATTTGGCGGCGGCCGGGATCTTGGCGGCCCGGTAGTCCGGGGCTTGGCCGACGACCACCACGCGGGCGACGCGGTTCGAGACAGCGGCGAGTTCCAACGCGATCTCGGCGCCGAACGAATGGCCCACCACGGTCACGTCGGTGAGGTCGAGGTCGTTCATGAGCGCGATGAGCGGGGCGGTGCGGGCGGCGGCGCTGAAGTCGCCGTCGGCGCCGAGTTCGTGCGCATCGACCCGGATCACCCGGAAGTCGCCGCTCATCCGCTCGGCGGCGGCAGCGAACCAGTCGACCGAGCCCGGGATGCCGTGGATGAACACGATCGCGGGCGCGGTGGGTTCGCCCTCGTCCAGAAACAACACGTCAACCACCCTAATCGGCACAGGCGCGCCAGGTTCCCGGCGTTTCGCGCACGGCGGGTCGAATAGGCTCTGGCCCATGCCCACCGCCCTGCTGTACGGCCTCGGCACCGCGGTCCCGCTGCTGATCGGGGTCGCGGTGGGACTTCGGTGGACGCTGCCGAAGGCCGTGCTCGCCGCGATGATGGCATTCGGTGCCGGAACGATGATCGCGGCGATGTCGGAGGAGCTCTTCGCGCCCGCCTTCCGTCGCGACGGTCCGCTCATCGCCGGTACCGCGCTGTTCGCCGGTGCGGGGGTGTACGTGGTCGCCAACCACCTCATCGAGAACAAGCTGGGACCCGCCGCGATCGGCTGGGCATTGCTGCTGGGGACCGTGCTCGACGGCGTGCCGGAAAACCTCGCCCTCGGCGTATCCCTCAGTGGCGGAGGCGGATTCGTGTTGCTGGTCGCAATCGCGGCGGGCAATGTGCCCGAAGCGCTCAGCGGGGCGGTACTGATGCGCGAGCAGCACGGGTTCGAGACGGCCCGGACCTTCGCACTGTGGGCGGTGACGGCCTCGGTGCTCGTCGCGGTGACCGTGCTGGGCAACGGTTTCGCGGGTTCGGTGTCGACGACGGCGATCAGCGTGGTGCAAGCCTTCGCAGGCGGCGCGACGATCGCGGTGCTCGCCGACTCGCTCATTCCCGAGGCCTATCGCGAAGGCGGCTGGTGGGTCGGGATGGCAACCGCGGCAGGATTCTTCGTCGCTTTCGCCATCGGCTGAACCATTCCGCCCGGTCGCGGCCAGAATTTCCGAACCATACCGGTGGCAATATTCCGCCGGTTCGCATACGCTTCGCCGCGGATGAAAACGCCTCATGGAGGGACGAGTGATCACTCCGAACAGGCCGGAGGACGTAGCCGATACGCGGCACGCGGTGCCGTTGACCCAACTGATACACCTGATGGCGGAGTATCAGCACCTCGGCGCGCACCGTGACACCTTTCTCGCCACCCCCGCCGACGACACCTTCGTGCGCGGCTGCGGCATCGTGGCGGGCTGTATCGCCACCATCGGCGTCATCGTCGGCGCTGTGGGCGCCTGGCAAGGCGGTATCACCCTGCTGGTGATCGCTGCCGCGCCCGTGCTCCTCGCCCTGCGCCGTGGCGTGATCAACCGGCAGAACCGTGCCGCCCGCATCGACCTGTTCGACCACGGCGTCACCGTCTACCGATCGGGTCAGCGCGTGGCCGGATTCCGTTGGGACAGCACCGAAGTGCGTCAGCACTCGATTCCCTTCCATGACACCACCCCGGTCACCTACCTGCTGGAACTGTCGGGCCCCGGCGGTGTCGAGGCGACCATCGACGAAGAGGGTTTCGCCCGCGCCCGCGAATGGGCCCGCGCCATCCAGTCCGCCGTCACCGCAACCCAACTCCCCGCCGCGGTAGCCGCCATCGACAACGGCGAAACCGTCCCCTTCGGCGACCTCGCCCTCTCCCTAGACGCCCTCACCTTCCGCGCGGAAGCCCTGTCCTGGGAAGACATCCAGCTCATCGACGCCCGCAGCGGCCACATCCGCATCAAACTCTCCGGCATGTGGATGTCCCTGGCCCCCGTCAGCACCATCCCCAACTTCTACATCTTCAACGAGTTGGCCGAGCGCCTGCGATTGACCCCGGTCGGCTGACCTCCCGCGCGCAGATCGGTCTATTCGCTCGGGTAGGCCTTCTCGGCCAAGTCGCGTATGGCAGAGCAACCTATCCACAACATCACCGCACCGATGATGACCCGCACCGAGTCCAGGACATTGTTGATCATCTTCACGTCCGCGTAGTTGGCGTAGCCGGACTTCGGCATCCCGCACGCGTTATCCCCTGGGGCCATGTCATAGCTGGTGAAATCCAGGACGAGTGGGCTCCAGTCGTGACAGGTGGCCGTACTGTCAGCCAGATCGAGCAGACCCGACAGAATCACCCAGCCGCAAATTATCCCCATCAGTACACAGAACAACCAGTACTTGCGGACCGTGCGGACGATCGCCATGTTCACTCCCCTATTTCATGCCGAAAGCCGGCCCACCGTGTGGTGGACCGGCCTTCGTGACTTGCGTAGAACTGCTGATCAGGGGATCAGAAGTCCATGCCGCCCATGCCGCCGGTGGGGTCGCCCGCGGGGGCGGACTTCTCCGGCTTGTCGGCGACCACTGCCTCGGTGGTGAGGAAGAGCGCGGCGATGGAGGCCGCGTTCTGCAGGGCCGAGCGGGTGACCTTGACCGGGTCGGCAACGCCGGCGGCCAGCAGGTTCTCGTAGACACCGGTGTCGGCGTTCAGGCCTTCGCCCTCGGGGAGGTTGGAGACCTTCTCGGCCACGACGCCGGGCTCGAGGCCCGCGTTGAAGGCGATCTGCTTGAGCGGAGCCGACAGCGCGACGCGCACGATGTTGACACCGGTCGCCTCGTCAGCGGTCAGGCCGCTGAAGCCGTCGAGCGCGGGGGCGGCCTGCAGCAGCGCGACGCCACCACCGGCAACGATGCCCTCTTCGACGGCGGCCTTGGCGTTGCGCACGGCATCTTCGATGCGGTGCTTGCGCTCCTTGAGCTCGACCTCGGTAGCGGCACCGGCCTTGATCACCGCAACGCCGCCGGCCAGCTTGGCCAGACGTTCCTGCAGCTTCTCACGGTCGTAGTCCGAATCCGAGGACTCGATCTCGGCGCGGATCTGCGCCACGCGGCCCTTGATGGCCTCCGCGTCGCCCGCACCCTCGACGATGGTGGTCTCGTCCTTGGTGATGACGACCTTGCGCGCAGTGCCGAGCAGCTCGATGCCAGCGGTCTCCAGGGAGAGGCCGACCTCTTCGCTGATGACCTCGCCACCGGTGAGGATGGCGATATCGGCCAGCTGGGCCTTGCGACGGTCACCGAAGCCGGGCGCCTTGACGGCGACGGACTTGAAGGTGCCACGGATCTTGTTCACGACCAGGGTCGAGAGGGCTTCGCCCTCGACGTCCTCGGCGATGATCAGCAGCGGCTTGCCGGCCTGGATGACCTTCTCCAGCAGCGGCAGCAGGTCCTTGACGGTCGAGATCTTCGACGACACCAGCAGGATGTACGGGTCCTCGAGGACCGCTTCCTGACGCTCGGGGTCGGTGACGAAGTAACCGGAGATGTAGCCCTTGTCGAAGCGCATACCCTCGGTCAGCTCCAGCTGGAGCCCGAAGGTGTTGCTCTCCTCGACGGTGATGACACCTTCCTTGCCGACCTTGTCCATCGCCTCGGCGATGAGCTGGCCGATGGCCGAGTCGCCCGCGGAGATACCAGCGGTAGCAGCGATCTGCTCCTTGGTGTCGATCTCCTTGGCGGTCTCGAGCAGCTTGGCGGTGACGGCCTCGACGGCCTTCTCGATGCCGCGCTTCAGGCCCAGCGGGTTCGCGCCGGCCGCGACGTTGCGCAGACCTTCACGCACGAGCGCCTGGGCGAGCACGGTAGCGGTGGTCGTACCGTCGCCGGCGACGTCATCCGTCTTCTTGGCGACTTCCTTGACCAGCTCGGCGCCGATCTTCTCGTACGGGTCCTCGAGGTCGATCTCCTTGGCGATGGAAACACCATCGTTGGTGATCGTGGGGGCGCCCCACTTCTTCTCGAGCACGACGTTGCGACCCTTCGGGCCCAGCGTCACCTTGACAGCGTCGGCGAGGGCGTTCAGACCCCGCTCGAGACCGCGACGGGCCTCTTCGTCGTACGCAATTGTCTTGGCCATTGCGTTGAGATCCTCCACATGTCTATGGCTGACACACGAGACGACCACAGGTTGGATCGCCCCAAAGTTACGCTGGCCAGGTGCGGTGCCCGCGACGGACGACCGAGGGTGTCGATGGAACCCGATCTCACCACCCCGACCTGGCACTCAACAGTCACGAGTGCCAAAGCCATTTTTAGCACTCGGGTGACGAGAGTGCAAGGTCGCGCCCGGGGCCCAGGACACACCGGGCGCGACCCGCCCGTTCAGGCCTCGCCGTCGGCCGAAGCCAGGAACTGATTCAGCAACTCGACGAGTTCGGCCTCGACGACGGCCTTGTCAAGGCCCACACCGCTGAGTACGCCCGAGCCGTTCTCCTGTTCCAGCAGAGCCAGCAGGATGTGCTCGGTGCCGATGTAGTTGTGGCCGAGGCGCAGCGCTTCGCGAAAGGTCAGCTCGAGAACCTTCTTCGTGTCACCATCGAACGGGATGAGGGCAGGCACGTCACCCTCGGCGGCGGGCAGCGAGGCGGTCGCGGCATCGCGCACCGCGTCCAGCGCCACACCCCTGGCGACGATTTCCCGGGCGGCCAGCCCCTCGGACTGACCGATCAGACCCAGGATCAGATGTCCCAGCGCGATCTGGCCACTCCCCGAGGCGCGGGCAGCTTCCTGGGAGCCGACGACCACCTGCCGGGCGCGGTCGGTGAACTTGGCGAAGCCCGCCTGCGGGTCCATGGCGGCCGTGTCGCTCGGCCCCTTCGGCACGAACCGTTTCTGGACGGCCTGTTTGCTGACACCCATGCTGGAGCCGATGTCGGTCCAGGAGGCGCCGGAACGGCGGGCCTGGTCGACGAAGTGGCCGATCAGGTGGTCTGCCGTCTCACCGAGGTGATTGGCGGCGACCACGGCGTCGGAGAGTTGGTCGAGGACGTTGTCGGGGCGGGCCTTCTTGATGCCGTCGATGAGGTCGTCGAGGCGGAAGTTCGGAGTGCTCATGCGTCAACTGTAGGTTGACGATGCAGGATCGTCAACGGTTGGTTGACGGTCAATTCCTGGCAGAGTGGCGCCATTGGGAGAATTCGGCGCTGGGCGCCGCGCGTTGTGGGGATCGTCGTGACGGTGGCGTGCCTGGTCGGCGCCGGACGGCTGCTGTGGCCGCAGCCGGGGCTCGACGAGCAGCCGGGGGCGACCGAGCGGCAGCTGACATTCGTGCGTGACGCACTCGACAACAGCTCGGATACGGCTGCGCAAGAACTGTTTCCGGAGGGGTACGTCTTCTCGAACGTGCTCTACGGTCTCGCCTGGGTGCAGGCCGCGCACACCGACTCGGGACTGCGCGATGACGCGCTGCGTGAATCACGCTGGGCGCTGGCACGAGTGGAGTCCGACGAGGGGCGCGCGGTTTTCAGCCCTCGATTGCAGCCCGCGTACGGGGTGTTCTGGGCGGGGTGGACCAACTGGTTGCGCGGGGCGATCCTCTCGCTCGATCACTCCGATACCTCGGCTGTGCACCAGTTTTCCGTGCACAGCGCCGAGATCGCGCAGGCGTTCTCGACGGCCGACACGCCATTCCTCCAGGCCTATCAGGGCCAAGCCTGGCCGGTCGATTCGACTGTCGCGATGGCTCACTTCGCCTGCACGACAAGCTGTTCGGCGCGAAGTACACCGCTGTCATCGACCGTTGGCTGGAGCAGGCCAAGACCCGACTCGACCCCGCGACCGGACTGCTGCCGCATCAGGTTTCCGCGGCCGACGGATCGATGATGACCGGCGCTCGGGCCACCTCGCAGACAGCGATACATCGGTTCCTGCCCGAGGTAGATCCGGCGTTCGCGAAGAACCAGTACGCGCTCTTTCGCGATCAATTCCTGTCCTACCCCGGCGGTTTCGGTCCGGCTGTTCGCGAGTATCCGAAGGGAGTCGACGGGAGCGGTGATGTCGATTCCGGGCCGTTGGTCGCCGGGATCAGCCTGTCCGCCACCGTCGTCGCCGTCGGAGCGGCCAGGATGAACGGTGACCGCACCCTGGCGGCCGCGATCGGATCGGAAGGCGAGCTGCTCGGGGTGCCGATCGATCTGCCGTGGTCCAAACGCTATGCGTTCGGGCTGTTGCCGATCGGGGATGCGTTCGTGGTGTGGTCGTCGACGGCGCGGCTACTGACCGAGCCGCCGACGGAAGTCGAGCACGAATCTCGTTGGTGGTGGCGACTGCCGTGGCTGGGTGTGCTCGGCCTGGTCGCGATCGCACCGTGGGGGTGGGCATTGGGCCGTCGGGTCCGGACTACGCTGGGCGCACACTGAGTGTGCGCCCAGCGCGGCTCACCGCAGCCCGACCGTGAAGGCGGTGCCGCGCACGATCAGCTCTTTCATCACCACACCGATTCGACCGGTGAACACCCTGTTTGTCGGGGTGTCGTCCGCCTTGACGAGCTGCAGCACCGCGTCGTTGCGGCCGAGGCTGATGCACTGCGCGACGTAGCGGCCGTTCATCGGCTCGGGTTCGCGACCACCCGCCCGCGCCGTGATCGCGCCGACCACGTACTGGCCGGCGGGAATCGCTGTCGCACAGGCCATCCGCAGCGGGCGGCCGTCCACACCCGCCATCAGCGCGGCGTCGCCGACGGCGTAGATGTCGGGGTGCGATACCGAGCGCAGCGTGTCGTCGGTGCGGATGCGACCGTCGGCGGCGACCTCGAGGCCCGCACGACGAGCCAGATCGGGGACGGTGAAACCGGTGGTCCAGACGGTGGTGGCGGCGGGTACCAGGGTGCCGTCGGCGAGCCGGACAGCATCGGGCAGCACTTCGACAACCTTGACGCCGGAGAGGATTTCGACGCCGAGACGGGTGAGCGCGGCGCGGATCGCCTGGTGCGCGCGCGGCGAGAGCCAGGCGCCGGGATCTTCGGTACCGAGCAGGCTGACCCGCGAATCCGGCTGCGACTCAGCGAGTTCGGTGGCCAGTTCGATGCCGGTCGGGCCCGATCCGACGATGACGATCTGACCGGACAGCTCCGTCAGGTCTTCGGCGGTGGCGACGAACTTCGCGTGCTCGGCGGCACCGGGCACGGCATTGCGGTCGGCCTGGCTGCCGAGCGCGTAGACCAGGGTGTCGTAGTGCAGCGTCCACTCACCGTCGATGGCGACGATCTTGCGGTCCGGGTCCAGATCGGTGGCCCGTGCCTGGATGAACTCGATGCCCTTGCGTTCCAGCGACTTCCGCAGGTCGAGCCGCTTGACCGGCTGGCCCGCGGCGGCCTGGTGCAGACGCACCCGCTGCACGAATTCGGCGCGGGCGTCCACGACGGTGATCTGGGTGTCGCGAGTCTTCTTCGCGAGGGCGCGGGCCGCGGTGAGTCCCGCGTACCCGGCGCCGAGGACGACGATCCGATGCTGACCGGTCATGATGTGGCTCCTTCTCTCGAAATGCCGACACACACCAGACCGATCAGCAGCCGAGTTCCTGACAGGTTCTCGTCGTGATCTGGATCATACTGCTACGGCGCCCAATTTGACCGGGTTCACGACCGTGCGAACCGCCAGGATCGAACCCGCTTCGTCGAAGTCGAAAACGAGCACGCCGGCCGGGACCTCGTCCTGGAACATGATCAGACTCACGTCGCCGTTGATCTCGGCGAATTCGAACCGCGACGTCGGACTCAGGAAGCGGCGCAGGTTGGACAGGTAGCGCGCGACCACATCGCCGCCGACCACCGGGATCTTGGCGGCGACAACCCGGCCGCCACCATCGGCGACCGACACCACATCGTCGGCGAGCAGTTCGCGCAGGCCGCCCACATCGCCGGTCGAGGCCGCCTGCAGGAACTTCTCGATCATCGTGCGCGCATGCTCGGCCGACACCACGTAGCGCTGTTTGCCGGTGCGCACCCGCTGACCGGCCCGATGGAATACCTGCTGGGTGTTGGCCTCGGTGAGATCGAGCATCTGCGCGATCTCGGCATGCGGGTAGCCGAACGCCTCGCGCAGCACGAATACGGCGCGCTCGATCGGGCTGAGCCGTTCCATCGCGGTGAGCACGGCAAGGGAGACCGACTCGCGTTCCTCGACGGTCCCCAGCGGGCCGAGCGCACCGGCGCCGGTCGGCACCGGCTCCGGCAGCCACTGACCGACGTAGGTCTCGCGCCGGGCGCGGGCCGAAACGAGCTGGGTACGACACAGATTCACGGTGACGGTCGTCAACCACGCTTCGGCATTGGCGATCTCGCCGCGGTCGGCCAGCGCCCACCGCAGATAGATCTCCTGCACGACGTCCTCGGCCTCGCTCGCCGCACCGAACATCCGATATGCCAGCGAGAACAGCCGCTGACGATGCTCCATGAACTCGGCGACGCCGTCGGATTCCACTCGTTGCCCCTTTGCCCGCGGATTCAGTGCCGCAACGGTACCGCCGCACTCCCCGCCGATCACCACGATGTGGGCGCCGTCTCGCGCGGTGAGAACCTAGTCGTCGTTGCGCGGACGACGCAGACGCAACCGTGCGGATCCGCGAATAGCCGGTCGGCGAATCGCGGGCATCCGCCGCTGCGCGCGACGCTGCGCCCGACGCTCAGCGGGCTTGTGCTGCCAGGTCTCCGGCCGGGCAGCCACCCAGCGGGCCGACCGCCAGGCGAACGGGATGTGCGCCAGATACAGCGCGACCAAGATCAGCAGCAGCACGATCGGGTAGGTCACCAGCAGCGCGGCAGCCAACGCGGTCAGGACCAGCAGACCCGCTGCGGCCTGCGGGGCGACGGAGACGGACTTCATCGCCAGGGTCGGGATCGTGCTCACGCACAGCAGCGCGGCGAAGACCGTCCAGGCGGCGACGAAGGCGAAACCGTCCCACCAGCCGTCGCCGAACTGCACCTTCAACGCGATCGGCACCAGCGCGATCAACGCACCGGCGGGCGCGGGCACACCGACGAAGTACTCACGCGCCCAGTTCGGGCGGGAATCGTCGTCGAGCAGGGTGTTGAAGCGGGCAAGGCGCAAGACCAGACTCACCGCGAACAGCAGCGCGACGATCCAGCCCGCGCTGTAGCCGTCGAGCAGGGTCACGTAGATGACCAGCGCGGGCGCGACACCGAAGGAGATGGCGTCCGACAGCGAATCGAGTTCGGCGCCCATCTTGGAAGTGGCGTCGAGCATGCGCGCGAGCCGACCGTCGAGGGTGTCGAGCACGGCGGCCGCGCCGACCATCGCCAACGAGATACCGAGCTCACCGTCGAGCCCGAACTTCACCGCCGACAGGCCCGCACACAGCGCGAGGATGGTGACAACGCTCGGCAGCAGCCGTACCGAGCGGGGACGCTTACGAGCCTGTTCGATCATCCCAGCACAGCCAGGACGGTTTCTGCCCCGATCGTGCGCTGCCCGGGGGCGACCAGCAGTTCGGTCCCGACCGGGAAGTACGTGTCGACGCGAGACCCGAACCGGATCAGGCCGTAGGTGTCGCCGATGGTGAGCAGGTCACCGCCGCGGGCATCGCAGACGATGCGCCGGGCCAGCAGACCGGCGATCTGCACCACGACGACCTGCTTGCCGTCGGCGGTGTCGATGACCATGCTGTTGCGTTCGTTGGCGTCGGAGGCCTCCGGCAGATCGGCCGAGAGGAACTTGCCCGGCTGATGCAGCACCTCGCGCACGGTTCCGGACACCGGAACGCGCTGCACGTGCACATCGAGCACCGACAGGAAGATGCTGACGCGCGGCAACGGCTGATCGCCGAGTCCGAGCTCGACGGGCGGCACCGCGGTGTCGACCAGCGCCACTTCACCGTCGGCGGGCGCGACCACGATGCCCGGCCGGTTCGGCGGCACGCGGTGCGGGTGCCGGAAGAAGGCGGCGCAGGCGGCGGCCGCGGTCAGACCGGCTCGACGCACCCATTTATTGCGTCCGCCGACGACCGCCACCGCCAACGGCACCGCGACGAACGGCAGTCCGGCGGGATGAAGCGGGGGTACAGCGGCCCGAACCAGGTCGACGACATGGCCGACGGCCGTGGTATCGGGCGTGCCGGACGGGGTGGGGCGGCGTGCCACGGGCTCCCTCTTTCGTGTGATGACTACAAGCGATCACACCTTACGGGAAGCCCGGGGCAAGCACCCGTGGTCAGTGGACCGATTTACGCCCGGTGAACAGCTTCACCAGATACAACAGCACGCAGGCGCCCACCAGACAGGTGATGAAGCTGAAAATCCAGCCCGCGCCTTCGACATCGACGCCGAACAGGCTCAGCAGGAAACCGCCGAGCAGACCGCCGACGACCCCGACGACGATATTGAGCAGGATGCCCTGCTGTGCGTCGGTCTTCATGAACTTGCTCGCGATCCAACCGGCGAGACCGCCGATGATGATCCAACTGATGATGCCGAGTCCGAGCATGATGTCCTCGATCCCTCGATGGGTCGGCAAGCAATCGCCTCCTCCCCAAGATACCCCCGGCCGTCTTGTGACAATCGACACTCAGATCACAATCTGACGCGCTAATATGAGGAAGCCTCATGTCTCAGCGTTCACATGGTGTCCACGCACGAGTCACGGGCGATGAGGGACAGATTTCGATGCTTCGGGTACACCCAGCGGTGCTGCCGCAGGTTGACAGGTACATAGGAGACGCACAATGGCTGCTCGAATCGCCCAGACGACGGGTGCTGAGCACACCGCGATCCTCGGATTGGGCGTCTACCGCCCAGCTCGGGTGGTCACCAACGACGAGGTCGCAGGACCGATCGACTCCAGCGACGAGTGGATCCGCACTCGATCGGGCATCAAGACCAGGCGCTTCGCCTCGGCCGAGGAAACCATCCAGGCCATGAGTGTCGCCGCCGGGCGCGACGCGATTGCCGCCGCGGGCGTGCAGGTCGAGCAGATCGACTGCGTCATCGTGGCGACATCGACGAATCTGGTACTCACCCCCTCCGTGGGCCCGCGCATCGCCACCGACCTCGGCATGACCGGCGCGGCCGCCTTCGACATCGCGGCGGGCTGCGCCGGGTTCTGTCACGCGGTCGGGATGGCATCAGACCTGGTCCGCGCGGGCACCTCGAACCACGTGCTGGTGGTCGGCGTCGAAAAACTCACCGAGACCATCGATTTCACCGACCGCTCGACGGCGTTCCTGTTCGCCGACGGCGCGGGCGCGGTAGTCGTCGGCCCGTCTGCCGAGCAGGGCATCGGCCCGACCGCATGGGGTTCGGACGGCACCCAGCACCACGCCATCCGCCAGTCGAAGGACTGGGCGGAGTTCTTCGCCGAGATCGAGGAGAAGGGCACCGACGCGGTCCGCCCGTACCTCACGATGGAGGGCACCGCGGTGTTCCGCTGGGCCGCGCACTCACTGGAGAAGGTCTGCCGCGAGGCGATCGACCGCGCGGGCCTGACCACCGGCGATCTCGACGCGATGATCCCGCACCAGGCCAACGGCCGGATCATCGAGATCATGGCCAGGGTGCTCGAGCTACCGGAGCACTGCGCGCTCGCCAACGACATCGAGGACTCCGGCAACACCTCGGCAGCATCTGTCCCCCTCGCGATGGAGGCGCTGCTGCGCAAGGGCGAATCGAAGCCGGGCGACACCGCGCTGCTGATCGCCTTCGGTGCCGGGCTGTCCTATGCGGCACAGATTGTCACCATGCCCGCCTGGAAATAGCTGATCAGCAACTACTCGCAAACCGGGGTGGCCTGCGTCGAAGCAGGCCGCCGATCGGTTGGCTCGCCGTGTCCACCTTGTCCCACTTGCACCACCTCGGACATGCTGGCAAACTTTTCGCTACCGACGTTTGCTGATCTACGAAGCTCAGCCTCCAGCGTTCCCGTCGTCAAACCCGAGGTGATCGGCCGTGAAACTGCGCTCACTCCTGCCACGCAGGCACATCAACGAGGTCCCGCTCCTGCCGAGCATCCACCCCGACGACGCCTTCGCGCTCCCCAGCGCGTTCGTGTCGCGCGGCACCCGTCTCAAACGCGAGGAACGCCTCGAACGTTTGCTCACCCCCACCGAACTAGACCTCGTGCTCCACCGCCAGCTCTGACGACCACCGCGCCCCAAGGGGGATACTCGATCGGGTGAGCACTCCCTCGGTAACCAAACCGGCCATTCTGAGCGTTGACGACGACCCCGGCGTTTCCCGGGCGGTCGTGCGCGATCTGCGCCGCCGCTACGGCGCCGACTACCGGATTCTGCGAGCCGAATCGGGGCAGCAGGCGCTGGAGGCGCTGCGGGAGATGAAACTGCGCGGGCAGCCAGTGGCGGTGCTGATCGCCGACTACCGGATGCCCGGTATGGACGGGATCGAATTCCTCGAACAGGCGATGGATCTGCACCCGTACGCGCGCCGGGTGCTGCTCACCGCCTACGCCGACACCGATGCCGCGATCGACGCGATCAATGTCATCGATCTCGACCACTATCTGCTCAAGCCGTGGGATCCGCCGGAGGAGAAGCTGTATCCGGTGATCGACGGGTTGCTCGATGTGTGGCGCAGTGCCGAGCAGCGGCCGGTGTACGAGACCAAGGTCGTCGGTGACCGTTGGTCGCCCCGGTCTTCGCAGGTGCGAGAGTTCTTGGCGCGCAATCAGTTGCCGTATCGGTGGTACCCGGTCGACGAGCCGGAGGGCACCCGGTTGCTGGAGGCGGCGGGCGCCGATCCGCTGACCTGTCCGGTGGTGATCACGGCCGCGGGTACCGCGCTGATCCAGCCGACCGACAGCGAGCTCGCCGAAAACGTCGGCCTCACCGTCGAACCAAGTGGCGATTTCTACGATCTGATCGTGGTCGGCGGCGGGCCCGCCGGGCTCGGCGCGGCGGTGTACGGCGCGTCGGAGGGGTTGCGCACGGTGCTGGTGGAGCGCACGGCCACCGGCGGGCAGGCGGGGCAGAGCTCGCGGATCGAGAACTATCTCGGATTTCCCGACGGGGTCTCGGGGTCGCAGCTGGCGGATCGGGCCAGGCGGCAGGCGGCGAAATTCGGTGCGGAGATCATCACCACTCGCGATGTGGTCGCGCTCGAGATCAACGGTTCGGCGCGCACGGTGCGGTTCGCCGACGGCGGAAAGCTCTGCGCGCATACGGTTCTGATCGCGACGGGCGTGGACTATCGGCGTCATCCGGCGGCGGGTGTGGACGAATTCACCGGGCGCGGTGTGTATTACGGCTCGGCGATGACCGAGGCCGCCGAGTGCGCCGAGCAGGAGGTCTACATCGTCGGCGGGGCCAATTCGGCCGGACAGGCCGCGGTGTTCCTGTCCCGCAATGCCCGTCGTGTGCACCTGGTTGTCCGGGGCGACTCGCTGGATCGGTCGATGTCGCACTATCTGGTCCAGCAGATCGCGGAGATCCCGAACATCGTGGTGCACACCGAGACCGAGGTGGTCGGCGTCGACGGCGACACGCACCTGGAACGGATCATCCTGCGCGACAACAGCACCGGCACCGAGGACAAGGTCGACGCGCAACGACTGTTCCTGTTCATCGGCGCCGCACCGCAGACCGGCTGGCTCGACGGCGTCGTCACCCGCGACGCCGCCGGATACGTGCTGGCCGGACCCGATCTGATGGTCGACGGCGCGCGACCACCCGGCTGGGAACTGCCGCGCCCACCGCAGCATCTCGAGACCAGCGTGCCCGGTGTGTTCGTCGCGGGCGATGTGCACGCCGAATCCGCCAAGCGGGTCGCCTCGGCGGTCGGTGAAGGCGCGATGGCGGTCATGCTCGTCCACCGGTATCTGGCCTAGGAGATGAGTTCTTTGATCTGCGATCCGGAAGAACTGCGCACGCTGTTTCTGTTCGAGAAGCTCGACGACTCCCAGCTCGCCGAGCTGTGCGCCGTCGGGCGCATCGAGTACGTCGACCCGGGCCCGGTGTTCCGCGAGGGTGAACCGGCGACCTGCTTCTACGTGATGATCGACGGCGAGGTGCGGCTGACCAAGCTGTCCGGTGGGGTGGATATCGAGATCAACCGCACCGACCATCGCGGGGTGTACGCCGGTGCCTGGATGGCGTATCTGGGCGAGCGGGCGAACCAGAACTACAACGGCTCGATGTACGTGCTGCGCCGCTCCCGGTTCCTGGTCATGGACGCGGCGGATTTCTCCCGGATCATGCACGAGTGGTTCCCGATGGCCGTGCACCTGCTCGAGGGCGCGTTCTTCGGCGGGCAGAAGTCCAGCCAGCGGATCGCCGAACGGGAACGGCTGCTCGCCCTCGGATCGCTGTCGGCGGGGCTCACCCACGAGCTCAACAATCCCGCCGCCGCCGCGGTACGCGCCACCTCGGGCCTGCGTGAACGCGTGGCCGGGATGCGGCACAAGCTCAAGATGATGGCCGAGGGCAAGTTCCCGGCCGACGCGCTGGTCAAGCTCATCGAATTGCAGGAGCAGGCTGCCGAGCAGGTCGCCAAGGCACCAGACCTCAGCCCGCTGGAAGCGGCAGATCGGGAGGACGCGCTGGCCGACTGGTTCGACGAGCGCGGCATCGCCGACGGCTGGAATCTGGCGCCGACCTTCGTGCAGGCGGGCCTTGACACCGACTGGCTCGAGGGCGTGCACGCCACGCTGGAAGCCTGCAAGGCGCCGGTGTTCGAGGGTGCGGTGCGCTGGCTGAACTACACCATCGAGACCGAGTTGCTGATGAACGAGATCTTCGACTCGACCACCCGCATCTCCACGCTCGTCGGTGCCGCCAAACAGTATTCGCAGATGGATCGCGCGCCCTATCAGGTCGTCGACCTGCACGAACTGCTCGATTCCACCCTGGTGATGCTCAACCGCAAACTCGGTGACGGCGTACATGTGGTGAAGGATTACGACCGCGGCCTGCCGCCGGTCCCCTGCTTCGCCGCCGAACTCAATCAGGTGTGGACCAACCTCATCGACAACGCGGTCTACGCGATGGGCGGCGAGGGCACCCTGACGATCCGCACCTTCAAGGAGAACGACTGCGCCGCCGTGGAAATCGGGGACACCGGGCCCGGCATTCCGCCCGAGGCGCGTGGTCGCATCTTCGAGCCGTTCTTCACCACCAAACCGGTCGGCGACGGTACCGGCCTCGGCCTCGACATCTCGTTCCGGATCGTGGTGAACAAGCACAACGGTGACATCCGGGTCGAATCAGAACCCGGCAACACGCGGTTCATCGTCCGCCTGCCCCTGGAGCCGGCGGCGGAGGATGTGAGCACACCTATTACAGGAGGTCAGGATGGCTGAAGCGGGGATCGATCCGAGCGTGCCGCCCAGTGGCGCGGGTTGCGCCGAGTGCGACGAGAGCGGCGGCTGGTGGGTGCATCTGCGCCGCTGTGCCGAATGCGGGCACGTCGGCTGCTGCGACAGCTCCCCCAGCAAGCACGCGACCAAGCACTTCGAGGCCACCTCGCACCCGTTCATGCAGAGCTACGAGCCGGGCGAGGACTGGTTCTACAACTTCTCCAGCGGGGAGATGTACAGCGACGGTCCCGAACTGGCCCCGCCGACCAGCCACCCGACCGATCAGTCCGTCCCCGGCCCGGCCGCCCGCGTGCCCGCCAACTGGCAATCGCTCCTGAGCTGAGCCGCAAACATCCCGAAGATCCCACCTGGCCAACATCGTATGTCTCTACCCCAAGGGGCCCGCCCTGATCTGGACTGAGCGGAGGGTGCGACGAAGGAGTACCCGGAGGGAGGGAAGATCAGGGGCCCGAAGGGCCCCGCTCGAGCGCGCCAGCGCTCCAAAAACTAGGGCTTCATCCCGGCGGCGTCGGCGACCGGCTTGTCGGCATTGGCCGGCACCAGGCAGACCAGCTTCACGGTGCTGAGCGCCACGTTAGGGCTGCCGTCGAACGGCCCACCGGGGTTTTCCGCGAGGATCTTGTCGATCGCCTTCTTCTCGCCGTCCGCGTCGAGCGACTTGAACTGCGTGCAGGTGATGTCGGCGCTCACGGCGGCAGCGGTCGGCGCCGCGCTCGAAGTGGGCGCTGTGGTGGTGGCGGGCGCGCTGGAGCTCGGTGTGCCCTTGCGCAGCCCGCTCGCATCGGCGGAGTCGTCGCCGGAACCGCACCCGACCAGTGTCAGGGTCAGTGCCCCGGCGGCCAGAACGGCGAGGGAGATTCGGTTCATCTGCTGCTTTCCCCGAGAGATCGCGGCGCCGGTACCTCCGGCGCGTCCGGTGCAGCGTACCGACTTGCGGCGAGAGTTCGTCATGTCCGCCAGAATGGCCGTCTGACCTTGCGGTCCGCCTATCGATTCCTGATCGCGCCGCGAAGCGGCAGAATGGGGCGGTGGCTGAACTTTCGCTCACCGCCCGGCTCAACCCCTCCGCAGCCGATGCCCGCCGCGGGGTGGTGCGCTTGCACCCCGAGACGCTCACCGCGCTCGGCCTGCGGGAGTGGGACGGAATCTCCCTGATCGGCGCGCGCAGGACCGCGGCGGTGGTGGCGAAGGCGCCCGCGGACAGTCCGCCGGGGGTGGCGCTGCTCGATGACGTGACGCTGTCGAATGTGGGGTTGCGGGAGAACGCGGCGGTGACGGTCGCCCCGGTGACGGTCTTCGGCGCCAGACAGATCTCACTGAGCGGCTCGGCGCACGCGATGGGCAGCATTCCGGCGGCCACCCTGCGGCAGGCGCTGCTCGGCAAAGTGGTGACCGTGGGCGACACGGTGTCGCTGCTACCGCGCGATCTCGGACCCGACATCAGTTCCTCGGCGGCCACGCAGGCGCTCTCGCGCACCTTCGGTATCGCCTGGACCACCGAACTGCTCACCGTGACGGCGATCGAGCCGATGCCGGGACCAGTGAGCGTGCAACCGAATTCGGCCGTCGGCTGGGGTGCGGGCGCGGCCGCGATCCAGCACATCCTGGAACGCGACGGCGACACCCGGCCGCCTTCGGGGAACCGGCCCGGTGCGCCTGGGCAACAGTGGCTTTCGGAGGCGGAGCAGCCGGGGCCGGTCGCGGTGAAGGTGAGTTCGGGGAGTACGCCGATCCAGATCGAGGACCTGGCAGGGGTGCAGAGTCAGGCGGGCAAGCTGGCCGAGTGGCTGAGCTTGGCACTCGACGAACCCGAGTTGCTCAAGACGCTCGGCGCACCGGCGCATCTCGGGGTGCTCATCACCGGCCCGGCCGGCGTCGGCAAGGCCACCTTCGCCAAAGCCGTTGCCGCACCACGTCGCATCATCGAGGTCGATGGTCCGAGCGTCGGCGCGACCGAGAGCGGCACCCGGCTGCGTGAGGTGGCCGAGGCGGTGGCCGATGTCGCCACCGGACAGGGTGGCGTGCTGCTGATCACCGATATCGACGCACTGCTGCCCGCCGAGGCCGAACCCGTCGCCACCCTGATTCTCGACCAGCTGCGGGCCGCGGTGCGCGCGCCGTGCGTCGCCCTGCTGGCCACCACCGCCCATCCGACACAGGTGGATTCGCGGTTGCGGGCACCGGACCTGTGCGACCGCGAACTGGCACTGCCGCTGCCGACCGCGGCGATCCGGCGGGCACTGCTCGAACACCTGCTGCGCAAGGTACCGGCCGGCGAACTCGATCTCGACGCGATCTCCGCGCGCACACCGGGTTTCGTGGTGGCCGACCTGACCGCGCTGTGCCGGGAAGCGGCCGTGCGGGCAGCGGGCCGGGCCAGCCGCGAACACACCGAACCAGCACTCGTCCAAGAAGACCTGATCGGCGCGCTCGAGGTGATCCGACCCCTGTCACGTTCGGGGACAGAGGAATTGGCGATCGGATCGCTCGACCTCGACGATGTCGGCGACATGGTCGAGACCAAGCAGGCGCTCACCGAAACGGTGCTGTGGCCGCTGCGCCACCCCGACTCGTTCGCCCGCCTCGGCGTCGAACCGCCGCGTGGGGTCCTGCTCTACGGGCCACCCGGCTGCGGCAAGACCTTCCTCGTGCGGGCACTGGCAGGCACCGGTCAGCTCAGCGTGCACGCGGTGAAAGGCGCTGAGCTGATGGACAAGTGGGTCGGTTCCTCGGAGCGAGCGGTGCGCGAACTGTTCCAGCGGGCCCGCGACTCGGCACCGTCGCTGATCTTCCTCGACGAGGTCGACGCACTCGCTCCCCGGCGCGGCCAGAGCAGCGACTCCGGGGTGTCGGACCGGGTGGTCGCCGCATTGCTCACCGAACTCGACGGTGTCGAACCGCTGCGCGACGTGGTGGTGGTCGCCGCGACCAACCGCCCCGAACTGATCGACCCCGCGCTGTTGCGGCCGGGCAGGCTCGACCGGCTCGTCTTCGTCCCACCGCCGGACGGTCCGGCGCGGCTCGAGATCCTGCGCACGGCGGGCCGCTCGGTTCCGCTGGCCGACGACGTCGACCTGGCCGCCCTGGCCGAGGATCTCGACGGCTACTCGGCCGCCGACTGCGCCGCCCTGCTCCGCGAGGCCGCGCTCTCGGCACTGCGCCGCGATATGGCCGCCGCCGACGTCACCGCCGAGGACGTGGCTACCGCCCGCGCCACCGTGCGCCCGTCCCTCGATCCCGCACAGGTCGAATCGCTGCGACGCTACGCGGAGAGCAGAGCCTGATCCCGGCCGGCGGAACTCGCCGCCTACCGACCCGGACACGACATCCCAGGTAGGACGGGTAGTCGCCGGTATCGTCGGCACGGTGCCCAAGATCGGTGATGGTCTGGACGCGGTCACGGCGTTCGCCGGGGCCGCGGCCGCGGGAATGTCGCTGTTCCTGCCGTTCAGCTTCGGTGACGAGTCGGGAGTCGATTCGCCGTACCGCGTCACCAGTCTGATCAACAGCGTTCCCCGCGCGGCGGCGCTCGGTCTCATCGTGGCTGTCGTCGTCGCCGTACTGGCCAGGCCGGTCACCCGGCCGGGACTCATCTGGCTCACCGCGACGGGTGGGGCGACGGCCTTGGCGATCAACTACTTCATCGGGGAGGCGATGACCTCCGCCGATGTACTCACCACCCAGAACTACATCGACTCGCTGTGCGGCGGTGTGCTGTTCGGCGCTCTGTGCATCTGCTCGTGGCGGATGCGCTGGTCGGCGGTCGGTTTCGGGCTCGGGGTCCTGGTCGTGTTCGTCTACGGCGAGGTCGTCGCGGTGTTCACCTCGAATGCCTCGGCGACGGCGGACAAGGCCGTGCACACCCCGTTCTGGCTGGTCGGCGCCGCGGTCGTGCTACTCGCGATGAACACCGCGCGCCATCGGCACGGCCTCATGCTGTCCGCGGTGCCGCGCATAGCGGCGGATCTGCCGATCACCCCGATCATCGCCACCACCGTGCTGTCGCTGTCGCTGCTGATCGCCACCGACTGGCTCGGCAGCGTGTTCGACGGACGACGCGTGAACTCCTGGCACATCGTGGTCGCCGTGAGCGTCACGATCGTGGCGGCGTTCGTGGCCGCCATGCTGCTGCCCGGCCGTGACGGCGCCGGTGTCCTGGTCGCCGTGAGCGTGGCCGCGGCAGCCGATTCACTCGGTGACGCACCGAATCTCGGTTGGCATCTCCTACTCGTTCTCGCCGTCGGTGTTGTCGCCATCCTGGCGGGCCTGCGCTGGGCGACATCGTGGGGCGCGCTGCTCGGTGCCGCCGCCATCTGCGGTTTCGCCACGGTGGCCGAACACCTGCCGTGGGCGTTCGTGTGGCCGGCCGGGGTGGTGCTGTTGACCTTTGTCACAGGTTTCGCCATCGGTTCGATCCGGGTCACCTACCTGCCGAGCGCGATGCTCGGGCTCGGTGCGCTGTACCTGCCGTCGATCCTGTGGGCGATTCCCACCGGGCAACGACACTGGCCGACGAGCAGCACCGCCGTTGCCGAGCGGGTCCCGGGCCAGGTCGCGCTGGCCATCACCGTCGGCGCCGCGGCGGGACTCGCGGTGCTGTACCAGATTCGGCCCGCCACGCCGCCACGGGTGGCCCAGCCATAGCCACACCGCACTCGACATGGCCGACGCGACAACCTCGGTGCCGCCGAACATCCCGTTCGCGCCCGTAGGATCGGGGCGCGCTACTCGACCGCTACCTACCCGACGGAGGGGGAGTTGCTAGCCGTTCTGCTCGTTCACGCACTGGCCGCCCTCCTGGCCCCGCTGTGCGTACGAGTGCTCGGCCGCAACGCTTTCTATCTGCTGGCGCTGGTCCCGCTGGGCAGTCTCGGCTGGGTGATCGCGCACTGGGGCGACACCGTGCGCACGCAGGTGCGGTGGGCGCCGCAGATCTCGATGGATATCGACCTGCGGTTCGACTCCCTCGCCGCGGTGATGTGCACGCTGGTGCTCGGCGTCGGCGCGTTGATCCTGGCCTACTGCGGCCGCTACTTCGAGCGTGACGAAGCCCGGCTCGGGGTGTTCGCGGCCGAGCTGACCGGGTTCGCCGGCGCCATGTTCGGGCTGGTCGTCAGCGACAACATGCTGCTGCTGTACGTGTTCTGGGAAATCACGACGGTGCTGTCGTTCCTGCTCGTCGGCCATTACGCCGAGCGTTCGGTCAGCCGAAGGGCCGCGATCCAGGCGCTGCTGGTGACGGGTGCGGGCGGGCTGGCGATGCTGGTCGGGATCGTCGTTCTCGGACTTCGCTACGACAGTTTCCTGCTCTCGGATCTGCTCGCGGCGAGCGCTGTCCCGCCGGGGAGCGCGGTGTCGGTCGCGATCGGCTTGGTACTACTCGGGGCGATCAGCAAATCAGCGATCGTGCCGCTGCACTTCTGGTTGCCGGGTGCGATGGCGGCGCCGACGCCGGTGAGTGCGTACCTGCACGCGGCCGCGATGGTGAAAGCCGGTATCTACCTGGTGGCCCGGCTCGCACCCGCGCTCGCGCAGACACCGCCATGGCATCTGATGCTGCTGCCGCTCGGCATCGCGACGATGCTGCTCGCCGGGTGGCGGGCGATCCAGGTGCACGATCTGAAGCTGGTGCTGGCGTTCGGCACCGTCAGCCAGCTGGGTCTGATGATCACGATGGTCGGCATCGGCACACCGGACGCGGCGCTGGCCGGGCTCGCCCTGCTGGTGGGGCACGCGCTGTTCAAGGCGAGCCTGTTCATGGTGGTCGGCATCATCGATCACGGTGCGGGCACCAGGGATCTGCGCAGATTGTCGGGGCTGGGTCAGCGCGCGCCGGTGCTGTGCGCGATCGCGGTGCTCGCCGCGCTCAGCATGGCCGGACTGCCACCGCTGCTCGGATTCGTCGGCAAGGAGTCGGCGCTCGGCGCGCTGTGGTCGGCCGAGGTGCTGAGCCCGCCGGTGCGGTTCGCCCTGCTGGCGGGGGTCACGGTCGGTTCGGCGTTCACGGTGGCCTACAGCATCCGATTCATCTGGGGCGCTTTCGGAACCACCGCCGATCCCGAGCGCGTGGTCACCTGGCACGCACCCGGCGCGCTGTTACTCGCGCCGCCCGCGGTGCTCGCGGTGGCCGGGCTGGCGGGCGGCCTCGACACGCCGGTCGTCGATCGATGGTTGAGCCCCTACGCCGAGTCGCTGCCCGGCGTACTCGACACCCATCTCGCGCTCTGGCACAGCTTCACCGGACCGCTCGCGCTGACGGTGGTCATCGTCGCGGCAGGCGTCGCGCTGTTCCTGATCCGCGGCCGGATCGGCGAACCGGCACACCCGCGCCTCGGCAATGCCGATCGCGGCTACGACGCGGCCCTGCGCGCGATGGACCGGCTTTCGTTGCGCATCACCGGAACTGTGCAGTCCGGTTCGCTGCCTGCCAGCCAGGCCACCATCCTCGGCACCCTCATCGTGCTGCCGACAGTTCTGCTCGCCCTCGGCACGCGCACCGGAGTGCAGCTGCGACTGTGGGATTCACCGTTGCAGGCCGCGATCGGCGCGATCATGATCGCGATGGCGTTGGCCGCCACCGTATTACGCAACAGGCTGGCCAGCGTGCTCGTCGTCGGGGTGACGGGCTACGGCTGCGGCGTGATCTTCGCGCTGCACGGCGCCCCCGATCTCGCGTTGACCCAATTCCTGGTCGAGACACTGACTTTGGTTGTTTTCGTGCTCGTCCTGCGCGCGTTCCCCGCGGAGATCGCCGACAGCCAGGGCACGGCCTTCAAATTCCGCCGGGCCCTTTTGGCCATCGCCGTCGGCATCACCGTCCCAGTACTCGCCGCCTTCGCCATCGCCGCCAGGCACGGTGACCCGATCTGGCAGGCCATCCCCGACGCGGCCTACCGGATCGGCGGCGGCAAGAACGCGGTCAACGTCCTGCTGGTCGACATCCGCGCCTGGGACACCCTCGGCGAGATCTCGGTGCTCGTCGTCGCCGCGACCGGCGTCGCCTCGCTGGTGTTCCGCAGCCGCCGCTTCGGCAGCGCACCCCGCGCCGCCGATTCACCGAACTACGACCCCGACGCGGTGAGCTGGCTGCCCGCCGCCCGCCTCCTCGACCGCCGCGACCGTTCGATGGTCCTGCAGATCACCACCCGCCTGGTCTTTCCCACCATCATGGTGCTGTCGGTGTACTTCTTCTTCTCCGGCCACAACGCGCCCGGCGGCGGCTTCGCGGGTGGCCTGGTCGCCGGGTTGGCGCTGACTCTGCGCTACCTCGCGGGCGGGCGATACGAACTGGGCGAAGCACTCCCGGTCGACGCCGGGCACCTGCTCGGCGCGGGCCTCACCCTCGCCGCGGGCACCGCCACCGCATCGCTGCTGTTCGGCGCACCCCCGCTGTCCTCGACGATCATCGAGGTGACACTGCCGCTGCTCGGCCACATCAAACTGGTCACCGCCCTGTTCTTCGACCTCGGCGTCTACCTGGTGATCGTGGGGCTGGTGCTGGACGTGCTGCGCAGCCTCGGCGCCCGCCTGGACAAGGAACTGCTATGAGCGCCAATCTCGCTGTGCTGATCACCATCGGCGTGCTCACCGCGTGCGGTGTCTACCTGCTGCTCGAGCGGGTGGTGTCGAAGATGCTGCTCGGGATGATCCTGCTCGGCAACGCGGTGAACCTGCTGATCCTCACGATGGGCGGCCCGGACGGGAAGCCACCGATCCTCGGCAGCTCCGATACCTCTCCCGACGGCATGGCCGACCCGCTCGCGCAGGCGATGGTGCTCACCGCGATCGTGATCACCATGGGCCTGGCGGCTTTCGTGCTCGCGCTCGCCTACCGCGCCTACATGCTGACCACCACCGAAGACGTGACCAACGACCCCGAGGACGCCCAGGTCGCGGCCCAGCGCGAACGGGAGGATCCCGAACAGTGACCCTGTCCCCGGATCTGCTGCCCGCCATCGCCGCACTGCCCGTGCTGGTTCCGCTGCTCGCCGCCGCGGCCACGCTGGTGTTCGGTCGCCGCCCGCGCCTGCAGGCGATGATCACGCTGACGGCGCTGTCGGTGGTGCTGGTGATCAGCGCGCTGCTGCTGTACCTCGCCGATCGCGACGGCACCACCGCCGTGCAGGTGGGCGGCTGGCCGACCCCGATCGGCATCACTCTCGTCGTCGACCGGCTCAGCGCCGCGATGCTGCTGGTCTCGGCCTTCGTGCTGCTCCTGGTGTCGATCTACGGTGCGGGACAGAATATCTCCGACGGTGACCAGCACCAGCCGACCTCGATCTACCGGCCCACCTACCTGATCCTGACCGCGGGCGTGTCGACCGCGTTCCTGGCCGGTGACCTGTTCAACCTGTTCGTCGGCTTCGAGATCCTGCTCGTCGCCTCGTTCGTGCTGCTCACCGTCGGCGCCACCGAGGAACGGATCCGCACCGGCATCGCCTACGTGATGGTGTCGATGGTGTCGTCGCTGATCTTCCTGATCGGCATCGGCCTCACCTACGCGGCGACGGGCACCCTGAATCTCGCGCAACTGGCCGTGCGCCTGGAAGCGACGCCGAGTGGCGTGCGCACCGCCTGCTACGCGGTGCTGCTGGTCGCGTTCGGGATCAAGGCGGCGGTGTTCCCGCTGTCGAGCTGGCTGCCCGACTCCTACCCCACCGCGCCCGCGCCGGTCACCGCGGTGTTCGCGGGTCTGCTCACCAAAGTCGGCGTCTACGCGATCATCCGCACCCACACGCTCTGGTTCCCCGACGGCGCGTTCGACGACATCCTGCTGGTCGCCGGGCTGGCGACGATGCTCATCGGCGTCCTCGGCGCCATCGCGCAGACCGACATCCGGCGACTGCTCTCGTTCACCCTGATCAGCCACATCGGCTACATGGTGTTCGGCATCGGCCTGGCCACCACGGCCGGGCTGACCGGCACGGTGTTCTACGTGGCCCACCACATTCTGGTGCAGACCGCGCTGTTCCTCGCGGTCGGACTGATCGAACGCCAAGCCGGATCGGTGTCGTTGCGGCGGATCGGCGGGCTGGCGACAGCGAGTCCGCTGCTGGGCATACTGTTCCTGCTCCCCGCCTTGAATCTCGGTGGCATCCCGCCGTTTTCGGGATTCATCGGCAAGGTCGCGCTCCTGGAAGCCGGCGCCGCCGACGGCAGCGTCCTGGCCTGGGTGCTGGTCGCGGGCTCGGTGATCACGAGCCTGCTCACGCTGTACGCGGTGGCGCGGGTCTGGAGCAAAGCGTTCTGGCGGCCGCGCGAAGAGGCGCCGGAAGGCCATCTCACCGCGGCGAATCTGCCCACACTGATCGAGGATTCGACCGATGTGCAGTACGAGGACCGTACCGATCCGGGCCGGATGCCCGTGCTGATGGCGCTGGCCACCGCCGGGCTCGTCTGCGCCGGGCTCGCGCTCACGGTGTTCGCCGGGCCCGTCCTCGGTATCGCCGAACGCGCCGCGGGCGACCTGAACGACCCGTCGGTCTACATCGACTCGGTACTCGGACCGGAGCTGCGATGAGCCGACTCATCAACCGCGACAACGCCCTTCGCGTCGGTGTACTGATCTGGCTCACCGCCGTCTGGGTCGCGCTCTGGGGCGATCTGAGCCTCGCCAACGCACTCGCCGGTGCCGTGGTCGCGCTGATCGTGGTCTTCGCGCTTCCCCTGCCTCTGGTCCCGGTGGCCGGGCGCTTCCATCCACTGTCGTTTCTCGAATTGATCGCGGTCGGTACGTATTACGCGCTCGAATCGAGTCTGCAAGTGGCCTGGTTCGCCATCCGGCCCAGCGGACCGCCGGTCTCGGGCGTGCTGCGCGTGCACCTCGGCATCCAGTCCGATCTGGTGCTGGTGATGTGCGCCGACCTGCTCAACCTGATCCCCGGCACCATGGTCCTCGAACTCGACCGCCCCCGCTGCGTGGTCTACGTCCACGTGCTCGACGTGGGCAGCGACGAGGCGGTCGCGAAGTTCTACCACACCACCCGGCGCCTGGAACACCTGATGATCAACGCCTTCGAGCGACCGAGCGAACGCCGTCGCGTCGACCCACCAACGGAGGTGCAACCATGACCGTCGTCGCCGTCATCGCGGGCATCCTGCTCATCGCCGCCGCGGTGATCACCAGCTACCGCGTGCTCGCCGGGCCGAGCACCCTCGACCGCGTAGTCGGCATCGATTCATTGATGGCCATCGCCGCGTCCGGACTCGCGGTATGGGCCGCCTACAGCAACGACACCACGGTGATCCCGGCGATCGTCGCGCTCGCGCTGGTCGGTTTCCTCGGCTCGGCCGCGGTCACCCGATTCCGGGTCAGGGACGATCGATGAGCATCTGGGAATGGGTATCGGCGGTCCTGATCCTGACCGGCTGCGCACTCGCGTTCACGGCGTCGATCGGCATCGTCCGCTTCCCCGACACCCTCACCCGCATGCACGCGGCCACCAAACCGCAGGTGGTCGGCCTCATCCTGGTGCTCGTCGGCACCGGCATCGACATCCGCGACGACGTCAACGTCTGGATGCTCGTCCTCACCGGCCTGTTCACGATCATCACGGCCCCGGTCGTGGCCCATCTCATCGGCCGCACCGCCTACCGCGAACAACGGCACCGTGATGGGTTCTTCTAAGTAGCGGGCGTGGCGATTCGCTCGAGGGCGGGTTCAGGGGCGGTGGCGAACCAGGTGCTGTGGAAGGCGATCGCCACCGCGGCCAGCAGCCCGATGACGATCGCGCCCGCGACCACCGGATACTCCGCCATCGGCACCGCCAGGTACCGGTAGGACAACAGCAGCGCCGCGAACACCGCCACACCGAAGCCGACCAGCCGAATCCGGAACGCACCCCAGCCCCGCTCGGGCGCGCGCAGCGCCGATTCGACGGTCAGGCACAGCACCGCGCCTGCCACCAGATCCACGCCGTAGTGATAACCGAATCCCAGCGTCGCGGTCACCGTGGCGGCCAGCCAGAAGGCCCCGCCCCAGCGCATCCAGATCGGCGCGCGCGACCCGTCGATATCGCGACGGGTGTGGATGAACAGCGACAGCGCCCACGCGGTGTGCATCGAGGGCATGCAGTTGCGTGGGGTGAACTCGTCGAACGCCAGCGCGGCCGGGTTCGAGTCGATCGGCGGCAGCGCGGTGGGCCAGAAGTTGCCCACCTGGAAACCGTGCCCGTCGGCCCCGAACGCGAACATCGGCCCGACGACGGGGAACAGCACATAGAACAGCGGCCCGACCAGACCGAGCACCAGGAAGGTGCGCACCAGATAGTGACTCGGCCACTGCCCCGTGGTCACCACCTTGCGCAGTTGCCACACCGCCACCGCGATCGCGGCCACCGGCAATTCGATGTAGACCCAGTGCAGCACCGCGTACACCTCGGGCCCGAGCACATCCAGCACCCGCCCGACGACCCACGACGGGTCACCGAGCGCGTGATCGGCGAGCAGCGCGTACTCGTCGAGCACCGTGGGTCGCACCGCCGAGGTCACGTGCAGCCACACATCACCCACCTTGGTCGCCAGCACCAGCAGCGCACCGAGGGCCACGGCCTTCAACGCGTCACCGCGCTCACGCCCCCGCCAGCGCACCGCCGCGATCACCGCCAGCGCGGCCAGCACGATCGTCGGCCCGTTGCCGACCGTGAACGGCTTGCCGTCGATGAGCCGCAGCGCGACCCACACCGCATCGATCCCGATCGCGGCGGCCAGCGCGATCACCCTTCGGCGCGTGGAGATCCCGACGAGTGCGAGCACCAGCCCTGCCCACGGCACCGACATCGATTTGGGCGTGCCGACGAAGTCGCGAGCCAAGCTGGCCAGGGGACCGTCGAAGCCGTTGATAGACGCGGTGACCTGCAGTCCGATGAGCAATGCGAGCACTGCGGACACCGCGATAACGGCGAGAGTCCGTGGTTCACGCAGACGGGAACCGAGGGTGGCACCCCCCACCACAGTGCCAGGTTGTTCGACAAGCATCCAACCATCGTAAACGGCGGGTTAACCCAGACCGCCGCGCAGTTGAACGTTATCGGATGTGGGCTAGTGCTACGCCCGCTATGGGGTGAGGCCCACGAGGGCCGCCAAGGGCCGCGCGTGCACTGAACCGGTCGATCTCGCACGACTCATGGTGGCTGGTTTGTTGTCGTACCCCGGTGCGACACTGTCGGTTATGCAGCTGCGATATAACTTCCGCCTCTACCCCCCAGCGGGGCAGCAGCAGTCGTTGGCGCAAGCATTCGGCTGTGCCCGGGTCGTTTTCAATGATGCCCTCGCGATACGGCAGCAGGCGTACCGGGACGGCCGCCGCGTCACGGACGCGGAACTGTCGAAGCTGTTGACCGAGTCGAAGAAGACCCCGGAGCGAGCGTGGTTGTCGAGGGTGTCAGCGGTGGTGTTGCAGCAGGCCCTAGCGGATCTGAATACCGCGTACCGCAACTTCTTCGGCTCGGTCACAGGCACACGGAAGGGGCCGAAGATCGCGGCGCCGCGGTTCCGGTCGCGTCGTGACAACCGGCAGGCGATCCGGTTCACCCGAAACGCCCGGTTCGCGGTCACCGCCGGGGAGAAGTTGCGGTTGCCCAGGATCGGGGACGTGAAGGTGGTGTGGTCGCGGCGGCTGCCGTCGGAACCCTCGTCAGTGACTGTGATCAAGGACGCGGCGGGACGTTATTTCGCGTCGTTAGTGGTGGAGGCGGAAATCCGGCCGCTGCCCGAGGTCGATGCCGAGGTGGGTATCGATCTTGGCCTGAGGTCGTTCGCGGTCCTCTCCGATGGGCGGGTCATCGAGAACCCGAGGTTGTTCCGTCGGGCCGAACGTAAGCTGTGTAAAGCTCAGCAAGCACTTTCACGGACGCAGAAGGGGTCGAGTAACCGAGGCAAGGCTCGGATCAGGGTTGCCCGCGCTCACGCCAAGGTTGCCGATCAGCGCCGCGATTTCGCGCACAAACTGTCCACGACGATTGTCCGTGATAACCAAGCGGTGTTTGTCGAGGATTTGTGTGTGAAAGGTTTGGCGCGGACCCGTCTGGCGAAGTCGGTGCATGACGCTGGGTGGTCGATGTTCACCCGCCTGGTCGGGGAGAAAGCGGTCCGGCACGGGCGGTTTTTCGCCAAGGTCGACCGGTTCTTCCCGTCGTCGCAACTGTGCTCGGCATGTGGGGTTGTCGGTGGGAAGAAGCCGTTGCATGTGCGGTGGTGGACGTGCGGGTGTGGCATCATCCACGACCGGGATGTGAACGCCGCCAAGAATATTCTCGCCGCTGGTCAGGCGGAGAGGTTAAACGCTTGTGGAGTGCGGGTGAGTCCGGGACTTGTTCCGGCGCTGCGCGGTGAAGCAGGAACCCACCGAGAGCGCCAGAGGGCGCTGGTAGGAATCCCCGTCCTTTAGGGCAGGGAGGATGTCAATGATCCAGCTCGCGCACCAGCGCGTCGACGACCGCGACCATGTCACCCTGTGTCTGCGTGGCTACCCGGCGTTGCCGCTGGTAGGAGGCGCCGTGGCGGGGGATGTCAGCCACCGCGGCCAGCTCGTCGACGCAGCCGAGACGCTTCGCGGTCGGCTCGAGCCGGGTGAGCAGATCCATCAGATCGTCAGTGACCAAACGCTCATTGCTGGCGTCGTCGACGATCACGATCGCGTCGAGCCCGTAGCGCGCGGCCCGCCATTTGTTCTCCTGCACATGCCATGGCGGCAGCGTCGGCAGGTCCTCGCCGTTTTCCAGGCGCCGGTCCAGATCGACGATCAGGCAGTGGATCAGCGCGGCCACCGAAGCCAGTTCGGCGCGGCTGGACAGCCCGTCGCACACGCGCACCTCGATGGTGCCCCACTTGGGCGCGGGCCTGATGTCCCAGTGCATGCCGCCGAGTTGTTCGAACACACCGGTTTTCATCTGGTCGTGCACGAAACCTTCGAATTGGCGCCAGTTCTCGAACTGGAACGGCAGCCCGGCGGTCGGCAACTGCTGGAACATCAGCGCCCGGTTGCTCGCGTAGCCGGTGTCGTCGCCGGACCACATCGGCGAGGAGGCCGACAGCGCGAGCAGGTGCGGATACGACAGCAGCAGCGAGTTCAGGATCGGAAAGACCTTGTCCCGGTGCGACACTCCCACATGCACGTGCACGCCCCAGATCAGCATCTGGCGGCCCCACCACTGGGTGCGCTCGATCAGTTCGTCGTAATGCGGTGAGCGCGTGAGCTGTTGGGCCGACCACGCCGCGAACGGGTGGGTGCCGGCGCAGAACAGGTCGACGCCGAGCGGATCGGCCGCGCGCCGCACCGCGTTCATGGTGCCGTGCAGGTCTTCGACCGCGCCGCCGACCGTATCGTGCACGCCGGTCACCAATTCGACGGTGTTGCGCAGCAATTCCTTGGTCACCTGCGGAGTGCCGTCGTGCGCGCGCAGGTCACCGACCGCGTCGAACACCGCCGAGGCGGTGTTGGAAAGATCACGCGTCACCTTGTCGACGAGCGCGATCTCCCATTCGATGCCGATGGTCGGCCGGGGCGAACCGCGAAACGGAACCGACTCGTATGCCCCGGCCATGGGTGGTGTCTCGCTAACCGACGACGCCGCACGCCACGCGGGCGCCCGCATCGCCGGTGCTCAAGGTGGTCTCGTCCGGGCCGGTGCCACCCTCACGCGTGTAGCGCGGGGGGATGTTGCCGAAGTTGTCGGCGCCCGCGTGGATGATCAGCGCCTTGCCCTTGAGGTTGTCGAGGGTGACCGTGTCGGTCCGGGTGACCAGCTTCGCGGTACCGTCGGCGCCGACCTGCAGCGAGGTGAGGTCACCGCTGGCCGGGTGCGCGGTGGCACCGCCGACCTGCAGATGTCCACCGGCCGAGGTGAAGTCGCCCTCGCAGGTGCCGTTCTGGTGGAAGTGCAGGCCGTGGAAGCCGGGCGTCAGACCGCGCGCCTCGACGGTGACGACCAGGTGGTTGCCCTCAGCGACGATGGTCGCGGTGCCGACCTCGGCACCCGCACCGTTCTTGAGCGAGGTCTTCAAGCCGCCCGCCACGCCACCGTGATCGTCGCCGTGGCCGGGGGCCGCGGTCGCCGACGGTGCGGCGTGACCGCCACCGTGGTCGCCGCTTTCAGCCCCTGGGGCCGCCGAGCTGGTCCACACCGGCGGCGTGGTGCCCTTGACGTCACTCGACTCCTGGCTGTTGGTGCAGGCAACGAGCCCGAACGCGGCGACCGCGAGCACCGGGGTCACAATGCGCCAGGACGGGCGACGAGTTGTCGACGTGGCCATCAGGGGACTCCTTATCGGACTGGGGCTATACCGCTCAAGATGATGCCACAGCGGCGACGCGGCCTACGGCACCGCGTGCCGCGCCTGGTTCAGCGACCGGTCAGTACGACGACGACACCCGGGGTGGTATCCCCCGACTTGGGCACGACCGTCCCGCCGACCTGCTGGGCGATCGCGGTGGCCGCGGCCTTGTCGCCCGCGCCGCCGCCGTAGTACACGGTGGTGGTGGTGAGGTTTTCGCCGCTGTAGTTGCCGGTGCTGACATTGGTCCAGCCCGCCGTGGTCAGTTCGCTCGCGGTGCGCGCGGCCAGACCCGCGACCAGGCTGTTGTTCAGCACCCGTACCGGCACCGCCTGATTCGCGGCACCCGCTGCGGGGGTCGTGGTCGTGGCGGTGGTCGTCGGCGCGACGGAGGTCGTCGTGGTCGGAGCGGCCGCGCTGGTGGTCTTCGGCGCGGGCGTGGTGGCAGGCGCCTGCGCGACCGCGCTGGAGGTGGTGGTCTCGGTCTCCGCGTCCGATGCCACGGCATCGGAGTTCGACAGCGACATCGCACCCAGACCGGCGAAGACAATGGCCAGCGCGATCAACACCATCGCCAGCGCGCGCAACGGCGGGCCGCCGGGGGTGGGGTTCGGGTTGCTCACCCGCCCAACCCTAGCCGCAACAGCGGGTGTGTGGCCGTCATGTCAGACCTGGAAACCGAGTTTGCGGGCGGCACGGGACTTCTGCCTGCTCGCCCGCAGTCTGCGCAGCCGTTTGACCAGCATCGGGTCGGCGGCCAGCGCCGCGTCGGAGTCGACGACCGCGTTGAGGACCTGGTAGTACCGGGTGGCCGACATGGAGAACAGTTCGCGGATCGCGTCTTCCTTGGCGCCCGCGTATTTCCACCATTTACGTTCGAAGTCGAGGATGTCGAGCTCGCGGCGGCTCAGACCGGTGCTCTCGTCGGCCGCCGAGTCCTGTTCGCCCACAGTGGGGCCGTCGGACATCCCGGAGCTGTGCCGAGCTACTGCGCCGTCCATCTTGCTCCCTCGCCGTGTATCACGAGACGCTGAATACCGTCGTCATTCAACCACGGGTTCCCCGGATCATTCGACCCATGTCACGGCGTGTTGACTGAAGGCCAGTAGGGGTGGCGCGGCCCACAGGGGTCCGCCGATCATCGGCCCACCCGAGCGGCGATAATGGCGACCATGGCAATTCTCCCGATCGTGATCGTCGGTGACCCCGTTCTGCACAACCCCACCGCGAAGGTGACGGAGACCCCCGCGGAGCTGGCCGAGCTCATCGCGGATATGTACGACACTCTCGAAGAGTCCAAGGGTGTCGGCCTGGCGGCCAATCAGGTCGGCGTCGGCAAGCGGCTGTTCATCTACGACTGCCCCGACTTCGACGCCACCGGCAACCCCGTGCGCCGCAAGGGCGTGGTGGTGAACCCGGTGCTGGAGACCTCGGCGATCCCCGAGACCATGCCCGACCCCGATGACGACGAGGAAGGCTGCCTGTCGGTGCCCGGCGAGCAGTTCCCGACCGGTCGCGCGGACTGGGCGAAGGTCACCGGGACCGACGAGAACGGCGAGCCCGTCGAGCTGGAGGGCACCGGCTTCTTCGCGCGCATGCTGCAGCACGAGGTGGGCCACCTCGACGGTTTCCTCTACGTCGACGTGCTGGTCGGCCGCAATGCCCGCGCCGCCAAGAAGGCGATCAAGCGAAACGGCTGGGGCACACCGGGTTTGAGCTGGATTCCCGGAACCGTTCCCGATCCGTTCGGTCATGACGACTGACATTCCGCTCGGGCGGCGCGTGGTGATGCGGTACCAGCTGCCCGCGGGTTATCCCCAGCCGCTCACCGATGTGATCGGCGAACTGGTGTCCCTGACGCCGCCTTCGGTGCGTACCACCGAGGGTGAGCTGGTCTCGGTGTCCGCTGATCGCGTTGTCGCGCTGAAAGCGCTGGGGCCGAGGCCGATTCGAACCAAAGAGATCCGGTCGCTGGAGACCGCGGCGGCCATGGCCTGGCCGGGCAGCGCGCACCTGTGGATCGACGGCTGGCTGGTGCGGGCGGGCAACGGCTACACCGGGCGTGCGAATTCGGCTGTGCCGCTGGGCGAGTCGGGAGTGCCCGCGGTGTTGTCGATCGACACCATGCACAAGATCGCGGACTGGTACACGAGTCAGGGGTTGCCGCTGCTGCTGCAACTGCCCGACCGGCTCGCCCCTGTCCCGCCGACCTGGAACACCTGGAGCGAGACCGTGGTCCTCGGTCTCGACATCGCGAATTTCGTCCTGCCGCAAGGACCCTCGATGGTGCGGATCGCCGATGTGCCAGAGGACGGCTGGCTCCGGACCCACCGCTACCGCGGCGAGATCCCCCTCGACCCCGCCGTGCGCGAACCGGATCTGGCCGTGCTCACCTCGGTCCTCGACGGCACTCTCGGCTTCGCCTCACTCGGCTTGCCCGAACCACTGTCCATCGGCCGCGGCGCGGTGACCACCGCCCCCGACGGCAGGCGCTGGGTCGGCCTCACCTGCGTGGCCGTAGCGACCGCGCACCGCCGCAACGGACTCGGCGCGCTACTGTGCGCCGAACTGATCCGGTGGGGTGCCGAGCAGGGCGCGAGCCACGCCTACGTCCAGGTAGAAGTGGGCAACTCCGGCGCCCTTGCCCTGTACCGCGAACTCGGCTTCATCGAACACCACGCCTACCGCTACGCCGCCCCCCAGAGCCATTAGTCCCCGAAAGGACCATCGCTGTCGTGCGTCTCGCCACCTGGAACGTCAACTCGATCCGCTCCCGCGTCGATCGGGCGATCGCCTTTCTCGACCGCCACGACATCGATGTGCTGGCGTTGCAGGAGACCAAGTGCCGTGACGATCAGTTCCCCTTCGAGCAGTTCGAGGCCGCGGGGTACGAGGTGGCGCATGTGGGGCTCAATCAGTGGAACGGTGTCGCGATCGTTTCGCGGGTCGGGCTCGCCGATGTCGAGCTCGCGTTCCCCGATCAGCCCGGTTTCGACAAGGACGCGGGCGATTCGCTGATCGAATCGCCGGTGGTCGAGGCGCGCGCGCTCGGTGCGACCTGCGGCGGAGTGCGGGTGTGGAGCCTCTACGTCCCCAACGGCCGCGCACTCGCCGACCCGCACTACACCTACAAACTGAACTGGCTCTCGACCCTGCACGCGAAGGCGGCCGGCTGGCTGGCCGAAGACCCAGAGGCGAAGATCGCGCTGGTCGGCGACTGGAATATCGCCCCCACCGACGACGATGTCTGGGCGCCGGAGCTGTTCATCGGCAAGACCCACACCTCCGCGCCCGAGCGCGAGGCATTCCAGTCCATGCTCGATCTCGGCTTCCGCGATGTGATGCGCCCGTTCGCGCCCGGCCCCGGCGTCTACACCTACTGGGACTACACCCAGCTGCGTTTCCCCCGCAAGGAGGGCATGCGCATCGATTTCATCCTCGCCTCCCCCGCCCTCGCCGACCGGATCAAGGACGCGTCGGTGGACCGCGAGGAACGCAAGGGAAAGGGCGCAAGCGACCACGCCCCGGTCATCGCCGAATTCTGAGTGGTCGGCGCGCGTTCTCGGTACGTTGGAGGTGGAAGTTCCAGCTGCAACGTAGCGGGAGGTATCCCTTATGTCGTTTTATCGCCGTGTCGGGTCGGTGCCGCCGAAGCGCCACACCCAGCATCGGGATGAGCGCGGCAACCTCTATTACGAAGAGTTGATGGGCGAGGAGGGGTTCTCCGGGGACTCCTCGCTGCTCTATCACCGCGGCTTGCCGCCCGCGATCGTCGACGCGACCGTCTGGGAGCTGCCCGACCAGACCTTGACGCCGAATCATCCACTGCACCACCGGCATCTGCGGCTGCCGCTGCTGTTCCCCGGCGATACGGCCACCACGACCGACCCGGTGACCGGGCGCAGGTTGCTGCTGGCCAATGCCGATGTGCGGATCTCGTACGTGGTCGCCAAGGGCGCGTCACCGCTGTACCGCAATGCCATCGGCGACGAGCTGGTGTACGTGGAATCCGGTGCGGCCGTGGTCGAGAGCGTGTTCGGGATCTTGCCGGTCCGGCAGGGCGACCAGGTGCTGATGCCGCGCTCGACGACGCACCGCTGGCTGCCGATGGGCGAGGAACCGGTGCGCGCGTATGTGATCGAGGCGTCGAGCCACATCACCCCACCCAAGCGCTACCTCTCGAAATTCGGTCAGCTGCTGGAGAATTCGCCGTACTGCGAGCGGGATCTGCACGGACCACTCGAATTGCTGCTCGTCGGGGACACCGATGTGGAGGTGCTGGTGAAACATCGGGCGGGCAACGAGGTGATCGGCACCAGGATGACGTACGCGAGGCATCCGTTCGATGTCGTCGGCTGGGATGGCTGCCTGTACCCGTACACGTTCAATATCGCCGATTTCGAACCGCTGACCGGCCGCGTACATCAGCCGCCGCCGGTGCATCAGGCCTTCGAGGCCACCAATTTCGTCATCTGCAATTTCGTGCCACGCAAAGTCGACTATCACCCGCTGTCGATTCCGGTGCCGTACTACCACTCCAACGTGGATTCCGACGAGATCATGTTCTATTGCGGCGGAAACTACGAGGCGCGCAAGGGTTCCGGCATCACCCAGGGTTCGGTATCGGTGCATCCGGGTGGTTATGCGCACGGCCCGCAACCCGGTGCCTACGAACGCAGTATCGGGGCGGAGTTCTTCGACGAACTGGCGGTGATGGTGGACACGTTCCGGCCGCTGCAACTCGGCGAGGGTGCGCTGGCCTGTGAAGATCCGGCGTATGCGTGGACGTGGTCGGGTCGCGGGCCGGGGCTGCGATGAGCCTGCTGCGTGTGGAGGTCCCCGCCGATTCCCTGTTCGGCGCGGAGAACATGCCCTACGGCGTTTTCGCACCACCGGGCGGCGACTTCCGGGTCGGTGCCCGATTGGGCGATTCGGTGCTCGATCTGGCGGCGCTGCTCGATGATTCGGTGTTCGCCCGTCCCGACCTGAATGCCTTTCTCGCCCAGGGGCACAGCCGCTGGCGCGAAGTCCGCGACAGGCTGCGTGAACTCGCAGGCACCGCGCTGCCCGTCGATGCCGTGTACCCGGTGTCGTCGGTGCGGATGGCGCTGCCGGTGCGGATCGGCGATTACGTGGACTTCTACGCCAGCATCGATCACGCCACCAACCTCGGCAGGCTCTTCCGCCCGGATAGCGAACCGCTGCTACCGAATTGGCGCCACCTGCCGGTGGGCTATCACGGCCGGGCCGGCACCGTGGTCGTCTCGGATACGACGGTCATCAGGCCGCAGGGCCAGCGGCGGACAGCCGCGGGCACACCTGATTTCGGCCCGTCGCAGCGGCTGGATATCGAGGCCGAATTGGGTTTCGTCGTCGGTACCGGTTCCACCCTCGGGGTGCCGGTCACCGTCGACGAGTTCAGCGAGCACGTCTTCGGCGTCGCCCTGGTCAACGACTGGTCGGCGCGCGATATCCAGGCCTGGGAGTACCAGCCGCTCGGCCCGTTCCTCGGCAAGTCGTTCACCACGTCGATATCGGCCTGGATCACGCCCCTTTCCGCACTGGCACAGGCACAGGTGCCGCTCCCGGCACAGGACCCCGAGCCGCTGCCGTACCTGCGCGGCGCGGGCAACTACGGCCTCGACATCGACCTCACGGTCGCCTGGAACGGCGAAGTCGTAGCGCATCCACCCTATTCGCGCATGTACTGGTCTCCCGCCCAGATGCTGGCCCACCTCACCGCCAACGGCGCCTCGATCCGACCCGGTGACCTCTACGCCTCCGGCACGATTTCCGGCCCTGAGCCGTCGCAACGCGGCTCCTTCATCGAATTGTCCTGGGGTGGATCCCAATCCATCACCGTGAGCGGTGAGGAACGCACCTTCCTGGCCGACGGCGACGAGGTGACGATCACCGCCACCGCGCCGGGTACCGAGGGAAGGCGGATCGGCCTCGGGGAGGTCGGTGGCCGAATCTCCGCCCCCTATCCATAATGCGTGCGCCGAGGCGTCCACCCAGGGGCGGAGATGGTACTCGCCCTTCCTCCACCCCGAGGCGGTATCGCGCGGATTCGCGCGCGGGATACGGTGACGGTTCGAAAACGTTTCCGAACAGAGGGCACCCGACGATGTTGACGAGAATCGCCCACACCGCCGTTGCCCGGCCACGGTTGGTGGTCGCGGTCGCACTGTTGCTGATGATCTTGTGTGGCGCGATCGGCGCCACCGTGCACTCGCACATGAAATCGGGTGGATTCGTCACCGAAGATCTCGATTCGGTGCAGGCCAGCCAATACCTGAGCGACCACTTCCCCGGTAGCGAGCCCAACTACGTCCTGACGATCTCCGCCGAGGACGTAGGAAACTCCGCCGCCGCGCGCGAGGCCGCCGACCGGGCGATCTCAGTACTGCGCACCCATCCCGAGGTGCGCGGGGTGCAGTCGTATTGGACCGCACGCCCCGATCTCAAACAGGGGATGCTGAGCAAGGACCGCAACCACGCGCTGATCCTGGCCAGTATCGAGGGCGACGACGCCGAACTACCCGTTCGGGCGGCGAAGCTGAGCGAAGAACTGCAGGTCGAGAGCGGTCTGGTGACGATCAAGGCCGGCGGGCTCGCCGCGACCTTCGGCGACATCAACACCCAGATCAGCAAGGATCTGATCATCGCCGAGGCGATCGCGATCCCGATCACCGGTCTGCTGCTGGCACTGGTGTTCGGCAGCCTCATGGCCGCCGCGCTGCCGGTGGCGATCGGGCTGTTCGCCATCGCGGCGTCGCTGGGCATTCTGCGCGTGCTGACCGCTCTCACCGACGTGTCGATCTTCGCGCTGAACATGACCACGGCACTCGGACTGGCGCTGGCGATCGATTACAGCCTGTTCATCGTCAGCCGGTATCGCGAAGAACTGACCGCGGGCGCTACCCCGGCAGCCGCGGTGACCCGCGCGATCCGCACCGCTGGTCGCACGGTCGTGTACTCGGCACTGGTCGTCGCGCTCTCGCTGTCGGCACTGCTGGTGTTCCCGCAGTACTTCTTCAGGTCGTTCGCCTACGCGGGCATCGCCGTGGTCGCCGCCGCGGCGGCCGCCGCGGTAATCGTGCTGCCCGCCCTGCTCATCCTGGTCGGTCATCGCATCGATGCGGGCGACCTGCGCGCACCGATGCGCCGACTGTTCCGGCTGTCTCCGAGGACGGAAAAGGAACCTCGTCAGACGTTTTGGTATGGCCTTGTCATCGCCGTGATGAAGCGGCCGATGTCGATCGCGCTGGCCACCACCGCGTTCCTGCTGCTGCTCGGAGCGCCGTTCCTCGGTGTCCAGTTCGGCTATCCCGACGACCGGGCGCTGCCCACCGATGTCGCCAGTCGCCAAGTGGGCGACATCCTGCGCACCGAATTCGACGCCGACCTCGCCTCCAGCGCGACCGTCGTGCTGCCCGAATTCCGTGGCAGCGCGGCAGAACTCGACACCTACGCCCGCGAGCTGTCCAAGGTGCCCGACGTACCGGCCGTCCTCAGCAGTGCGGCGGTGTATCGCAACGGGATGCGGGTGGCCGCGGGCGTGCCCGAGATGACGGACCCGCAGCACGGCGCCTACCTGTCGGTCGCGACCTCACTCGACCCCTACTCCACCGCGGGCGGCGCCCAGCTCGACACTCTGCGCACCGTTGCCGCACCGTCGAAGGCCCTGATCACCGGCCCTGGGGCGCTGAACCAGGACTCGGTCACCGCGATCACCGGCAAACTGCCACTGGCAGGCGCGCTGATCGCCCTCACCACCCTGGTGCTGCTGTTCCTGTTCACCGGCAGCGTGGTGCTGCCGATCAAGGCGCTGATCCTCAACATCTTGTCGCTGGCGGCGACGTTCGGCGCGATGGTGTGGATCTTCCAGGAAGGCCACCTGTCGGAGCTGCTCGGATTCACCGCCACCGGCACCCTCAACCTGGCCATGCCCATCCTCATGTTCAGCCTGGCCTTCGGCGCGTCCATGGACTACGAGGTCTTCCTGCTGTCGCGGATTCGCGAGGAATGGCTGGCCGGGCCGAAGACCACCGAGGGCAATACCGAGGCCGTCGCGATGGGCGTGGCCCGCACCGGGCGCATTTTCACCGCCGCCGCGTTGCTGATGAGCATCGTGTTCCTCGGCGTCGCCGCCTCGGGTGTGTCGATGATGAAACTGTTCGGCCTCGGCTGCGCGCTCGCGGTGATCAGCGACGCGACGGTCATCCGCGGCCTGCTCGCACCCGCGCTCATGCGGATGATGGGCACCTGGAACTGGTGGGCGCCGAAGCCCCTCGTGGTGCTGCACAACAAGTTCGGGCTCGACGAGGCCGAGGACATCGCGCACGACGCGCCGAAGCGGCTTCACTCGGCGTCGGTGTAGCGACCCGCGCGCGCGATCCGTCCGGGCTGTCCCCGGGCGGGTCGCGATTCACGGCGGGTATCGTCGGCGGGGCAATTCACACCAACGGGGGCTCGCACCAGCGGGCTGAGAGGACGGCTAGCCCAATCGGGCGTCAGGGCCGTCGACCGTATGAACCTGACCGGGTAATGCCGGCGTAGGGAGGAAGAATCATGGGCTCGAGCACGTCTTCTGACGGAACGGTCGACACCGTCACCACCGGTCCGATCCAGGGCAGCGTCAAGCACTACCAGGAGGTGGACGGCCTGCGCATCCCGGTTCGCCGCATCAACCTCACCAACGGCGACCACTTCGATGTCTTCGACACCTCCGGTCCGTACACCGACGACAACGCGGTGATCGACCTCGAAGCAGGCCTGCCGAAACTGCGCTACGAATGGGAATCCCCTACCGTCGACGGCCCGCCGACCCAGCTCGCCTGGGCTCGCCAGGGCATCATCACCCCCGAGATGCGGTTCATCGCCGCCCGCGAGGGTGTCTCGCCCGAGCTGGTGCGTGACGAGGTCGCGCTCGGCCGCGCGGTGATCCCGGCCAACCACAACCACCCGGAGCTGGAGCCGACCATCATCGGCAAGAAGTTCCTGGTCAAGATCAATGCCAATATCGGCAACTCGGCGGTGTCGTCGTCGATCGCCGAAGAGGTCGAGAAGATGGTGTGGGCCGCGCGCTGGGGCGCCGACACCATCATGGACCTGTCCACCGGCAAGAACATTCACGAAACCCGTGAGTGGATCCTGCGCAACTCCCCGGTCCCGATCGGCACCGTGCCGATCTACCAGGCGCTCGAGAAGGTGAACGGTGATCCCACCAAGCTCACCTGGGAGATGTACCGCGACACCGTGATCGAGCAGTGCGAGCAGGGTGTCGACTACATGACCGTGCACGCGGGCGTGCTGCTGCGCTACATCCCGCTCACCGCCAAGCGCGTCACCGGCATCGTCTCGCGCGGTGGCTCCATCATGGCCGCCTGGTGTCTGGCCCATCACCAGGAATCGTTCCTGTACACGCACTTCCGTGAGCTGTGCGAGATCCTCGCGAAGTACGACGTGACCTTCTCCCTCGGTGACGGCCTGCGCCCCGGCTCCATCGCCGACGCCAACGACGAGGCCCAGTTCGCCGAGCTGCGCACCCTGGGCGAGCTCACCAAGATCGCGAAATCCTATGGCGTGCAGGTGATGATCGAAGGCCCCGGCCACGTGCCGATGCACAAGATCGTGGAGAACGTGAAGCTCGAGGAAGAGCTCTGCGAAGAGGCGCCGTTCTACACCCTCGGCCCGCTGGCCACCGATATCGCGCCCGCCTACGACCACATCACCTCGGCCATCGGCGCCGCGATCATCGCCCAGGCCGGCACCGCGATGCTCTGCTACGTCACGCCGAAGGAGCACCTCGGCCTGCCCAACCGCGACGACGTCAAGGTCGGCGTGATCACCTACAAGATCGCCGCCCACGCCGCCGACCTCGCCAAGGGGCACCCGCACGCCCAGGACCGCGACAACGAATTGTCCAAGGCCCGTTTCGAATTCCGCTGGCACGACCAGTTCGCGCTCTCGCTCGACCCCGACACGGCCCGCGAGTACCACGACGAGACGATGCCGGCCGAGCCCGCCAAGACCGCCCACTTCTGCTCGATGTGCGGTCCGAAGTTCTGCTCGATGCGGATCTCCGCCGACGTGCGCGAGTACGCCGAGAAGCAGGGGCTCACCGATGTCGCCGCGATCGAGGCGGGCATGGCCGAGAAGTCCGCCGAGTTCGCCGACCAGGGCAGCAAGGTGTATCTCCCGGTCGTCTCCTGACCGCTGTAGCACTGTCGACGCCCGTCCGCTCTCCGCGATCGGGTGGGCGTCGCACTGTGTGGGTGTGCCGCGTGCACCCCTGGATTTCGGGGCTTTCGCTCTCGGTGTCGCTCGGTAAAGTTGGCGGCGTGTCGACCTACCGACACGCCGAGCACTGGAGCTGAACCATATGAAGCGCATCGTCGCCGGAGCCCTCGCGGCCGCCGCCCTTTCCCTCGCCGCCCCGCTCGGCACCGCCCAGGCGGCATCGCTGCCGGTCGCCGACTCCGGGTCCTCGTCCATCGGCTGCACCTCCGACACCAGCCCGTGCGCCTTGCGCCCCCTGTTCGACCTGTTCACAGCTTTGACCACCGGCAGCGCCTAGAGCGCGATCCCGCCACGAAGGTCGGCGGGGTAACGTCGGCGAGGTGGCCGATGCCTTCTATCTCACCGACCCCGCCGACCCGGATCGGTACCTCTCGACCGAGCTGACGCGCGGCCCGTGGTCGCCGGACGCACAGCATGCCGGCCCGCCGTCGGCGCTGCTCGGGCATGTGATCGAGCGATGTGCGCCACGGCCTGGGTTTCAGGTCGGCCGGCTCGCCGTCGAGATCCTCGGGCCGGTGCCGCTGGCTCCGCTCACCGCGCAGGCGAAGGTGGTGCGGTCGGGGCGCAGTGTCGAGCTGATCGAGGCGACCTTGTCGTCGGAGCGCGGGCCGGTGATGCAGGCCAACGCGTGGCGGCTCAAGGTCGCCGAGCCCGCGCTCGATCTGCCCGCGGAGTTCCTGCCGACCGGAACCAGGCCGCTGCCCGCGGCGACCGAGCCGGAGCCGTTTCCGTCCGAGCAGAAGATCGGTTTCCACACCGGCATCGAATATCGTTTCACCACAGGCTCTTTCGCCGCGCCCGGTCCCGCTGTCTGCTGGATCCGGTTGAAGTACCCGATCGTCGCGGGCACCACTCCGAGTCCGCTGGAACGCACACTGGCCGCCGCCGATTCCGGCAACGGGGTCAGTGCGGTCCTCGACTGGTCGAAGTATCTGTTCATCAACACCGACCTCACCGTCACCCTGCATCGTCAGCCGGTCGGCGAGTGGGTGTGTCTGGACGCGGTGACCCATCCCCAGCCGCACGGCATCGGCCTCGCCGAATCCGCACTGTTCGACGAGACCGGGCCGATCGGGCGCAGCACCCAGACGCTGCTCATCGCGCCGCGGGGCTGATCAGGGGCGTGGCTTCACCAAATCGGCGTTGCCGTGCTTGCGCAACTCCGACTCCCCGGTGCTCGTCCGCCGGAACGGATCGCCTTCGCCGGTGGTGAGCAGGCCGCGCAGGCTGCTGGTGATGTAGGCGCCCCAGGCGTTGGCGCACACCTCGTAGCATTCACCAGCCGGGACCAAACCCGTATGGGTGAAACGGATTTCGGTGCCGTCGGCGTTTTCGGTGATGTCGAAGACGACGTCGGTGTCCTCCCATTCGGCGGTGTCGGTGATGAACGACAGGTGCGAGTCGGTGACGTGCCAGACCAGGCGCTTACCGGGGATCGATTCGGTGGTCGTCATGGTGGCGCGGTGCAGGCCGGGGACCTCGAAGAGGTAGCTGTCGCCGACCGTGCCGGTGCTGCCCTCGATGGTCTCCGACCACCAGGCCCACACGTTGTTGACGGCCGCGAAGGCCTCCTCGGGTGTCTTGTCGACGGTGATGGTCGCGGTGAAGTCGTCCTCGCTCATTGCGTTTCCTTCCGGCTCAGCCGTCGAGATGCCGGCGGAGCGCGTCGAGTGGGCCGTCCCAGTCACGGGACAGGGCGGCCAGAAATTGTTGTGCCACTTGCATCGGGGCGGAATCGAGGCGGTAGCGCACGCGCCGCCGCTCCCCCGGTTCCGCGATCACCAGGCCCGTATCCGCGAGCAGGGCAAGGTGTTTCGCGATCGCCTGCCGGGTGATGGGCAGCCGATCGGCGAGGTCGGTCGCGGTGGCCGGTCCGTGCGCGGCGAGTGCGGCGAGTACCGACCGCCTGCTCGGATCGGCCAGCGCGACGAAGACCCGTTCGGCGGTGGCCTCGAGCTCAGGCCGCATCGAGGTACTCGACGAGCTCGGCCAGTTCGCTCTTCCAGCCGCCGACATTGCCCTCGAATGCTTCCTTGTGCGCCTCGTCGGGCAGTTGGGCGAAGCCGGTCTCGGTCACGGTCAGCCGGGTCCCGCCGCCCACCGGCTCGAGGCTGAACTCGACGTAGGTGCGCCGCGGGTCGTCGTCGGGCAGTCCGTTGATCGGCCAGGTGTAGCCGAACACCGAGGGCTCCTCGACCCGCTCCACCCGCATGTCCGCGGCGAACCCTTCCTTCCAGGTCATCCGCATGTCCCCACCCGGCCGCAGGTCGATTTCGGCGGTATTGCCGAACCAGCTAGCGAGCCCTTCGGCGGTGGTGATCGCCGCCCACACCTGGGCGGGCGGATGCGCGAGCTCGACGGTCCGAACGATCTGATCAGGGAATCCCATGACGCCTCCTCATATATTGCAACTGATTGGTTGCAACTCAGAGTATTGCAACCTTCCGGTTGCGTCAAGGGTGCTCTCAGTGGTCGCCGGTGACGCTGAAGCCTTTCGGCACCAGCCAGACCGTTCCGGCGGCCACCACCGCGACGACCGCGGCCGAGATATAGGACGTGGTGGTGAGGGCGACGTCGAAGGCGTGGCTCGAGGCATGGGCGAGCTGGTCGCGCGCGGGTTCGGGCAGGTCGGTGGCCACCTCGGCCGCCCCGCCGATCGAACCGCTCGCCTGGTCCAGCTTGTCGGCGGGAACGGGCAGATCCATCATGTGCTGGCTGAAGATCCTGGCGTGCAGGCTGCCGAGCAGAGCGACACCGAACCCGACACCGACCTCGTAGTTGGTCTCCTCCACCGCACCCGCCTGACCGGCACGGTCCGCGGGAACGGCGCCGACGAGGACGGCGGCCGCCGCGGTCACGGCCATGCCGTCGCCGAGACCGAAGGACACCAGGACCAGCGCGACCACCGGATAGGTGGTCGGCTCCGGACTCACCGCCAGTAGCAGGAAGCCGAGGGCGACCGCGCCGAGACCGACGCCGAGCACCGCACGGACACCGAATTTCTCCATCAGGATCGGCGTGAGCAGGGAGGCCGTGAGGAGCGTGAGCGCGGCGGGCAACATCCGGATACCCGCCTGTGACGGGCTGTAGCCGTGGACGTATTGCAGCCACAGCGAGATCAGGAACATGGCCGCGCCGATCGCCATCATGGCCAGCAGGGTCGCGACGGCCGCCGCGGTGAACGCGCCGTTGCGGAACAAGCGCACGTCGAGCAGCGGGTCGGTGGCGGTGAGCTGACGCCGGGTGAACCACGCCAGCGCGGCGATGCCGATGACCAGGATCGCCCAGTCCACCACGCTCGCTTCACCTTTCGCGAGATGCTTGATGCCCCAGGCCAGGCAGACGATGCCCGCCACAGACAGCGCCGCGGCGAACCAGTCCAGGCTGCCCGCCTGTGGCGCACGGTATTCCGGCAATACCCACAGCCCGACCACCACCGTCACGAGCACCACCGGCACATTGAGCCAGAACGCCGACGACCACCCGAAATGCTCCACCAGGAACCCACCGACGATCGGCCCCACCGTGGCGCCGACACCCGCGACCGCCGCCCAGATCCCGATGGCCATGGTGCGTTCGCGCGCATCGGTGAAGATATTGCGGATCAGCGACAGCGTCGACGGCATCACCATCGCACCGCCGATCCCGAGCAGCACCCGCCCGCCGATCAGCTGTGCCGCGCTCCCCGCGGTGGCGGCGACCACCGAGGCGATACCGAACAGCACGAAACCGCTGATGAACAACAGCTTTCGCCCCACCCGATCACCGAGCGCACCGGTGGTGATGAGCAGCCCGCCGAGCACGAGACCGTAGATGTCGATGATCCACAACTGCTCCAGCGGCCCGACCTGTAGATCCTCGATCAGCGACGGCAAGGCCACATTGAGGATGGTGGCATCCATTGCCACCAGCAACAGGCTGGCGCACAACACCCCGAGCATCGCCCAGCGCACCGACCCGTACGTCCCCGTGCCCTCGCCCACCATGCCGCCTCACCGCCGATTCCTGGTCGTGACCGGTATCCGGATCCGTGGCACCCGATCCGCCGCTCAACCTACCGAGTTACGAGCGGTTCACCGGGGAGCGTGACCGAGGCCGCGAGCGAATGGTGGGCGCACATGCGAAACGGCGCCCTCGATCCGCGTGGATCGAAGGCGCCGTGGCCGGTCGGTGCGACTACGCCTTGTCGAACCTGGTGTCGACGTAGGACTTGAAGTCGACCTTGCCGGGGATGGCCTTGGCCTTGGTGAAGGCGTCGGCGATCTCCTGTTCGGAGGCGATGACCTGGTCGGTCAGCTTGATCGGTTCCTTGATCGAGCGGGTCCAGGTGGTGCGGGAGGCATCCACGCTGATCTGGGTCAGCTCGGCGTATTTGGTCGACCAGGTGTCGAGGTTGTCCGAGGACCACTTGGTGGCCGCGGCATAGCGCTGGAAGAAGTCGGCCAGCGCAGCGGATTTGCCCGCGTCGGCGACGGTCTTGTTGCCCGCGACCCAGAAGTTGTAGCCGTTGGCGGCTTGGTCGGCGGTGGCGATCGACTTGGCGCCGATCTCCTTTTCGGCGATGGCGGTGTAGGGGTCCCAGGTGGCCCAGGCATCGACGTCACCGCGGGTGAGCGCGGTGTAGCCGTCACCGGGGGCGAGGTAGACCGGCTCCACATCGCTGAGCGACAGGCCCGCCTTCTGCAGTTGCAGGAGCAGGTTCGCGTTGGCCGAACTGCCCTTGTAGACGGCGACCTTCTTGCCCTTCAGTGCCGCGACCGAGCCGATGGCCGAGTCCTTGCCGACCAGGATCGCGTCACCCTTACCGGTGGCCGAGAGCGCACCGACGATCTTGATGTCGGCGTCGGCGGCCGCGCCGAAAATCACCGGTGTATTACCGGTTTGGGCGATGTCGATGCCACCGGCGCTCGCCGCCTCGACCAGCGGAAGACCGGCCGTGAAGGTGGAGAACTCGATCTTGTACGGCAGGTTCTCCAGCTGTCCCGATGCCTTCAACAGCACCTCGATCGAAATCGCCTTCTGATCACCGACTTTCAGCGTGACGGTGCTGAGGTCGACCGGGCCCGAGGGTGCGGCCTCGGTCGCCGCGTCGTCGCCGCAGGCGCTCACTGCGAGCGTTGCGACAACAGCGAGGGCGAGACCTGCCAGGCGGGACATCGGATTGCGTTTCACTGGAACAACTTTCGTGCGATGGTGCGGAGGGGGTTCAGTGCGTGACACCGAGCAGCGCGAGCAGTCGCGTCGCGTACTCGGCGACTTCCGGCGCGGCGGCGGTGCGTGGGCGTGGCAGCTCGATGGGCACGTCGGCGGAGATCCGGCCGTCGTCGAGGACCAGAACGCGGTCGGCCAGGGTGATCGCCTCCAGCACGTCGTGGGTCACCAGCAATACGCCGAATTCGCGCTGGGCGTGCAGGCCCAGGAGCAGGTCGTGCATCGTCAACCGGGTCAGCGCGTCGAGGGCGCCGAAGGGCTCGTCGAGGAGAAGCAGGGTCGGCTCGGCCACCAATGCCCGTGCCAGCGCGGCACGTTGGGCTTCACCGCCGGACAGGGTGAGCGGCCACGCGTCGGCGCGACCGGCGAGGCCGACCTCGGCGAGCAGGTCGCGGGCGGCTTGTTCGTCGGCCCGTCGATTGCGAGGCTTCGGTCTGCCGAGGGCGACATTGCGCACCACCGGCTGCCACGGAATCAACCGCGCTTCCTGGAAGACGATCGTCGGCTTGCCTTCGACGGAAACCTCACCGCGAGTGGCGGTATCGAGTCCACCGAGAATGCGCAGCAGCGTGGACTTGCCCGATCCGCTACGTCCGACCAGCGCGACGATCTCGCCCGCGCCGATCTCGAGATCGATCCCGTCGAGCACGATACGTTCACCGAATCGCTTGCTCAGCGAGGTGATTCGCGCGGCGGCCGCACGGGTCGGCCGAGCGGAGATGGGGGTGACAGTCGTGGCGGCGGCAGCGGTCATGATGTGAACCTCGTAATCGAACGGCGGCGGGTAGCGGGCCTGCCGACCAGCGGGACAGGGTGGGTCCTGTGGTCGGCGGAGGTGGCGGCGAACATCAGCGGTGCACCGCAGGGCGCCAGCGCAGGGCGCGGCGTTCGAGCAGCCGCACGATCGAGTCGGTGAGCAGGCCGAGCAGGCTGTAGACCACCAGGCCGAACACCACGATGTCGGTGCGCAGGAATTCGCGGGCGTTGTTGACGACGAAGCCGAGTCCCGCACTGGCATTGATCTGCTCGGCCACGATCAGCGAGAGCCAGGCGATGCCGAGACTCTGGCGCGCCCCGACCAGGATCTGCGGCAGGGCGCCGGGGAGGACGAGCAGGCGCAGGCGTTCGACGAGTCCGAGGTGCAGCGCGCTGCCGAGTTCGAGCAGTTTCGGGTCCAGCTGGCGGATGCCCGCGAAGGTATTGAGATACAGCGGGAAGAACACGCCGAGCGCGATCAGGTAGACCTTGGGTTCCTCGCCGATGCCGAACCAGATGATGAACAGCGGGATCAGGCCGAACAGCGGGATGGTGCGGATCATCTGCAGCGGCGGGTCGACCGCGTACTCACCGATCTTGCTCAGACCGGCGAGCACACCGAGCACCAGCGCGAGCACCGCACCCAGCGCGAAGCCGTACAGCGCGCGCTGGCCGGACACCAGCAGGGCCTCGGTGAGCTGGCCGGATCGGTAGGTTTCCAGGCCCGCGTCCAGCACCGCGGACGGCGCGGGCAGCTTCTTGGCGGGGATCGAGCCGCTGGCGCTGGCGAGCTGCCAGATGAGCAACACCGCGATCGGCGAGAGCGCACGAAGGAACCCGGGGCGGCGGTACAGCGGGATCCGTCGCTCGCCGGTTTCGGTGGGCCTCTCCAACAGCATGCGAGCATGGTGCCCGCCCGAAGCGGTATACCGACAGGGTTCGAATCAGCTCGAGGATTTGTCGGCTCTGCTGGAGATCTGCTGTACCGCCCAGCTATTGCCGTCGGGGTCGCTGAAGAAGACGAAGCCGACATTGTCGAGCGGATGCGGGACCGGCCGCGGATTCTTGCCGAGCTCCTGCACCTCGCTGACCTCGACCCCGCGCGCCACCAGCTCCGCGTGCGCCTGCTCGATATCGGGGACCACGAGTTGCAAGCCCTTCACCGAACCAGGCGACATCTCGGGCACGGCGCCCTTGCCGATGACGATCGAGCAGCCCGAGCCGGGCGGGGTGAGTTGCACGATGCGCACGTCGTCGGAGATCACCGTGTCGTGGTCGACGGCGAAGCCGAGCTGGGTGGCGTAGAAATCCTTGGCCCGGTCGATATCGGAAACCGGGACGATCACAACTTCCAGAGTCCAGTTCACTACGCGCCTCCGCGTTGTAGTCCGGGGTGATGCGCCGAGTCTGCCAGCCCGTACACAGCCGGGGCCAGGTAATCCTGATGTGTCTCTACCCGGGCCCGGTAATTCCCCGATAGCGCTCAGGACCGACGTTCCCAGCGCCAGGCGAATTCACCGGTAGCGGGGGGCGGACCAGGGAGCTGCCCCTCAGCGGTGAGCCCGTCGATCATCAACGCGAGGACCCGCTGGCGCAGTTCGGCGGTGCGCGCCGGGTCCGGCATCGTGATCGCGGCGCAGGCCTCGAAGATCAGGCCGAGGTCGAGGGCGTCGACGTCGGGGCGCAACCTGCCGCTCGCGTGGGCGCGTCGGACCAGCTCCTCGCCGGCCTCGCCCGAGTGCATGACGTCGGGCAGCATCGTCTCGTCGGGAGTGAAGGTGCCCGCCAGGCGCACGGTGAGCGAGTGCACGTCGGCCTCGACGACCCGCTCCAGGAATCCGACGAACCCCCGCCACCCATCCGAATCCTCGAGCGCCGCATCGGCTTCGGTGTTGAACCGGCGCAGTCCTTCGTGGCAGAGCGTGCGCAGCAGCACCTCCTTGCTCGGATAGCGCCGGTAGAGGGCGCTGATCCCGACCCCCGCTCGTTCCGCGACGGCGGCGATCGGAGCGTTCGGATCGTCGAGGAACACCGCGCGGGCGGCATCGAGGATCAGTCCGTCGTTGCGCGCCGCCTGCGCCTTGCGGCCGGGCAAGCGTGGCTGATCTGCGGTTTCTGTCTGCTTAGCCATGAATATCAGCCTACCACTTGAAACGGAATGCTCCGTTCTGCTACATTTGGAACAGAACGAAACATTCCGTTTCAATAAGAGGAGTCGACATGGCCACCATCACCCCGTTCCGGATCGAAGTTCCGCAGGCCCGGCTCGACGATCTCGCCAACCGCCTGCGCGGCGCCCTGTACCCGGACGAGCTGCCCGGCGTCGGCGACGCGTACGGCGTGCCCGCCGGCCGGGTGAAGTCCCTCGCCGAGTACTGGCTCGAGGAGTTCGACTGGCGTGCGGTGGAATCCGAGCTCAATGCCTACCCGCAGTTCACCACCGAGATCGACGGCGAGGACATCCACTTCCTGCACATCCGCTCCTCGCGCGCCGATGCCACGCCGGTGATCCTCACCCATGGCTGGCCCGGTTCGGTCCTCGAGTACCTCGACGTGATCGCGCCGCTCACCGAGCCGGAATCGGCCGATCAGCCCGCCTTCCACCTGGTCATCCCCTCGCTGCCCGGTTTCGGCTTCTCCGGCCCCACCCGCAGCACCGGCTGGAACCGCTTCCGCACCGCCCGGGCCTGGGCCGAGCTGATGAATCGCCTCGGCTACCAGCGCTACGGCGCCATCGGCAACGACGGCGGCTCGATGGTCTCGCCCGAAATCGGCCGGATCGCGCCCGACAATGTGATCGGCGTGCACGTCACCCAGCTGTTCTCGTTCCCCTCCGGCGACCCGGCCGAGTTCGAAGGCCTCTCCGAGGCGGATATGGCCGCGCTGCAACATCTTCAGTGGTTCCACGAGAACAAGATGGCCTTCAACACCCTGCACAGCCAGCAGCCGCAGACCTTGGCCTACGCGCTGGCCGATTCCCCGGTCGGCCTGCTCGGCTGGAACGCGCAGCTGTTCGGCGAATCGCTCGACGCGCGGTTCGTGATCGCGAATGTGGCGCTGTACTGGCTCACCGGGACGGCCGGTTCGTCGCTGCGCTTCTACTACGAGGACGCGCACGCGGGCGAGCAGCCGACCGAGCCGACCACGGTGCCGACGGGGCTGGCGATGTTCGCCGGCGATTTCCAGTCGATCCGCCGGTTCGCCGAGCGTGACCACAGCAAGATCGTGAGCTGGAATTCCTACGACACCAGCACGGGCAAGGGCGGCGCGAACGACGCGGCCGGGCACTACGCCGCGCACGAGGCACCCGAGGTGCTGGTCGGCGACATCCGCGAGTTCTTCGCCGGGCTCGCCTGATTCGATCAGGTGCCGCGGCCCACGCTCCCCTCATCGGTGCGTGGGTCGCGGCCCATTCGAATCATGCACCAGCGCAGTGTGATACGCGCACCAAAGTCGCCAATCAGTGATGCTCGTGCAGCTCACCCCACGCCGGGAACGGATCGGGGTAGCCGGTCCACGCGCCCGCGCCCGCCGCGAACTCCGCGTCGGTGAGCAGCGCGGCGTCGAGCTCGCGCCGGACGGCGGGCCCGTCGAGGCGCACCCCGATGAACACGAGTTTCTGTCCGGCGGGAACTTCCAGCTCCGACCACCACGCGCCGGGTTCGAAGGTGATATTCGGACCGGCCTGCGACCAGATCGCCGCCAGCTCGGGGCGGCTCGCGATCCAGCAGAAGCCCTTGCTGCGCAACATCCCCCGCATCCGCGCCAGCACGCCGGCGAGGCGCTGCGGATGGAACGGGCGATCGGCGATGAAGGTGAGACTGCTGATCCCGTATTCCTCGGTCTCGGGAGTGTGCCCGCCCGCCAATTCCTCGTCCCAGCCTTCGGATTCGGCGGCGACCAGCGGGTTGTAGCGGCCGGTGGCGAGCACCTCGGACAGGCCGACGACGCCCTTCTCGGTGCGCAGCACGTGGGCGCGTGGGTTGAGCCTGCGCACCGTCGCCTCGACGGTGGCCGCGGCGTTCGCGCTGACCAGGTCGGTCTTGTTGATCAGCAGCACGTCGGCGAACTCCACCTGGTCGACCAGCAGATCCGCGATCGAGCGGGCGTCACCCTCACCCGCTTCGAGATCGCGTTCGGCCAGCGCCTGTCCGCGAACCAGTTCGGCGAGGAAGGTGGAGGCGTCGACGACGGTGACCATGGTGTCGAGCCGGGCGATGTCGCCGAGGCGGAACCCGTCGTCGAACTCCCAGTCGAAGGTGGCGGCCACCGGCATGGGTTCGGAGATTCCGGTCGACTCGATCACCAGCTGGTCGAAGCGGCCCTCGCGCGCCAGCCGGGCGACGGCCTCGATCAAGTCCTCCCGCAGCGTGCAGCAGATGCAGCCGTTGGTGAGCTCGATCAGCTTTTCCTCGGTCCGGTCGAGGTGCCCCTGACCCGCGACCAGCGCCGCGTCGATATTGACCTCGCTCATGTCGTTGACGATCACCGCGACCCGGCGGCCGTCGCGGTTGGCGAGGATGTGGTTGAGCAGCGTGGTCTTGCCCGCGCCGAGGAAGCCGGACAGCACGGTGACGGGCAGATGTGTCAGGGAATCGGTCACGAGAGTTAATGATAATGGTTTTCATTTGCAGCTCGCAGTCGGGGCCCGCACAAACACGCGCGAGCCGTAGGGTTGGGGCGTGAAGATGTTGCCGCTGACCCCTGATGGCCAGACCCCCGTTCGCGCGCTCACCATCGCGGGCACCGACTCCGGTGGCGGCGCCGGTATCCAGGCCGATTCGCGCACCATGGCACTGTGCGGTGTGCACGCGTGCGTGGCGGTGGCCGCCGTGACCGTGCAGAACACGGTGGGCGTCAGCGGTTTTCACGAGATCCCGCCGCAGATCGTGGCCGATCAGGTGCGGGCGGTCGTTCGCGATATCGGCATCGGTGCGGCCAAGACCGGCATGCTCGCCTCCACCGCGATCATCGAGGCGGTCGCCGGGGTATGCCGTGAGCTCGGGATCGGGCGCGACGGCACCATCCCGCTGGTGGTCGATCCGGTCGCGGCCTCCATGCACGGCGATCCGCTGCTCCACGCGGAAGCCCTCGAGGCAGTGCGTAATACGCTGATTCCGCTCGCGACCGTCGTCACCCCGAACCTCGACGAGGTGCGCCTGATCACCGGCATCGAAGTGGTCGACGACGCCACCGCGCGCAAGGCCGCCGAGGCATTGCACGCACTGGGCGCGCAGTGGGCGATCGTGAAGGGCGGGCACCTGCGCGCGTCGGAATTCAGCACCGATCTGCTCTACGACGGCGACACCTTCCGCGAGTTCACCGCGCCGCGCATCGCCACCGGCAACGACCACGGCGGTGGGGACACCCTGGCCGCGGCGATCGCCAGCGCGCTCGCCAACGGCTACTCGGTCCCCGACGCGGTGGAATTCGCCAAGGAGTGGACCTACCGCTGCCTGGCCGCTTCCTACGACCTCGGCGCAGGTCACGGGCCCGTCTCCCCACTCTGGAGACTGCACACTGATGCCTAGCGTGGCGTCGCGAACTTGTCGGTGCCCAGGTTCATACTGAACTCATCGCACCCCAGCCGACCCCAACGGCGTGATCGGCGAGAACAATGGAGTTCGTGTCGGGCGCGAGGATTCAGTCGAGACCGAAAGCGTCGTGCAGAGGTTTCGACGGGTCGATTTTGACCCCGTTGAAGCGGGCATGCGCCTGCGCCAATGCCGAGATACTCTCGGCCAGATAGTCGACGAAGCGCTCGACCGGCATCGCCGATACTTCGCGTTGATTCGCGCCGAGCCACCAGTCCGTGGCCGAGGCGACCGCACCGAAAATCGAATAGTTCACCAATTCGATCCCGGTCACGTCGATCGATTCCGTCGGGAGCAGGCCCGCGAAGAATTCCGCTGCGCGCCTTGCTGATTGACGGGCCGCGACCAGGGCGCGTTCGGTTTCCTTGGCCTGCTGGCTGAAATGGCTGTGCAGCATGAACCGGAAGACATTCGGGTGTGCCGACACCACCGCCACGTACTCGGTGGCCGCGGTGTGCACGAGTTCGGCGATGGAATCGTCGGTGAGATTCACGCTGGTGAGCACGCGCTCCCAGAGCGTGTCGCGCACGCGGTCGACGATCGCGTTGTAGAGGTCGGTCTTGTCCTCGAAATGGCGATACAGCTTCGGCTTGGCCGCGCCGGCCTCCTTGGCGATATCGCCCATGCTCACATCGGGCCCGACCTGATCCAGCGCCCGGAAAGCCGCATCGACGAATTCGATACGCACCTGCACGCGATGCTCACGCCAGCGTTCGGTCCGCGCGTCGACACGGCGACGCGGCGCCTCGTCCGTTTTGGGGTAACCGCGCGTCACGGTAGTAATACTAGGGCGGGCCGTACCGGAGGCTACGCACCCCACCGAGAGTGGAAACACATTTGCCGAAACAGCAAGAATTCTGGCGGTCATCGGAGTAGTCGATGCACTATCGGATGATCCTTTCACCCTGACTGACCAGGAGCATCGATGACCGAGACCGTGGCGAACGCCGAAGAGTTCTGGGAAGACTTCTACCGCGAACGTGCGCAGATCTGGACCGGTAACCCGAACCCACTTCTGGTGCGTGAAGTGTCCGAGCTGAACCCGGGGACGGCCCTCGACCTGGGCTGCGGCGAGGGCGCCGACGCGATCTGGTTGGCCGAGCGCGGCTGGCGGGTCACCGCGGTCGATATCTCCGCGACCGCGATGGAGCGCGGTGCGCGACGGGCCGCCGAGGCCGGGGTGACGATCGTGTGGGACCGCCACGACCTGCAGGCGAGTTTCCCGGCGGGCACCTTCGACCTGGTGTCCGCCCAGTTCCTGCACTCGCCGGTGGAGCGGCCGGACGAGCGAGCCGGGATCCTGCGCAGTGCGGCGGCCGCCGTCGCACCGGGTGGGGTGCTGGTGATCGGCGCGCACGCGGCCGCGCCGAGCTGGGCCTCCAGCGCGATGCACGAGCATGTGTTCCCGACCATCGAGCAGGTAATCGAGCAGCTCGAGCTCGGGCCCGGCTGGCAGGTCGAGACCGCCGAGCTCGTCCACAGCCCGTCGACCAGCCCCGACGGCGTGGTCGGTGAGCGCGCCGACAGCGTGCTGCGCGTGCGTCGCGGCTGATCACGATCCCCAGCAACCTCCCAGCTCGGTCCCAGCTCGGTGGCAGCGCGGCCATCGAGTCTGGGTGTCATGACTCAGACCGAGGCCGAGCAGAAGGCCATGCAGAGCAGCCGCGCGCCGGTGCTCGACGTAGTGATACCCGTCTACAACGAGGAGGTCGATCTCGGCCTGCGCGTGCGTAGGCTGCATGCCTATCTGCGCGCCGGATTCCCGTTCACGGCCCGCATCACCATCGCCGACAATGCCAGCACCGACGCCACCCTCGCGGTGGCCGAGCTGCTGGCGGCGGAACTCGACGGCGTCGAGGTACTGCACCTGGACGCCAAGGGGCGTGGGCGGGCATTGCGGACCGCGTGGGAAGGGTCGGATGCGGCGGTGGTCGCGTACATGGACGTCGACCTGTCGACCGATCTGGACGCGCTGCTGCCGCTGATCGCGCCGCTGGTATCCGGGCATTCCGATCTCGCGATCGGCACCCGGCTCGATTCGTCGGCTCGCGTGGTGCGCGGCCCCAAGCGTGAGATCATCTCCCGCTGCTACAACCTGCTGCTGAAAACCACACTGCGGGCTGGCTTTTCGGACGCGCAATGCGGATTCAAGGCCGTGCGAACCGATGTCGCTCGCGAGCTGCTGCCGCTGGTGCGCGATGGCGAATGGTTCTTCGATACCGAGCTGCTGGTGCTGGCCGAACGGGCGGGACTGCGGATTCACGAGGTGCCCGTCGACTGGATCGACGATCCCGACAGCCGGGTCGACATCGTCGATACCGCGCGCAAGGATCTGCGCGGGATCTGGCGGTTGACCAGGGCGCTGACCACCGGCGCCCTCCCGCTGGACGAGTTGCGGGCCGCCGTCGGGCGTGAACCGCTGGTGGCCGGGGTGCCGCTCGGCATGGTCGGCCAGCTGGTGCGGTTCGCGATCGTCGGGGTGACCTCGACGCTCGCCTACATCGTGCTGTACCTACTGTTGCAGCCGGTGGCAGGCAGCCAGGGCGCCAATCTGGTGTCGCTGCTGATCACCGCGGTGGGCAATACCGCCGCCAACCGGGCGTTCACCTTCGGCGTGCGCGGGCGCGGCAGCGCGGTGTCGCACCAGTTCCAGGGCTTGGCCATCTTCGCGTTCGGGCTGGCGATCACCAGCGGGTCGCTGTTCGCCCTGCACCGCTGGGCTCCCGACGCGCCCGTCGCGGTGGAGCTCACCGTGCTGATCACCGCCAATCTCGTTGCGACACTTGCTCGTTTCGTCGGCTTGCGCTGGGTGTTCCGGAACGTGGGCACCGACCGCCCGGTCCTCGCGCACTCGACCCACTCCGCCCCGGCGTTCGGCGCTACCGACAGCGGCCACGAATCGGCAGAACGCCTCGGTGCGTTGGAGGTGCGTCGATGACTACGACCATCGCTCCCCCGTCTCCCTCCGACATCGTGAATCCCACGGCGACCAGAAAACGTTGGGAGCGCCCGGCATTGGCGGTGCTGCTACTCGGCACGCTGATCGCCTATCTCATCAATCTCGGCGCCAACGGGTGGGCCAACGACTTCTATGCCGCTGCGATACAAGCGGGTTCGCAATCGTGGGAGGCGTTCTTCTTCGGTTCCTCCGATGCCGCGAACTCGATCACCGTGGACAAACCGCCCGCTTCGCTGTGGGTGATGGAACTTTCGGTACGGCTGTTCGGGCTCAACAGCTGGAGCATGCTGGTGCCACAGGTCCTGCTCGGCGTGGCCAGTGTCGCGTTGCTGTGGGCAACGGTGCGCAGGTCGTTCGGACCCGCGGCGGGGTTGATCGCGGGCACGGTTCTCGCGGTGACTCCCGTTGCGGTGCTGATGTTCCGGTTCAACAATCCTGACGCGCTGCTCGTATTGCTGATGGTCGCGGCCACGTGGGCGATGACGCGCGCGGTCGCGGACGGGCGCTGGCGCTGGTTGCTGCTCACCGGCGGGTTGATCGGATTCGGCTTCCTCGCCAAGCAGTTGCAGGTGCTGCTGGTGGTGCCGCCCTTGGCGCTGACGTATCTGATCGCCGGACCGCCCAAGCTGGGTAAGCGGGTCGCACAGCTGTTCGCCGCCGGCGCGGCGATGGTGGTCGCGGCGGGCTGGTGGTTGCTGGCGGTGGAGCTGTGGCCCGCGGATTCCCGGCCGTGGATCGGTGGGTCGCAGAACAATTCGATCATCGAACTGACCCTCGGATACAACGGGCTCGGGCGGTTGAACGGCAATGAGACCGGCAGCGTCGGGCCGGGTGGCGAACTGCCCGCAGGTGGGAACGGAATGTGGGGCAGCACCGGGATCACCCGGATGTTCGAGTCCGCGCAGGGCGGTCAGATCGCGTGGTTGATTCCGGCGGCGTTGCTCGCGCTCGTGGCCGGGCTCGTGTTGCGCGGCCGAGCGCCACGTACCGATCGCCGCCGTGCCGCGCTGATTCTCTGGGGCGGTTGGCTTCTCGTCACCGGGTTGGTGTTCAGCTTCATGGCGGGGATCTTCCACCAGTACTACACGGTGGCGCTCGCGCCCGCTGTCGCGGCGCTGGTGGGGATCGGGGCGGTGCAGATCTGGGGTTCGCGTGATCGGTTGTGGGTGCGGTGTGCAGGTGCTGTGGCCATCGGGCTCACCACGGCGACCGCGTGGATATTGCTGTCGCGCAGTGCTTCCTTCCAGCCGTGGTTGCGATGGGCGATTCTTGCTGCCGGCGTCGTCACCACCGTTGCCTTCGTGTTCCCACTGGCGCGCAAGCAGTCGGTGATCGCCGCGCTCGCCGCCGCCTTCATCGGACTCGCCGGGCCGATCGCCTACTCGGTCGACACTCTCGCGTCCGCGCATTCCGGTGCGATCCCCTCCGCCGGTCCGAGTTCCGGCGGGATGCACGGAATGGGTGGACCCGGTATGCGTCCCGGCGGTGACGGTGGCAGGCCCGGCGCCGAGGGATCCGCCACCACCGGCGCCAGGGACGGTGCCGCGCCCGGTGGTACGCCCCCGGACGGTGCGGCCACGGGTGCGCCGACCGGCATGCCGTCGGACGGTGGCGCGCAGGGGCAAGACGGCACGGCGATGCCGGACGGTTCCGCCCAGGGTACGAATGGTGGTGACCAGCGCATGGGTGGCGCGGGTGGACTACTCGGCGGATCACGTCCGAGCGATCAGATCGTCACCCTGCTCGAGGCGAACGGCACCGACTACACCTGGGTCGCGGCGGCGGTCGGCTCCAACAGCGCCGCCGGATATCAGCTCGCCACCGAGCTGCCGGTGATGCCGATCGGCGGATTCAACGGCAGCGACCCGTCCCCGACCCTCGAACAGTTCCAGCAGTACGTGGCCGACGGAAAGATCCACTACTTCGTCGGCGGTGGGCGCGGGGGCCCCGGCGGAAACAGTGAGTCGACCAGCTCGGCGATCACCGCCTGGGTGACGGCGAACTACACCGCCACAACAGTCGACGGAGTCACTCTCTACGACCTCACCCAACTGAAGTCGTAGCCGTCACGCCGTCAGGCCGGGGGGCGCGGGGGGCCCCCCCCCCCCCCCCCCCCCCCCCCCCCGCCAATGGGCGCCCCGAAAAGGCAACGACCAACACACACCACCCCCCCCAGCCCCCCC
>NZ_JBHXNJ010000007.1:247630-260285 GCF_042719655.1 Nocardia sp. NPDC058518
CTTACTAATTATAAACAACAAAACCAACATTAAGTGTACTCCTACCCCCCGACTCGCGGGGCCCAGGCGTAACCCCCCGCCCGCGGGGCCCCCGGCCCCTTCGTGTGGCCGCCCATATGTCGCTCACCATCCGGTCACCACCGCCGCTGCTCGGCCCAACGTCGGCCGCGTCGAAGAGCGGGCGCAGTGGCCTTCGCAGGATCCACCCAGATAAGCCGCGTCAGCGGGCGGCGGGCACCGTGGCGGCGACCCACTCGGCGAAGGACGGACCGGCCAGGGTGGCGTGCGGGGACGGAAGGAGAGTGCCGTTCTCGAATTGCTCGCGGTCGGGGTTGGCGGAGTCGGAGGTTTCGATGATCCGCAGGGCATCGCCGCGAGCCGCGACCAGGGCGGTGGCCGCGGCGGCCATCGTCTCCGGCTGCGGGCCCGCGATCTCGGGGAACGGAATATCTTCGGCGGGAATCGGATTCGCGGCAAGGTCTACCAGCGCCTCGGCGACAGTTCGGGCGGCGACCAGCTGGGTGCGCATACCCGGTATGTAGGCGACGGCGCCCTGGGTGCCCCACCCGACCATGACCTCGACGAGCTCGTGGAACTGCGCGGCACGCAGAATCTGCACCGGCAGCACGCCTTTGAGCAGCTCCTGCTCATGGGCGAGCTTGGCGGCGTTGTACCCGGCGAGCGAACCGTCGATCCCGATGATGGACACCACAACGAGCCGCTCGACCCCGGCCCGCTCCCCCGCCGCGTGCAGGTTCCGCGCGGCTGCGGTGAAGAACTCGGTAGCCACCTGCTGATCAGCCGAGGGCGTACTCGACGCGTCGATCACGATGTCGACCCCGGTCAAAGCCTCGTCGAGCCCCACACCGGTCTCGATGTCGACACCGTTGGCCCGCGAGAAGGCAACGACCTCATGCCCACGCTCGACCAGCACATCCACCACATGCCGACCCAACCGCCCGGTCGCCCCGGCCACCGCGATCTTCTTCTGCTCCGCCATGATCCACTCCTCCGTTGCTTCTTTCGCGTTCACAGAGTCGACGAAGCAGCCGACCGGAGTGTGACATCACCTGGTCAAGATGTCTCGAGACTCCCCCGAGGTGCGATCCAGCGATGGTTGAGGTCCACTACCGATGCGACCGTTTCGAAATCGGAGTCGTAGTGGAAAAGGACAAGTCGGTGTTCGACCGCGATCACAGCGGCGAGCAGATCGTGAATGCCGACCGCCCGGTGGCGGCCCGACCGCGCGAGTTCGCGTTGGATCGTGAAGGCACTGTGCCAGTGTTCGTCATTGGTGGGCAGATACTCATAGGCTGCCCTGCGGCGGAAACGAATCTGTTCGTATTCCGCAGGGCTTCGGGCGCTGTAGAGCGCCTCGGAATCGAGCGGTGCGCACGTGGCGATCAATCCGGCCTCGAGCAGCGGCCCGAGTGCGGCCGCCACGTCCGGATGACGCATCCGAGCCGCCGCGCTGGTGTCGATGAGATAGCGCGCCGTTATCGCCATACGTCGTCGCGCCGATCCTTGTCGGCCATCTCGGCCATGCCGCCGTTGACCAACCATTCGACTTCGCTGGCGCGCGCATGCGCCACCACTGCCGAGTTCAACGCGGCGCGAACTGTATCGGAGACGCCGGCGGTCCCGAGCGCGTCCTGCGCGGACTCGAGTAGCTCGTCGTCGATCTCGATCAGTCGCTTGGTCATCACACATTCCCTCGATATATATTCCCCCATGGCCGAACTATATACCCGGGAAGATGCTGGTCACAAGGGTTCAGTGGGCGATATTCAGTGCCGTGTGGAGAGTGGCGGCCCACTGGTCGACGATCAGTTTGCGGCGCGCGGAGTCGTCGGTGAGGACGTCGGCGAGGCCCAGACCGCGGGCCAGATCGAGAGTGGCTTGGACGAGGTGGTGGGCTACCGGGTCGGAATCGTCGACGCCGAGGGCTTCGACCGCGCGGCGGTGGGAGATCCGGCCGAAGCGGGCTTCGAGGGGAAGGATCCGTTCGCGCAAGGCCGGATCGGCGGCGGCGTGGGTCCAGACCTGTAGGGCGGCCTTGAAGAACGGGGTCGTGTAGGACTCGACGAGCGCGGAAACGACTGCGCGCGTACGGCCTTCGCCCTGGGCGACCGCGTTCACCGTCTCGGCTTCGGCCTTGGCCTGGTCCATCCGGAACTCGAACATGAACTCGAGTGCCGCGGTGATCAGGTCCTCACGGGTGGGGAAATGGTGCTGGGCCGCGCCGCGCGACACCCCGGCCCGTTCGGCGACCACCGACACGGTGGCGGCCGCCCAGCCGGTTTCGGCCAGGCAGTCGATGGTCGCCTCTAGCAGCCGCTGCCGGGTGGCCCGGCTGCGGTCCTGCTTGGGTTCGTGGGGTGTCGCCATCGGACTATTGTGCCCAGCTGGGCGGGCGCTTCTGGAAGAAGGCCGTCATGCCCTCGATCACTTCGGGGGTGCCGAAGAAGCTCGCCGACCGCTTGGCCAGCGCTTCGGCCTCGGCGTCGAAGGTCGCCAGCAGGGCCGCGTTGACCAGTTTCTTGGACTCGGCCAGACCCTGCGGTGAACCCTTGCGCAGCTCCCCGGACAGGCGTTTCACCTCGGCGGCGGCATCCTGCGCGGCCACCGTGACCAGGCCGATCTCCCGCGCGGTCGCGGCGTCGAACTTCTCCCCGGTCAGGAAGTAGCGGCTCGCGGCCCGCTGGTCCAGCCGCGGCACCAGGGTGAGCGAGATCATGAACGGTGCCATCCCGATGCGCACCTCGGTGAGCGCGAAACTGCTGCCCGGTCCGGCGACGACGAGATCGCAGGCGCCGATGATGCCCATGCCACCGGCGCGGACATTGCCGTCGATCTGCGCGATCACCGGCTTGGGTGAGGCGAGGATGCCGCGCAGCACGTCGATCATCACGCGGGTGCGCTCGTCGGCGGCCACGGCGGGATCGGCGTTGCTCGCCTCTTTGAGGTCAGCGCCCGCGCAGAAGGTGTCACCGGTGTGTGCCAGGACGATGCCGCGCACAGCGGGATCTGCTGCCGCGGCGTCGAATCCGACGAGCAGCTCACGAACGAGCTTGGACGAAAGCGCATTCCGGTTGTGCGGCGAATCGAAGGTCAACGTGGCGAACCCGCCGACGACCTCGTAGCGGACGAACGGTGTTTCGGCGACTTCGCTCATCGCATCTCCTAACGGTGAAAGTGTTGTCGGCGCGCAGCGCCCGGGTTCTCGGCCGCCTCGATCTGGACTGACCAGAGGGTGCGACGAAGGAGTGCCCGGCGGGAGGGAAGATCGAGGGAACAGGCCGAGAACCCAGCGCGCCCGCGCGCCAATGATTCAGTACGAGCGCGGCAGGCCGAGCGAATGCTGGGCGACGAAGTTCAGGATCATCTCGCGGCTGACCGGCGCGATGCGCGAGATACGCGCGGCCTGCAGCATGGCCGCCAGCCCCACCTCACGGGTCAGGCCCGAACCGCCGTGGGTCTGAATCGACTGGTCCAGCGCTTTGATGCTGGCTTCCGCGGCCGCGTACTTGGCCATGTTGGCCGCCTCGGCGGCGCCGAACTCATCGCCGGTGTCGTAGAGCGTCGCGGCCTTCTGCATCATCAGCTTGGCCAGTTCCAGCTCGATCTTGACCTGGGCCAGGGGATGCGAAATGCCTTGGTGCGCACCGATCGCGGTCTTCCAGACGGTGCGCTCCTTGGCGTACTCCACGGCCCGGTCGATGGCGTAGCGGCCGAGGCCGACGGCCATCGCGGCACCCATGATGCGCTCGGGATTCAGTCCGGCGAACAGCTGGGCGATGGCCGCGTCCTCGGAGCCGACGAGGGCGTCGGCGGGCAGGCGCACGTCGTCGAGGAACAGCGTGAACTGGTTGTCCGGCTCGATGACGTCCATCTCCTGGACGTTCTTCACCAGGCCGGGCGCGTCCACCGGCACGATGAACAGTGCGGGCTTGAGCTTGCCGGTCTTGTGGTCCTCGGTGCGCGAGACCACCAGGATGGCCTCGGCCTGATCGACACCGGAGATGAAGATCTTGCGGCCGTTGAGGATCCAGTCGCCGCCGTCGCGGCGGGCGGTGGTGGTGATCTGGTGTGAGTTGGAGCCCGCGTCGGGTTCGGTGATCGCGAAGACCATCTTCGACGAGCCGTCGGCCAGCTTGGTCAGCCAGGTCTGCTTCTGCGCGTCGGTGCCGTACTTGGTGATGATGGTGCCGCAGATAGCCGGGGAGACGACCATCAGCAGCAGCCCGGCGCCCTGCGCCGCCAACTCCTCCTGCACCAGCGCCAGCTCGTACATGCCTGCACCACCACCGCCGTACTCCTCGGGCAGGTTCACGCCGAGGAAGCCGAGCTTGCCCGCCTCGTCCCACAGCTCGGTGAGCGGCTCGTTCTTGCGCGAGAGCGGCAGCACGTAGTCGCGGTAGTTGTACTTCGACGCCAGCGCGGCGACCGCCGCCCGCAGCGCCTTCTGCTCTTCGGTTTCGATGAAGCTCATGCTGAACCCTTCTGTCCTGACCCGGAGCCCTCCGTGGTCACGCTTCGCTACCGCCTCCGGGCTTGACCGGATCAGGACGGCTCCTGCTCTTCTTCCTCGACGACGGCGAGGACGGTTCCGACCTCGACCTGCTGGCCGACGGTCACGTTGAGTGCACTGAGAATGCCGGTGGCCGGCGCCGCGATGGTGTGTTCCATCTTCATCGCCTCGAGCCACAGAATGGGCTGCCCCTGCTTGACGTGGTCGCCCTCGGCGGCACCGAGGCGGATCACGCTGCCCGGCATCGGCGCCAGCAGCGAACCGGCCGCGACCTGCTCGGACGGGTCGGTGAAGCGCGGCAACCTGCGCACGGCCACCGGGCCGAGCGGGGAGTCGATCGCGACGAGGTCGTCGTAGCGGGCGATCTCGAATTGCCTACGCACCTGGCCACGTTCGCCAGGAACACCGAGAACGACGCGATCGGGAGCGACCGAGATCAGCTCGAGGCCGTCGTGGCCCTCGACCGCGACACCGGTGCGGGTGAAGCGGTAACGCACCTCGTGCGTGCCGGTGGTGCGGCTCTCGTAGGACTTGGTCTGTGGCAGCGAAGCCAGGTTGCGCCAGCCGCTCGGGGTGAGTCCGGCCAGGCGCGAGGTGCCGCGGTTGGCCGCCGAATCGGCAAGTGCCGCAGCCACGACCGAGAGCGCCTCGTCGGCCTCCGACGCCAGCGGCGCCGAGAGCACGGCCAGATCATGGGTGGCGAAGAAGGCGGTGTCGGTATCACCGGCGAGGAAGGCCGGGTGACGCAGCACGCGCACGAGCAGATCGCGATTGGTGACCAGGCCGTGGATCTTGGCACGCTGAAGCGCGGTGGCGAGCAGATGCGCCGCCTCCGCACGGGTTTCGGCGTAGGAGATCACCTTGGCCAGCATCGGGTCGTAGTGCACGCCGACCACCGAGTTGTCCACCACACCGGTGTCGAGGCGCACGCCGGGCTGGTCGAGAACGGTGAATTCACCGGCGGTGAACGGGATCTCGATCTTGTGCACCGGGCCGCTCTGCGGCTGCCAGTCGTGCGAGGGATCCTCGGCGTAGAGCCGGACCTCGATCGAGTGACCGCGCTGCGCGGGCTGGGCAGCGGGCAGCGGCAGGCCCGAAGCCACCTGCAACTGCAGGCGGACCAGGTCGAGGCCGGTGGTCTGCTCGGTGACCGGATGTTCCACCTGCAGACGGGTATTCATCTCCAGAAAGAAGAAGTCACCCTTCTCGTCGGCCAGGAACTCGACGGTGCCCGCACCCTCGTAACCGATCGCCTCAGCGGCCAGCCGCGCCGCCTCGAATAGCCGATCACGCATGCCGTCGATCTTCTCGACCAACGGTGAGGGCGCTTCCTCGACGACCTTCTGGTGACGACGCTGAATCGAGCACTCACGCTCACCAACAGCCCAGGTCTTGCCGAAAGTGTCCGACATGACCTGGACTTCGATGTGACGGCCGGTCTCGAGGTAGCGCTCGCAGAACACCGTCGGATCCCCGAAGGCCGACTCGGCCTCGCGCTGGGCGGCGGCGATCTGGTCGCGCAACTCGGCGAGGTCGCGCACCACGCGCATGCCACGACCGCCACCACCGGCGGACGCCTTGATCAGCACGGGCAGGTGCGCGTCGGTGACCTCGGCCGGGTCGAGCTCGGCGAGGACGGGGACACCGGCGGCGTCCATCATCTTCTTGGACTCGACCTTGGAGCCCATCTGCTCGATGGCCGCGACCGGCGGACCGATCCACACCAGCCCCGCGTCGAGCACGGACCGCGCGAATTCGGCGTTCTCGGAGAGGAATCCGTAGCCGGGGTGGATCGCATCGGCACCGGCCGAGAGCGCGGCCTCGATGATCAGCTCACCGCGCAGGTAGGTCTCGGCGGGGGTATTGCCGGGCAGCCGGACGGCGGCGTCGGCCTCGGACACATGCGGTGACGCCGCATCGGCGTCGGAGTAGACCGCGGTGGTGCCGATACCCATCCGACGGCAGGTGGCGAACACGCGGCGAGCGATCTCACCACGATTGGCAACAAGAACGTTCGTAATTGTCATGTCGCGACTCACATTCGGAAGACGCCGAAGCCCTCGGCGCCCTTGATCGGGGCTGTGTGAATGGCCGACAGAGCCATTCCCAGCACGGTGCGGGTGTCGCGGGGGTCGATGATGCCGTCGTCGAAAAGCCTGCCCGACAGGAACATCGGCATGGCCTCGGCCTCGATCTGCGCCTCGACCATCGCGGCGAGACCGGCGGCGGCCTCCTCGTCGAACGGCAGGCCCTTGGACTCGGCCGCGCCGCGTTGCACGATGGTGAGCACGCCGCCCAGCTGCGCCCCACCCATGACGGCGGATTTCGCACTCGGCCAGGCGAACAGGAAGCGCGGGTTGAACGCGCGTCCGCACATGCCGTAGTGCCCGGCGCCGTAGGAGGCACCGACCAGCAGCGAGATGTGCGGCACCGTGGAGTTGGCGACCGCGTTGATCATCATCGCGCCGTGCTTGATGATGCCGCCGTGCTCGTACTCCTTGCCGACCATGTAGCCGGTGGTGTTGTGCAGGAACAACAGTGGGGTGTTCTTCTTGTTGGCCAGCTGGATGAACTGGGTGGCCTTCTGCGATTCCTCGGAGAACAGCACGCCGCGCGCGTTGGCGAGGATGCCGATCGGGTAGCCGTTGATCTCGGCCCAGCCGGTGACCAGGCTCGAACCGTAGAGCGGCTTGAACTCGTCGAAGTCGGAGCCGTCGACCACGCGGGCGATGACCTCGCGGGGATCGAACGGGATCTTGAGGTCCGATGGCACGATGCCGAGCAGTTCCTCGGGATCGTAGATCGGCGAGATGACCTCGGCGCGCGGCTCGGGGCCCTGCTTCTTCCAGTTCAGGCGACGAACGATATTGCGGCCCAGGCGGATCGCGTCCTGCTCGTCGGCGGCCATGTAGTCGGCCAGACCCGAAGTGCGGGCATGCATTTCGGCGCCACCGAGGGTTTCGTCGTCGGAATCCTCACCGGTGGCCATCTTCACCAGGGGCGGCCCGGCGAGGAAGACCTTCGCGGCTTCCTTGACCATCACCACGTAGTCGGACATGCCGGGAATGTAGGCGCCACCCGCGGTGGAGTTGCCGAAAACCAAGGAGATGGTGGGGATTCCGGCCGCCGATGCCTGGGTGAGGTCGCGGAACATCGCGCCACCCGGGATGAACACTTCCTTCTGCGTCGGCAGGTCCGCACCGCCGGACTCGACCAGGGAGATCACCGGCAGACGGTTCTCCCGGACGATGTCGTTGATGCGCAATGTCTTGCGCAGCGTCCACGGGTTCGACGTGCCGCCGCGCACCGTCGGGTCGGGCGCCACGATCATGCACTCGACACCCTCGACGAGGCCGATACCGGCGATCGTCGACGCGCCGACGTGGAAGTCACTGCCCCAGGCGGCGAGTGGGCACAGTTCGAGGAACGGCGAGTCCTCGTCGAGGAGCAGTTCGATGCGCTCACGGGCGGTCAGCTTGCCGCGCTTGTGGTGCCGGGCCACCTTCTCGAGGCCGCCACCGGCGATGGCCTTGGCGAACTCCGCCTCGACCTCGGTGAGCTTGGTCGACATGGCCTCGGCAGCCGCGGTGTACTCGGGCGAGCCGGTATCGATGATGGAACGGAAGGTCGTCACGACTGGTACCCCAATACTTTCGACGCCAGCATGGTCAGGATCTCGTTGGTGCCGCCGCCGATACCGATGATGCGCACATCGCGGTAGATGCGCTCGACCTCGGCCTCACGCATGTAGCCCATTCCGCCGTGCAGCTGCACGGCCTGATTGGCCACCCATTCGGCGGTCTCGACGGCATTGTTCTTGGCGAAGCAGACCTGAGCGATCAGGTTCTGGTCACCGGCCGCGTAGCGCTCGACCAGCGCGCGCGTGTAGGTGCGCGAAATATCCACGCGCTGAGCCATATCGGTCAGCGTCATCTGCACCTTCTGGCGGCTGATGAGCGGGCGGCCGAAGGTCTCGCGATCGCGGCACCACTGCACGGTGAGATCGAGCGCGCGCTGAGCCAGCGAATACGCCTGCACCGCGAGGCCGACCCGCTCGCTGACGAACGCGGCGGCGATCTGCGCGAAGCCACTGTTCTCGGCGCCGACCAGATTCGTCGCGGGCACCCGCACGTCCACATACGACAGCTCGGCGGTATCGGAGGCCAGCCAGCCCATCTTCTCCAGCTTGCGGCTGACGGTGAAACCGGGCGTGCCCTTCGGCACCAGGATCAGCGAAACACCCGCCGCACCAGGGCCGCCCGTGCGGACCGCGGTGACGACGAAGTCGGCGCGGCACCCCGAGGTGATGAAGGTCTTTGCGCCGTTGATGACGAAGTCCTCGCCGTCGCGCACGGCGGTGGTGGTGAGGTGGCCGACATCGGAACCACCGCCGGGCTCGGTGATGGCCAGCGAGCCGATCAGGTCACCGGCCAGCGTCGGCTTGGCCCACTGATCGATCTGGGCCTGGTTGCCCGAGGCGATCATGTGCGGCAAGGCGATTCCGCAGGTCAGCAGCGAGGCCCACAGCCCACCGGACGCACCGGCGACATGGAACTCCTCCCCGACGATCACCGAGTCGATGGCGTCGCCGCCCTCGCCGCCCGCCGATTCCGGGTACTCGATGCCGAGCAGGCCGAGTTCGCCTGCCTTCTTGTGCAGCTCGCGCGGCAGCTCGCCCGCGCGCTCCCAGGAATCGAGGTCGGGCAGGATGTCCCGCTCGACGAACCCACGCACGGTGGCGCGCAGCTCTTTTCGTTCCGGCGTTTCCCAAACAGACGTCATGCGAGCAGCTCCGTCGGCAGATCGATGTGGCGAGAGCGCAGCCATTCGCCGAGCCCCTTGGCCTGCGGGTCGAAACGCGCCTGGTAGGCGACGCCCTTGCCGAGCAGGCCGGAAATGATGAAGTTGACCGCGCGCAGGTTGGGCAGCACGTGGCGGGTGACGGTCAGTTCGGCCGTCTCGGGGAGTAGCTCCTGCAGCTTTTCGACGGTGAGGGTGTGTACGAGCCAGCGCCACTGGTCGTCGGTGCGCACCCACACGCCGATATTGGCGTCACCGCCCTTGTCGCCGCTGCGGGCGAGGGCGATCGTGCCGAGCGGCACGCGACCGGTCTCGGAGGGCGGTAGCGGAGCGGGCAGCTCGGGTTCGGAAACAGGTTCGAGAACAAGGGTTTCCGTGGCGGGGGCGATATCGACTCGGGTGCCGTCGGCCAGCACCGCGACGTGCGGCACCTCGTGTGCGTCGACGAAGCCGGGGGTGAAGACACCGTAGGGCGAACCGTTTCCGGGCAGCGCGGTGAAGCTGGCACCTGGGTAGCTGGCCAGCGCCAATTCCACCGCGACACTGGAGAACCCGCGGCCGACCTTGTTCGGGTCCGCATCGCGCACCACACAGCGCAGCATCGCGCTGGCCTGCTCCTCGGTTTCGGCGTCGGGGCGGTCGAGGCGGGCCAATGTCCAGGTGAGCTCGGCGGGCTTGTCCGGCAGCCAGGATTCCAGCTGTCGTCGCGCCAGTTCGGCTTTGGCTTCGATATCGAGGCCGGTGAGGATGAACGACATCTCGTTGCGGAAGCCGCCGAGGGTGTTGAGCGAGACCTTGAGCTGCGACGGCGGGGCTTCACCGGTCACGCCGCTGATCAGCACGCGATCCTTGCCCTCCTGGCTCAGCGCGATGCTGTCCAGGCGGGTGGTGACGTCGGGTCCGGCGTAGCGCGCGCTCTGGATCTCGTACATGAGCTGGGCTTCGACGGTGTCGACGGTGACCGCGCCGCCGGTGCCGTCGTGCTTGGTGATCACGCAGGATCCGTCGCGACGGATCTCGGCGATCGGGAAGCCGGGGCGGCCGAGGTCACCGAGTTCGGTGAAGAAGGCGAAGTTGCCGCCGGTGGCTTGGGTGCTGCATTCGATCACGTGCCCGGCCACCACGGCACCGGCCAGTGCGTCGTAATCGGTTCGGCCCCAGCCGAAGTGGGCCGCGGCCGGGCCGACGATCACCGAGGCGTCGGTGACGCGGCCGGTGACGACGATGTCGGCGCCGGAGTTCAGGCATTCGACGATGCCCCACGCGCCGAGGTAGGCATTGGCCGTGAGCGGCTGACCCAGGTCGAGCTCGGCGGCGCGCGCGACCAGATCGTCGCCCTCGACATGCGCGATCTTGGCGTCCAGCCCGAGGTCGGCGGCGACCTTGCGCAGTCGCTCGGCCAGCCCGGCCGGATTGAGCCCGCCGGCGTTGGTGACGATCTGCACGTTCCGCTCGAGCGCGAGGGCCAGACAATCCTCGATCTGGCGCACGAACGTCTTGGCGTAGCCGAGACTGGGGTCCTTCATCCGGTCGCGGCCGAGGATCAGCATGGTGAGCTCGGCGAGATAGTCGCCGGTCAGCACGTCGAGCTGCCCGCCCTCCAGCATCTCGCGCATAGCGCTGAGCCGGTCACCGTAGAACCCGGAACAATTCCCGATCCGGATCAGGTCCGGGTCAGCGGAGAGAGCACTCATGGCACCCAGGATCGCAGCGGTTCAGAAAAAAAGCAAGCATGCGTGCTTGTTAATCTTGCGCAATCGACCAGGCAAGATGGAGTCCATGCTGTCCGTCCTTCTCTTCGCCCTCGCCGGATTCCTGCTCGGCGGCGCGTACACGACCTGGAAGAACAATCGCGCGATGGCGATCGGCCTGATCGTCGCCGCCGTACTCGCGGGCCTGGGCGCCGTGCTCTGGTTGGAGTAGCAAGACTTTCGCAAGATCAGGGCAAGACGAAAGCTGTTGGCTTGCCGACATGTTCACTTGGTATGTCGGCCTGCTCGCAGTCAGCGGCCTCGCGATGATCATCATGGCCAATATCGACAACGGCCGCAGCGAGCTCTCGCGCGGGCTCAACGCGGTGTTCGGCATCGCGTTCCTCGGCTACGCGGGGTACCTGGCGTTCGTGTTCGAAGGTGGCGACTACCTGATCTTCTTCCACGCGTTCATCCTGCCGGTGCTGCTGGGAATCGACTTCGTGCGCTCGACGAACTGGCAGGCGCTGACCACCAGGCCGACACCGACCCAGCAGGCCTTCCGCGCGTACTGGAAGGAACAGGATCGGCTGGAAAAGCGCTCAGCTCGCCGTGTGTAGCTTGAAGATCCTGACGTCTTCCGGGACGCCGGTGAGCGGTGCGGCCCAGAAGTTGCGCTTGTACGGCTTGGCGGTCACGCCCAGCTCGTCGAGGGTTTCCGGGCGCAGCGCGGCCAGGGTGGTGCTGGACAGCATCGTGTTGCCGTTGCCGCCGGCCTCCATCATCCTGGCGGCGATATTGACGTCGACGCCGAGCCAGTCGCCACCGATCTCGCGGGGCGAACCGGTGTGCAGGCCGACCCGCATGCGCGGGGTGTAGCCGCCGATCTCGACCTCGGCGAGATTGCGGCGAGCCGCCAGCGCGGCGCGCACCGCACGATCGGGCGAGGAGAACACCGCCATCAGCCCGTCGCCCATTCGCTTGACCACCTGACCGCCACGCTCGACGATCGGCGGCTCGATGGCCTTGGCGACCTTGCGCAGCAGTTCCAGGGTGCGCTCGTCGCCCACCGACAGCGACCAAGTCGAGAATCCGACCAGGTCGGTGAACACGACGGTCACCTCCTCGGTGCCACGTCCACGGCCGATCCGCTCCAGCCCGGCCTGCCACACCTGAAGGGCACCGAAACCGATTTCCCTGGCCGCGGTCGGGGCGCCACCGGCGATCTTGTCCGCCGCCCTCGCCACCGCGCGCGCACCACCGGGCCCCGTCACCGAGAGCGGATCGCCGAACGCAGGGTCACCGGGCAGCTGTTGACGCGCCTTGCGCACGGCACCGATGACGTCGGCCCGGCGGTTGGCGGCCTGTAGTTTCGACGAGATCTGGGCGCGCTTTCTGCCTGCGCGCGCACCGCGGTCGGATTCGGCGGATTCACTCACGATCGGCTCCAGCGGAATGGACACCTCCGCAGCGGCGTCGCGCCGCGGACTCCCCCCGCCAGAAGGCGTTTCACTCACGCCAAAAGGTTATATCACCGGACGACGACCGCCGGGGGCGGGGGGGTGTGGGGGCGGGCCGGGGGGCGCCGGCGGGTTGTGGAGACTAGCACGGGAGTGGGGCGGGGGTGTGCGTA
>NZ_JBHXNJ010000007.1:260295-276424 GCF_042719655.1 Nocardia sp. NPDC058518
CCCCAGTCTCCGCCATCCCCACACACCTATACTCATCCCCACCCCGCCCCCGAGGGGGGGAGCGGGTCCCGCGGCCCCCCCCCCCGGCGGTCCTACCTTCGAGCCACCGGGCAGCGGAGGCCCGAAGGTCGGGTCGCACGACCTCCCGACAAGGTCGCGGCCCTCGCGTCCCGGGCCATTACGAGGGCGGCCCGGGCTGGATTGTCAGGCGTCTCGGCGGTTGACCAGCACGAGCGCCCCGGCGAACACGATCGCCACGAAGACGGCGAAGTAGATCAGGCTGCCCCACACGCCCCAGTGCCAGTCGCCTGCGACGGGTTGGTCGCTCAGGAAGCGGTTCACGTTCGCGAAGGGCAGGAAGGGGGTGACGGTGCGGCCGAAGCTGCCGAACGCGCCGAGGAGGGTCTCGATCAGCAGCGGCCACAGGATCAGCAGCGAGATCGCGGCGGCCGACTGACGCACCAGCACACCGACCGCGACGGCGAGCACCACGCACAGGACGGCGTAGATCGGCAGGCCGTAGATCGCCCGCCAGTTGCCGTCGAGCACCAGGCCCGGCGCCCGATCACCGCTGATCGCCTTCGCCACGACGAACGCGATCAGTCCGAGGACACCGGTGAGCACGGCCGAGTAGGCACCGACCAGTGCGACCTTGGACAGGATGACCTTGGACCGGTTCGGAACCGCCAGGAAACTCGAGCGGATGACACCGAACCGGTATTCGCTGGTCACCGTCAACGCGGCCATGATCATCAAGACCATCACGCCGAACCCGGTGATACCCGAGACAGCCATGCTCGGGGTGAGCGGCGGCGCGCCCTCGCCCGAATCGCCGGTGGTGTCGGCATTGAGGACCAGCGCCATCAGCACGGCGAATCCGATGCCGAGCACGACCACGGCCGCCGAGCACCACCAGGGTGACCGGGTCGAGGTGAGTTTGATTCGTTCCGCAGCGAGCACGCCCATCAGAGCGCACCTCCCATCACCTGGTGGTCGAAGCTTTCACCGTGGTACTCCACGGCGCCGCCGGTCATCCGCATGAACGCTTCCTCGAGCGAGGCCGACTGCGGTGCCAGCTCGTAGAGCGTGACGTTGTTCGTGCCCGCCACCTTGCCGACCTCGTCGGAGGTGACGCCCGCGATGATCAGCGCGGCGTCGCCGTCTTCCTTCACGGTCATGCCGTGTGAGGTGAGCAGGCTGCGCAGCTGATCGAGCTGCGGGCTGCGCACGCGCACCGACTGCTCGGAGGCGCGGTCGATGAACTCCTGGGTGGAGCCGTCGAACATCAGCTGACCACGGCCGATGACGATGAGCTGCTCGGCGGTCTGGGCCATTTCCGAGAGCAGGTGGCTCGAGACGAGCACCGTGCGCCCCTCGGCGGCCAGGCGCTGCATGAACCGGCGGATCCACAGGATGCCCTCCGGGTCGAGGCCGTTGACCGGCTCGTCGAACAGCAGCACCTTCGGGTCACCGAGCAGCGCGCCCGCCAGGCCGAGGCGCTGGGACATGCCGAGCGAGAAACCGCCAGCGTTCTTGCCCGCCACCTCGGACAGGCCGACCAGGCGCAGTACCTCTTCCACCCGCGACTTGGGGATGTCGTTGGCAGCGGCCAGCCACTCCAGGTGGGCGCGCGCCGAGCGGTTCGGATGCACCCACTTGGCATCCAGCAGCGCACCGACCTGCGTGAGCGGGCGCTCCAGCTCCTGGTAATGCTTGCCGTCGATGAGCGCGCTGCCCGCCGTCGGCTTGTCCAACCCGAGGATCATCCGCATGGTTGTCGATTTACCAGCACCGTTGGGTCCGAGGAACCCGGTCACCAGTCCAGGCTGGACGGTGAACGTGAGGTCCTGCACCGCGACGGTCTGGCCGAATTGCTTCGTCAGGCCCTTCAGCTCGATCATGGGCCCTAGCTTGCCTGACAACCACCGTGACGCGCGTCGCCGAGAAGTAGCGAGTCGGGTCATCCTCGAGGATGACCTTCGACCCCTAGACGGATGGGGAAGAAGCCTGAGCCCAGAAACGCTTGGGGATCCGGCCCGCTTGCCTGGCGAGATAGCCCGCCCGGACGGCCGCCGACATCGCCGATGCCATGAGTTCGGGTTCTTTCGCCCTGGTCACGGCGGTGGCGAGCAGGACTGCCGAGCAGCCGAGTTCCATGGCGAGGGCGGCGTCGCTCGCGGTGCCGATGCCCGCGTCGAGGATGACGGGGACGCCCGCGGCGGCGACGATCATCTCGATGTTGTGGGGGTTGCCGATGCCGAGACCGGTGCCGATCGGGGAGCCGAGCGGCATCACAGCGGCGCAGCCTGCTTCTTCGAGGCGGCGGGCGAGGATGGGGTCGTCGGTGGTGTACGGGAGGACCACGAAACCGTCGTCGACGAGCTTTTCGGCGGCGTCGAGGAGTTCGAAGGGGTCGGGCAGCAGGGTGCGGTCGTCGGCGACCACCTCGAGCTTGACCCAGTTGGTGTCGAGGGCCTCGCGGGCCAGCTGGGCGGTGAGCACGGCTTCGGCGGCGGTGCGACACCCCGCGGTGTTGGGCAGCAGGGTGATGTCGAGGCGCTTGAGCAGGTCGAGGACGCCGGTGCCGCCCGCGGCGTCCACGCGGCGCATCGCGACGGTGGTGAGCTCGGTGCCCGACGCGATCAGGGCCTGTTCGAGAACGGCGAGGTTCTCGGCGCCGCCGGTGCCCATGATCAAGCGGGAGCCGAACTCCTTGTCGGCGATGCGCAACGGCGACTCAGCCACCCTGCACCGCCGTGAGCACCTCGATGGTCCAGCCGCGGCCGACCGGTTCGTCCCAGCGGGATTTCGAGAAGACCGCGCCATCGACCGCCAATGCCACACCCTGGCAGGGCAATTCGAGCTTGGTCAGCAGTTCGCGGACGCTGAGCGGCTCGGGGAACTCGTGGTCGACACCGTTGACGGTGACGCCGATCGGGATGGTCGAGGTCATCGAACTCCTCCTTGCGACAGAGATGACATCTGGGATGCCGGAAAACGTTGGGGTGAAGCGGCTTCGACGACGGCGGGTGTCGCACCGTCGAGCAGCGCGGGCACGACCGCCGCGGTGAGCGCCAGGGTGAGCATGCCGTTGCGGCCGTGACCCGTGGCGGCGATGACCCGGTCGTCGAGGTGGCCGAGCAGTGGAAGGTTGTCGGGGGTTCCCGGCCGCGAACCCGCATTCGCTTCGGCCAGTTCGTATTCGGCGATGCCGGGCAGGATGGCTTCGGCGTCGGCGATCAGGTCACGGACTCCACCGACGGTGACGGTGGTGTCGAAGCCCGCTTCGTATTGTGTTGCACCGACGACGATTCCGTCTTCGCGGGGAACCAGGTAGACCTGCCTGCCGTGAACTCGGGCGCGGATCACCCTGGTCGGCGCCGGACCGACGCCGGGCCTGCGACGCAGCCGGAGGATCTCGCCCTTCACCGGGCGCACCGGCAGGCCCGGCCAGAGCTCGGCGGAGCGGGCACCCGCCGCGAGAACGACCCGGTCATGCGGTAGATCATCCAGCGCGGCAACGGATTCGGCGCGGATCTCGACACCCGCCGCGGTGCAGGCGGACTGGAGAGCACGCAGTACACGCCGGTTGTCGATGGCGGGTTCGGTTTTCGCGTGCAGGCCCGCGCGGACGGTGCGCGCGAGCGCGGGTTCCAGTGCGCGGACTCCCGCACGGTCGAGCACTCGCAGGTCGTGGCCGAAACCGGCCAGCCAGTCCGAGACGGTGCGCAGGTCGGTGGCATCGGCGCCGTCGAGCGCGACGGTGAGCGTCTCATCGGCCACGACCATCGACTCGCCCGAAATTTCCCGCAGGCTGTCCGCGAAGGCGGGCCACTCCGCCAGCGCGGCCGCTCCGAAAGCGAGCACGCGATCCTCGCCGGGCCAGCCTTCCGAGAGCGGCGCGAGCATGCCACCGGCCACGTAGGAGGCACCGCGGGCGGGTTCGGGGTCATAGACCGTGACAGTCCAGCCAGCCTCGGCAGCCCGCCATGCGACGGCAAGTCCGACGGCGCCGCCGCCAACGACCGCCAGAGTCCGCATCACGTTCCTACCTGTCTGTGTTCCTGGCGGCTGGTGCCGCGGGTTTTCGGCCTCGTAACCTCGATCTTCCCTCCCTGCGGGCACTCCTTCGTCGCACCCTCCGGTCAGTCCAGATCGAGGCGGCCGAAAACCTGATTTCCGCCCAGGTCGATGCCCCGGGTTCGATGCCGCGGCGTTCGCACTTCAACGGTAGCGCGACTACCGTCTTCACTGTGCAGCCCTCCCATTCGAACCGTTCCATCCCGCCACGGGAGCGCCTGTCGGGTGCACTGCTGTATCTGTGCACCGATGCGCGTCGGGAAAAGGGCGATCTCGCCCGATTCGTCGATGCCGCGCTCGCGGGCGGGGTCGATATCGTGCAGCTCAGGGACAAGGGGTCGCCCGGCGAAGCCGAATTCGGGCCGCTCGAGGCCAAGGCCGAGCTGGGCGCGCTAGCCGAGATCAAGGCCGCGACCCGCCGCCACGGCGCATTGCTCGCGGTGAACGACCGCGCCGACATCGCCCTGGCCGCGGGCGCGGACGTGCTGCACCTCGGCCAGGGCGACCTGCCGCCCGCCTACGCACGACGCGTCGTCGGCCCCGATGTGGTGATCGGCCGCTCCACCCACAACCGCAACCAGGCGGGCCTCGCCGCCATCGACGGCCACCTCGACTACTTCTGCACCGGCCCGATCTGGACCACGCCGACCAAGCCCGGCCGCCAAGCCGCGGGCGTCGACTTCATCCGCTCGACCGCCGATTCCCATCCCACGCTCCCCTGGTTCGCCATCGGCGGCGTCGACGCGCAGCGACTCCCGGAGGTGCTGGCCGCCGGTGCCCGCCGCGTTGTCGTCGTCCGGGCGATCACCGAAGCCGCTGATCCAGAAGCCGCCGCCCGCGCACTCAAGCAAGCACTTCTCGCCGCTGCCTGAGATCGGCGCACAGTGCCGGACCGGCTCAGGCGAGTACGTCCGCCCTGGTGAGAGCCGGGCCCTGGGCCGGCTGGCCGTCGAGGAAGACCTCGATACCGGGTCCGTCGACCCGCGTATGCAGCCAGAAGAACCCCTGGTCAGGCAGTTCGACTGTGCGAGGAAGCGCATCCGCGAGTTCGGCATCGGCCTCGAGCCGGACGCGCAACGGCACCGCACGCAGTTCGATCCAGGCGGTGGCGAAGCCGGGGTGCAGCGGTAGGTCGGCGACCTCGTCTTCGGGGACCCAGGCCAGTTCGGCGCTTTCCTTGTTGGCGACCGTGGGGAGCTGGCTCTCGGCATCGGCGATGACGGTGATGTAGGTCCAGCCGCTCGGGGCGGTCATCGTCAAGCGTTCGGCGCGTACCCGGAGCAGGTCGGCGGTGATGCCCGCTTCCTCCTCGGCCTCCCTGACGGCCGCGTGCTCGGGTGACTCGTGCGAATCGCGAGCTCCACCGGGCAGCGCCCAGGTACCGCCCTGATGACTCCACGGCGCCCGGTGCTGTAACAGCACCGCCGACCCGCCACCGGGCAACGGTGCACGCAGCAGTAGTCCCGCCGCACCGAATTTGCCCCAGTGCTTGACCCCGTCAGGGCTCTTGTACCAGCCGTCTCCATCGCCGCGCATCCCATACTCTTTCCTCCGAGCAGCCGAACAGCAACCGCTTCGGGGGTATGTGAGGGGCTGCGCTACCCGTAGGACAACAATAAACTCCGCATCAGTAGTGGTGCACGGACAGCACCGGGAGGTGAACGATGGTCGAACCGGGGAATCGCAATGCCTCGACTGAGGTGGCGGCCGTCCGCGTTCGCCCGTCATCGCAGGCCGAGACGGGTGCGGAGCACTCCGAGACGGCCGGGGCCGCGCCGGTGACACCACGCTGGGCGCCGTTGCGACGACCGGCCGCGCCCGTCGACCGGCCACCCGCGCCCGACGTCAGAGCATTGCGCGCGCAGTTCCAACCTGCCCGCTTGCGCAGTTTCGCGCACTCCTCGCCGGGGCGGCTCCTTGCCGCCGGACTGGTCCTGATGGTGCTGTGCGTGACCGCGGGCGCGGTGACTTCGTCGACCGTGAGTGAGCGTCAGCAAGCTCTCGGCGTCTTGCTCGACGACACCGAACCCGACGCGCATTCGGCCAACCACCTCTACACCTCGCTCTCGATCGCCGACGCCGCCGCGGGCACCGCGTTCATCGCGGGCGGACTCGAACCCCAGGCGGTGCGCGACCGCTATACCCAGGCCATCGGCGAAGCCGCCGCCGAGCTGGTGACCCAGGCCGGTCACATCTCCGAGGAGGAGGCGGCCGACCCGTCGGGCGCCGATCGTCGCCTGCGGACCGGCATCGCGACGGGCCTGCCCGTCTACAGCGGGCTGATCGAGACCGCGCGGGTGAACAATCGCAGCGGCTATCCCGTCGGCGCGGCGTATCTGAGCGAGGCATCCCATCAGATGCAAACCGCGCTGCTGCCGATGGCCGAGGAGCTCGAAGACCATCGCTTCGACGCGGTCACCGCCGCGCAGTACCGGCACGTGCAGCCACCGTGGACGGCGATCGCGCTGCTGGTGGTGGCACTCGGCGCGCTGATCTGGGTGCAGGTCGAGCTGGCGCGGCGCTCGCGCCGGTTCTTCAATATGGGCCTGCTGATCGGCACCGGCGCGCTGGCACTGACGCTGATCTGGACGGTGGCGGCCGGTTCGGTCTCCGCGGTGGCGATGATCCGCTGCCGGGATGAGGGAGCGGTGCCGTCGGCGCGGTTGGCCGAGAGCCGAATCCTGGTGCAGCAGGCCCGATCAGCGGAAATGGTGAAGCTGGTGCGCCGCGACGCGACCGGCGACTACGACCGCACTTTCGATACCAATGCCGCCCGGCTCACCGAACTGCTCGCCGGTTATCCCGAGGACGCCCCCGCACGCGACGAAGTAGCGCACGCGCGCGCCGCGCTGACCCGCTGGCAGTCGGCCCATCAGCGGATGAACGACACACTCGAGCGTGGCGATTTCATGGGCGCGGCCACCGTGGCCACCGGGCCGAGCGCCGCCGATTCGGCCGCCCAGGTCGAGGCACTCGACCGAGCACTGGACAAGGCGGGCGCGGTGACACGGGACACCCTGCGTGCCAAGGTCTCTCAAGCGACAGACGTGCTTTCCTTCCTCGCTCCCGGCGCGTTCGTGCTCGGGATCGCGGCTGCGGCGTGCGTCGCGCTCGGGTTGTGGCCGCGACTGCGGGAGTACCGGTGAGACATGGACGCGTCCTCGCGGCGCTGATGCTGGTCGGGCTGCTCGCCGGCTGTTCCGACAGCACACCCGCGCCCGCTGAGCGTGGCGTCTATTCCGAACCGCCGCTGCCCGCCAAGGCCATTCCGATCGGCACCGACACCCCCGTGCCGACCACCGGCGGCGAGCAGTGCGGCGATCCGACCGCGAGTCTGCGGCCGAGCACCGCCGCCGGTCCGACGATCGATGCCATTCGGGCGCGCGGCAGGCTCGTCGTCGGACTCGACGCGGGCAGCAATCTGTTCAGCTTCCGCGATCCGCTCAGCGGTCGCATCGTCGGCTTCGACGCCGACATCGCCCGCGAGATCGCCCGTGACCTGCTCGGTAACCCCGATCTGATCGAATACCGCAGTCTCGCTTCGGAAGAGCGCGAGCGGGCACTGCAGGATCACACCGTCGACCTGATCGCGAAGACGATGACGATCACCTGCGAACGACGTAAGCGGGTGGCGTTCTCGACGGTGTATCTGCGGGCCGATCAGCGGGTGCTCGCGGTGAAGGGTTCCGGCATCGACGGCCTCGCCGATCTGGCGGGCAAGCGCGTGTGCGTGGTGCGCGGCACCACTTCGCTCGATCACATCCGCCGCGACCAACCGGCCGCCACGATCCTGACGGTGCCGACCTGGGCCGACTGCCTGGTGGTCCTGCAACAACGCCAGGTCGACGCGGTGAGCACCGACGACTCGATCCTGGCGGGTCTGGCCGCCCAGGACCCCTACACCGAGGTGGTCGGCGGCAGTATCAGCGCCGAACCGTACGGCATCGGCATCCCGAAGGGCGACGACGACCTGGTGCGTTTCGTCAACGCCACCCTGGACCGTATCCGCAACGACGGCACCTGGACCCGTATCCACCACCGCTGGCTCGCGACCCTCGGCGAGACACCGAGCCCACCCGCACCGAAGTACCAGGACTGACGGCCATGAGCACGAACTCGACCAGTGATGAACCAGGGCAACATGATTCGGCCCCGGAGAACCATTCACCCGCCGAATCGCCCTCGCACACCCGAGCGCGGCACGACCCCGACCCGGTACCTGCCGAATCGACACCCCATGCCGCTGCGGCGGATGACCAGGAACGGCGCGAGCCGACCCAGCTGACCCAGCGCCACCGTCCTGGCACGTTGCCCGGCGGGTGGACGCTGCCCGGCGACGACGAGACGCGGCCACTGCCCAAACTCACCGCCGAGGCGGCCGCTGAGTTCGCCAGGAAGCAAGAGAGCAGTCGCGACCAGACCCCGGCGACCGACGCCACCCGGCGCGCAGACGCGTCCGGCGCCGTCCAGCGAGACGACGCTCCCCCTGCCGACTTCGAAGCCTCGCAGGAACATCTCGCTACGCAGCGCGCGAGCCGACCCGTGCCGGCGGCACAAGAGTCCGCCGCGCCTGTCCCGACCGAAGCGACGCAACGCGCCCCCGAGGCCACATCGAACGCGGCAGCCGAGGCAGCCCAGCGCACCCGCGAGACCGCGCCCTACGCGGCCACCGAAATGGCACATCGCCCTGCCGAAACCCCGCCCTACGCGGCAACTGAGGCGGCCCAGCGGGTTCCGGCGAACGCCCCACACGCGGCGACCGAGGCAGCCCAGCGCGACGAGTGGCCCAGCGCACGGGAGACGTCCGAATCGTGGCCGTCCGCACCACAGACCGGGGTGAGTACCGCGCGGTCGGGGCGCAGTGTGCGGACCGCGCGGTCGCGGCCGACACGACGGCTCGGCGCCGGGCTGGTGCCGATTCCGACGGTGACCCCGGCCGACCCGCGTGATGCCGTGCTGGCGGATCCGATGGTCTCGGAAGGCAGGCGGTTCTGCTGGCGCTGTGGCAATCCGGTCGGGCGCTCCACGTCGGCGCGGGCCGCGTCGACCAGCGGGGAATGCGAAACCTGCGGGGCTGCTTACGATTTCCGGCCCTCACTGCACGAGGGCGATATGGTCGCCGGGCAGTACGAGATCCAGGGCTGCATCGCGCACGGCGGACTCGGCTGGATCTACCTGGCCATCGACCGCAATGTGAGCGATCGCTGGGTGGTGCTCAAGGGGCTGTTGCACGCGGGTGACGCGGAGGCGCAGGCCGTCGCGGTGGCCGAGCGGCAATTCCTGGCCGAGGTGGCGCATCCGAGCATCGTCAAGATCCACAACTTCGTCGAGCACACCGCGGGTGACGGGTCCATCGGCTACATCGTGATGGAGTACGTGGGCGGGCACTCGCTGCGTGACATTCTCGATGCCCGGCCGCGCGGCGAGCAGATGCCGCTGGCCGAGGCCATCGCCTATGTGCTGGAAATCCTGCCCGCGCTGGAACATCTGCATTCGATCGGTCTCACCTACAACGACCTCAAGCCCGACAATGTGATGGTCACCGAGGATCAGGTGAAGCTGATCGACCTCGGCGCGGTCGCCACCATCGACGCCTACGGAAACCTGTACGGCACCAAGGGTTTCCAGGCTCCGGAGATCGCCAGAACCGGCCCGACGCCCGCCTCCGATGTCTACACCGTCGGCCGGACGATCGCCGCGCTCACACTGGCACTGCCCAGCGAGCACGGCCGCTACCTCGACGGCATCCCCGACCCCGCCGACGAACCGCTGCTCGCCCGCTACGAGTTCTTCCACCGATTCCTGCTCACCGCCACCGATCCCGATCCGGCACATCGTTTTCCGTCGGCGCGGGCGATGTCGGCGCAGCTGGCGGGTGTGCTGCGCGAGATCCTCGCCTACGACACCGGCACCGAACATCCACAGCTGTCCACAGTGTTCAGTCCACAGCGCACCAGCTTCGGCACCGAGGAACTGATCAGCCAGACCGACGCCTATCTCGACGGTGTCGGCCGCTCACCGCTGCTCGATTCCCGCGATGTGGTTGCCGCACTACCGATTCCGCTGATCGACCCCGCCGACCCGTCGGCGCCGCTGCTGGCCGCGACCGCCAACCCCGAACCCGAGCGAGTGCTCGAGGCGCTGCACGACTCACGCGAGCGGGCCGAAGCAGACCCCGACAACGCGCCCGAAACCCTGGCGGGCGAATTGCTCTTCGCCGAGGCGCGGGCGCGGCTGGAACTGGGCGAGTCGGCGGCGGTACTGCACATGCTCGACCGGGTGCCCAACGAATCCGATTGGCGCACGGACTGGTTCACCGGTCAGGCGCATCTGCTCGAACTCGACTACGAGGCCGCCTTCGCGTCGTTCGAGGCGGTGCTGCGGGTGCTGCCGGGTGAGATCGCGCCCAAGCTGGCGCTGGCCGCCACCGCGGAACTCATTCTGCAACACTGGGATTCCGATGCACCCGAACAGTGGCGCAGCTTCGCCGAACGCTATTACGACACCGTGTGGCGCACCGACCGGGCCGTGGTGAGCGCGGCATTCGGCCTGGCCAGGCAGCTGGCGGTGGCGGGGCGAGTCGGCGAAGCGGTGCACGCGCTCGATGACGTGCCCGCCGCGTCCCGCCACTTCACCACCGCCCAGACCACGGCGATCCTGCTGCTGCTCACCAGCTCCCCCGTCACCGACCTCGACGAACAGACCCTGCGCCTGGCTGCCTCGCGCGCCCAGTCCATCGCCCCCGGCGAGCACCGGGCCACCCTCATGCGCACCCTGGTCCAGGGCACAGCGTTGGCCTGGCTACAGGCCGGAAACACGCCGAAGCGCAAGGACGCCAAGCTGTTCGGGCGAAGCTTCACCGAGCGCGAACTGCGCGACGGCACCGAATCGGGCCTGCGCTCCCTGGCCCGCAACGCACCGGGCCGCGCCCACCGCTACGCGCTGGTCGACCTGGCCAACTCGCTGCGCCCCAAATCCTGGTTCTGAGGACTCAGTGCGCGCCGACCAGTTGGTGGGCCGCGCGGGCGATGGCCAGTTCTTCGTTGGTCGGTACCACCAGCACCGTCACCGGGGCGAAGTCCGGCGAAATGCGGCGGATGCCAGGGGCTCTCGTCTCGTTGCGGGTCGGGTCGACTTCGATGCCGAACGCCTGTAGTCCGGCCAGCGCGTCTGCGCGCACCGCCGCGCTGTTCTCACCCACACCGGCGGTGAAGATGATGTCGTCGACGGTGCCGAGTTCCACCAGGTAGGCACCGAGGTAGCGGCGCAGGCGGTGGATGTAGACGTCGTAGGCGAGCTTCGCCTGGGCGTCGCCCTTGTCGATGAGCTGCTGCAATTCACGGAAGTCGTTGAGCCCGCTCATGCCTTTGATGCCGGAACTGCGGTTGAGCAGTTGCTCCACCTGGCTCACATCCAGATCGGCCGCCCGCATGAGATACGGCGTGACGCCGGGATCCAGATCGCCAGGCCTGGTCCCCATCACCAGCCCTTCGAGCGGGGTCATACCCATGGTGGTGTCGATCGCGACACCCCCTTGGATCGACGAAGCCGACGCGCCGTTGCCGAGGTGGAAGACGATCTGGTTCAGCTCTTCGGTCGGCCTACCCAGGAATTCCGCGGCCTTCTCCGACACGTACTGGTGCGAGGTGCCGTGGAAGCCGTACTTGCGAATTCCGTGGGCCGCGGCGAGTTTCGCGTCGATCGCATAGGTCTTGGCGGCGTCGGGCATGGTGTGGAAGAACGCCGTGTCGAAGACCGCGACCTGGGGAATGCCGGGCAGCAGCTCTCGGGTCGACTCGATGCCGACCACATTGGCGGGATTGTGCAAAGGCGCGAGCACCGACAGTTTGTCGATGGCGTGCAGCACGTCGTCGGTGATCAGAGTCGGCTCCCAGAACACCTCGCCGCCGTGGACCACCCGGTGCCCGACCGCGCCGATGCCGATCGTGGTCAGGTCGAGGCCGGTTTCGCGCAACATCTCGAACGCCCGCAGCAGACCGGCTTTGTGATCGGGTATCGCCCCGTCGTACTCGAGTTTGACCGGGCCCGCCTCGTGCACGATCCGCCCACCGTGCGTCTCACCGATCTTCTCGACCAGCCCGGATGCCAGTACCTGCGCCGAGACAGCGTGCAGCAGTTGATATTTGATGGAGGAGGAGCCGCTGTTCAGCACCAGCACCAGGTCGCTCACTTGCCATCTCCCTGAGCCTGGATGGCGGTGATCGCCACCGTGTTGACGATGTCGGCGACCAGCGCGCCGCGCGAAAGATCGTTCACCGGTTTGCGCAGCCCCTGCAGCACCGGACCGATCGCGACCGCGCCCGCGCTGCGCTGTACCGCCTTGTAGGTGTTGTTGCCGGTATTGAGGTCGGGGAAGACGAAAACCGTTGCCTTGCCCGCCACTTCGGAATCGGGCAGCTTGGCAGTGGCGACGGAGGGCTCGATCGCCGCGTCGTACTGGATCGGGCCTTCCACCGGCAGGTCCGGCGTGCGTTCACGCACGAGTTCGGTGGCCGCGCGAACCTTGTCGACATCGGCGCCGGTGCCGGACGCGCCGGTCGAGTACGACAGCATCGCCACCCGAGGGTCGATGCCGAACCGGGCCGCCGTGCCCGCCGAGGACACCGCGATATCGGCCAGCTGCTCGGAAGTGGGATCGGGGACCACCGCGCAATCGCCATAGGCGAGAACACGATCGGCCAAGCACATCAGGAACACACTCGACACCGTGGAGACGCCGGGCACCGTCTTGATGATCTCGAACGAGGGCCGGATCGTGTGCGCGGTGGTGTGCGCGGCGCCGGAGACCATGCCGTCGGCGATCCCCTTGTAGACCATCATGGTGCCGAAATACGAGATGTCGGCCATGGTTTCGCGCGCACGCTCGAGCGTCATGCCCTTGTGCTTGCGCAGTTCGGTGTATTCGGCGGCGAATTCGTCGAGATAGCCGGAGGTGCGTGGGTCCATCACCTGGGCGGCGGCGATATCGACACCCAGCTCGGCGGCGCGCGCCCGCAGCGAGGTCTCGTCGCCGAGGATGGTGAGGTCGGCGATCTTGCGCTGCAGCACCCGTCCGGCCGCGCGCAGGATGCGGTCGTCGTCGCCCTCGGGCAGCACGATGCGTTTGCGATCGGCGCGGGCGCGTTCGATCAGCCGGTATTCGAACATCTGCGGTGTCACCACCGCCGAGGACGGAACCTGGATGCGCCGCAACAGTTCCGGTGCGTCGACCCGCTGTTCCATGAGCGCGAGCGCGGTGTCGACCTTGCCCGGACTGCCCGCCCACATGCGGCCTCGGGTGCCGTGCACGGCGCTGGCGGTGTCGTAGGTGCCCAGCTCGGTGGCCAGGATCGGCAGCCTGGGGTGCAGGCCCTCCATCAGGCGCGCGATCGCCGGATGCGGGCGAAGGCCACCGTTCATGATCACGCCCGCCAGCGACGGGAAGCCTTCTGCCTCATGGGCATTCACCAGGCTGAGCAGCACATCGGAGCGGTCGCCCGGCGCGATCACCACCACACCGTCGGAGAGTCGCTCCAGAATGTGTTCGGCGGTCATGCCGCCGACCATGATGCGCAACGCCTCGCGCTGCAGCAATTCCGGATCGCCACTGTAGATTTCGCCGTCGATCGCCTCGCACAGCTCGCCCATGGTCGGGGCCATCAGCAGCGGCACTTCGGGCAGCGTCCAGGACGGCACATCGAAACCGGCCAGGGTGGTGGCGATTTCGTCGAGCTCCTCGGGTGCGCAGCGATTGGCCACGATCGCGACCAGATGAGCGTGCTCGGCGGTGAGCTCGGTGGCACACAGTTCGACCAGCTGCTTGACCTCGCCGGGCGTGCGGTCCGCGCCGCGAACGACCAGCAGTACCGGCGCGCCGAGGTTCACCGCGATGCGGGCGTTGAAGCGCAGCTCGCTCGGGCTGGCGACGTCGGTGTAGTCGCTGCCGACGATCACCACCGCGTCACAGGCCTTGGCGACGTCATGGAAACGCATCACGATGTCGCTGATCGCGGCGGTGGGATCGCGGTGCACGTCCTCGTAGGTGACGCCGATGGCCTGTTCGTAGCTGATATCGGCGGTGCTGTGCTCGAGCAGCAGTTCGAGGATGTAGTCGGGTTCATCGGTGGAGCGGGTGATCGGACGGAACACCCCGACGCGTGCGGTGGTCGCGCACAGCATGCCGAGGACACCCAGTGCCACCGTAGATTTTCCGGTGTCACCCTCGGGTGAGGCGATGTACACGGTGGACGGCGCTTGTTCGACCATGCTCGCGAGCTTAGTGAATCGTCGGCGATTCAGGGGTTCGGTGGGGTCCGATCGGTCGCCTTATAGTCCGCCCAAATGACACTCGGTCCCCGGATCGGGGTCCGATCTGTCGGGCTATAGTCCGCCCATGACAACGCAGTTCCCGGATCGGCAGTGGGGTTCGCGCACCAATCCCCTGTCCCGCGCAGCCAACCGTTTCGCCGCGACCAAGCCGGGTTCCTGGCTGATCCGCACGATCACCCCGCTCGACCGTGCCCTGCTCGAACGCACCGACGCCAAGTACACCGTGCTCGGCCCGATCGGCGCCCCGGTCATCCTGCTCACCACCACCGGCCGCAAGTCCGGCGCCGCGCGCACCCAGCCGCTGCTCTACGTCCACGACGGCGACACTCTCTACGTGGTCGGTTCCAATTTCGGCCAGGATCACCACCCGGCGTGGACCGGCAACCTGCTCGCCGAGCCGTCGGCCACCGTCGCCATCGCGGGCGAGCGCATCCCGGTCACCGCCACCCCGATCCCCGACGCGGACAAGGACGCGATCTTCGCCCGCTTCGTCGAGATCACCGGCGCCTACGCCGCCTACCGCGACCGCACCACCCGCGACCTGCGCATGTTCGCCCTGCGCCGGGCATAGACGGCCGGGTTCAGGCCAGATCGGCGGGGCGGACGCGGAGCTTGGCGGCGATCCGGGCCAGCGCTCGTCCGTCGGCGGCGCTCACCTGGTCGAGGAAGCATTCGCGGACCGCGCGCACATGGGTCGGCGCGGCCGCCACAACCGTCGCGAACCCGGAGTCGGTGAGCGACGCGACCGTGTACCGACCGTCGTCGGGGTCGGGCGCTCGGGTGACCCAGCCTCGCTGCTCGAAGCGCTTGACGACATTCGAGAGCCGGGACAGGGAACCGTTAGCCAGGAAGGCCAGTTCGCTCATCCGGATCCGCCGCTCAGGAGCCTCGGACAGGTGGCTGAGCACGAGGTACTCGAAGAGCGTCAGCCCGGCCTCGGCGTGCAGCGGCGCCTCCAGGCGGCCCGGCAGCAGCAGGATCAGGGAGACCAGCCCGGTCCAGGCCTCCTTCTCCTCCGGGTTCAGCCAGGCCGGCGCCGCTGGCTCGGCGCCCACGTCCACGCCGTCGGGTTCTGGGGTCGCCGCAGTCATTGCGACATCATAGCGGCGTCAATTGAGTTCACACGTGAAGTGATGCCGTGCTAGGTTGACTTCACACATGAAGTCAATCGAAAGGTACGCGCCGATGAGCACCGCCACCTTCACCAGCACCCCCGGGTACGGCCAGACCCTCTTCGACCTGCTCCACTACCGACAGGCGGTCCGTGTCGGAGACCGGGTCGATATCTCGGGGCAGGGCGGCTGGGACGACGACATCACCTTCCCCGAGTCGCTCGAGGACGAGATCGTCCAGGCCTTCGAGAACGTCGAGCGGACTCTCGCGACAGTGGGCGCGACCTGGACCGACGTCATCGCCGTTGACAGCTACCACATCCCCGCGGCCGAGGACACAATCGGCGACGAACACAACCGGGTCATGGTCGAGCAGTTCCGCGCGCGAATGGGTGACCGGGCGCCCATCTGGACCCAGATCGGCGTCGCCGCCCTCGGTGCGCCCGGCATGCGCGTCGAGATTCGCGTCACCGCGCTCGTGGGCCACGAAGACTGACCGGCTCACCTCGGACGCGGTCGGGGGGGGGGCGGGGGGCGGGGCGGCGCGGCGGGCGCCGCGGGCGCGCGCGCAGACGCGCCGCGGCCGGCGGCCGCCGGCGCGCTGTGCG
>NZ_JBHXNJ010000007.1:276434-286732 GCF_042719655.1 Nocardia sp. NPDC058518
CGCGCCCCCTCGCCCCCCTCGGGGGGGGCGCGCGGGCCCCCCCCCCGCCCCCCCGCCCCCCCCCCCCGACTCGACCGTCAGACCTTGTCGACCTCGTCGTTCGACAGCGCCTTCTGGTCGTTCGACAGCGCCTTCTGCAGGGAGTTGAACACGGTCAGCCCCTGGCCGACCATGCCGTTGAGCAATTCACCGACACCGTCGGGGCCGTTGAGGACCGTGAGGTTGGCGCCGGCCAAACCGTGCGAGGCCTGCTTGACGATTTCGGGAAGCTGCTCGATGAGCATCTGGTCCAACGCGATTCGGTTGTTGGACGCCGCCGCTTCGGCCTGGATACGAGTGCGGTCGGCTTCGGCAACCGCGAGGATGCGGACTCGTTCCGCCTCTGCCTCAGCGGGTTTCACCACTTCGGCTTGAAGCTGCTGTTCGCGGAGTTCGGCGTTCTTGCGGGCCTGCTCGGCCTGGGCGTGCAAGACGGCCTGCCTGGCGATGGCATCGGCGAGCGGGCCCGCCTGTGCCGCTTCGGCATTGGCCTTGTCGATGTCGCGCTGGTACTGGGCTTTGAGGATCGAGGTTTCGCGTTCGTATTCGGCGCGACGGCGCAGCGATTCCTGTTCGGCTTCGGCGGAGCGCTGGGAGGCTTGGGCCTGGGCGATCTGGGCATCGCGCTGGACCGCCGCATTGTGCGGTGCGGCAAGGGCATTGATGTAGCCGAGGTTGCCGTCGTCGATGGATTGGATCTGGAACGAGTCGACCCACAGGCCGATATTGCTCATCTCCACCTTGGAGGCGATGAGCACCTCGTCGGCCAGCTTCTGACGTTCGCGGATGATCTCCTCGACGGTCATCGAGCCGACGATCGAGCGCAGGTGACCGGAGAAGATGCGGCCGGTCAGCACCGACATCTCCTGCTCCTGCTCGGACAGGAAGCGTTGTGCCGCATTGACGATCGACTGGGTGTCATTGGCGACCTTGAACGCGATCACCGCACGCACATCGAGCTGGATGGCCTGCTTGGTGACGCAGCGCTCGCGGATCTCGGACTCGAACATGGCCAGCGACAGGTAGCGGACCTTCCGGAACAGCGGCACCACCCAGGTGCCACGACCGATGACGACCTTGAACGGGGTGTCGTCCTTGGTCTTGGCGCCACTGACCAGCATGGCTTCGTCGGGATCGGGAACGTGATAGCCCAGCATCGCGGGCCCCTTTCATTCAGAGGGAAGCGGTATCCAAGTGACCACGTCGACCAGGCGACCCGGGTGGACCGCGACGATCAACACGGTGGTCCAGGCGGCGATCGGCTCATCGGCTCGGGCGAGGTAGAGCTCAGTCCCCCCGCGAATCGAGACCAGCACCTCACCCAGTGCGCCCGCCTCCCGAATCGGTGACGTGATGGTGCCCGTCATGCCCTGCACGGAATCGGCCATCGCGGGTGAACCTCCCTGTCTCGCACCGGATGCCGTCAGCGTACGGAGGGTCGGCTACAAGCCGGTAGCAAAATTCTTATTGACAGCATTCTGTCAAACATGACAACATACTGTCATGTCGATGAAAACAGTTCACGTAGCCGTCTACGACACCCTCGCCGACTGGGAAGTGGGGGCCGCGACGGCGCACATCGCCAACGGCAACTGGCACCGGGAGCCCGGAAAATTCGAGGTCGCGACGGTCGGCCTCACCACCGAACCGATCACCACCATGGGCCGTCTGCGAGTGACACCCGACCTGGCCGTCGCCGATCTCGATCCCGCCGACAGCGCGATGCTGATCCTTCCCGGCGCGGATCTGTGGCTGGGCGAGGACCTGATCGCGTTCGCGCACAAGGCAAAAGAGTTCGTCGATGCCGGAGTACCGGTGGCCGCGATCTGCGGCGCGACCTTCGGACTGGCCACAGCGGGCCTGCTCGATGATCGCGCGCACACCAGCAACGCGGCGGAATTCCTGGTCTACAGCGGGTATTCGGGCGCGCGGCACTACGTCGAGGCGCCTGCGGTCACCGACCGTGACGTGATCACCGCGGACGCGATGTCGCCGTTCGAATTCGCCAGAGAGATCTTCGCGCGTCTCGATCTGTACGAACCGCATGTCCTCGAGGCCTGGTACAAGCTGTATGCGCACAAGGACCCGGCCGGGTACGCCGTGCTCGCCGAATACGAAGGGATCCACGCAGCTTGAACCCCGAACAGGACCTGCTCGACGGCGCCGCCCTCACCGTCTTCCGGCTCAACGGTCAATTCCTGACCATCGGCGACGGATTGTCCGCGCCTGCCGGAATCTCGGTGGCCTGGTGGCAGGTGATGGCCGCCGTGCAGGACCAGCCGCAGCCGGTGGCCGGGATCGCCCGCGCGATGGGTATCACCCGGCAGAGCGTGCAGCGGATCGCGGACCTGCTGGTCGGCAAGGGTATGTGCGAGTACCGGCCCAACCCCGCGCACAAGCGGGCCAAGCTGGTCGCGATGACCGAGGCAGGCGAGGCCGCCATTCGTCGGATAAATCCGCAGCACGCGGCCATGGCGCACCGGCTGGCCGAGGCGCTCGGTCCGGCCGAGTTCGCCGCGACGGTCGCGACCCTCCAGCGTCTCGCGGCGACTCTCGACACGATCATCGCCCACGAGGACTAGCCGCGGTACACAGCGGCCGACGCCCCCATCACCGAACAGGCGATGGGGGCGTCACGTCGGTGACGGGTCAGCCCTGGAGGACGGCCTCGATCTCGAGGGTGAGAGTGATCTTGTCGCCGATCACGGCGCCGCCGTCGGGCAGCGGCATGTCGATGTCGAGGCCGAAGTCGCGGCGCGAGACCACGGTCTTGGCTTCGAAGCCGGCGACCTGGCCGTTGCCCATGCCCGGGCTCACGCCGACGAACTCGACCTCGAGGGTGACCGGCTTGGTGTTGCCGCGCACGGTGAACTCGCCGTCGACGACGAAATCGCTGCCCTCGCCACGGAACCCGGTGGACTTGAAGGTCATCAGCGGGAATTCCTCGGCGTGGAAGAAGTCGGCGGTGCGCAGGTGGCCGTCGCGCTGGGCGTTGTCGGTGGTGAGGGAGTCGACGCGGATCTCGGCCTGTGCGGTGGCGGTGCCGTCCTCGGCGATCACGAGGGCGCCGTCGAAGTCGGTGAAGCGGCCGCGGACCTTGCTCACCATCAGGTGACGTACGGAGAAGCCGACGGTGGAGTGGGTGGGGTCGATGGCCCAGGTGCCTGCGGTGAGTCCCTTGGCGATGGCGGTGGTCATGTGTACTCCTTGTGGATGGGTGTGGATCAGTGGGAGAGATTTGCTGCGAGTAGGTCTTCGAACGGGGTCGTGTCGGTGTAGGGATCGGAGGGCCGGGTAGCGGTTGCGCCGAGTAAGAGCGCACTGAATTCGATTGCGGCGCGATCTATTCGGTTGTTCAGCGCCTGGTCGGCACCGTGCGCGCCCCAATCGGTCGAAGCCGCGTAGACCGCGGTGGGGACGACGATCGAGCGCAAGTAGGCGAACAGCGGGCGCACCGCGTGTTCGAGGGCGAGGGAGTGGCGTTCGGTGCCACCGGTGGCACCGGCCAGCACGGGCATCGCGGCCAGCGAATCCGGTTCCAGCACATCGAAGAACGTCTTGAACAGGCCGCTGTAGGAGGCGCTGAAGATCGGCGTGACGGCGATCAGACCGTCGGCGGTGACGACCTTGTCGATCGCCGCCCGCAACGACGGCGCCGGGAACCCGGTGAGCAGGTTGTCGGCGAGATCGCGGGCATGATCGCGCAGGTCGATGAAGTCCAGCTCGACCTCACCGCCCAGTTCCCGTGCCGTCGCGGCGGCCAGCCGGTCGGCCAGCAAGCGCGTGGACGAGGGCTGCGACAGCCCGGCCGACACCACGGCAATGCGGGTTGTCATGCGGTCAGCTCCTTCGTTCGCGCGGCCAGCAACGACGCATGCGTTGGCGCGTCCGGCACATGAGCGGGGCGTCGGGCCGCGAATTCCTTGCGCAGCACCGGAATTACTTCCTCACCGAGCAGGTCGAGCTGTTCGAGCACCGTCTTCAACGGCAACCCGGCGTGGTCGACCAGGAACAGCTGGCGCTGGTAGTCGCCGAAGTGCTCGCGGAAGGTGAGCGTCTTCTCGATGACCTGTTCCGGGCTGCCCACGGTGAGCGGGGTCTGTTCGGTGAAGTCCTCCAGCGACGGGCCGTGCCCGTAGACGGGCGCGTTGTCGAAGTAGGGGCGGAATTCGCGGACCGCGTCCTGGGAGTTCTTGCGCAAGAACACTTGTCCGCCGAGTCCGACGATGGCCTCGTCTGCACTGCCGTGCCCGTAGTGCTCGTAGCGACGGCGGTACAGCTCGATCAGCCGCTTGAAATGGTCGGTGGGCCAGAAGATGTGGTTGGCGAAGAAGCCGTCACCGTAGTACGCGGCCTGCTCGGCGATCTCAGGGCTGCGGATCGAGCCGTGCCAGACGAACGGCGGCACATCGTCGAGTGGACGCGGTGTGGAGGTGAACGACTGCAGGGGCGTGCGGAACTTGCCTTCCCAGTTCACGACGTCTTCGCGCCACAGCCGGTGCAGCAGAGCGTAGTTCTCGATGGCCAGGGGGATGCCGTCGCGGATGTCCTTGCCGAACCACGGATAGACCGGGCCGGTGTTGCCGCGGCCGAGCATCAGGTCGACCCGGCCGTCGGCCAGGTGCTGCAGCATCGCGAAGTCCTCGGCGATCTTGACCGGGTCGTTCGTGGTGATCAGCGTGGTCGAGGTGGACAGCATGATGTTGTCGGTGCGGCCCGCGATATAGCCGAGCATCGTGGTCGGCGAGGACGGCACGAAGGGCCGATTGTGGTGCTCGCCCATCGCGAACACATCGAGCCCCACCTCCTCGGCCTTCTGCGCGATCGCGACCATCGCCTTGATCCGCTCGGCCTCGGTGGGGGTGCGGCCGGTGGTGGGATCGGTGGTCACATCGCCGACGCTGAAGATTCCGAACTGCACGGGCCCTCCTTTGGTTGCCATGGCAACTATAACCAGGGCAGGGGGTAACCTATTCCGGTGAGATGCGGATCACATGGCTACTCGGCGAACGGGCGGCGCGTCCGGCCGATCAAGTCGGCGATCGAGTCCACCACCATGGTCGGACGGAACGGGTAGGCCTCCACCGAGGACTTCGTCGAGATGCCCGAGGTCACCAGCACCGTGCGCAGGCCTGCCTCGAGGCCCGCGATCACGTCGGTGTCCATCCGGTCGCCGATCATCACCGTCGACTGGGAATGCGCGCCGATCCGGCGCAGCGCCGAGCGCATCATCAGCGGATTCGGCTTGCCGACGTAGTACGGCTCCTTACCGGTGGCCCTGGTGATGAGGGCCGCGACCGAACCCGTGGCGGGCAGGACACCGTCGCGCGAGGGGCCGGTGGCGTCGGGGTTGGTGGCGATGAACTTCGCGCCGCGATCGACCAGGCGGATCGCGGTGGTGATGGCCTCGAAGGAGTAGGTGCGGGTCTCGCCCAGCACCACGTAGTCGGGATCGCTATCGGTGAGCACGTAGCCGATCTCGTGCAGCGCGGTGGTGAGGCCGGATTCGCCGACCACATACGCGGTGCCGTTGGGGCGCTGGTCGTCGAGGAAGGTAGCCGTGGCCAGCGCCGAGGTCCAGATCGACTCCTCCGGGATGTCGAGGCCGGTGTGGCGCAGGCGGGCCTGCAGGTCGCGCGGGGTGCGGATCGAGTTATTGGTGAGCACCAGGAACGGGATCTCGTTGGCGCGCAGTTCGGCGAGGAACTCGTCGGCGCCGGGGATCAGCTGATCCTCGTGCACCAGCACACCGTCCATGTCGGTCAGGTACGACAAGATCTGCTCATCCTTGGTGGTCACCAGTTAATTGTCCGCTATAACCCGGCGTGGCGGGAGACGAAACGGCATGGGCGCGGACGCCGGACCGCGCGCTAGTGTCGTGTGGCAGGGGTCAACTGACGACAGGAGTGGCTGGAATGGTCGATCTCAAGCTCGGGTACAAGGCATCGGCAGAGCAGTTCGGGCCACGGGAGCTGGTCGAACTCGGCGTCGCCGCCGAACAGCACGGACTCGACAGCGCGACCGTGAGCGACCACTTTCAGCCGTGGCGCCACGACGGCGGCCACGCACCGTTCTCACTGGCCTGGCTGGCCGCCGTCGGCGAGCGCACCGACCGCATCCAGCTCGGCACCTCCGTACTCACCCCCACCTTCCGCTACAACCCCGCCGTGATCGCGCAGTCCTTCGCCACACTGGGCTGCCTGTACCCGAACCGCGTCATGCTCGGCGTCGGCACCGGCGAAGCCCTCAACGAGATCGCCACCGGCTACAAAGGCGAATGGCCCGACTTCAAAGAACGTTTCGCCCGCCTGCGTGAAGCGGTGAACCTGATGCGCGAACTGTGGACCGGCGAGCGCACCGATTTCAACGGCGAGTACTACCACACGGTCGGCGCCTCGATCTACGACGTTCCCAAGGGCGGAATCCCCGTCTACATCGCTGCCGGCGGTCCGGTGGTGGCCAGGTACGCCGGCCGCGCTGGCGACGGCTTCATCTGCACCTCGGGCAAGGGCATGGACCTCTACACCGAGAAACTGCTGCCCGCCGTTGCCGAAGGCGCCGCGAAGGTCGACCGCAATGTCGCCGACATCGACAAGATGATCGAGATCAAGATCTCCTACGACACTGATCCCGAACTCGCACTACAGAACACCCGCTTCTGGGCCCCACTGTCGCTGACCCCCGAACAGAAGCACGACATCACCGACCCCATCGAAATGGAGAAGGCCGCCGACGCCCTCCCGATCGAACAGGTCGCCAAGCGCTGGATCGTCGCCAGCGACCCCGACGAAGCCGTCGCCCAGATCAAGCCCTACCTCGACGCAGGCCTCAACCACCTGGTCTTCCACGCCCCCGGCCAAGACCAACTCCGCTTCCTCGACCTCTTCAAGCGAGACCTGGCCCCCCGCCTGCGCGCCCTGGGCTGAGACCGGTCGGCTCAGATCCCTGGCCGGGCGCCATTAACGGCGCCCGGCCAGATATCGATCCATGGTCACGAACACCGGAACGACACAAGGAAATGAACCATGGGATTGTGGATCGGTAGCCCCGCGCTGAACGCAACCGAGAACGTCGTCTGGCAGAAACTTGCCAATCGAACGCAAGGTAAGAGGGCCGTCGGCGGACGCCTCCACCTGACCGAAACCCGACTGCTCTTCGTGCCCAATCACCTCGACGCGATCACCGGCGGCAAGCGCTGGGAAGCGCCCCTGACCCAACTGCGCGCCGTCGGGCAGCAAAGCCCGGACGGCGGCCTGTTCAGCGGCGGCCTCCGCACTCGTCTGCGCGTCGACACCGACGCCGGAACCGAACTTTTCGTCATCGCTCCGATCGACGAGGCGATCGCGATTCTGGACGCCGCAAGGCAGTGAATCCGTGCGCAGCGGCTTGGACGATCTCACGGTGGTGACCCACGACAAGAACATGGCCACCGTCGCGGGCCACCTGGGGTTCGCGGTCTACGACCCGGTCCGGTAGGCGATCCACGAGTCCGACGTCGACCTGCCGAGCGGGGATCGTTGCGACAGGTCGACTCGCGACATTCGGACGAACTAGCTCAGGGCGTGGTCGAGGTCGCCGAGGAGATCTTCGAGGTCTTCCAGGCCGACCGAGATGCGAACTACCCCGTCGGACAAGCCGATTGACGCGCGTCCCTCCGGGCCCATGGCTCGGTGGGTGGTGGTGGCGGGGTGGGTGATCATGGTTTTGGCGTCGCCGAGGTTGTTGGAGATGTCGATGATGCGGAGGCGGTTGAGGACCTCGAAGGCTTTTTTCTTGCCGTCTTCGCCGTTGAGGGCGAAGGTGACGACAGTGCCGCCGCCGGACATCTGGTCCTTGGCCAGTGCGTGTTGTGGATGTGATTCCAGGAAGGGGTATTTCACCCAGTCGACCGAATTCTTGGTCTCCAGGAATTCGGCCACTCGCAGGGCCGACTCGGTGGCGTGGCGGACGCGCAACGGCATCGTTTCCAGGCCCTTGAGCAAGGTCCATGCATTGAAGGGGCTCAGGGCTGGGCCGGTGTGGCGCATCAGGGTTTTGACGGGGCCGTCGATGTAGTCCTTGGCGCCGAGGATGGCGCCGCCGAGGACGCGGCCCTGGCCGTCGATGTGTTTGGTGCCGGAGTAGACCACCACGTCGGCGCCGAGTTCGAAGCCGCGCTGGAGCAGGGGGGTGGCGAAGACGTTGTCCAGCACCACCTTCGCGCCCGCGGCGTGGGCGAGCTCGGTGACCTTGCGGACATCGACGAGGGTCTGCATCGGGTTGGCGGGGGTCTCGAAGAAGACGGCCTGGGTGGGCACGGAGAGTGCCTGCTCCCACTGGTCGAGGTCGTCACCGTCGACGAAGACGGTTTCGATGCCCCAGCGCGGGAGGATCTCGTTGCAGACCACGAAACAGGAACCGAACAGACTGCGGGCGGCGACGAGCCGGTCGCCCGCCTTCAGCAGCGCACCGAGCGCGGTGAACACCGCCGACATGCCGGACGCGGTCGCGAAGGCCGCCTCGGCGCCGTCGAGCAGGCGGATGCGCTCCTCGAACATCGCCACGGTCGGATTGCCGAAGCGGGAGTAGACGAAGTGCTCGACGTCGCCGGTGAACGCGGCTTCGGCGGCTTCGGCACTCTCGTAGACGAAACCCGAGGTCAGGTACAGCGCCTCGGAGGTCTCGTCGAAGCCGGAACGGCGCAGGCCACCACGCACGCCGAGCGTGGCGGGACCGACGCCTTCGGGCAGTGGCTTGTCGAACGAACCACCGGTGATCATGCTTTTCTCCTTATGCCTGACGCCACGGCAGGCCGACCGCGCGCCAACCGGTGCTGCCGCGCTGACCGAACGCGTCGGGTCCACCTTCGAAGCCGTCGAGCACGTTGTAGGACGGTGCCACGCCCGCCGCCGTCGCCAGGTTCGCCGCGTGCGCGGAACGCTGACCCGAGCGACACAGGAACACCACCGGTGCGTCGTCGGGGCGACCGGCCAGTGCCTGCTCGAGCTGCACGCCGAACTCCGGGTTGCGCGTGCCGGTGCCGTCGACCCATTCGATGAAGTGGGCCGGGCGTTCGATGGAACTGGTATCGGGAATGCCGATGTGTGCCCACTCACCTTCGGTGCGCACGTCGACCAGCACGGCGCCGGGATGCTCGGTGAGCAGCTCCCACGCCTTCTCAGGGGTGATGTCGCCGGCGTAAGTCATGTCGATCCTCCTGCGTGAATCCGCTCTTGCCGTGCCGGAAATCCCCGAACACACGGCCAGGTCGTCACCCGGAGCACCCCACCGCGGAGGAGGGTTGCCGACCAGCGAGCCGGGGCTTGACGCTGGCACTCATGACCTTGCGATCTGAGATTGCCTCGGCACCGGTCATCGTGTCAAACGATTCAGAAGGTGCACACCAGCCACGCGCTGTCGACGCGGGTCAGTTTCCAGGTGTTGGTCGACGGATTGCCGTTCACCACGAGGGTGGCGTCGATTTTGGCGCGGTCGCCGTTGACGGTCGCGTTCTCGAAGCCCCTACCGTCGATCGTGACAGTGGATTTCGGGCCACCGAGCTGTTCGCCGAGGCCGGATTTCTCCTCGTCGAACCCGGGGCAGGCCACACCGGTCGGCGGACGGAGGTCACTGCGCGAGCGTGCGTCGATATAGTTGGTGACGGCGGCCGCGAGACGGTCGGCCTCTGTGACATTTTTCTCAGCGGGTGAGAGCAGTCCGCCCGCCACGATGCCGATGAGCACGATGATCGCGATCACCGCGGCCGCGACGAACGGGACGATGGAACGCTTGTCGGTCTGATCCACCACTACGGGCTGGTCATCCGAGCCTGTTTGCTCCTCGTTCATGCTGTAATCCTGACAGACCCGTGCGGGCAGCTACACCGCGCGCCGGGTGACCGCAATGCCGCAGCTAGAATCGCCATGACTGCGGGCTGATGCCAACTCGATGACAGCTGCCAGCAAGCGGGATTGCCGACTTAGCCTAAGCTAAGTTGACGCCGTCAAACAGTTCTCGACCAAAGGGTGCGCGTAGAAATGACCGAACAGAGTGCAGCGACTCGCCCACTTCGCATTGCGATCGTGGGTGCGGGACCGGCCGGTATCTACGCCGCCGACGCCTTGATGAAGTCCGATGCCGACGTGAGCATCGACCTCTACGAGCGCATGCCCGCGCCCTTCGGCCTGATCCGCTACGGCGTCGCCCCCGACCACCCCCGCATCAAGGGCATCATCACCGCCCTGCACAAGGTCCTCGACAAAGACCAGGTCCGCCTGCTC
>NZ_JBHXNJ010000008.1:0-54623 GCF_042719655.1 Nocardia sp. NPDC058518
TGAAGTCGAATATTGGTCATTTGGAGGGTGCTGCGGGGATTGTTGGTTTGATCAAGGCGGTGGAGGTTCTTCGGCGTCGGGTGGTTCCGGGGAATGTGCATTTCAGTTCGTTGAATCCGAAGATTGATGTGTCGGGTTTCGATGTGGTGATCGGGTCTGGTTCGGTTGGGTTGGCGTCGTCGGGGGTGTTGGTGGCGGGTGTGTCGTCGTTTGGTTTCGGTGGGACGAATGCTCATGTGGTGTTGGAGTCTTATGACCAACCGGATCCTGCCGAGTCTTGATCAATAATCACAATATTCGAAGCTAGGAGCTCGACTTATGTCCAATCGGACGCACATTTTTCAGCACAAACCGATCCCGTGGAACCATGCCGAGTCCAGCGGGGATTCTGATGTCGCCGCATCTTCGACTGTATCGACAGACTGTCTGTATTCGACCGTGTGGATGGAGACGGGGGAGCCTGCTGGGTCGTCCCTGCCGGGTTCGCACGTGTTGGTGTCGAGTTCGGATGTCGATGTCGATCTGCCTCAGGGGTGGGTCAGTCGGGTTGTCTTCGATGCGGAGTCCCTGGCGGACGTCCTCGGCGAGCAGGCTTGGGGTTGTGTCGCGGTCCTGAGTGATGGCCGTGAGTCCGATGTGGCCATGGGGCTTCGGGTGCTCCAGATGTGTTCGGAGGGAAAGGTTCTCGCTCCTGATCGGGTGGTGCTCTCGACGGCAGGCGCTGATGATTCCGGTCTGTGGGGATTGGCTCGGACAGCCCGGTTGGAGCATCCTGATCTGGCGGTTCACTGCATCCAGGCATCGAGAGAACAGCTGCTGGCTGCCCTGCGGCTGAGTCAGGGTAATGGTTTGGAGGAGGAGTACAGGTTCACCGGAACCGGCGCTCTGGAAGTGCCGAGACTGCAACGATATGTGCCCGGTGATGGGTCGTTCGTGGCTCGGCCGGATGTGACGTATGTGGTCAGTGGCGGTTTGGGCGCCCTGGGCTTGGTCGCGGCGGAGTTCCTGGTGGATCGCGGGGCGCGGCACCTGGTGTTGCTGTCGCGGTCTGCCGGAGCGGCTGTGCCGGAGAAGGTTTCACAGCTGCGGCAGATCGCTCGGGTGGAGTGCGTGGCCTGCGATGTCAGTGACCTACGTAGTGTTCGTCAAGCGCAGGAGGCTGTGAGCCAGGCGGGAATGCCGTCGGTGGCCGGGTTGGTTCATGCGGCGGGTGTTTTGACTGATGGTGTGTTGGCGAATCAGTCCGGTGCGAAGTTGAAGTTGGCGTATGGGGCGAAGGTTCGGGGTGCGAGAAATCTGCGGAGTGTGTTCGCTCCGTTGGAGTTCTTGGTGTTGTTCTCTTCTGCTGCTGCGACTTTCGGTTCGGCGGGTCAGGGGAGTTATGCGGCGGCGAATGCGACGTTGGATGCGTTGGCGGAGTCGTGGTCGGCTCGGGGTGAGCGTGTGTTGTCGATTCAGTGGGGTGCGTGGTCCGACGCTGGTATGGCGGTCCGTCACGACGCGGTGGCCCGTGCGAAGGCTTCTGGTTTCGGTGTGATCGACAACGAGCTCGGTACCGCGGTACTGGGTCGGTTGTTGGGTGGGGATGCTCGGGGAACGGTGTGTGTGTCTCCTATCGATTGGGACACGTTGGGGCTGGATACCCGATTCGTTTCATCCTTCACAACCCGGGAGCCAACCGAATCGCTCAGCCCTGCGCCGAAACTGAGCGACGTCCGGCAAGCGATTCGCACGGCGGCGTGGGAAGCCGTTGGAAAGCAGATCGACGACAACGCCGTATTGCTGGAATCCGGTTTGGATTCTTTGGGGAGCATATCTCTCCGAAACAGAATCGCGTCCGATTTGAAGGTTTCGCTCCCGGCGGCCTTCGCTTTGGAATCGCCGGACATCGGTTCCATGGTTCGGTACGTATTCGAACTGATGCAGAGTCGCCGAGGTGAGATCACGCCTATCGCATCGACTCGGATGTCCTCCCATCTGCCCGTCCTGGTGGTCGGAGCGGGTGTGGGTGGCATCGGCTTCGCGCGAAGGCTCGAAAAGCTTGGCGTGGCAGCAATGGTCATGGAGCGGCGGGATCACGTCGGTGGGGTGTGGAGCACCCTGGCGAATACGTACTCGAAGCTTCAAATCGATTCCCCGGCATACAGTTTCGACAGCGTGTCGACAACGCTGAGTGGTGATCATCGATGGGGAACTGTTTTCCCGGGCAAGATCGAGGTACTGCAGCAGGCAGCCGCTGTATCTTCCGAGTTGAAGGAGCCGATCAATTTCAATTGCGAATTGACTTCGGTACGGAAAATCGGAGCTCAGGAGTACGAGGCCGTGTACATTCAAGACGGCGCCACCAAGTCTGTCAGAGTCTCCGGCGTCGCCGCCTTCACCGGCGGGCTTCATCGTCCAGTCGAGCAAAGATTCCCTGACGAGCATCGCTTTGCGGGGCATGTGGGGATCGGGATGTCCGATGACACACCCCCGGAAAAATTCCTCGACGCATCTGTGGTGATCGTCGGCCATGGGGCGTTCGCCCTGGAAAACATGCGAACCGCTCTGGAGAGCGGCGCCCGCCACGTCACGATCATTTGTCGACGACGGAATCTCGTCGTTTCCACGCTCTGCAACTGGATGATCAACTCCAGCGACGGGGCGACGACGGTCAGCGATGTAGTCGAAATCATGAGGCCGTTCTATCACTCCTGCGGCATAGACATTGATTCGCTGCCCTCGCTCTCGCAGGATGCGGACGGAAGCTACCTACTCGACCAGTCGACCGTTCCGCCGGCCTCTGATCTCTACTTCCTCGCGCAAAAGCTCGGGAAAGTGACCGTGATAGAAGATGAAGTCGCCACCGTATCGACCGATTCCATCACTACGACGGGTGGTCGGAAGGTAGCCGCCGACGTGCTGGTCAAATGCCTGGGATCGCACACAGACCAGGATGTTCTGCTGAACATCTTCGGTGCCGGCAGCAGAATGGAGGGCCTCTGGGTCAATGGTGATGCGAATCTGTTCACCTACAACGACGGTGCGCAGATCCCTCGGAAGGTCGGGTCCCTCCTCTGTTCCAGTTACGTATTCTTCCTGCAGGCTTTCGCTGAAGCCTATCTGCACTTCCGGGATCATCCTGCCGAACTCGAATCATCGCTGGACAGAATCTCCTCCGAATCTTCGGGAAGGTCGTACACGGAGCGGGTGCTCGTGGAGCTGTGGGACTTCATCGAGCCTGCCAAGAAGAACGTTGCGTCGCGAACCCTCGAACTCTGCCCATTCGACCGATTCCAACGAGAACGGGAAGCGGAATGGCAGACGTACGCGGAGTCGTTCGGAGACCACGCAGAAGACGTCGACGGTCTATGGGATCTGATGTCTCCCACGATGGCAATTCGGCATCGAAGGGAACCTGGCCTCCCGGTGGAAAGGCGTGTTCAGCATGCCCGCTTCGGGCCGGTCAGCGTTCTCGTTCCGCATCGGCACAGGGTGCTGTTCCTGCCGGGGCAGGGGACCGATGCACGTCTTTCCAGGGCTCTGCTGGACAGGACTGGCTGGACGAAACGCGAAGATCTCGAGTTCGTGATCCCCGATGCACCGTTCGCGATGCCCGCATTCACCAATGTCGAGCAGCTCGACATGATCGGATTGAAAACGCTGGCAGAGGAAGGTGTTTACGATATCGCGGGAAGCTATCGAGAGTGGAATGCCGGGTTCCTGGAGTTGTGGAACGAATTCTACGGTCTGCCGATCAGCGCTGAGACCGCCACTCCTGAAGGGGCTTTGAGCTCGACGCTGCCCTACATCAGAGCCCTCGCCGAAGATCACGGACCTTTCGCTGGCATCGCCGGCTTCTGCGAAGGTGCCGCGATCGCATCCGCGGCCCTTCATCGCCAGGCCGCGGGGCATGACATGGGACTGGGCGATGTGCGCTTCTTTATCGCTATGTCCGCCTGGCGATCGCCCATCCACGAACGAGCCGGAGTCTTCGAAAAGGACAGCCCCATCGAGATTCCTGTGCTTCAGACCGTGGGGGAGAAGGAGGCTGAAGTCTTCCTGGCTTCCGCGCCGATCTTCGGTCGCGACTTCCATCGGGTGCTGGAGCACAGACACCTCGGGCAGCACGTCTACCCCCCGCTGACTCGCAGCCTCGACCAGAAGCTCAACCGCCTGCTCCATGGTGCGGCGTCTGGGGTCGCTACCCACATCTGATCGGGCGAGCATGCCCGCAACCGTTGGTTGCGGGCGGCCCCGATCCCGTGTTTCTTGCGGACCGGGGCCGGTCGCTTCAACCCTTCCTCACGCCAAAGGCTCTGGGTCCGTTTGTGGTTGGCGACCAAGCTCTCCACACAGCGCAGCGAGTGCGCCTTGCACCATCCTCGCCGCGGATGCTTTCGCGAGATTTCACGCAACCGAGCACGCAACGCTCGGGCTCAGAAGTTTCCCGGTTCGCTCGGCGACCGTCTTCTTCAGCCTCAGTAGGCGATGAAGAGGATCTCGTCAGGGGTGTAGTCGTGGCCGGGGTGGTTCTCGGCCAGGTGCTCCTGGGTCTGCTTGATCAGGTCGGCTTCGTCGGTGCCCTTGATGGCGACGCCGCAGGGGCAGTTGAGGCGAGTCTTCATCGTTGTTCTCCTTTGGTTCCGACTATCCGAGCAGGTTTCCGGACAGTAGTCCGGATTGTATTCCAGGTCGTATGTTAGCGTGGCCCGCATGGGAGCTGTAGACGAAATCTCCGCCGGTACCAGCGACCTGTTCGCACTCGCCGAACAGGCCATCGGATTCATGCCGCCGGACGAGGGACACGCGCTCTACACCGCCGCCCGCGCGTACGCGGGCGATGGCACCATCATGGAGATCGGCACCTACTGCGGCAAGTCGACCGTCTATCTCGGCGCCGCCGCCCGCGAAACCGGCGCCACCGTGTTCACCGTCGACCACCACCGCGGCTCCGAGGAACACCAGCCGGGCTGGGAGTACCACGACACCACCCTGGTAGACCCGGAGACCGGCGTCTTCGACACCGTGACCACGTTCCGGCGCACCATGATTCGCGCGGGCCTCACCGACACGGTGACCGCGATCATCGGCTCCTCCACCGCCGCGGCGCACATCTGGCGCGCCCCGCTGCGCATGCTGTTCATCGACGGCGGCCACACCGAGGAAGCCGCCCAGCGCGACTACGACAACTGGGTGCACTGGGTGGCAGGCGGCGGGCTGCTCGCCATCCACGACGTCTTCCCCGACCCCGCCGATGGTGGCCGCGCGCCGTTCAACATCTACCGCCGCGCACTCGACAGCGGCAAGTTCACCGAACTCTCGGTCACCGGTTCGCTGCGCATCCTGCAGCGCACCGCCGCCTGCGGCTGAGCCGCCTCAGCGGGGGAGCGCGTCGCGGAAGATGCCGTTGCCCGCGGTGGTGCGGGTGAGGGCGTCGGCGGCGAGTACGACAGCCGCCGCGGTCCAGGTGGTGCGTTCCTCGGGCCAGCGTTTGCCATCGCTGAAAACCAGTCCGGTCCAATAGGAACCGTCGAGTTCGCGCAGATGCTGCATATTGCCGAACAGCGTGGTGGCGGCAGCGGTGTCGCCGATGGCATCCAGGGCGAGCACCAGTTCGCAGGTCTCGGCGCCGGTGACCCACGGTGCATCGGAGACGCAGCGGATGCCGAGGTCGGCGACCACGAATTCGTCCCAGCGCCGTGCGATCAGCTCCGTGGCCGCCGCGCCGCGCACCGCGCCGCCAAGGACGGGGTAGTACCAGTCCATGGAGTAGCGGCTCTTGTCCAGGAAGGCTTCCGGATGATGACGCAGGGCATCGCCGAGCCGGTCGCGGGCCGCCGCCCAATCAGGGCGTGGATCGCCCACCCGCTCGGCGAGCGTCACCGCGCAGCCGAGGCTGTGGAAGATGCTGGAGCAGCCGGTCAGCAGGGCTTCCCCGGAGGACCCGGATTCGTTTGCCGACCAGTGGATCTCGCCGTGAGCGCCCAGCTGGAGACCGAGGACGAAGTCGACGCCCGCGCGGACGGTCGGCCACAACTCGGCGGCGAAGCCGGTATCGCCGGTGATCGAAAGGGCGTGCAGGACACCGGTGGCCAGATAGGCGCAGAAGTTGGTGTCGGCGTCGTGGTTCTCGATCACGCCACGGCGCACCTGCATCGGCCACGAGCCGTCGTCGCGCTGCGACTTCGCCGACCAGATGTAGGCCTCGCGGGCCTCGTCCCACAGGCCGGCCACGGTCAGTGCCATCGCGGACTCGATGTGGTCCCAAGGATCGGTGTGACCGCCACTGAACCAGGGGATCGCACCATCGGGTTCCTGTGCGGCGGCGATGGATTCGGCGGTCAGCCGGATATCGCGCGCGGAGACGACCCCGGGAACTGCCGGTAGCTCAACGGGCATCGGCACGCACCGCCGGTTTCGTGAAGTAGAGCGCGACGGACTTGCCGACCAGTGGGTTCAGCACCCGTTCGGCTGTGCGCGTCACCGCGGGCGCCGACATCATGTCCCACACCAGCATGCGGTGATAGGCACTCACCAGTGGATGCTTGTCATTGCGCACGCCGACAGCGCATTTCAGCCACCAGAAAGGCGCGTGCAGCGCGTGCGCGAAGTCCTGGTGGTGGTAGCGCAGACCGCGCGCGGTGATCTTGTCGCGCAGCTCGTCGGCGCGATAGATGCGCACGTGGCCGCCCTCGTTGGCGTGGTATTCGTCCGAGAGCGCCCAGCAGATGCGTTCGGGTAGCCAGCGGGGCACCGTGACCGCCAGCGCGCCACCGGGTTTGACCACCCGCGCCAGCTCGGCGATCGCCCGCGTGTCCTGCGGGACGTGCTCGAGGATCTCCGAGGCGATCACGACGTCGAATTCGTCGTTGCCGTAGGGCAGATCGAGCGCGTCGCCGCGCACGGTCTCGGCCTTGGCGTACTCCGGGGCCTCGCCCGCCGCGGCCATGGCCTCGAACATGACATCGACATCGGCGAGGTCGGCGGCGTTCTGGTCGAAGGCGACGACGTCGGCCCCGCGGCGGTAGGCCTCGAAGGAGTGCCGGCCCGCGCCGCAGCCGATGTCGATCACCCGCGACCCGGGGCCGACGCCCAAGCGGTCGAAATCGACGGTCAACATGAGGCCTCCTGGCAAGGGTCGGAAGGGGTCGTCATCGGGCGGTGCCCGGCGGGGTGGGGGAGCGGCGGGCGATCGCCTGGTCATAGATCGCGACAGTCTGCGCGGCGACGGCCGACCAGCTGAACAGGTCGAGGACGCGAGCGCGACCCGCCGCGCCCATGAGCCCGCGTCGGCCGGGGTCGTCGAGCAATTCGCCGAGTACCAGGGTGAGCGCGTCCACATCGCCCGGCGCGACCAGTTCGGCGCACTCGCCGACAACCTCGGGCAGCGCGCCTGCCCGGCTGGCGACCAGCGGGGTCCCGCTGGCCATCGCCTCGACGGCGGGCAGTGAAAACCCTTCGTACATCGACGGAATGCAGGCGATCTCGGCCGAGGCGAGCAGTTCGGCCAACTGCTCGTCGCTCACTCCGCTGACCGGGGTGACGATATCGGCGATGCCGAGTTCGGCGATCAGTTTCTCGGTGGGGCCGTTCGGTTCCAGCTTCGCGACGAGCCGTAGCTCGACATCGCAGGTATGGCGCAGCTGGGCAACAGCTTTCAGCAGGTGTGCGATGCCCTTGAGCGGTTTGTCGGCACTGGCGACCGCGACGATCCGCCCACGCACCCGCGGTGTCTCGCGCGGCCGGAACAGTTCGGTGTCCACGCCGAGGGGAACGGTGTGCAACTGTCCCGGCGTCACGCCGAAGTCTTCCGCGATATCCGCGGCCGACGAGGAAGACACCGTGATCAGATCCGGAATCCGCTGTGCGACTTGCTGTTGCATGCCGAGGAAGCCGTACCAGCGCCGCACGAACAGCTTGCGCCGCCACGGCGTCGCGGCCAGATCGACCGCGCGGTCGCGAGTGATCGGATGGTGGACGGTCGCCACCAGCGGCAGCTGCTCGGCGATGGCGAGCAGGCCGTAGCCGAGGCACTGATTGTCGTGCACGACATCGAAATCAGCTGCGCGCGACGCCAACAGCTTGGCGACGCGCAGGCTGAACGTGCGCGGTTCGGGGAACCCCGCCGTCCACATGGTGGCGAGCTCGAGCAGGTCGACACGATCGCGGATCTCGCGGGGATGCGGTGTGCGAAAGGGATCTTCGTCGCGATAGAGGTCCAGACTCGGCACCTCGGTGAGCCGCACCCGCGGATCGAGATCCTCGGGATAGGGCTGGCCGGAGAAAACCTCGACCTCGTGGCCGAGCTCGACGAGCCCCTGGCTCAGGTACCGGACATACACCCCCTGCCCGCCACAGTGCGGCTTGCTCCGGTAGGACAGCAGCGCGATCCGCATCAGTCCCTTGCTCCTGACTCGTAGCTGACCTGCCAGTGTTTTATGCCGTTGATCCACCCCGACCGTAGTCGCTGCGGCTCCGACACCTGGGACAGATCGGGCATCACATCGGCGATGGCGTTGAAGATCAGATCGATTTCGAGCCGGGCCAGGTTGGCGCCGACACAGAAGTGCGTGCCGGTGCCGCCGAAGGCCAGGTGCGGATTGGGGTCGCGCAGGATGTCGAAGCTGAACGGGTGCTCGAAGGCATCCTCGTCGAAATTCGCTGAGCTGTAGAACAATCCGACCCGCTCACCCGCCCGGATGCGTTGTCCGCCGAGCTCGGTGTCGGCGGTCGCGGTGCGCTGGAACACCGTCACCGGGGTCGCCCAGCGCACGATCTCGTCGGTCGCGGTGCGTGGGCGCTGCTGTTTGAAGAGCTCCCACTGCTCCGGATTGTCGATGAACGCCTTCATCCCGTGGGTGATGGCGTTGCGGGTGGTCTCGTTGCCCGCCACCGCGAGCAGGATCACGAAGAACCCGAACTCGTCGGAGCCCAGCGCCTCCCCGTCGAGATCGGCGTGCACCAGCGTGCTGACGATGTCGCCGGCCGGTTCGGTGCGCCGCTGCTCGGCCATGTTCCAGGCATAGCCGAGGATCTCCATCGCCGCGGTCGACGAGGCGTCGGTGGTCGTGGCGTCGCCGTATTCCGGGTCGTCGTAGTTGAGCATCTGGTTCGACCAGTCGAACAGCTTGCGGCGGTCCTGCTGGGGAACGCCGACCAGTTCGGCGATGGCTTGCAACGGAAGCTCGCACGCCACCTGCTCGACGAAATCACCGCTGCCCGCCGCCCGCGCCGCGTGCGCGATCGCGGCCGCCCGTTCGGTCAGCGCCGCGCGCAACCCCTCGACCGCGCGCGGCGTGAACCCCTTGGAGATGATCCGCCGGATCTTGGTGTGCTTGGGCGGATCCATGTTCAGCAACAGGGCGCCGGTGAGTTCGATCTGCTCGGGAGTCACCTCGCCGGGCAGCCGGATGACCGAACCCTTCTGCTGGGAGGAGAACAGCTCAGGATTGCGCGAGATCTCCTTGATGTCCTCGTGTTTGGTGATCACCCAGTAGCCGCCGTCGCGGAACCCGCCAGACTGCGGGTCGGTCTGGGCGTTCCACCACACCGGCGCGGTCCGGCGCAGCTCGGCGAATTCCTGGACGGGGTTGCGGGATTCCCACAGGGCCGGATCGGTGAAATCGAATCCGCTGGGGAGCGACGACGCTGTCACACTGGTCTCCGCCCGCGCTCAGCGCTGCCTGCGGCGGTAACGCACGCGGCAGGGTTGCTCGAGCTGCACCACCATCTTCGAATGATCGTTGCGGTAGGTGTCGGACGGCTGCGCGAGGTCGAACTCCCAGTCCCGCAGCAGAATCGAGAAGATCGCCTTGAGCTGCATCAGCGCGAACGGCGCGCCCACACAGCGGTGCCTGCCGGCGCCGAAGGGAATCCAGGTCCATCGGTTGAGGGTGTCGTCCTGGCGCGGATCGAGGTAGCGCGCGGGATCGAAGGCGTCCGGATCGGGGAAGTCCTCCGGAATCCGGTTGGAGATCGCGGGGGTGGCGGCCACCATGTCGCCGGGCCCGATCCGGTGCCCGCACACCTCGAACTCCCCGCGCGCCAGGCGCATGAGGATGATCAGCGGCGGATGCAGCCGCAAGGTCTCCTTGAGCGCGGCCTCCAGATTCGGGATCTGGCGCAGCGCATGGTGACTGACGTCGGCCCCGTCGGCGTAGAGCTCATCGAGCTCGGTGACGACGCCGGCCAGCGTCTCGGGGTGGCGCAGCAGTTCGATGATCGTCCAGGCGGCCGTGCCCGAGGTGGTGTGGTGGCCTGCGAACATCATCGAGATGAAGATGCCGGTGATCTCGCTGGCCGAGAACCGCAGCGCCCCGTTCTCGTCCTTCACCGAGATGAGGACATCGAGCATGTCGCGATCGTCTTTGCCCGCGGGCGGATTCGCCTCCCGCTGATCCATGATCGCCTGCACCAGCTCGACCAGGGCGATCCGTGCGGCGTCGCGGCGGGCGAAGCTCTCGATCGGCGCGTACGGATCGACGTAGGCCAGGGCGTCGGTGCCCTGTTCGAGCTCGTGATAGAGGTGCGCGAAGCGCCCGTCGAGCTGTTTGCGGAATTTCACCCCGATCAGACAGGCCGATGAGGTGTAGATGGTCAGCTCGGCGAAGAACTCGAGCAGGTCGATCTCGCCCTCGTCGTCCCACTGGGCGACCATCTGATCCACTTCGTGGGCGATGGTGCCCGCGTGCCCGCGCATATGGTCCGCGCGCAGCGCCGAATTGTGCAGCATCTCTTTGCGGCGCTCGGGCGGTGCGTCGAAGACGACGCCCTCGCCGAAGATCGGCTTCATGAACGGATAGGCCGCGCCCTGGTCGAGATCATCGTCGCCGGCGCGGAAGAAGAACTCGTTGGCTTCGGCGCCGGACAGCAGGACGACATCGCGTCCCGCGAGTTCGAAGGTACCGACATCGCCGCACTCGGCGCGAACACGCCGCATCAGTGCGATCGGATCGGTGCGGAACTCGGTCAGGTGCCCGTGTTCGTCTTCGCCTCCGGATACGCGCTGCGGTTTGACCAGCGTCATTGGAAAGTCCTTCCCGGAATAATGTCCAGACAATATTTGGACATGTGTCTGGACAGTACTACGGTTTCCTGGTGCGCGACAGGGTTCGGTCCGAATCCGGTCGTCGAACGCGCTAGTCGTCGGTAGCGGGCTCGGCCATCAACCGGCGCGCGCACATCTCGAGCAGATCGGCGACCTGTGCGTACGACAGCAGTCCCATGCCGCCCTGGAGGAGCGCGCCCGCGTACAGCAGTTCGAGGGCGGCAAGGCGTTCGGGATCTTTCGCGCCGAGGGCTTCGCCGAGCCGATGGCGGATCTGCATGCCGATGCGCACCCGCAGGTGCTGCACGTCGGGATCGTCGCCGAGCAATGCGCTGCTGACCGCGCCTGCCAGCGCGGGTTCGTCGGCTACCAGCATCGAGACCTGGCGAAGGACGCCGACCACACGCGTGGTCGCGTCGGCGTCGCCTGCCTCCAGCGGGGGCATGGCGACCAGCCGTCGCCAGAACACCTCGGAGATCAGGTGCTCCTTGGAGGAGAAGTACGTGTAGGCGGTGGCGGTCCCGACCCCTGCCGACGCGGCGACGAGCCGGATCGTCGTCCCCGAATAGCCCTCGCGCGACAGCACGTCGACGGCGGCGACCGTCAACCGGTCCACGGTATCGGCCTGCTTTTCGGTCAAGCGTCGTCGAGTTGCTTCGATGCCGGTAGGTGCGTTTTCGGACATGTGTCTGGATGCTACTACAGTCGGGTGTACGGGCCAATCGACGTGCATGGTCTTGCGTCCGATCGATAAACCGAACTATATTCCGTACACCTGTCCAGACACGTATCGGAGCCTCGCTATGAACGGCCTCGTCCCCGCCGAAGGCACACCACTGTTGATCGGCGGCAAGTTGATCCCGGGTGGCTCCGGTGTCTTCGCGACCATCAATCCCGCCACCGAGGAGGTGCTCGGATACGCCGCCGACGCCTCGGGTGCCGACATGGACGCGGCCATCGCCGCGGCACGCACCGCCTTCGACGAGACGCAGTGGTCGCGTGATCCGGCGTTCCGCGCGCACTGCCTGCGCCAATTGCGTGACGTGCTGGGCGAACACCTCGAGGAACTGCGGGCGATCACGATCGCCGAGGTCGGCGCACCGGTCATGCTGACCAGCGGACCGCAGCTGGAAGGCCCGATCGCCGATCTGTCCTATGCCGCCGACCTGGCCGAGAACTACACCTGGGAAACCGATCTCGGCACCAGGGACCTGATGGGCATCGCCAGCCGCCGGGTGATCCGCCGCGAGGCCGTCGGTGTCGTCGGCGCGATCACGCCGTGGAACTTCCCGCACCAGATCAACCTGGCCAAGCTCGGGCCCGCACTGGCGGCGGGCAACACCGTGGTGCTCAAGCCCGCGCCCGATACTCCCTGGTGTGCCGCGGTACTCGGCCCGCTCATCGCCGAGCACACCGATTTCCCTGCTGGCGTGATCAATATCGTCACCTCCTCCGATCACGGCCTCGGCGCCCAGCTGGTCCTCGATCCGCGGGTCGACATGATCACCTTCACCGGCTCGACCCAGACCGGGCGCTCGGTGATGGTCGGCGCGTCGGCCACGCTCAAGCGGACCTTCCTCGAACTGGGCGGCAAATCCGCCGCCATCGTGCTCGACGACGCCGATATCGCCACCGCCGCGAGCTACACCGCGTTCACGGTCGCCGTGCACGCCGGCCAGGGTTGCGCACTCACCACCCGGCTGCTGGTGCCGCGCGAGTCCTACGACGCAGCGGTCACCGCGGCGGCCGGTGCGTTGCGCGGACTCGCTGCCGGTGATCCGACAAATGCCGGAACCGTCTGCGGGCCACTGATTTCCGAGCGGCAGCGGGCGCGGGTGGAGCGTTATCTCCAGATCGCGCGCGCCGAGGGCGGGCACATCGAGGTCGGTGGCGGCAGGCCCGCGGACAAGGAGCGTGGGTACTTCATCGAACCGACGCTGATCAGCGGGCTCGACAACACCGCGACCGTCGCGCAGGAGGAGATCTTCGGTCCGGTGCTCGTCGTGATCGCCCATGACGGCGACGACGACGCGATCCGGCTCGCCAACGAATCGCCCTACGGTCTGTCGGGCTCGGTCTGGGGCACCGACCCGGACCGGGTCGAGCGTGTGGTCTCGGGGGTGCGGACCGGGACGCTGAGCGTCAACGGCGGGCTCTGGTACCACGCCGACGCGCCGTTCGGTGGCTACAAACAGTCCGGCATCGGCCGCGAGATGGGCGTCGCCGGTTTCGAGGAATACCTCGAGACCAAGTTGATCGCCACCCCCGCCTGACCTCACCGACATCGACCACACTCAGGAGCTGAACACCATGGCACGTTTCACCGGTCGCACCGCGATCGTCACCGGCGCCGCGCAGGGCATCGGCGCGGTCTACGCCGCCGCGCTGGCCGCCGAGGGCGCCAATGTCGTTGTCGCCGACCTCAATGTCGAGCGCGGCGAGGAGGTGGTCAAGCAGATCGTCGCCGACGGCGGGTCGGCGGCCTTCCGTCGCGTCGACGTCGCCGATCCCGAATCCGCTGCCGCACTGGCGGAATTCACCGTCGCCGAGTTCGGCGCGATCAATCACCTGGTCAACAATGCGGCCATCTACGGCGAGATGAAGCTCGATCTGCTGCTCACCGTGCCGTGGGACTACTACAAGAAGTTCATGGGCGTGAACTTCGACGGCGCGCTCAATGTGACGCGTGCGGTCTGGCAGCCGATGATCGCCGCGGGCGGCGGCTCGATCGTCAACCAGTCCTCCACCGCCGCCTGGCTGTACTCCGGTTTCTACGGGCTGGCCAAGGTCGGCATCAACGGCCTCACCCAGCAGCTCGCCACCGAGCTGGGTGGTTCCCGGATCAGGGTGAACGCCATCGCGCCGGGCCCGATCGACACCGAGGCCACCCAGACCGTCACGCCGGGAAACATGGTGAAGGACATGGTGAAGCGCATTCCGATCAAGCGGATGGGCACCCCGCAGGACCTGGTCGGCGCCTGCCTGTACCTGCTCTCCGACGAGGCGAGCTGGGTCACCGGCCAGATCCTCAATGTCGACGGCGGGCAGATCATCCGATGACGACCGAATCCACCAGCGCCCCGGTCGGATTCATCGGACTGGGCAATATGGGCGCGCCGATCGCGCGACGGCTGCTGGAATGGCCGGGCGGGCTGACGGTCTGTGATGTGCGCGCCGAGGTCACCGAACCGTTCGTCGCGGCGGGCGCGCGTTCGGTCGCCGATCCGGCGCAGGTCGCGGCGCACGCGCGGATCATCTGCGTGACCGTCATCGACGACGCGCAGGTGACCGAGGTCCTCACCGGCCCGGCGGGCATCCTCAGTACCGCGGCACCGGGCACGGTCGTCGCGGTGCACTCCACTATCAGTGACCGGACCGCGCAGGAGCTGGCCGCCCGCTGCGCCGAACACGAGGTCGAGTTCGTCGACGCGCCCGTCAGTGGCGGCGCGCCCGGCGCCACCCAGGGCAGGCTGGCGGTGATGGTCGGCGGCAGTGCCGCCGCGGTGGACCGGATCAGGGCGCCGTTCGCGTGCTTCGCCGACCTCGTCGTGCACGCCGGTCCGGTCGGAGCGGGCACGCGAATGAAGTTGGCGCGCAACCTGCTCCACTTCATCTCGTTCACCGCCGCCACCGAGGCGCAACGCCTCGCCGACGCCGCCGGGCTCAGTCTCACCGCACTCGGCAAGGTGGTCCGGCACTCCGACGCGGTGACCGGCGGGCCGGGCGCGATCATGCTGCGCGACACCACCGCGCCGATCGAGCAGGACGATTTCTGGTTCCCCATCCTCGGTCACGTGCGCGATCTCGGCGAGAAGGACCTGTCCCTCGCGCTCGAACTCGGTGACCGGCTCGGGGTCGACCTGCCCCTTGCCCAACTCGCCATCGAACGCCTGGCCGACGGGCTCGGCGTCGCCCACCCTGTGCTCGACAAGGAGTCGTCATGACCACCAACGGAGAAACTCCCGCCGACGTGCGGCAGCGTGGCCTGGCCAAGATGAGCGAGGTCTACGGCTGGGAATTCGCCGACGGCCCCGGCGAGCATTTCGCCGTCACCGCCGACCACCTGTTCGCCGACATCTGGTCGCGTCCCGAGCTGACCGTCCGCGAGCGGCGGCTGTTGCTGATCGGGGCGCTCACCGCGCAGGGCAATCTCGACGTCGCCGAGATCCAGATCGGCGCGGCCTTGCGCAACGGTGAACTGTCCGAGGAACAGCTGCGCGAGATCGCGCTGTTCCTGTGCCACTATGTCGGCTGGCCCGCGGGCACGAAGCTCGACGGCACCGTCGGCAAGGTGATCGCGCAGGAGCGGCGCAAGAAATGACGCACTCCGAACCCGGCCGTTCGCGATCGCTGTAGCGTGCGGTCGATGGGTATGCCGAAGAATCAGCCGAAAGGGCTGAACGCGCCGATGACGACGCGGATCATCCGATACGGGTCGCGCGTGCAAGCGTGGGTCTATCGCCGCACCAACGGGCGCGTCGGCGGAACCTGGCGGATCGGCGCCGGGTTCCGCCGCCCGGTGCCGACCCTGCTGCTCGAACATCGAGGTCGCAAGTCCGGCAAGATCTTCGCCGCGCCGCTGCTCTACCTCGTCGACGGCCAGGATCTCGTCATCGTCGGCTCACAGGGCGGCCTCGCGAATCACCCTCAGTGGTATCTGAATCTGCTCGCGGATCCGAACGCGCACGTCCGGATCCGCGCCGAGCACTACCCGGTCCTGGCCCGTGTCGCCGATGCCGAACAGCGGCAACGGTTGTGGCCGCTGTTGACCGAGCTCTACGCCGATTTCGATGTTTACCAGTCGTGGACCGAGCGGGAGATCCCCGTGGTGCTCCTCTCCCGCACCGGCGCCTGAGCGGTCAGTCGGTCGAGAGCCGGTCGTCGTAGGCACGGCGGGCATCGCGGTCGACATCGATGAAGGTGCGGTGCACGCCCAACCGCCGAGCCATGAATTCGCCGAGCGGGCGCGGGGTCAGCCTGTTGAAGGCGGCGAGCACGCCCGCGAGGCGGGTGACCGAGACGCGTCGGCGTGGCCGGGCGATCAGTGCGGCGACCGCGGCGGCGACATCGGCCGGGTCGGCGAGTAATGCGCGCGGAGCACGGGTTCCGGTGATCATCTCGGTCCTGGTGAACGTCGGCAGGACCGCCGAGAACCGCACGCCGGTGCCGCGGTGCTCCAGGCGCATGGTCTCGGTGAAACTGAGCACGGCCTGCTTGCTCGCGCAGTAGGTGGCCATCCCCGGCGTCGGGTTCTCACCGGCCATCGAGGCCATGTTCACGATATGGCCGCGGCCGCGAGCCAGCATCCGCGGCAGCACGAGTTTGGTGCCGAGGGCGACGCCGTAGACATTGATATCGAGTATCCGGCGGGTGATCTCGTCGGACTCCTCGGTGAACCGGCCGACCGGCATGATGCCCGCATTGTTGATCAGCACATCGACAGGGCCGCAGGACTTTTCGACCTCGGCGAGGAAGGCGGCGTACGAGGCGGGGTCGGTGACGTCGAGGTGCAGCGCCACGGTTGCCGCGATCTCTTTTCCGGTGTCGAAGACCGTGGTCGCATCGATGTCGCCGATGGCGACGATCGAGCCTGCGTCGACGAGTGCGCTCGCGACCGCCCGTCCGATACCGCGGGCTCCGCCGGTGACAACGACTACTTTGCCGACGGTGGACCGCGCCGTTCGTTCATCAGACATGTGTCCAGATTCTATTCTGGACGGTATTCCAAATCAACCCCCGGACAACCGCCGACGCGGTGTGGTTCACCGAGGCGTCGGGACTGACGAGTAACATCCGGACGCATGTCTGAAAGCGATTCCATCAGCCTCGAAGCGACCAGGCGTCGATTGACCGGTAAGCAGGCCGACACCGTCGATCGGCTGACCAGGGCCGCGCTGGTGGTGCTGACACGCGATGGCTTTTCCGGCATGACGATCCGGCTGGTCGCCGCGGAGGCCGGCGTCGCCACCGCGACCGCGTACACCTACTTCTCATCCAAGGAGCACCTGGTCGCCGAGATCTTCTGGCGTCGCCTACTGGCCTCGCGTTCACCCGCGAGCGATGATCCCGACTCGACCGTGCGAGTGCTCGCCGAGCTGCGCAATATCGCGCTGCTGGTGGCCGAAGAGCAGGAGCTGGCCGGCGCGGTCACCGGCGCGCTGCTGGGGTCGGACCCCGATGTCGAGCACCTGCGCACCCGCATCGGGATCGAGATCCGCGGCAGGATCGCGCGGGCGCTCGGCCCGGACGCCGACAACGAGGTCATCGAATGGCTCGAGATCATCTACGCCGGTGCGCTGGTGCGGGCCGGAATGGGCTACGAGTCGTACTCCCAGATCGCCGACCGCATCGAGCGGGCCGCGCTGAGGATTCTGCGGCCCGCCTGACGCTCAGGGTTCGAAGCTCGCCAGCATCTGCTCCAGCGCAGCCTGATCGGGACCGACGAACGGTGCGGCGTGGGGCGCCTCGGCAAGCATGTCCAGGTATTCCGAGGTGCGTCCTCGGGCGGGCGGAAGATGTGTACTGAGAATCCGTTGCGGGTCGAACGCACGCAATTCCGACACGGTGGCAAGGTATTTGCTCTCGTTCACAATGTGCACCCACGGGCTGTCCACCGCCGTCCAGAGATGCTGCGCCGCACGAATCGCGTCAGACGGCGCGTAACCGACGTCGTCGGCGGTCGCGAGCTCGGCGCTCGGCATCGGAGCGCCGAAACAGTCCGAGGTGAAACATGATTCGCTGTGTTCGTCGTAGAACCCGACGGTGCTCGGGTTGTCGAACAGCGGTGGGCGAAAAGCGGTCAGGCGTCGGTCGCCGACATCGAGGGACTGTCCCGGATTCAGCAGGTACACGCGATTCATCGGGACCGGTCGAGCGCACGACATGATGCCGAGGCCGAGGAATGTCGTGACCAGCCGGGCGTTGGGGGCGGCATCGAGCAGGTCGAACAGCGATCCGGTGTGGTCGCGATCGGGATGGGTGAGCCAGATCCATTCCACGTCGACGGGATCCACCACCGAACTCAGCGCCGCCATGAATCCACGGTCGGGCAGGCTGAGTCCGGTGTCGACGACGACGGGTTCCGCCGCGTGCAGAACGTAGGCGTTGACCGGTAGATGGCCGATACCCGGAACCTCCAGTTCATCGGCGAGAACAGTGATGTCGTGCTGGATTCGATTGATACGCATGGCGTTTCCTCAGTCCTCGAAATCGACCCGAATGATCGAGCGTGCGATGACGGCGAGATCGTCGGCGGTCGGGTCGTATCCGCGCGTGATCTTCAGCCCGAGCTCGAACGGACGGGCACCGTCATCCATCGCCGCTCGCAGCGCGGCACCGACTTGTGAAGGTGCGGCATCGACGAGCACCGCCCGGCCGTGGCGGACATGCCCGCGATGGGTGACGGTGACGGGTGCCCCGCCGACAATCAGTCGCATCAATTCCGGCGGCGGCGGACTGAGGCGCACATTCGTGGTTCCGGTGTTCGTCATACATCGAGGCTAGGAATCTCCCGGTCGCCGCGACATCCCACAAACCTGGTATTTCCCCTGGTCCGAGTGCGGCCTACCGTTGATCTGGTGAGCACGGATTCGATGCAACGCGCCGCCGACAAGATCGGGCGGCTGTGCCGGGAGCCGCACGATCTGGTGTCGCTGTGGCAGGAGACGACCGAGGTTCTTGCCACCGCCGTCCCGCACTACTGGACGCCGTGCTGGTACACCCTCGATCCCGCGTCGCTGCTGATGACCAGTCACTTCCACCTCGGCCTCGCCGAGTTTCCGCCGCAGTGGCTGGCCGAGGAATACGGCGAGGAGCGCAACGGCATCGTCGATGTCGTCCAGTCGGTGACCGGATTATCGACGTTGCACGAAGCCCTCGGCGGTGACCCGTCGAAAAGTGAACGCTGGCAACGCAATATGACGATGGGTGGCGATCAGGAATTGATCGCGCGACTGCGCACCCGCTCCGGTGAGGTGTGGGGGGCGCTCGCGCTCTATCGCGAACCCGGTGCCGCGATGTTCGACCCCACCGAGAAGGAATTCGTGGCGACGGTGGCGCCGACACTGGCCGACGGCGTACGCCGGGCCCTGCTGATCGGGCAGGCGGGCGAACCCGAGTACGCGGACTCGCCCGGCCTGCTGGTGCTCAACTCGGCATGCGAGATCGAATCGGCCAGCGCCGGTGTGCAGCGCTGGATATCCGACCTGCCGGACGGCGACTGGGATCGCGCGAAGCTGCCCAGCGCCGTGGTCACCCTCGCCGCCCGCGCGTTTCGCAATGCGGCTGACGACCGGCCCGACGAGGTGCTCGTGTCGCGAGCGCTGTCCAGGTCGGGAACCTGGGTGGTGCTGCACGGCGCCCGCCTGACCTCGACGGCGCAGACCAGGGTGGCGGTGATCATCGAACCCGCCCACCCCAGCCGCATCTACCCGCTGCTGATGTCGGCCTATGGGCTCACCGAGCGCGAGCGCGACGTCACCCGGCTGGTGCTACAGGGCGCCTCGACATCGCAGATCGCCCAGGACATGACCGTCTCGGCACATACGGTGCAGCAGCATCTGAAGAGCATCTTCGACAAAACCGGCGTCCACAGTCGCCGTGACCTGGTCGCCAAGGTGTTCTTCACCCACTACGAACCCCGCTTCCGGGACAACGAGCACCGCGTCACCGCCACCAAACCGGTCCGGGGTGGACCCTGGCCGACGTACTGACCTACCTGTCGACGGTGCGGCTATCGATCCGCGCACTGGATCACCGCTACGGCTCGTCCGAAGATCTTCCTGCCGTCCTGTTTGGCGGTGATGGCGATCGTCGCGGTCTTGCGGTCCGGATCGACAGCCTTCACTTTGCCCGTGTACTCGACCGTGGCTCCGCCGGTCGGGACGTAGACCGGGCTGGTCAGCCGTACCGCGTATTCGGTCACCACGCCGGGATCGCCGGCCCATGAGGTGATATACCCCGCGCCGATGCCGATCATCAGCATGCCCTGTGCGACAGGCGAATCCAGGTCCACCGACGCCGCCGCGTCGTCGCTCCAGTGAATGGGGTTCGGGTCGCCTGCCACACCTGCGTAATTGACCAGATCGCCGAGTCGCACGGTCACGATTCTCGGCGGAAGTTCGTCGCCGACGGCTATCGCGCTGAACGGCAACATATTCCGGCTTCGGTCTGTGACCCGACGTGGCCGATCGGGATGCTCGGGTGTGTGGAGTTGCCGTGGAATCGACGTGCCATGGCGGAAGTTCTGCATCAGCAGTCCGTCGCAGATGCGCGTGGCGGCGATGTTCACCTCCGGCCTGCCGACGAAGGACGTGCGTGTGGTGACGACTTCGTCGCCGTGCTGGTCGGTCACCGAACATTTGAATCCGAAGATTTCGCCGCCGAACGCTTTTCGGAGCGATTCGAACTCGACCTCGAAACGCAATGCGTCGCCCGCCAGGATCGGCCGGTGGATAGTGAGGGAGTGGTCGGTCTGCATGATCTGGCTGAGGTCGTAGCCCTGGACGACTCGATCGAACATCCCTATCTGGGCCAGAAACCCCGGTATCGAGATGAACGTCAACGGCGCGACGAGGCCGGTGTAACCGTGCTCGGCGGCCGCCTGCTCGGACCGGTGAACCGGATGATGATCCTGAACCGCACGGGCGAACTCGCGGATCTTCTCGCGCCCGACGACATAGCAGTCGCTGGTTCGATAGGACTGCCCGAGCATCGGTGAGGACGTGGCTGAATCGGCGGGTGAATCGAGCAACCTGGAGTCGTCTGGAGTCGGGCGCACACCCCGCAAGATAGCCAATGACCAGCAATTCAGGCGATATTTGCCGTTCCTAGAGTGTCGCAAGGGTACGGGCCGCCGGTCGGCGACGAAACGATCGTTTCACGGGTGCGATTGCCGAGGCGAGAGCTGGTCGATCTGTTCGCGGAGGATGTCTCCGTGGCCCGCGTGACGCGCGAACTCCTCGATCATGGCGAGCAGAGTCCATCGCATGCTCACCGTCCCTTCGCGAGGATTGTCCTTGGTCTCGTCGAGGTCGAAGCGAGCGGCGATCACCCGTGATCGCCCGCTCGCGCGCTCGAATTCGGCGATCACCTCGGCGAGCGACTCGTGGTCGGCGACGACGAAAGTGCCCTCGTCCCGCTTCGAGTATCCGTCGCATTCGGATTCGTCGAGTCCGCCCCAGAACCGCTGAAACCAGATCCGTTCCGCCGCGGCGGCATGTTTGATCAACGAGATCGGTGTCGTCAGCGACGCGACGAGCCGTCGGCGGGCATCGGCATCGGACAGCCCGCGTGCGGTCGCGATCAGCGCTTCGCGGTTGCGATCGAGCGTGTTCTCGATCATCGCTCGCTCGGCGCCGATGGTAATCGGGTTGGTAACCATAGACTTTCACTCCATTCTCTTGCTGATCGAAGTCATCGGCGATGCTGGGTAACCGGAGCGTCAGCGACTGATCCCGGGTCGGGCACCACGCGTCCAGTGACGGAGGCGAACCAGGGGAGGGGCGAATCTGATGTGCTCGTCGCGGAATGCGTGCCGAGGAAGGGGATGCGGGTCGATCTACACCGCAGCCAAGACTGGCCGAGCACCGAAGAACGCGATGCCGCCTGGCGCCAGTATGCCACATCGCCGATAGACTTGGGAGCAAACCTCAGTACCGAGCGTAGGCTTCACCGCTACGGTCTAGGGGCACGCCGCAAAGCCCATCGCGGATGCGCCCCGCCCGGCGAGCCGCCACCCTGCTCGTAATCACCGGAAAATGGTCGGCGCCGGAATTATGTTGCGCAAGAGTACCTTTCGGAACCACGCCAGGTCCGTGAGGCCGTGCGACACCGGCGACAACCAACCTGTCGACCTGCTCGCCGCGATCATCGCCGACTGGCGCATGCTCGCGTTCACCGATCTCACCGACGGCGCGAGCTGGTGATTGTGTCCGTTTGCGGCTCAACGGCCCACACGGTGAATTCAGGGGGTTCCGACCTGCAATCGTTGATCACTTCCGCAGCGACGCCATCATCCTTTCGGCGTATACCCGAGCGACATCTGCGACTTCGGAGTCGTTGATCGCTCGCCCGTCACCGACCTCGACAAGCAACGTGATCTGCAGGTTCAGAACGCTGTCCAGTACACCGATTGTGTACTCGAGACATGACCCGTCGGCTGAGTGGTGACAGCCGTCCGAATCCGATGTGAAATACGCCTGCTGTCCGAGGCCAGAAATCTCGACCACCTCGGTGCCAATCTGAGCAAGATTCTTCCAAGTACGGTAGCCCTCCTCCGCCCGGGAGCTCAGCGATACCAACACTGAGAGTTCGGCGACATCGTAGAAGTTCTGATTGCGGATCAGGCAGCGCAAGGACCCACCACGGTCACCTTTCGCTGGTGTCTCAGTGTGCTCGATTGTCTTCCGCTGGTCTTCCCACCGGTTCAACGGCGACGGATCTACCAGGTCGCAGGCATTCTCGACGCCATCGACGGTATAGGCGTCTGAGGAGCCGAACCCACCGCCAACGAACAGCGCGGCACCGATCGCCAGCATGACCACGACGGCCAGGACTACACCGCCGATGATCCACCGTGTGTGGTTTCGTGCCCCTGGGCCAGGCGGCGGCCCGGGAGCGTGATACCCATTGCTGAACGACTGCTGGTGCGGCACCCCTCCGTGCGGAGGAGCAGGCCACGTCGGCCATGAGGCACCGCCTGGCCCCGACTGAACAGCAGGTGGGTACTGATCAGCGGGCGGCCTCTGTCCAGGCATGCCCATCGGATTGTTGTAGCCCTGACCCGGATACCCCACGTGGATCTCTTTCTCCATTGAAACGAAGTCGAGCGCCGATCAGGCTAGCAGCCAACGACCCGATCACTCCCGAGCAGCGCGCTGCAGGTGAACCCGACCATTAGCACCGCTGGTCCACACGTGTCGTACACTGCGCCAGGCAATATCGGCACGATGTGCTCGACACACCTGAAGTCCACGGGGGGACAGGTTCTCAGATGACCGGACCGTTACCGGGATACCCGCCAGGCAGGCACGACCAACAATCCCGTGACAACCGTGCGCACCCCCAGCAGCAGCCAGCGTGGCAGACACCCGGACATGCAACCAGCGGACCGCACAATCCTGTGCCACCCAGCCTCGCGCCGCAGTGGTCGTCGCCAAATCCTGGTGTCCGAGCACCCGGGCCAACTCACTACGGGCAACCCGGCTTTCCGTCCCCGACGCCAGCGGGCGCTGGTCCGCGTCCGCCTTCAGGCTCCGGCAAGATACTCCTAGCCTGTCTGGCCACGATCTCGGTGGCGGTCGTCGTGATAGTGGTGTCGGTATTCGCGATCGGCGGCGGTGAAGATTCCGGTCGTGAAGCGGCACCGGGCTCACCCTCGTCGGCTTCGGCCACCTCCGCCGCCCCCACGACTACATCGTCGTATGATCTGCTCGACAAGAGCGGCCGGGCTTTTCCCACCCTGCTGCCCCAGTCGGCGAACGGTCCTCGAAAGTCCGGTGCCGCTTATCAGAATGCGGAATGTACCGCGAAGAAGCGTAGCGATTACAACAGTCTGAAAATCGAGCCGATGGCCTCGTCTCCCTGGGTTCTGCTGTGGGACTGCAAGAAAGACCTCAAATCCGCCGAGAACCCAATGCTCGCCCAGGACTACGTGATCCTTGGGTACGGCTCCGCTGCCGATGCGCAGGCGGTCATTTCCTCTTTGCCACCCCACAGCACCGAAGCCGGCAGTAAAGATGGCGAGGCATTTATCAGTCACGACTGGACCGTTCCCGGAGAAACAGCTCCCGGCGGCATTGTTCCCTATCATACGGTGAACAAAGTGGTCAGTTTCGACAACGATCCTGACCGTTCGAACTATCTGCTGTTCATCAGCGTGTGGGGAACAACGGGAGACAGGTTACCGTCCGGTGTAGTGACTACCGCGCCACCGTATGCCCAAGACACTGTCAGGGGATGGTGGGATGCGGCGACACTGTGACCGACCGAATTATCACGTTCCCAGCGGATCCATTGCCGCTCTCGAGTACGAGATGAGTCTCTTCGTATGACACAACCACCACCGAGACACAGCCCGTATCGCCCGACCTCGCAGCACCCCTATCCACAGCAGCCACCACATGCACCGCAGCCCTACCTGCCATCTGGCCCCGGCCAGCGGCCCCACCAACCGTCAAGTGGGCACAGGGCTTTGATCATCACCACCCTGGCGGTAACGATGATCGCCGTCCTAGTCGGGGCAGCGGCCCTGATCCATCAACGATCCTCGACACAAGCGACCTCGCCACCTGCCGATGTCCCCGCTTTTCCCTCGGCGAGCTCACTGCGACCGATACCAACGTCTACGACCCAGCGCGGACCGCAACAAGTTGCCGCACTTGGCGATCACCCGCTGTCCACCGACCGCAACACCGGGCTCTACGATATCGCCTGCACCTACGCACCGTGGGCGTCGGAAGCTGACCAAGCGCGCCGCTTCTACGAAAGCGCCCTGGCATGTATGAACAAAGCCTGGCGCACGGTGACGTCAGACAAGATATTACCGTTCTCTGAACCCAATCTGGAAGTTCCCACCCGCGCAGCGTTGGCATCGAGCCCGTGCACACGATCCTCCACCAACTCCTTTGCGGCGTTTTATTGCCCTACCAACCACACCATCTACATGCCGATGGACACCATCGGAATCGATCAGTACGGCGACGATTCGGTCATCTACCTCGGTACCCTCGCCCATGAATACGGGCATCACGTGCAGAGCATCTCGGGAATCACATCAGAAGCCAATATGAAGCGATGGATTTTCGGCGACGGTACCCCTGATGAGCTCGACATGTCGCGCCGCCTCGAGCTGCAAGCGCAGTGCTTCGCTGGCATGTTCTTCGTGGCCGCATACAGCAGTTTGAGTCCCGCTCAGTACACGCGCGTCATCAGCGATCGGTCCCAACGAGGCGACTATCACGGCGACAGCCCTGATCACGGCTCTCCTCAGAACAACGGGGCCTGGGTGAAACGCGGAACCGAAAATAGCCTGGCTGAATGCAACACATGGAGTGCACCGGCCAGTTCAGTCTCCTGACGAGCCGGTCTTCAGGGCCGCTGAAAACTGATCGGAGATAGCGAGGTCATCCCCTATGAGACAAGCCAGGAAGCACACGTTGAACTGGCGCCGGACCTCGCCATCGCTGTAGGCGATCACGTGGCGCGGATCGGTGTAAGTCCCGACGAGACCGGTGATTTCGATGTCGAGTCCGGTTTCTTCCTTGGCTTCTCGGACGGCGCAGCCGGGGAGGCTGTCGGTCATCTCCATGCGCCACCAGGCAACGCCCACAGGGCGTTGTACAGGACACCTGTCACAGAAGAATATGCAGGCGGCATGTGCGTATGTTGCTGCCCAGTTGGTCGATAGTCGTAAACCCTTGCTGGCTCACATCTGGTGCGGCGCCAGGATCGGCACACCTGCCCGCACCGCATCCCAGTCAGTGCCTACTTGCTGCGCCAATGCCCGTGGCAATAAGGTGTGTCGCTCCGCCTGTTCCTGGATCAGGAGGGCAGTATCGAGTTCGATTCCCACGGGAGCGCCGGTTGCGGCCAGTCGGTCCACCCGCTGCTGCATGAGCTCGAACAGCCGATGATCGAAATCTGTTACAGCGTCGATGAATTCATCCGTGCCGACCGAAACCCGACCCGACAGCGGTGCGGTGAAGGCGATTTCACCATCGGGATCGACAGAGAACTGCCAAGCCACGGTGACAGTGTCTACAGGATCGACCGTGCGCCACCACCTCAGCACGGGCCCGAAACGTAGATAGCCGGTGTCGATGCACCGCTGACCGTGGGAGTCGTAGGCGGCGTCGATCTGCGTGTTGTCCAAGACCTCGTCGGTGTCGACCCATTCTGTGGATCCGGCTGCCACGAATCCCGCCAGATCGTCCGGCACGGGTTCGAGTATGTACGGCAACGCGTGCAGAATGTCCTCCCACAGTCGGACCACGTAATAGTCCACCCACGGCGGCGCTTGGTCGCCCTCGCGTGGGAACGTGGCCATCGTCTGCTCGGTATATCGCAGCAACTCGATTCCACCCATCTCTAGGCAGAACCAGCCCTCGGTGAGGGCGAACCAGTGCAGACGCCGGCTTCCAGCAGACCCCCACGGACTGACCTCGTCGACCGGCACCAGCTCGAACCGGAATCGCATCATGCCTCGATACAACCAGATCGCCGCAGGCTGACGGCCGCTCATCGTCGTGAGAGATCCACGCATCGGCAGAAGCGAACGTTCGTGGCCAGGGGAGTGCGTTCCTGCAGCGGCCTGGCGTCATCGAGCCTGATTCAATGCGCGCCCAGCTCAATCGTGCCGTAGATGACGATCTCCGCTTCGGCCAACGCGGCGAGCTCGACGAATCGCTCGAGCTTGTCCAACGGCAGGAAACCGAGCACCAGTCCATCCCTGCCGGTGAAGACGCCGATCAATGCGGTGCCGAACGTACGGCAGTGATCGGCCAATAACCGAAGGTAGGTCTGGAGATCGGTCTCGGTCTCGCAGAATTTGGCATCGCCGTCGTACCAGTCCCAGGTAAATCCTTCCGGACAGGTGGGTAGCAGGGCCAGGCGGCTGCGAATCGTGTCTGGACCGGCGGATACGCGATCGAAGTAGACCAAACCACTGTCGATGCCGTCGACCAAGACCTCGATCACCGCGTCTTCTGGGTCGAATACCGACCACGACGTATTCTCGAGGGCGTTCTCCAACCTGCCACAAGCCTTTTCGATGTCGGGTGCGATGAGTGAGACAAGGTCGAGAAGTGCCGCCCGTTGCGCCGCCGCGATGTGCGCGCTGTGGAACCTATCGAGAGGCCGGGGCAAGAAGTCGATGGCTACTACGTAGCCGCGGTCGTAGCTGTCGAGGTCATCGAGTAGCCAGCCTTCATTGGGCCGGATCCGATGAAACCTGAACGTGCCGTTGGTTTCGTTGGTCGCAACGATGCATCGCAGCGGAATCGGTGTGCTCAGTTCCCCGGCCAGTCGCCCGACCTCCCGCGCCAGGGCGATGCCTTGTCGAAGCAGGGTCCGCTGCGCGTCGATACCGATGATCGGCACCTCGGCATGAGCTCTGTCTACGGGCACAAAATCTTCGAGGTGGAGGACGGTATGAAAGCACTCCCACCCGATGAGATCGAAGTATCGCCCGGGTGCGTCATCAGCGTGCGCGGGAACTGGTGCCCAGCACACCACCTCGTCGCGGCATCCGATCCCGCCGTCCACCCATGTCCGCAAGCCGGACGCCAAGCCCTCTTCTGGATCGAGGCCGCCGAAACCGTCCCGCAGACTGAGTAGTTTTGCCGTGCGGTCGTTCATCGTCACCGTGAGCACGATCAAAGCTATCGCTCATACCTGCTTCGAAAGAACGCGGCCGAACAGACGTGGTCGACAGCGCGCCGTTCTCAGAGAAACCGTCCACCAGCGGATCCGAAGTACCCGACCCGCAACGTCCCTGGGTCTGGCGTTGCGCACGCTGCGCTCACATAGTTGCGCCCCACTGGGGTGAGGGCGACCTTGCGACTCGTCCGGTCGAACAACGCCACCCCGACCTGGCGTTCGACCGCCTTGATTGCTCGATGTCGGCGAGGCGTTTCACGTGCGCTAACCCGAGTGTGAAGTGCGGATTACCGAGATGCAGCTCAGCGATGGTTCGAACCGGTTGCGGTCGGGCGAGGTCGAAGTCGTTCGGTGATCCGACCGAAGTGCAGCGCCTAGCACAGCGTCAGAAACGCCTCGATCTCGTGCCGCTTCACCTGTGCCCCGCGATCATTGCCCGCTGGTTAACGACCCTTGGGTGATTTGTCGTTGATCACGGTCGGCGAACGCTCGATCATTGAACTTCGTACGGGAAATATTCAAAGAGGTCGGTTTTGACCTGGTGGTAGCGGCCGCCGGCAATTCACCGGCCGAACATCGCACTGTCTCGTCCTGAGAGTTGGATCATGCTCACCCCCCTCGCCTATGGCCTCGCCATCTTCCTCATCGTCTTCGTCCTTTTCATCGGAGCACGGTTTCTGCTGACCCCGGAATCCGCCGCCGACGGCTTCGGCGTACCCGCGAAACCAGACGGAGACGCGGCGTACCTGACTGTCAAAGGATTGCGTGACTTCACCTCTGGCGTCATCGGCCTGGCGTTGATCATCTTCGCCAACGCGGACGCGGTCGGCTGGTACATGCTCGCTGTCGCGCTCATCCCCCTCGGCGACACGCTCATCGTCCTGCGCCACGGGGGAACAAAGGCCACCGCGTTCGGCATCCATTTCGCCACCGCAGTGGTTGTACTGATCAGTGCCGCTCTACTATTCATCGCCTGAATCCGAGGAATGTCGTGAAAAAGATCGTCAACGCGGCGCACACCTACATGATCGTCGGCCTTGTCTCCGGCCTCTACTACCGCGAAATCACCAAACTCAACGACTTCACCGGCGACTCCCAACTCGGGCTTGTCCACACCCACCTGCTGGCCCTTGGGATGCTGTTCTTCCTGATCGTCCTGGCGCTGGAGAAGCTGTTCACGCTCACGGCGGAAAAGCTGTTCAACCCGTTCTTCTGGACCTACAACGCAGGCTTAGCGCTGACCGTCACTGTGATGACCGTGCGCGGCACCCGGACGGTCCTCGGCCACGAAACAAGCGAAATCGCAGCTCATCTCGCAGGAGGCGGCCACATCTTTCTCACCGTTGGTCTGGTTCTGTTCTTCATCACGCTGGGCAAACGCGTCCGTGAAACCCCCGCGCCGATCCGATCCGAAAGTCTTGCCGCGTGAAAGACGCCGATCCGTGCCTGCGCGAGCCCATAGCAGCGACCAAAGACGTTGCAGCATTGACGACCCCCGTCCGACTCCAGTGGCCAGTGGTCAGTGGAAGCGGACATATCTACGAATCGAATGGAACTGATGTGGTAACACAACGAACGGCAATCAACCCGGTGACCTGGTCGGTGGAGATGGGATTCAACCAGGGAGAGCTCGTCGTCGGGCACACCCGGACCTTGTATTGCTCCGGGCAGACCGCAATGAGCAGCGACGGCAAGCCTCAGCACGCCGGTGATATGGCCGCACAGCTGGCGCTGAGCCTGGAGAACGTGGAAGCCGTCCTCACAGAAGCCGGAATGTCCCTGGCGAACCTTGTCCGGCTCAATGTCTATACCACCGACGTCGACCTGCTCTTCGAACACTACGGCGTACTCGCCTCGCGATTGGGTGCCGCCGGGGTAGCACCGGCCACCACGATGCTCGGAGTCACCCGGCTCGCGATCCCCGGCCAGCTGGTCGAGCTCGAGGCAACCGCGGTCGAGTGATATCGCCTCGTCTCGATATCTGCGCTGCAGGGTGCGGGTGCTGACGGCGAGGCGTCGGGCTGTGGCGTCGATGTCGGGTTCTCCGTGTGGCAATGCCGCTCCGATGGTGACGGGTCCCAGAGGTAGTCCCACCCCTTCGCAACGCCGACACGTCACCCAACCGCCGACCGCACCCGCCCCGTAAGATCAGACCCGCCAACCGAACAGCTTGCATCAAGCCTGTCTGCACGGCCGATTACCCGATCACGAACGCCCCACGCTCAACCGATCGTGGGGCGTTCGTCGTACAAGGGTGGGTTCGACACCGCCGCGCCGCTAGTCGCTAGTTCAGTACTGGCGAATGTATGTCCCGACCAGCCAAGCCTCCAATCAACCCGACGGCCCAGGCGTTCGGCGCGCGGGTGCGCGCCCGAAGGACTGGGCTCGGCGTGAGCCAAGAGGCAGCCGCGCACGCGTGTGGCATCCGGACAGCTACTCGACGACATTCCGACGCCTCCGAGCCCCGCCGGACCTAGCCTGCGATCGCGACCGGGCCGGAATCGTCGGAGAATTGCATTACACGACGGGCTGGTTCGGGAGCAGGCCGTTCTGATCGGCCCAGGCCCCGATCTCGGAGACGGTGATCGGGAGGTACTTTCCCACAGTCATCATGTGGTCGGAGCCTTCGAGTACGACGTAGCTGCCGCGTGTTCGGTATTTGGCGGCGGTGATCTTGCCGATTCGGGGGACGGTGCATCGATCCTGCGACCCGGCGATCACGAGAACAGGAGCGTCGACGGCGGTGAAGTCGACACGGGCATTCCTGCCGGGATCGAGGAACCACAGCGACATCTGCCGATACGCGGTGCCAGATTCGGCGCAGAGTGTGGCGTAGTACGAGCGCTGGATCTCGGGGGCGGTCGTATTGCAGATCAGTGTTGTCCAGACCTTCCACGACACCGGGTACATCGGCCTGCCGGCGAGCCATTGTGGCAGGTACCTGGCCCAGATCCGGAACATCGACGGGTACGCGTTCCACATTCCTGCAGTCGGTGCCGGGCCGAGGAGAACGACGCCCGCGGTGCGCACCCGCGCGGCCAGCAATTGCGCCAGCAGGGCACCCACGGAATGACCGATCACGATCGGGGGAGCCTCCAGCGATTCGACCAGCTCGGCGAGGTCGTCGACGTAGTCGCCCAGCCCCGCTTCGCCGACGCGCTGCGCGTTGGCCCACACGTCGACAGCGCCGGGAGCGCCGTGGAAGCGCAGTGTCGGAGTGTGCACCGTGTATCCCAGTTTTTCGAGTTCGGTGGCGAACTCGCCCCAGTTGCTCCCGTTGCACCATGTGCCGTGAATCAGCACTACGTCGTTGCTCATGATGTGGCTCCTCTCGTTGTTCCGGAACCGAAGAGTAGGTGGCCATCCGATGGCGGGCTTGACATCTCGAGACAGCCTGGGCAGTGTCGGCTCGTGACCGATGTCGTGCGCGCTGCCGCTCTCGAGGGGTACTCGGATCTGGTGCGTGCAGCAGGTGGTGAGCCGCGAGAGTTCCTGCGCCGACACGGATTGACCTCGATGGAACTCGATGATCCCGAGGCCTTGATTCCTTTGTCTGCGGTGGCTGCTCTGCTCGAGGACACCGCGACCCGAATCGGGTGTCCGGACCTGGGATTGCGGCTCTCTGGCGCGCAATCGCCGCAGATGCTCGGCGTCTTGGCAGTCGTGTTGTTGAACAGCCCGAGCGTTCCCGCAGCCATAGAGGACGCGATCCGCTACCTGTTCGTGCACAGTCCGGCCTTCCAGCTGACCTTCGATCGCCGCAGTCCTTTGTTCTCCGGATGCGCGAGCCTCCGATTCGAGATCGACCTGGGACCGGAGGTCCCTGTCCGGCAGCTCATCGACGGCTGCCTGGGTGCGACGTGGCGTCTGGCCCGGATACTGACCCACAACCACATGCGCCTGCACGCAGTGACCCTGCCGCATAGTCCCCCGGGGGAGAACTCCCGGTACCGGCAATTCTTCGGTGTGCCCGTCTACTTCGGTCAGCCGTACACAGGACTACATGTGCCCGCCGGCGATATCGACATGGATCTGCGACCGGCGCTGCCGCTGTTGCGGCGCGAGGCTCTCGACTTTCTCGGGCTCCGCCGCGACGACAATGCCCGCCCGGCGATATCGGACCAGGTTGCGCATGCGCTGGTGGTGACAATGGGCGCCGGCGCAGGGGGCAGGGCCCAGGTCGCCTCCGCGTTGGGCGTGCACCCCCGAACACTGCAACGCAGGTTGGCCGGCGAGGGCACCAGCTTCGAAACGATCCGCGACGAGGTGATGCGGCGCGCAGCGGGACGACTTCTCCGCGAATCCGATCTGCCACTGGGGCAGATCGCGAGCATCCTTGGCTACTCCGAGCAGTCCGTGCTCACTCGCGCCTGCCACCGCTGGTTCGGTATGGCCCCGACACATGTTCGCCAACGCGCGCATCGCGGCGATTGAGGCCCTCACGTCGCGTCATCGATGCGGCAAGCGACGCCGCCACCGCGATCGAAGGCGCCGGAACCGGTTGGGAACTGCACGAACTCAGACATTCCAGCCTGACGCATCTGTGCGAATCCGGGGCCGGCCTGCTCGAGCTGATGGCCACGTCCCGGCACCGCGAACCCGAGAACCTACGCCGCTAATGGCCAGGATCGTGGTTTGGTTCGGGTACCGGTCCGGGTGCGGTTCCGTGCGGCGATCAGGTCAGGTTGAGTCTGCGGATGGATTCCTGGCGCATTTCGATCTTGCGGACCTTGCCGGTCACTGTCATCGGGAACTCCCCGACGGCCAGCACGTACCGCGGCACCTTGTAGTGGGCGAGCCTGCCGGATGCGAATTCTCGCAGTGAGTGGACGTCGAGGTCGCCGGCGCCGGGGCGCAGGCGGATCCACGCGCACAGTTCCTCGCCGTAGCGGGTGTCGGGTACGCCGACGACCTGGACGTCGTCGATGTCGGGATGGGTGTAGAGGAACTCCTCGATCTCGCGCGGGTAGATGTTCTCCCCGCCGCGGATCACCATGTCCTTGATCCGGCCGACGATCACGCAGTACCCGTCCTCGCGCATCACCGCGAGATCGCCGGTGTGCATCCAGCCCTCGGCGTCGATCGCTTCGGCGGTCTTGGCCGGGTCGTTCTAGTAGCCGAGCATCACCGAATAGCCACGGGTGCAGAACTCCCCGTGCACCCCGCGTCCGACAGTGGCCCCCGTCGCCGGGTCGATGATCTTGATCTCCGTATGGGGGTGCGCGGCGCCGATCGTGGCAGTGCGCCGATCAAGGTCGTCGTCGATCCGGGTCTGGGTGGAGACCGGGCTGGTTTCGGTCATGCCGTAACAGATCGAGACTCCGGCCAGGTGCATGTCATCGATACAGCGCTTCATGATCTCGACCGGGCAGGGTGAGCCCGCCATGATGCCGGTGCGCAGCGAGGACAGGTCGTAGGTGTCGAAGTCGGGCAGGCCCAGCATCGCGATGAACATCGTCGGCACGCCGTAGACGGCGGTGCAGCGTTCATCGGCGATGGTGGCAAGAGTGGTCGCGGGGTCGAATCCCGGCGCCGGGATCACCATCGTCGTGCCGTGGGTGATGGCGCCGAGATTTCCCATGACCATGCCGAAGCAGTGGTAGAACGGCACCGGAATGCACAGGCGGTCCACGTTGGTGAACGCCAGGGTCTGGCCGGTGAAGTAGCCGTTGTTGAGGATGTTGCGGTGGCTGAGCGTGGCGCCCTTGGGAAATCCGGTGGTGCCGGAGGTGTACTGGATGTTGATCGGGTCCTCGGGGCGCACCGCCTCGATGTGCTCGGTCAGGGTCGGGGCCGCGATGGTGGTGCCGTCGGCGAGCAACTCGTCCCAGTCGCCGCTGTCGAGGAAGACGACGCGTGCCAGTGCCGGTGTCCGGGACCGGGATTGCTCGATCATCGTCCGGTAGTCGCTGCTTTTGTAACTCGTCGCCGCCAGCAGCAGCCGAAGCCCGGATTGGACGGCGGCGTAGGTGTACTCGTGGGTTCGATAGGCAGGGTTGATGTTGACGAGTACCGCGCCGATCTTGGCGGTGGCGAACTGGATGATCGTCCATTCGGCGCAGTTGGGTGCCCAGATGCCGACCCGGTCGCCGCGGGTGATGCCTGCGCCAAGGAGACCGCGTGCCACGGCGTTGACAGTGTCGTCGAGCTGGTTCCATGTCCATCGCCTACCAGTGGTGACCTCGACGAGGGCTTCCCGTTCGCCGTGGGTGGCGACGGTGCGTTCGAAGCAGGCACCGATGGTCTCCTCGAGAAGGGGGACACTGGTGTCGCCTCGGGCGTAGGAGTCCTGGGCGAAGGGGTTCATCGTGGACACGGGCGTAGTCATGGGGTTCTCTCCGGAAACGAGGCGGCGAGGATCGGCTCCGGCACCGGTCGAAGGGTTCGGTGCCGGAGCCGAGACAATCAGCCGAGGTAGGTGTTGATCGTCTTCTGTTCGGTGTAGGCGTCGATCGCCGCGGCCCCCAGCTCGCGGCCCCAGCCCGACTGCTTGTAGCCGCCGAAAGGCAGCGCGGCGTCGAAGGCGTTGTGCGCGTTGATCCACACCGTGCCCGCCTTGATCTGGCGGGCGGTGCGATGCGCCTTGGACACGTCGGTGGTCCACACCGACGCGGCCAGTCCGTACGGCGTGTCGTTGGCCGCCGCGGCCACACCCTCCTCGGCGTTGAACGGGGTCGCCACCACGACCGGGCCGAAGATCTCCTCGCGGTACACACTGAACGAGGACTCGACATCGACGAACACCGTCGGTTCGACGAAATAGCCGCTCTCGCCGTGGCGGCGCCCGCCGGTCAGTGCCCGGGCGCCGGCGCGTACTCCGGCGTCGAGGTAACCGAGGACCCGGTCGAGCTGGGTCTGCGAGACCAGTGGGCCGACGTCGGTGGCCGGGTCGAGGCCCGAGCCGATCCTGCTGGCCGCGGCGGCTTCTGCGACGCCCTGGGTGAATTCGTCGAAGATCTTGTCCTCCACCAGCAACCGGGTGCCGCTGGTGCAGGTCTGGCCCTGGTTGAACAGAAACCCCGACGCGGTGCCGGGGATCGCCAGATCCAGGTCGGCGTCGGCGTAGACGACCTGCGGGCTCTTGCCGCCGAGTTCGAGGCTGACCTTCTTCAGGTTGCCCTTGGCGGCGTCGACGATGAGCTTGCCCACCTCGGTGGAGCCGGTGAAGGCGATCTTGTCGACATCGTCGTGGGCGGCCAGCGCGGCACCGGCGTCGCCGTACCCGGTGACGACGTTGAGCACGCCGTCGGGCAGCCCGACCTCGGCCAGGATCTCGGCCAGGCGCAGGGCGGTGAGCGGGGTGTCCTCGGCGGGCTTGAGGACGACGGTGTTGCCGGTCGCCAGGGCGACGGGAATCTTGAACGCGGCCATCAGCAGCGGGAAGTTCCACGGCACGATCGCCCCGCACACGCCGATCGGTTCGCGCAGGGTGTAGGCGTGCCACTGGGTGCCGGGCGCCCAGGGCACCGAGATCGGGATGGTGCGGCCTTCGATCTTGGTCGCCCAACCCGCGTAGTACTCGAAAAGCTCGGCGACCCAGGTGATGTCGACGGCCTGGGCGACGGCGGCGGACTTGCCGTTGTCGAGCGATTCCAGCTGGGCCAGTTCCTCGGCGTGGGCGTAGATCGCCTCACCGGCGCGGAACAGCAGACGCTGGCGCTGGGCCGGTGTCCACAGTGACCACTCGCCGTCGAAGGCGGTACGCGCCGCGCGCACGGCGCGGTCGACATCGACGGCGTCGGCGTGGGCGACCTCGGTCAGCACCTGCCCGGTGGCAGGGTCATGGGTCTGGAACGTGCGGCCCGAGGCCGCGTCGACCCAGCGGCCACCGATGAACAGCTGCTTCGGAGTCGACAGCCAGTCAGCGACCTGCGGCAGCACCGCGGTGGTGGGCTCGAGTACTTCGGTCATCGTTGTGCCTTTCGAGTCAGGAGTGGTCGTGCACGAGCACGCCGCGGATGTTTTGGCCGTTGAGCAGGTCGTCGTAGCCTTGATTGATCTGTTCGAGGGTGTAGGTACGGGTGATGAGCTCGTCGAGCTTCAGGTCGCCGCTCTGGTAGAGACCGAGGATCTTGGGGATGTCGACGGTCGGGTTGCAGTCGCCGAAGAGACTGCCGCGCAGTTCCTTCCGGAACAGCGTCAAGATCGAGCCGGGGAGCTCGATGTTGATCTCGTCGAGCTTGTTGAGCCCGGTCAGCACGACCTTGCCGCCCTTGCCGACGGCATCGAAGCCCGCGCGCACGACCTCGGAGGTCATCAGACCCGGGACCAGGATCGCCGAGTCGGCGCCTTGGCCGCGGGTCAGGTCGTTGATGGTGCTCAGCGCCTCACCGGCGTCGGCGAAGACATGCGTGGCACCCAGTTCGAGGGCCTTCTCACGCTTGTTGTGCAGCGGGTCGACGGCTACGACATAGCGGGCACCGGCCAAACGCGCGCCCTGCACCGCGTTGATGCCGATTCCGCCGATACCGAAGACGGCCACGACATCGCCGGGCTTGACGTCGGCGGTGTTGACCGCCGAGCCCCAGCCGGTGGGTACGCCGCAGCCGACCAGGACCGCCTTGTCCAGCGGCAGGTCGTCGTCGACCTTGACACAGGAGTTCTGGTGGATCACCCCGTACTGGCTGAAGGTGCCGAGCATGCACATCGCGCCGTACTTGCCGGCGGGGCCACTCAGCGGGAAGCGCTCGCCGGGCAGGTAGCCCTCGAGGATGGTGGCACCCATGTCGCAGATGGACTGCTGACCGCTGGCGCAGTAGCGACAGGTGCCGCAGTTCGGGATGAACGAGCACACCACGTGATCGCCGGGCTTGACCCGGGTCACGCCGGGCCCGACCTCTTCGATGATGCCCGCGCCCTCGTGACCCAGCACCATCGGCAGCCGCGCTTCGAGGTCACCGTGGGCGATATGGACATCGGAATGGCACAGCCCCCCGTAGAGGTACCTGATGAGTACCTCTCCCTCACGAGGCTTGTCGAGTTCGAGCTCTTCGATCTCGATCGGCTTGCCGGGCTGGTAGACGACCGCGGCCTTGGTCTTCATGGCGGGTACTCCTGCTCGTCATTGATGCACCCCGAATGGCGTGACAAGAACCACATTCGTGCCCCGGGAGGGCGATGATTGTTCAGAATCTGGACAATCGTGACACCGGTCATGTTGCTAGGGTTGTGGCATGCAACGTGGCAGCGCATGGAGTGATTGCGGTGGTAGAGCTGCCCGGAGGTGAGACCAAACGGGATCCGATCGCGGCGTCCTGGCATCGGGCGACGATGGCAGGGCTGGACCCGGGTTCGGCGCTGGATTCGATCAGCTACGCCGATGTCGATCAGGCCAGCCCACTGCTGGCCGCGGCCTCGGTGGTACTCGATGATCTCAATCGGCGCCTCGAAGGCACTGACTTCACGACCCTGGTCGTGGACCGGGAGGGTCGTCTCGCGCATCGGTGGTGCGGAAATCGTGGCACTCGTGAGGTTTTCGACAACCTCGGCATCGATGTCGGTGCCTCGCTGCTCGAAGAAGCGGTCGGTACCACCGCGCCGGGGGTGGTCCTGGAAACCCGCACCAGCGTCGCGGTGAACGGCGAGGAGCACTTCGCTGTGCCGTTTCGCCGGATCAGCTGTTACGGGCACCCGATCTTCCACCCCACCACGCGCCGGATCGAGGGAGTGCTGGATCTGTCGGCGTTCGTCGAGCAGACCAGCCCTCTGTTGCCGCCGTTGATCGCACGCGCGGTCGCCGACATCGAACAACGCCTGCTCGACGGCTCCCGGATGTCGGACAAGGAACTGCTCGCCGCGTTCCAGGCCGCGGGCACGCGCCGCCGTGCGGTGCTGGCCATCGGACGTGACCTGGTCATGTCCAATCAGGCCGCCGCCGACTTGCTCGGCACCACCGATCTGGCGTTGCTGCGGATGATGGCCGTCGATGTGCATCGCGACGCGGTGATCGATCTGACTCTGGAGTCCGGGCTGGCGGTCCGCGTCGAAGCGACCCGTGTCGGCGGCCCGGCCGGAGGTGCCTTGCTCCATGTCGAACCGATCCAGCGTGCGGCCGTCGCCTACTCCCGCAGAACGCTCGAACCCGGCGACCCGTTACTGATCGCCGGACCACCGGGTTCGGGACGCTCGCGCACCGCGCGCGAGCGGGCCACCGAACAACCGGTCACTGTGCTGACCGCTGCCAGCGCCCTGCTCGACGGCAGCACGACCTGGGCCCGCGACTTCGCCGCGCGGGTGCGCGCCCGGCAAGGCACAGTGTGCATTGACGGGCTCGACCTGCTGCCCGACAATCTCGTCGATCTCGTCGCCACCCACATCGCCGACCAGCAGCTTCCCTGGATCGTGCTGGTCACCGGTTCGGTGGAATCGCTCACCGGCCGCGCCGCCGCGCTCGCTGCCGAGTGCACCGACCGTGTCGAACTCGTTCCCCTGAGCAGCCGCCGCAGCGAGATCCCGGCACTGGTCGCGGCGATGCTGCGCGAGGCGGACACCGCAGGTTCCCTGCACTTCACCCCAGGCGCGCTCGCTGCCCTTTCCGCGCACAACTGGCCCGGCAACCTACGCGAATTGCGCGCGGTCGTCACAGAGGTCGTTCGGAACCGGCGCACCGGCGCCGTCGTCCTCAACGATCTGCCCGAGGCCTACCGCACCCAGCAGCCGATGCGGCAGCTGGCACCCTTCGACCGCGCCGAGCGTGAGGTCATCACCGAGGCCCTGCGTAGATTCGACGGACACAAAGTCAAAACAGCGCAGGCCTTGGGTATCTCACGCACCACGCTCTACGCCAAGATGCGCGCGCTGCGAATCACCGTCTACTGAGACAGGCCGTGCTCCGGGGTTGTCGCCGTGCTAGAGCACCCATTTCAGGATCAGGGTCGACAGCGCGGTGACGATCGCCAGTGTAAGTGTGAGGCCGGCGGTCCCAGGCTCTTGCGCTCCCACGGGCGACCTGCGTCGAGGGTGTAGCGGCCCGCGCCGGTGAAGGCAAGCGTCACCGAGGCCAGCGCGAAGGTCGACTCCAACTCGGGTTCCGGTAGTACCGGCGCAGAAAACAACGAAGTTCGTATCGTTGCTGGTCGTACGGTTCGTGGTGCGGGGCAATGTGATTGGTGCTCGGCTGCTGGCGAGAGTTGATCAGCAGCTGGGAGATCGGCGTTCGTGGCGACGCGGTGTTCGCGGATGAAGAGTCGGCGCGCCTGCGGGAGTTCCCGGAGATCAGCCGCGAGGAGCTGTTCCGGTTCTTCACGCCGACCCCGGCCGACATCGCGTTCGTGACACCGCGCGGGCGGGGACCGGCGGTGCGACTCGGGCTTGCGGTGGCCTTGTACCCGGTCGCCCGGCGCCGCTTCGGTCGCTGATCGGCGGTGATGAGACCGAATACGCTGCCGTGAGCTGCGAATGAATAGCAATGTCGGACTTGTGGGCCACAATCTGGTGCAGCATTGCGAAAGCGCGGACCTCTTCTACCTGAACTGCGGCTTGGGGACGGCGGCCGAGCACTCCGCGAGCGATGTAGCGGGGTACTTCGGCGGTGTAGTTCTCGGTGTACCAGCCGTGCCGCAAGATCGTGTGGGTGATGCCGGATTCGGCCAGCATCTCCTCCGTGGCCTATGTCGTCATGGTGTTGATCCCTTCGAGAGTTTGTGGGGTGCCGAGGTCGGGATGTGGGGGTCGGCGAGGCTGATCAGGAGAAGTGCTGCGCCCAGTGCGGCGAAAACGATCGCGAAGAGGATGATGCCGCCGTTGGTCGCGCCGTCGGCGAAGGTAGCGCCGATGAGGCCGGTGGCGATGAACCCTCCGATGTAGGAGGCGGTTCGGTAGAACCCGCTGTTCACGCCGATCTGGTCGGGTGAGCTCTTCAGGTAGAGCATGGCCTGGTTGCCGACGTTGCCCAGTCCCATCGCGACGCCGAGGAAGGTCATCGCGATCACGGGCCAGACGAGCCGGTCCTGGGCGCCGGACAGCCACAGGAATCCCCCGCCGGCCACGACGAAGACCGCCGTGCCCACGAGCATCAGCCGGATCGAGTGGCTCCTGCCGAGCATCAGGGCGACCACGGCGCTCATGACCGACATCGGCAGCATCAGCAGGCCGATCCTGCCCGGATCGACGCCGCGGGCCTCCTCCAGCCACTGCCCCACGCCGTACAGCGCGCCGTACATGACGGTGAAGGTCATGATCAGGCGCACGTAGGTGCGCCGCAGGGCTCCGTTGCTCGCGAGCATCCGCACATCAACGAGGGGGGAACGCTGTCGCCGCTCCCAGTACGTCAGCGCGAGAGCGACTCCCGCGAAGACGGCGAGCAGCCACCAGCGGGGATCGGCCAGGTCGCTGAGAAACCCGAGCAGGACGGTCATCAGGCCGGCGAACAGCAGGATCCCGACCGGATCCATGTGCCGGGTGAACGAGGCGCTGCGGTCCCGGCGGTCGAGGGCCCCCCGAGGAACGAACACCAGGGTGGCGATGAAGCTCACCACGGCCAGCGGCACGTTGATGACGAACACCGACCGCCAGCCGAAGCCGGCGACCAGGGCGCCGCCGATCGGCAGGCCGATGGCCGCTGTCACCTGGCCGGCGGCCGCGACCAGGCTGAGAATCCGGCTGGGGAGGGGAACCCCCGCGGCCTCGGCCTCGAGATTGATCATCATCATCGCCGTCGGATAGGCCGCAGAGGTCCCCAGCCCGATGATCAGGCGGGAGGCCACCAGCCAGGAGATGTTCGGCGCCACCCAGCCGACCGCGCCGCCGACCCCCACCAGCACGATTCCGGCCAGGAACACCGACCGCGCCCCGTAGCGGGTAGCCAGCCGGCCCATCAGCGGCTGGCAGATCGCACTGACCAGGTACAACGCGGACACCAGCAGGGCTGTCTGGACCGCGGTCACGCCGAGGTCGTCCGCGATGCTCACCAGCGCGGTGGCGATGATGGACGAGTTGATCGGGTTGAGGGTGACTCCGAACAGGAGGGTCCAGGTGAACCCGCGGCTGAAGACGCGGCTTTCCTGGGTGGTGGTGCGCGGCATGGCTCAGGCCCTCGTCCGGCGCAGGGCCGCGAGGACGTCTGCGGTGGTGCCGGTCTCGGCGATGGCAGGCAGGGCGAGAGTGAGGCTGAGCCGTTCGCGTTCGGCGCTCAGGTCCGTGACCGCGTCCGTGGGGACGGTGACGGAGTACCCGGCGTCGTAGGCCGCCCTGGCCGTGGACTCCACGCCCATCCCGGTCGCGATGCCGGTGACGACGACGTTGGTCACTGCCCGGTCGGCCAGCAGCCCGGTGACCTCTGCGGAGGTGAAGGCGCTCAGGGCTCTTTTCGCCACCTGCAGGTCCGTCTCGGCAACCGGCAGCCGCGCGTCCAGGACAGCGAAGTCGGCCGGGGGCTCGCCGCCGGGAAGCGGCACCTCGGTGCGCCCTGCGGGTCGGCCGAGGGCGGTCACCCAGATGACCGGCAGCCCGGCCGCGTGGAAGGCGTCGGCCAGCTCGGCGGTCCGCTCGACGATGCGCCGGGCGTCCTCGGCCTCGGCCAGGGCGAGGATGCCGTTCTGGAGGTCGATCGCGATCAGCGCACTGACGGGGTCGATCCTGGTGATGCTCATGATTGTCCCTTCGGTGGGGTGGTCGAGACGGTGTCGAGGACGAGGAGGCGCCGGAGCAGAACAACCGCGTCGGCCACCTGCCGCTGCTCAGCCGGGGTGAGCTCGGCGACGAGCCGGCCGCGCAGCCAGTCCGTCTTGTGGGCGCGCACCGCCTCGATCGCGGCGGTGCCCTCGTCTGTCAGGTCCAGCCTGCGGCGACGGCCGTCGCGCGGATCCGGCGACACGGCGACCAGGCCGGCGTCGACCAGCGTGGAGACCGTGCTGCTCATCGACTGAGGGCTCACGTACTCCGCCCGGGCCAGCTCGGCACTGGTCGCACCTGGTGCCTGATGCAGCCGGGCCAGCACGGTCTGCTGCGAAAGGGTGAGATCGCCGACAGCCTGCGACGCCCCGCTCAAGCGACGGGTGTATGCCCATATCAGGGCACGGATGTCCTCGGACAGCTCGGCGGGATCCACGGCATTCGACATACGTGCAGTATACATATCATCAGTTTAGCTGATCAGTTTCCTGGAGCATTTCTGTCGTCGGGAGGGACGCCGACGAGCGCGACGGGTAGGGGCTGACAGTGTGGGAGCCGGTCACCGCCGGGCTCGACTATGGCCGGTGGCTGGCCGCCGCGTATTCCGGCGGTAAATACCTGGAACGCGCGATGCGCCGCGGTGGGCAAGTGGCTGAGCTGGTGCCGCGAACAGGGCTGGGACGCACCGACCGTTCCCGCGACGGCGGCCGGTCTACCCCGCCGGACTCATCAAGGACCGGACCTCGGGGCCCGTGTTTGTCACCCACCGCCGCCCCGGGCCGGGCAAGTATCTCGCCGACCGCGACGTCTGCCCCGACACCGGGCTGGCGCGACTGTCCTACGACCAGGCGCGTGATCTGCTCGACGCCGCCACCGCGATCGAAGGCGCCGGAACCGATTGGGAACTGCACGAACTCAGACATTCCAGCCTGACGCATCTATGCGAATCCGGGGCCGGCCTGCTCGAGCTGATGGCCAAGTCCCGGCACCGCAAACCCGAGAACCTACGCCGCTACTTCAAACTATCGCCACAAGCCATGCGCGACTTCACCAGCCTCCTCGGCCCCGGAGCCGAACGGCGCTACTACGACGGCGGCGGCCAACCGGCTGATGTCGAAGGAGGTGCCGACGCAATCGATGCAGCTCAAGAGAGACTCACCCGCTATCGGCCTGGGGTAGAACGCAATCGGCAGTCCCGAAGCAACAGCGGGAGGTCGGTTACCGATGTGGCGCACGCCGCCCGATCCTGCCAGGCGCGAAGCTAGTGAAATCTAGAATGAAGGCTCACAACACCCGAGCCCGTCAGCGGCGCGCGCATGACCGGCGAAGCCCATTACCCGCTATAGGCGGGCAGCGTCATTGTCTTTGTGGGCCGACAGCTCGAAGGTTTCGCCTTCGGCGCGACATGCGGTACTGGTGGGCTCGCGTAATCAACTGTCGCGAGTTGGTGGTGTCCAACCGGACGGTGTCCGTGGCCGGGGCCCTACCGCATAGCGGGTCCAGTCATCGAGAGTGTTGTGACGACCGCTAGAACCCAAGGCCCTAGCCCGGGCGCTGGCATCATATGGCTATGTACGACACATCCTCGGCCGAGCGAGTGCGCCCGGGTCCGGCACGGAGCTGGCGGATCGCTACCGGCGTGGGTGTCCCGCTGCTCGGCGCGTGGGCTGCGGTTGGGCTGCTGTGGAATTCACTGACGAGCGGTTACCTCTTCGCGACGATAACCAGTGATGGGGATGGCTTTCCCAGCCTCGATATGGCATTGCTTGCGCTGCTGCTGGTAATGGCCGCAGCGCTCGGGTGGGCAGTGCTTGCGATCATCGGCATCGTCCGCTACCGGAATCCCTGGCCGCGCATAGCGGTCGCACCGCTCATCGCGATCGTCCTTGCCACACTGTTGCTGTCGGGAGTACCGGATTGGCTGGGCTGGCGGCTCTCCGAGACCGCCTTGCGCGACGCTGCGGCACAGTGCACGGCGCAGCACACCCGGATCGGTGTGTTCTACGTTAAGGAGACCCACCCGACCGCGGGAAACGGCTGCGTCTTCCAGCTCAGCGACAGGCTGTACTACGGCGCCAATTTCAGCTACCTTCCGCGGGGACCACAAGCTGGGGCACGAATTGACGGTGCAATACAGGTTCACTTCGAGCACTGGCGCGGGCCGTGGTATCACACCCACGTCTCGACCTGACCGTCCGTATGCCGCGCCGGGTGAAGCGGCGTCCGTCAATAGCTCACGGGCCATGACCTGAGGTGTCGACTCCCTGTCAGGATTGAGCTGACGACCTTTCGCTACAAGGCGAGTGCTCTACCACTGAGCTGCGGAGCGGTGTCAGCCCGACATTTTAGCGAGGACCGTGCGGGAACTAGATCAAGGCCGGGTGCAGGCGTGGTCGCCATTGAACGCGCCGGCGCTTCCGGTGCCGGTGGGGAGGTTGCGGGTGGCGTCTGCGTATGCCTCCCCTGGGTTCGCCCCTTTACCGAAGCCCACGATCGGGAACCCTGCGACGATCGCGAGCGGACTCGTCACGACTGCACCGCAGCCGTTCGCGAACGTCACCACCATCCGGCAGTCGATGATGCCTTGACCCTTGCACGCTCGGTCGGCGGCTCGAATGGCGTCGGCTTCCGTCGGGTGGTTGACCGAAAACGCGTAGACGTTGCCCCACACGCTGAGGGAAGCGGCGCCCCAGTTGACCGGGTCGGCGGCGGCGGGCGGTGCCACGAGGACGGCCGCGGCGCTCACCGAGAGCGCGGCGGCCGCAAAGGACTTGTTGAACATGTGGTGTGTGCTTCCTCTGCGCGCCGACCAAGGTGCGGCGATCGCATGGAAGATACCGCAGCGCATGGACGCGAGGTCGCCCCAAAAGTCTTGGGGTCACGGCAAAGACCGTCACGAACTGCGGCGTTCGTGACGGATCTGCCGAAACCGATCTGCCCGCCAGAACAACCCACGACGCTACGCGCGGACGGGTACAACCGCGCGGAGTGTTCCGGCTGCGCGTCGGCGCGCTGCTCGCCAATACCACCGCGCTGGTGCTGTGGGACGGTCCCGGACAACGCGATTGGGCTCGCTGGGGTGACAACTGGACCGACCACGCCCAGCCCGCCCACGTCCTGAGCTCGATCGCCGAGACCGACGACGCGGCAATGATCCTCCCGGCAGCGCGGTCGCATGACCGCCTGCCTGGCGTCCTTGACGCGTCGCGCGAAGCGGAGTGTCGATGGCCGGCTGTGAGACGACGGCGCATGTAAGTGAGCGGCACGATGATGTTGTCGCAGTGACCTGGACGCTGTACTGAAGTCATGACGAACACCACCTCCCGTCAGCACCTCTTCCTTGTCACAGGCGGCGCCGACAAGACAGGTCGCCGCTACCGCCGGACCTCGAAATCGACTGTCGCAGCGGTCGACTGACTGGGCGACAGCCTTCCGTGACCTGCGGATATCTTGCCTCTGAACAGGACACTCTGATGAAGCTCACCACTGCATCGAACTGATCAACATCGCCGTCGAGACCTCCGGCGCCTGCTCCTGAGAGCCCGACCGTAGGTCCCCTGCCGGAACGGCATGCCGAGGGGTCGGCAGGGGATTCCCGCCGCGTAGTGATCGGCGGAAACCATGATCGGTGGTCGGCCGAAAACGTCTCGGGCGGTATCGAGAACGATCGACCTCCCAGACGATCCGATGAATCTGCAGCAACCACACCGTCTGATCCTTTGACCGCGAACGACGCGGATCGCAAGAAGTCCACAAGCAGCGCCGAGTACGTTCCTCACGACGCTCGTGCCACTGATTCGGGAGAAAACCATGGGCAAGCTGATCGAATCCACGTTCGTCACGCTCGACGGCAGCGTCGACGCACCGCACGAGTGGAGTGCGTCGTATTGGGACGACGAACATGCCGCGTACGCTTCGGAATTGCTGTTCGCCGCCGATGCGCTGTTGCTCGGCCGCCACACCTACGCGAACTTCGCGCAGGCGTGGCCGAGCCGACCAGCGGGAGATCCTTACACCGACCGTATCAACGCCTTGCCCAAGTATGTCGCCTCCACCACCCTGAAGCCGACAGAGTTGTCCTGGAATGCCGAACTGCTCGACGGTGATGTCGTCGAATCCGTCCGGACCCTCAAGGCGAAGACGAGCGGCAACCTGCTCAAGTTCGGCACGGGGTCGTTTTCCCGGACATTGCTCGAGAATGCATTGGTGGACGAATACCGCTTCTGGGTTTTTCCCGTCGTCGCAGGTCCCGGCTCCCGGCTGTTCGACGACATTGCCGCCACCACACATCTGCGGCTGCTCGATACCACCCGATTCGATTCGGGCATCGTCGTGCACCGTTTGGCTCCGCGGTGACAAGGGATTCCCTGTGCATCGGCGAACACCAGGCGAAAGTTCTGCACCACCGATCGAGGTGCCCCGATGGTTGGATCCGCGAGCGAGTAGGTATCCACTGAACACAGCGATCGTGTTCTTTCAGGCGGGTGAACCACCGGATTGGGGTCCTGCCCTTGGTAAGACCGCTCTGTTGGCCGGTTCGCTCGGCTCCGGGTTCCTGACCTGCACGACGATCGAGGCGTTCTCGCCGGTCGAACTGGCGCGGCCATGGGTGGATTTCGGTGTCTGCGTGGCCCTGCTGGTTGTCGTCACGCTCGTGGTCTCGTTTCGGTGGTGGCGCCGAGATCGCCGACGCGTGAACGCCATTCGTGAGCTTCTCGCCACCGGCCCGATCGTCCTCGCGCTGCCATTGGTACTCATGATGATCGACCGGCATCGCGAATTCCCGCTCAATCCGTTGAACGAGGGAGTGTGGTGGCAGCGGATCGAGCACGAAATTCGCCATCGAGTCGCCGAGGAGAAGGTGACAACCGCCCTGGCCTCGGGCCGCGCTGCCACGATCGAAGTAGCTGAGGCGGATCGGGCAGTCCGACAGGCGTTGCGGCATGAGCGACTCGGCGAACTCGACGCTGCCGAGAAGCAGTGGCGGATCGCCGCGGTCGCGGGCAACGCCAAGGGCGTGATCGGACTCGCGGCAGCACTGCGCGCCCGCGGTGAGGTCCACGAGTCCCTCGCCTGGACTCACCGGATGCAGGTGACCGGACTGGACGACATCCACTTCCTCGTCGACCGCAATCGTGGGATCGACCCTGAACTAGCCGGGTTCGTGCGCCTGCTCGCCGACATCGTGACCGACATCGACAAAGGACAGAAGAGACCATGAGCACCGATCGTGCGGCCTTGGGCAATGTCTTGGCTGATGACATCGGTCCGGTTGAGGTGCGACGATTGATGTCATGGTTGCGGTGGAGCTGGTTGGGGTTCCCTTCGACGGATACGGCCGGTCGGGCCATCAGGCAGCCGCTGCCGCGGCGTTGCGTGGGTCCGGTCTCGGCGCCGCGTTGGCGGCGTTCGAGGTCGTCGAGCGTGACGACATGGTGCTGCCCACTGGGAGCCCCGAGCGGGGAACGCAGACTTCGCTGATCAACGAACCCGCACTGCTGGCCATGACCGAGGAGGTCGGCTCCCGGGTCACGACGGCGGTGACTGATGGACGCTTCCCGCTCGTGTACGGCGCGGACTGCACCACACTGCTCGGCACAATCCCGGCACTTCGTGCTGACGGACCGGTGAGCGTGCTGTTCGTGGACGGGCACGAAGACACGATGCCGTTGGACGTCTCCGAAGACGGTGAGGCCGCCAACACCGAGATCGGCCTGCTGCTCGGGCTCTCCGGGCATCTGATGAAAGGCCCCTTGTCCGAGCGACTACCCGCGCTCGGCCGCGACGAGCTCGCCCTCCTCGGCCCGCGTGACGGCGGCTGGCGTCAGCAGTTCAACGTCGGCTCGCTGCGTGACAGCGGCGTCTGGATGCGCGACTGGCAGGAAGTCGCCGCCGCACCGGAGGACCTCGCGCGCTCGGCGGTGGACCACCTGAAAAAGAGTGCCCGACGCTGGTGGCTGCACGTCGATCTCGACGTCCTCGACCCCGAACAGTTCCCGGCCCAGGGCCTACCTGACGTCGCCGACGAACCGCACGGCTTGACCTGGGACCAGCTCACCCGTGCACTGACTGCCGCAGTGGCATGCGGAGGATGTCTTGGCTGGAGCCTGGCTATCTACGACCCGGACCAGGACCCTGACCGCTCCGACGCCCAGCGGATCGTCCGTCTCGTCGCCGACACAATGGCGGCGCTGCCGGCGACCGCAGGCCGAGGTCGCCCAATTTTCAGGCCGAGCCGGAAGCGGTCGAACGGCTGCTCGCCGAATTAGGAGACCGAGCTACCCGCGCGCCTGTCCCGATACGTCCCGTGGCTGTCTTCGCGAACGCTGCGGGCTATCGCGAACAGTGATGCGCCGGTGGCCGCGATCGAATGGCCCGCGGCAAGGCCGCCGTGCCGGTTGGAGGACCCCCACAGGGACTCCGAGCCGACCGCCATCGCCCGGATGCGGATCGGGTCGTCCGGCGGTAACAATGCGATCCGGTCAGAGAGTTCGGCGATCAGATCGACGAGGCGTGCGGTGGGATTCACTCGGCCCCACAGTGATTCACAGAGCGACATTCGGTACGGCCCGGCGAGATGTTCCCGCAGCGCTTCGAGTTCGGCAGTCCGGCGCCGGGTATTGCGGCGCAACGACGTGATGTTCCAGATCACCACCAGCGCCAGGCCACCGCTGAGGATCGATGCCAGTGCCGTGGACACCACGACCGCGATCATCGGGGACACCAGACCGAGCGGCGCCAGGATGCGCGACGCGATATAGAAGATGCTGAGCATCGCCGTCGCCCGGATGAGCAGCAGAACCGGCGTGACACCGAGATCCGACACCCACTCGGCGCGCCACATCACCAGCGCGAGCAGCGTGATGCCGATGTTCACCAGCATCGCGTACACGAAGAAGCGCGGATCTTGGAACATGTGCACCGAGATCCGATCCACCAATTCGTCTTGCGGGATGGCGAAGAAGATCACGCACAAACCGGCGATGATCGCGTAGGTCAGCGTCAAAATCTTGCGTCGCGTCGCTCGCGGCGATCCGATGCTGGACAGCAGAGCGAGCGAGATCAGCATGAAGCAATCCGCCGCGAGGTGACCCACCTTGGGGTAGATGTGCTGAGTTATCCACGTGTCCACCGGCTCTCGGAAGATGAAGGAGCACAGTGCCGCGATGGCCAGCGCCGCCGCGAGTGGGCGGCTATGCGTGCCGGAGGCGAAGTACAGCACCAGTAGTAGGGCCATCGTGCCGGCGAAGTAGCTGAACAGCGCAACCATCAGATCCTCGTCAGTACCGCAGGTGAGCCGGCAGGGTCCGACGGAACCGCTCATGCCCAGCAACTATTACTCTAGCAACAGTTATCGATTCGGTCCTCTCGAAGCGATGACCCTGTCCTGGCGCTGACAGCCTGATCGGGTGCACCGAGGCGGACTCATGCGCTGAAGCTTGTAACACCATTGTTATTACGATAATATAATTTGATCACTCTGGCGCGTGTAATCTCAACCGCGGAACAGCGAACAGCCTGCATCGGCGGTCTTCGATTGTGTCCAGGTGAAAGGTAGGATGTCGTGAACGTCGACAGCGAGAAGATCGCGCATAGTGGGGGCGACTTCACCGAGAAGATCCGTCGGTTGTTCGACTCCGTGCCGAGTGACACCGGCCGTCGCATGACCGTGAAAGAGGTATGCCACGCTGCGACCGCCAAGGGGCACGACATCAGCGAGGCGTACCTGTATCAGCTGTCCCAGGGCCGCAAATCGAATCCGTCCTACAGTGCTATCAATGCGATTTCGGCAGGGTTCGGTGTCCCGGCGACCTACTTCTTCGACGACGATCTCCGCGCCAAGATCGATAGCCAGATCGAATTGCTGCGCCTGCTCGCCGATACGCCCGTGCAGCAGATCTACTTTCGGGCCAGGGACTTGTCCGACGAGAATGTGGAAGAAGTGCTCGAGTACGTGCGGTATCTGCGGCACAAGCAGAATCTTCCGCCGCTGAACGATCTCCGCTGAGTCCGTACCCTCCGGACGAACACAAGCCGGCTCGTACATCGAGCCCGTGCGAACCGGCTTGTCCTCCACATCAACCCACGACATCGGCTACCAGGCAACCGGCAATCGTTCGAGGCCGTGAACGAGCATCCCGCCCCGCATCGCGAGGTTGTCGACCGAGTCGTCGAGGCGAATCTCGGGGAACCGATGGAACAGCGAGTTCAGCGCGATTTCGAGTTCGACCCGCGCGAGATTGGCGCCGAGGCAGAAGTGGATTCCGTGGCCGAACGCCAGATGTCCCTGGCTGCCGCGTTCGAGATCGACCGACTTGGCCCGCGGGAACTGCTCCTCGTCCTGGTTGGCCGAGGCGACCGACGCGATCACGCCGCTGCCCTTCGGGATCAGCTGACCGCCGATCTCGACGTCCTCGAGGGTGACCCGGTACGGTCCGCCGTCGCCGATGGGGTTCACCCGCAGCAGTTCGTCCACCAGGCCGAGCGTCTTCTCCGGTGCGGTCAGGATCTGCTCGCGCAGGTTGTCGTCGCGCAGCACATTCAGCACGAGTGAACTGGTCATACTCACCGTGGTCTCGTGCCCGGCGACCAGAATGGTGATCGCCATCATCACCACCTCGATTTCACTGAGCGCGCCGTCCTCGTCGGACTTGGTCGTCAGGGCGCTGAGGAGATCGTCGCGGGGATCGGCGCGCCGCGCATCGACGAGCTCCTTGAGGTAGCCCGCCAGTGCGAACCGGTTCGTGTGCACCTCTTCGTCGCTCATATGCGTCAGCGAGACGAACGCATCGGACCACGTCCGGAACTTGTCCTGGTCTTCGGACGGAACGCCGAGTAGTTCGCAGATCACCTGGATCGGCATCGGAAACGACAAGGCCGTATTCAGGTCTGCCGACGATCCCGCTTCGGCCATCGCGTCGAGCAGGGAGTCGGTGATCTGCTGGATCCGCGGACGCAGTTCGGTGATCCTGCGGTTGGTGAACGCGGCTGTCACCAGTTTGCGCAGCCTGGTGTGCTCCGGCGCATCGGTGGTGAACAAGGTGTTCGCCGGAAAGATCACGCTCGACAGTTTGGGCGCACCGTCGTCGAGCATCGCGCGACGGCTGAAGCGCGGATCCGACAGTGCCACTTTGACATCGGCGTAGCGGCTGAGTACGAAGCCTTCGTCGTTGCTGGGGAAGGTCACCGGCTTGACCGGGCATTCGGCTCGGAGTTCTTCGTAGACGGGCGGAATGTCGACGGCACTGTTTCGGGTGAAGGGATACGGACAACGGAGAGCGGAGGTGTGCTCCTCGTCGGCCGACGCGTTGTCGGCGGGGCTGTCGCGCACGTCAGTCACAGGGAATCCGTTCGGTCGGTGGAGGAATAGCAGGCGCGGAGGGCTTCCAGGCCTGCTGCCCGCGACGTGGCGGGCTGGTAGCCGAGGTCTCGGGCGGCTTTCGTGGTGTCGACGGTGACGGTGAGCCCGAGGAGCCACACCATCGACAAGGTCAGCGGTGGCCCGGATGTGAAGGGCAGCCGCCATACGGCTTCGACAACCTTCGCCAGCGTCTGCGCGGCGCCGAAGCTCACCGAATCCGTGGGGAGTTCCCGGTTCAGGGCACCGGCCATCGCACCGGCCATCGCACCGAATTCGATGGTGCCCTCGTCCGCTACGAAGTACGCCTCGCCGCGTTCGCCCGCGGATTCCGCGAGGTGGATCGCATGGAGGAGATTGTCGATATGCGTGGTGGACGTCAGCTGCTTGCCGTCGCCGAGCATCTTGAACTTGCCCGCGTCGATCGACGCGACAACGGCCTCGAGGCTGTGGTCGCCGGGGCCCCAGACGAAACGCGGCCGCAGGATGATGCCGTTCAATCCGCGGCGGCATGCTTCGGTGACGATGACTTCACCGGCTGCTTTCGACGCCGGGTACAGCGCCTTCGCGCCGATCGCGAGCGGGCGGCTCTCGTCCACGTCGACCATGGGTGTTCCGTCCATCACCGCTGCTTCGGAGCTGATGTGGATGAACCGGATATCGCGCGGGACACACTCCTCGACAACAACCCGGAGCGCTTCTTCGTTGGTGCGGCGGTACACCTTGCGGCGCCATTCCGGGGGATGGGCCGCGGCCAGGTGAACGAAGGTGGACACGTCGTCGAGTTGCGATGCCCAATCGGCGGGGCGGTCGAGTTCCCCGCGAATCGGCGTCGCGCCGAGTTCGGTGATCGTCGCGGCGCTGCGGTCGGATCGGGCGAGCGCCCTGACCTCGATGCCGCGCGCCACGAGGTCCTGGATCAGATGGGTGCCGATGAATCCGTTGCCGCCGGTGACGAACCAGATTCGGTGTTCAGACTGCATATATCTGCCTTTCGGGGTGCCCGATCCTCGTGCCAGCAGGAATCGGCGATTGGTCGAGAATGCATTGGAAAACGTCGGTGACCATCGGGTCCGGATCTATTCCCAGTTCGGTACGAAGCAGGGTTTGCAGATCCCGATAGACAATTAATGCGTCCGTCCGTCGCCTGCAGCGATAGAGGGCGATCATCAAGTAGCGATAGAGATCTTCGCGATAAGGGTGTTCGCGCACCAGCGAGGTGGCTTCGCAGACAATTTCTCGATCCATGCCGAGTGCGGTCATGCATTCGATTCGAGTTTCGCGCGCACTCAGATATAGCTCGGTCATCGTGGTGGAAAATGCGCGCAGTTCATCAGAATCCGATATGCCGGCCAACGGGGTTCCTCGCCATAATGATAATGCGTGGCTCAATGTGGTGACAGCGCCGTCCAGCGATCCGGCCCGAAACTTGTTGTGACCGATTCGGACGGCTCGTTCGAAGCGTACCCAGTCGACCGATTCGGGGTCGATCTCCAGGCGGTATCCGCCATTTTCACTCGTGAGGTCACTGCGTGCGAGACCGGCCGTCTCGATGGTTTCTCGAACTCTGCCCGCCTGTACGTGGACACCCTCTCTGGCGCGAGCCGGTGGATTTCCGTTCCAGATGATATCGATGAGGCGGTCCACGGCAATGACGGTATTCGGGTTCGCCAGCAGGACGCCGAGAAAGGCCGACACGTTGCGGCCTCGTACCGCTACGGATTGCGCTGTCGGCGTGAGTAGTCGCAGTTCACCCAGGACGCCGAATCGGCACCCGATAGGACGGGGCACGGCAAATTCGTCATGCATTGTTCAGTCCAATCACACATGACTATCGCATAATCAGATGCCATAGTCAGGGGGTATAACCGAAGGCGTTGGTGCTGATTGGTACTTTAGTACAGCGCTGATCGGGTTGCACGGCCAGTGACCGACGTCACAGCCATAGCGGATGCGGTTAGTCGTTCCATGGTGTCGCGGCAAGGTTGAAGGCGCGACTGCCCGGCGAAGCGCATTCGATCGCGTAGGCGCGAAGTATTCTTCGGTAGATGATGCGCGCATAGAGTTCTGCCTCGTCCTCCTCACGCGTGGACAATGCAATCGGTGAGCTCGTACGCCGTAGGAGACGTGCGGACAGTTCGGGGCTCAGACTGGGGGCCAGTGCCGTCAAGTTCGAATGTTCCGCTTCGACATGCGTTCCGTGCCCGCAGAGGATATGGCCTATCTCGTGCAGTATGCCCAGTAAGGCGGCGGCCGGGGGAACTGAACGCGAGTACTCGATGAACTCGATGGAAACAGTCGAAGTCCATGCTGCGCTTATTCGCTGTGGTAACGGCGCTGCGGTGATCTCGATACGTCGCTTCAGCCGTTTCGATATTCCGTCTACGAGCGTCGGCACGACTTCATCGCTCGGCACCTGTCGGATAGACGGAGTTGCCATCAGTGCGCGCAGAACAACCAATCTTCGTAGTGAATCCGCCACCGGCCCCAGCCATGTATAGAGGGTGATTCCGTGGCTTTCGCGCACGAAATAGGGAGGTTGAGAGTATCACCCCGATCGTCGATGATTACCGGTCAGTAAGGTGGTCTAGGTCACTCCTTCTGCTGGCCATTTGTCCAGTAGCGAGAACTTTCCTTGTGCGATTACGGTTGTGCCTACACGCGAGAAGGGGCTACGCATGCCATCTACACCACGCCGGCGGTGGATTCGTCGGGTCGCGTATGCGATCGCCGGCATTTTCAGCCTGACCTTCGCCATTTTCGAGATGGCAAAACATGGTCAGCCCACGCTGACTGTGGGAATCATCGCGTTGATCGCACCGGACCTCACCCTGTTCATCGGCCGCACCCCGCCCGAGCGGGGTCGTCTGGCGCCGGCCGCCGTCCCCTACTACAACCTCGCGCATCGCACCGCGGGGCCGTGGGCGGTGCTGCTGTACTTCGCCCTGGTCCCCGACCTGTTCGGCGACGCGATATCAGGTCCGCTGGAGTACCTGCTGCCCAGCACGATTCCCGAGGCAGCGGCCGGGTTCACCGTCGGCCTGGCGTGGATGGCACACATCTGCATCGACCGCGCGCTCGGCTTCGGATTGCGGGCGCCGGACGGTCGAGTGCGGGTCTAGTCCACGCTCGGCGAATCAGACCACCCTCCAACAGATTTCCGCCACGACCAGTGACAACAGCAGACGATAGGAAATAGATGTCCGAGTACTTGGTGATCGGCTCCGGCCCGGTCGGCCGCGCCGTCACGTCGATCCTTGTCGAACAGGGTCATACGGTGACGATCGCTACTCGATCGGGTTCCGGTCCCGATCTGCCGGGGATCACCCTCGCCGCCGCCGATGCGTCCGTACGTGAGCAGATCGAACCGCTGGCCCGCCGAGCCGAAGCCATCTTCTGCGCGGTGCACGGCTCGAAGTACTCGGCGCGGGTCTGGCGTGCCGAGCTGCCACCCATCGAGGCGGCACTGCTGAATATCGCGGCTGATCGGTCCATTCCGATCGTCTTCCCCGAGAGCATGTACGCGTTCGGGGCACCGGACGGGCCGATGACCGAGACCTCCCCGCAGACCGCGACCAGCGGCAAGTCGTTGATCCGGGTGGAATTGCTGCGCAACCGGGAAGCGCACGCGGCGCAGACGATCAGCGTGGCGGCCTCGGACTTCTTCGGCCCGCACGCGACGACCTCGCATGTGGGTTCGCTGGTCGTGCCGAAGGTGCTGGCAGGCAAATCCGTGCTTGCCCTCGGCGATGTCGATCAGCCGCATTCGTTCACCTACGTCCCGGACCTGGCGCGCGCGATGGTAACCGCGGCCGCGCAGGCGCAGACCCTTACCGAGTCGAACCGCTTCCTGTTCGCTCCCACCGGTCCGCCACTGACCATGGCCGAGATGACCGCGCGAGTCGCCGACGTCGCCGGTGTCGCGAAGGTGACCGCGCGGGCGATTCCGGCGTGGCTGGTCCGGGCAGGCGGAGTGCTGGTGCCCGATATGCGAGAGATGGCCGACGTGCTGCACCAGTGGACCCAGCCGTATGTGGTCGATTCCAGCCGTTCGGAGGAGGAGCTCCAGCTGAAGCCGACCCCCCTCGACGACGCGCTCGCCGTGACTGTCGACTGGGCACGCAACGCCTGACCGAGCCCGAAACCGACACTGCCCCTGTGGGGGTGGTGGGCGGACCGGGGGGCGGGGGGGGGGGTGGGACGGTGTGGGGGCGGGGTGGAGGTGTGTGTTTGTGTGGGGGGCGCGGT
>NZ_JBHXNJ010000008.1:54633-134484 GCF_042719655.1 Nocardia sp. NPDC058518
CGCCCCCACCCCCACACCGACCCCCAACCCGACACTCCCCCTGAGGGTTTCGAGAGCCAAAAGGGGCAGTGTCGTCTTCAGTAGGTGAGCTATGCCTTCGCGTTGCGGAGGTCGCCGCGCTGACGCTGCAACCGGAAGTAGGCGTTGGACAGGATCCGCACCCGCAACGGTTTGACGATGTTCAGCGCCCGGTACAGCGAACTGCGCGCGGCGACCCCGACCGGGTGCCCGATCGAGAACAGCCACTCCTGACGCAACTGCAGACCGCGCGACGCCGCGACATCGGGCTCCCGCACGCCCTGGAACTCCAACACCGCGGTATCGAGCCGGGCGTCCCGGCCTTCCGTGGCGCCGAACGCGGTCGACACGAGTTCGGCGAGCACCACACCGTCGATCAGCGCGTGGTTCACGCCCTGGCCGAGCACCGGTGACAGGGTGTGCGCCGCATCGCCGATGAACACCAGACCCGGGCGCGACCAGCGCGGCATCCGGGACGTGAAGATATCGAGGGTCGAGGTGTCGGTGAACCGGGTGACGTGCTCGCGGACCAGGTCCGACAGCTCCGGCGCCAGATCCGAGATCCGCTCGTGCAGAGTGGCGATGCCGCTCTTGCGCAGCTCGCCGAGGCTGCCCTTGGGAATGTTGAAGCCGACCCGCACCATATCGGGGTAGGTGGGAATGAACAGGCCGTGGTCGGCGCCGCGCATCCTGATCCGATAGGTCTCGGTGTCCCACTGTTCGGGCAGCGGGGTGCGCATCCACACCACGTCCCGGTCGAGCTGGATCCGTTCGTAGTCCAGCTCCGACATGGCGACGGTCTTGGAATACCGGCCGTCCGCGCCGACGACCAACGCGGCACGCACTTCGTGGTCGCCGTCGGCATCGGTGAACGTCAGGCCGAGCACGCGGCCGTCGTCGACGATCAGGTCGGTCACGTTCGCACCGCGCAGCATCCGGAAACCGTCCGACTCCGCTGCGGCCTTCTCCAGCGCGTTGAGCAGCGTCGGCTGCGGCACCTCGCGCGGATACGGCTGCGGGTAGTCGAAATCGGCGAAGTCCGCCGACATCAGCAGGTGCCCGCCTTCGGAGATCTCCAGCTTCCTGGTCACCAGGGCGCCCGACGCGGTGATGTCGTCGAGCACGCCGAGGCCGTCGAGCAGGGCGACGGCATCCGGCGACAGGGACTCACCGCGGAAGGAACGCTCGGTGGTCAGAGTCTTCTCGACGACCGTCACCGACAGCCCGGCCCGGCTGAGCGCGACCGCCGCCGACAAACCGCCGGGGCCGGCCCCGATGATCGCGATATCGGTGGTGTACGTGGTCATTAACTGGCCTTTCGACGGAGAGTGTGGGGTGCGCGGTCGCTACCGCGGCGACCCCAGAATTCGATGGCTTTGTCGATCACGGTGTCGCGGAGGGTGTGTGCGGCACCGCCGGAGAAGAAGTGGTCCGCGTCGAGGAACGACAGCGTGACGTCGGTGCCGATGTCGCGCCACGCGTCGACCCGATCGGGAGCGACGAGGCGGTCCTCGGTGGCGCCGATGACGTGGGTCGGCACCGTGAACTCGTCCGCCGGCGCGACGAACCGGAACCGTTCGCACATGCGCAGGTCGTCGCGCACGGTCGGCAACAGCGGTGCGAGCCATTCCGGCCGACGCAGCAGCGCATCGGGTACGCCGCCGAACCGGGCGAGGGCCGCGGCGAAGGCCGCGTCGTCGAGGGTGTCGACGCCGATGGAGAGGGGATCGAGCTGTGGTGCGGAGAAGGCCGCGACGACCAGACCGGTCGGCGGTTCGAGACCTTGTTCGATCTGGTGGCGCGCGACCAGGTAGGCAAGCAGCGCACCCATGCTGTGGCCGACGAGGACGTAGTCACCGGTCATGCGGTCGGCATACCGGTCGGCGACGTAGTCGACGACGGATTCGATGGTCTCGTGGACCCGGCGTCCGCCGATCGGTTTGCTCGACGGGAGTTCCACCGCGGTCAGTTCGACCCCGTCCGGTACCTGGTCGCGCCAAGGCCGGAACGCGGTGGGGGCACCGCCCGCGTAGTGGAAACACAGCATCTTCAGCGGTGTGCTGGTGGGCTGCTGTCCGCGCTGGTCGACCCGCGTGGGTTCGACCCGAGTGGGTGCGCGCCGGGTGAGTACGGCTTCGGTCTGATCGGTCATGCGGTGCTCCGAGCATCGACGAAGGGAGTGCGGGCGGTGACGGCGGTGGCACGGCCCCTGGCCCGCCGGATCAGCGGCGGAAGATGTTTCAAGCCGACAGGGACGCCGGCGAAGTCGGCGAGCTCACCGGCCAGGGTCAGCGCGATGTCGGGCATATGGTTCGGCGATCCGTGTACGTCGTCGAACGCGAAGACGCTCGCGCGCCGGAGCTCGGTGACGAGCAGTGTCACGTCCTCGGGTGGCACGATCTCGTCGCGTCGGCTGGCGACGGCGGTGACGCGGGCGGTGATCCGGGCGAGCTCGCCCGGTGTCACGGCGAACCGGCCGAGTTCGCCGGGCAGCCGGTCCACCGCGATGCCGGTCGTCTTCGCCAGTGCGTCTTTGGTGGTCTCCGGGAGCTGCTGCCACCAGTCGCTGTCGGTGAACAGGTGCCGCATCGGCGGCCCGACCGAGAAGATCCGCTCGATTCGCGGGTCCTGTGCCGCTGCCCGCAGCGCCACGGTGCCACCGAAGCTCATGGCAGAGGCGAAGATTCGATGCACCGGGGTCACCGCGGCGAGTTCGTCGAACAGCTCGCTCAGGTCCTGACCGGAACTGTCCCGGTACGCGAGGGGGTGCTCGCCGACACCGGGAAGTTCGGTGAGCACCACCGTCATGCCGAATCGGCGGCCGAGCTCGACGAACCGCGACCACTGCTCCTTGATGCTGACGATCCCGCCGCACACCACCAGCACATCGCCGGCGTTGCCCCACGGTGCCTGGCTCCGTTCGGCGAGCCACACCGGCACCTCGCTGCCCGCGACCGGCAGGAGCACCCGGCGCACACCGGCGGAAGCGGCCCAGCTCCCGAACGCGTCGACGCACAGTTCGTGTGCGGTGGCGGCGTCAGGGGTCGCGACGAACGGGAACCGGGCAAGGTTCAGATACGGCACCGCGTCGCGGTAGCGCTGCTGGTCGTATTCGCGTCGACCGGCCGCGAGCCACACCGTGGACCAGCCCGCCGGGCCGTCGTCGAGGGTGTCGATCGTCGCCAGGATCTGCTCGGCTCGCTGACTCGGCAGTCCCTGGGCCGCGGCATGCAGCCGTACCAGATCGACGCGTTCGGCCAGGCTATGCATGCTTCCTCCAGTGGTGTGCCGCGCTGATCCGCAGACCGTGGTGTGTGGTGGTCCCGATTCGGGTGCGGTGCCCGTCCGGCGCCGCGACATCCCGGGTGGTCGAGGCGGTGTCGCGGGTGGGCAGGCCGACGCAGATCCGCCGCGGCACAACGGTCAGTCCGGTGCCGCGGGCCTTCAGCACGGATTCCTTCATCGTCCACAGCGCGACCAGCGCGTCGTTGCGCTCATCCGGGTCGAGGTCGGCCAGCTGCGCCAGTTCATCCGGATGGGCGACGGCGGTGACAAAGGTGGGGGTGTAGATCGGCCGGTCGCTCGCCTCGATGTCGACGCCGATGCCATCGTCGTGCGCGCCGCTGTCCGCCACTGCGACTGCCAGGGTGTCACCGGTATGCGACAGGCTGATGGCGACGGGCGCGGGCGCTGTGCCCCACCGTGCCTGTGGCGGCCGACCGGGTTCGGTGTGGATGTCGATCTCGCCGGCATCGCAGCCCAGACGGTCGGCGACGACTGCCCGCAGCAGGGCGCGTGAGGCGAACATCCGGCCCCGCGCGAACGCACAGGTCATCGCGTTCCAGCGGTCGAACGCGGTCCCGAGTACCGCGCGTAGCTGCGTTTCCGGCGGTGTGGTCAAGGGCAGCCAGTCGGTGATGGTGGCCAGCCGGATCCGGCTGTCGGCGCCCAGATCCCAGCGGGTGCCGACCTCGGTCCAGCGGGCCCCGCGGGTCATGGCTGCTCGCTGTCGGGTTCGCGCAGGTGCCTGGCCAGCGCGGACAGCACATCGGCGGCGAGTGCGCCGTCGATGACCCGGTGATCGAAGGTCAGGCTGAGCGGCAGGGTCGGGCGAACGACGATCTGTTCCGTCCCGTCCACGGTGACTGCGACGGGTTTGCGCGTGATCCGGCCGAGCCCGATCGTGACGGTGGTCCCGCCGTAGGAGAAGAACCGTGCGACCTCGGCGTGTCCCAGCGAACTGAGTGCGACGGTGCCCATTCGCGCCGGTCCGCCCGACTTACGGGTGACAGCCGCGAAGACCACCCGGGCCACCGACAGCGGCAACCGGTGCAGGGTGCGGATGCCCGCCAGTTCGTCGAGCTCCTCGGCAGCCGTGTCACGCAGCCGCTCGACCTGGTCCTGGATCTGATCCAGCGACATCGCGGCGACGTCGGGCACCACCGCCGACGCGGCACAGCGCACGTCGTTGATCGTCTTGTCCAGCGCCAGTTTGACATCGACGGTGCGGTGCAAAGTCACCTCGGATTCCCACAGCCCGCCGATGGTCGCGTTCGCCTGCGGATACTCGGTGAGGGTGCGGGCGAGCGCTGACATCACGTAGGTGACGACGGAGATCTTGCGCTCCGCCTGGCGCTGGTGCTCGGTCAGCGCGGTTGCGTCTACCTCGGTATCGAGGTAGACCGCGCCCGCGGTCCGGGCATTGGCCAGGAAGGCCAACGTGTGGCGCCGCTCCCGCGCCAGCGGGGTGACCTGCGTGTCGGTCATGACGCGGCCTGCGCGGCGACGGCCCGGTACAGGTCACCGAGAGAAGTGACCTCGATCAGTTCGCTCATCTCGAGGGTGTTCCCGGTGATCGATTCGATCCCGGTGAGCAGCTTCATCAGATAGACCGAGTCCCACTCGTTCAGGCTGTCGAACGGTGTGTCCAGATCTTCGGCGACATAGAGCAGTCCGGTTTCGTTCACGATGAGTTCGACGAATTCCGATTCGGTCACGGCGTTGGTACTCCTTCAACGATCAGGGCGTGGTGGTCGGCGACCTCGATATGCGGGGGCAGCTGCGGCGGGTCGCCGAGCTCGAGCCGGTAGCTCGCGTCCTGTGCCGACTGCGAGACGGTGCTGAAACCGAGGCCGGCGAACAGGTCGGCGGCTTTGGCGTTCTTCGGTGAGCGGAGGAACGTGCCGGTGACCGCGGATGCTCCCGCGTCCTTGGCTCGTCGGCAGATCCACGCGATCACGGCGTCTTCGACGTTGCGGCCGAGCACACGGCACGACATCGCGAAGTTGTCGATATGCCAAGCGTCCGAGGTGATGTCGACGAACGCCGCGCCGATCAGCCCGTGGTCGCCGTACCGGTCGGTGCAACGAACACCGAACACCGCGGAGTCGGCCGAGTCACGCAGTGCGGCAACCACACCCGGGTCCCGGCGCACGGTGGTGGTGTTGAACTGGTTGGTACGCAGGGTGATCTGCGAAATTCGGGCCACCTCGGCATCAGTGGGCTCGGTGATGTCGATCCGAGTCGCCAGCCCCACCAGATAGTCGGTGATCGACCCGGCCGACCGCTGGAATTCCAGCCGCTGGGTTTCGGCCCGGTACCGCTCGGCGCGCTCGAGGTCGTCGGCGGTCACGTGCAGTGACCGGAAGTAGCCGGCCCGCAGCACCGCGTGCGCGTGCAGCGCCGGCTCCTTGTGGTCGACCGCGACCACCCGCACCGACGGCAGCGCGGTACGCACTGAACCCCGTTCGGAGATACTGTCATCGACGAAGACCAGCGAATCGAGGCCGATGTTCAGGCCCTGCGCGATGGCCTCGATATTGTTCGGTTTGGGTTCCCAGTTGGCAGCGATCGCGACGAAGTCGTCCTCAGCGAGATCGACGTTCGCGTTGTCCCGCAACGTGGTTCGCACCAGCTCGTCGTCGTTCTTGCTGCTGATGGCGAGGAGTACGCCCTGCGCCGCCAGATGGCGGACAACACCCTGCATCGCCGAGAAGCACTCGCCTACCGGGCCTTCGCCGGACACCACACCGGTCGGACCGACCTCGCTGAGCACCTCGCCCCACATCGTCCCGTCCAGGTCGACGACCAGGCATTTGCTGGTCCGACCACGCAAGGCGGCGACGATCGCCGCGATCTCGCGACCGAGTTCGGTGAAATAGTTTTCGGAGAAACGGATCTGGGCGTAGGCGGCCAGCCGTTCGTCAGCGAGCGAGCCTGCCTGGGCGACGATCGGCGCGGAGTCGATCACGTACACCCCTGGCAGCTCCTGCGACACGCGCAGCAGCTTGCTGTTGGCTTCCCGCCATACCAGCGACAGCTGGGTACGCGAGGTCATGTCGACGATCTCGGCCATCCGGCGCGGTGGCAACTCGACGGTGGTGAGCAGCACCGGGCAGGTGCTGCGCTCACGAAGACCGCTCACCGCGACGACGAGTTCGTCGAGTACGGCCGCCCAGGCGTCGGCGACCTGCTCCGGTGTCCACACTGCGGGGAGGCGGCGGAACACTTCCTGACCGTCCAGGACACAGACGATGGCATCGGCCTCGGCTTCGCCGTCGACGCCGGTGAGCAGCTCGGCCATGTACTGGGCGTAGTCACCGACGTGGATCGTCGGCACGAATCCGCGGAACCCGAGCATGCCCGCCAGCGGCGCGCGGATCGGGGCGAGCGTCGAACTGCCGATGACGCTGACAGTGGCGGTCGGCAGCGCGGGATGGTTCTCGGCCACGGCACCGGCGTCGGCGGTGACCAGCAGTTGGCCGATCCGGCACACGGTGTCGTCGTCTTGGTCGGGCAGTCCCGCGATGATCTCGTCCAGCCGCGCTTCCAGCCGACCGGATCGCCGCAGCCCTCTGGCGTGCTCGAGCAGGTTCGTGCTCACGACAGACCCTCCACGACGAAGCCGCCCTTGATCCATTTGCTCGACTCGATGGCCGCCAGGACGGCACGTTCACCGGGGCCGATGAGGCCGGCCAGCTCGTCGAGTTGCAGGAAGGGCAGCGCATTGCCGTTGTTACCGGTCGACGCGACGACGGAGATGTCCTTCGCGGACGCGACGTTCAGTTGCCGCACGATCTTGTCGGTCATCCGGCCCGAAAGTTGGGGCGGCATCAGGTAATCGATGCTGTCGCGGTCCCAGCCGGTCGTCCTGAGCAGTTCGGCGACCACCTCGGCCGCCATGTCGGGAACCAGGGCCTCGATGGCTTTGTAGTCCTCGTTCAGAGCCATCATGTCGCTGTCACGGTCGGCGATGCCGAACCATTCGATCTGCTGACCGGGGGCGCGACCGCGACCGGTGAACCGGTTGATCACGTGCGAGAGCCGCATCCGCGCACCGGCGTCGTCGTAGGACACCACCACCGCACCCGCGCCGTCGCCGAACAGCACGTAGTTCACCAGTTCGGCGGGTGACATCTTGCTGTTGGCGTCGCGGTCGAGGCGCAGATGTTTGACGCAGACATCGGCACCGATCACCAGGCCGGTCGGCGACTCCGGGGACAGCCGCGACATCGCCACGTCCAGCGCGGCGATCGCACCGGCGCAGCCGGACTGCAGCTGATAGGTCGGGACCTGGTCGATCCCCAGCGCGTCGGCGACCAGGTTCACCGAGGTGGGCATGAGATGGTCCGGGGTGGCGGTGCCGAGCACGATGAAGTCGATTTCGCCCGCGTCGACGTCGGCGTCGGCCATCGCCGCGGAGGCGGCGGAGGCGGCCAGCGCGCTCAGCGTCGAGGTGCGTGCTCCGGTCTCGATGTCGACGGCGAAGTGCCGGGTTTTCGTGCCGACGAACAGGTCGATCCATTGCGCGTTGGCGCCGAATCGCTGTGACAGCGTGACGTTGTCGATCGCGGGACCGGGCAGTGCGGTCCCGGTGCCGAGGATATTGGCATGGGCGCTCATCGTTGGTTCTCCTTCATCAGCGTGGTCACCAGTTCCACCAGTTCCCCCACCGTCCTGATGTCGCTGTGCAATTGCTCAGGTCCGGGCGCCGCTGCCAAGCCGAGACGAGGGGCGATCCGATCCGCGAATTGCATGATCGTGATCGAGTCGAAGCCGAGGTCGTCGCGAAGATCCTGGTCCGGCCGCAGATCGGCCGGACGGTAGTCGCCGATGTCGCCGAGGACGGCGGTCACCGCGCTGTGCACGCTCGACGGGTCCGTCTGCGCCGGATCAGTGGTGCTCGCCACCGTTTTCGCCGGCCGACCGGGGTGCTGTCCGGCGACGGCTCGCACCGGCGCGGTGAGGCCGGCACTGGCCGCCGATACGAGGAAGCGCTCGCCATCGCTGAACACGTAGCCAGGCAGACGCCGGATCCGGTGATCGCCGCGGTCGTACAGGGCACTCCAGCCGATGTCCACGCCCGATTCCCACAGCGAAGCCAGCGTCGCCGCGAACTCCAGGCCGTCGGACTTCTCGCCGGGGATCGGGGTGAGAATCGTGCTGTCCGGCAGCGCGGCCGAGGCCCGCAGGATGCCCGACAGCACACCGCGCGGGCCGATTTCGACCACATGGGTCGGCCGGAGATCGGCCAGGGCGCGCGCCGCCCGGTCGAACAGGACCGGTTCGGTCACCTGGCGAGCCCAGTACTCGGGTGTCAGGTCACCCGGTTCCAGCAGTGCGCCGGTCACGGTGGAGGCCATCGGGAGCCGTACCGCATCGTCGGCACCCGCGGTGACCTGGGCCGCGGCATCCCGTACCGCGGCCCGCGCCGGCGCCATCAGCGCCGAGTGGAAGGCGTGCGACACGGTGAGTGCCTTGACCCGGACACCATCGGCACGCAGCTTCTCGGCGATGGTATCGACGGCGTCCGCGGCGCCGGCGAAGACGACCGACGAAGGCCCGTTGACCGCGGCGATGCCGGCACCGTCGATGCTCTCGGCGAGAGCGAGCGCGGTGTCGTACCCGCAGTCCGCGGCGAGCATGGCGCCCCCGCGGGCCACGGCCTGCATCGCCTCACCACGCGCGGACACCAGTCGAGCCGCCTCGGTGAATGCCATCCGCCCCGCGCAGACCGCGGCGGCGAATTCGCCGACACTGTGCCCGATCACGGCGGCCGGGCGTACTCCGAAGTCGGCGAAGGTTCGTACGAGCGCGATCTGGACGGCGAACAGCGCGGGCTGGCTGACCGCGGTGTCGTCGAGCGAGCGCCCCTGCGCGTCGGTACCGGACTCGATCGCAGCGATGATCGACGAACCCGTGATCTCCGCTAGTGCGGAGTCCACATCCTGGAGGTGGGTGCCGAAGGCCGGGAGACGGTGCATCAGATCGACGCACATCCGCCGGTACTGGGCGCCCTGTCCGGTGAACGCGAAGACGATCCGCGCCCCGCGCGGCGTTTTCGTAGCCGCCGCGGCCCGCCGGTCCGCCTGCGCCAGGGTTTCCAGCAGAGCGCTCGCACCGGTCGCGGGGATCGCGATGCGGACACCGAGCCCGGACTTGACGTGGTTACTCGAATAGCATTGCCGCAGCCAGTCATTGGCTTCGATGCCCGCGGAGACGGCGGCCAGGTTGCGGGCCAGCGCATCACCGTTGTTGGCCGTCACCGTTAGCACACCGAGTGTGCCTTTGCCCTTGGGGCGGCGCGTCCGTTCCGGTGAGGCGAGCACCACGTGCGCGTTCGTCCCGCCCAAACCGAAACTGCTGACGCCCGCGTACAACTGGCCGCGACCGAGCCGTTCGGCGCCGACGGCCAGGCGCAGCCCGTGGGACGCGAGATCCAGCTGCGGATTCTCCTCGTCGGCGAACAAGGTCGGCGGCACGATGCGTTTGTCCAGTGCCAGACAGGCTTTGATGAACCCCGCGATGCCCGCGGCGCCCTCGCAGTGCCCGATATTGCCCTTGACCGAACCCAGGATCCGGGTGCGGGTGGGTTCACCGGCGACGATGCCGCGCAGCGCCCTGACCTCCACCATGTCGCCGAGGGTGGTCCCGGTGCCATGTCCTTCGATGAAGTCCAGGTCCTCCGCCGTGCGGTTCGCGGCAGCGAGAGCCCTGGTCATCACCCTTTCCTGACCCCAGCGGGTCGGAGCGGTCAAGCCGTTGCTCCGGCCGTCCTGGCCGACGGCGGAACCGGCGATCAGGGCATACGGTTCGGGCGCGTCGTCAGGACGGTCTTCGCTGCGGCGCAGCACCACCGCGCCGACGCCTTCGCCGCGGCCGATGCCGCCGCCGTTGCCGCTGAACGGGCGGCAGCGCCCGTCGGTGGCGGACAACCCGGCTTGGGTGTAGAACACCGACAGCGCCGGGGTGAGCATGAGGTTCACGCCGACCACGACGGCGGTATCGCATTCGCGGTTCCGCAGGGCGCTGGCCGCCATGTGGACCGCGACCAGCGACGACGAACAGGCGGTGTCCACCGCGAGGCTCGGGCCGCGCAGATCCAGCTGGTAGGACACCCGGTTGGCGATCATGCAGAAGCCGTTGCCGACGCCACGCTGGGCCGACATGCCCGCGTAGTCGGCCAGATGCAGGGTGCCCCAGTCGCTGGACATGACGCCGACGAACACGCCGGTGTCACTGCCGCGCACCGAGCGTGGATCGAGGCCGGCGTTCTCCAGCGCCCGCCACACCGTGTGCAGCACCATCCGCTGCTGGATGTCCATCGCCTTCGCCTCGACGGGCGCGATGCCGAAGAACTCGCAGTCGAACGTTTCGGGATCGTCGATGAAACCGGCGAACCGGGTGTTGGCCCGTCCCGGTCCGCCGTCGGGGTCGTAGAAATCGTCGATCGACCACCGCTGCGGTGGCACTGCGCTGACACCGTGTTCGCCGCGCACCAGCAGATCCCAGAAGTCCTCCGGCGAGTCGGCGGCGGGGAAGCGGCAGTCGATGCCCACCACGTCCACCGTCGACTGCGCGGTCTTCATCGGTGCGGAAGTCATTGCTGTGGCCCGGTTTCGGCGGCCAGGAACTCGGCCATCGCGCTGACGGTGGGGTAGTCCCAGGCCAGTGTCGGTTCGACGGCGATGCCGAGGGTGTCCTCGATTTCGCCGCACAGGGTGATGGCGTAGACGGAGTCGAGCCCGTACTCGGCGAGCGAACGGTCGTGGTCGATCGCCTCGGCGGTCGTGTCGAGGTATCCCGCTACCTTCGTCGCCAGCCAGTCGGCGATGTCGGCTTCGGTCGTTACCGGGCTGAGGTCGGTCATTGCTTCTCCTGGGGTATCGAGCGGAGTACCGGTGCGGCGTCGAGGCAGTGGCTTCGCCCCGTTCGGGTGCGATCTGTGAGTTCGTCGAAAACGATGTCTACGTCGGCGATGTCGACGTCGGGTCGCAGGCCGGTGCGCCGGGCTTCGATCGCCGCGACGGCCAGCCGAGCCCACGCGGCGGTGAACGGGCCGGGGTGGACCAGGTGGTGACCGGTGGCCGCGGCGATCCCGAGCAGTTCGCAGTAGCGGGCGGCCACGGCCATCGGGCGCGGCCCTGCGTCGATCCCGAGTTCGGTCCGCGCCAGACCACGTGCCGCGTCGCCGAAGGCGGGCAGCGTCCGGGCGGTGGTGGCCACGCTGCCACCACCGCCGGATCCGGCGTCGTCGAGCGCCGCGAGCGCGGACGGCAATCCCGCCAGATAGGGATCACCGACCGGGACTCCGATCCGCAACCGGTCGAACGGGATTCCCGCGCCGGCGGTGGTCGGAGTGAACAGGAGCTCCGCCGAGGTACCGGTATCGGCATCGCGAGTCAGGCGGGGCAGGTGTGGCAGGACGGTCAGCAGACAGGAGGTGCCGCCCGCGTGCCCGATGCCGATCGGGCCGACATCCCGGAAGTGCTTCCCGAACAGCCCGGACGGGCCGGAGCGCAGGTAGAACCGTGCGCCGAGCACCACTGCGAGGTACTCCATGGCCTGTTCCAGCAGTTGCGGGGCAAGGTATTTAGCGGCCGCACTGTGGGTGGCCACCGCGTCGGGGTTGCTGTGGATGCGACGTGCGACAGAGCCGACCATGGCATCGGTGGCGAGCAAAAGAGCGTGTGCCAGCGCGATATTGGTGCGGGCGTGCTGCAGTGAATCCACCGTCCGGCCGCGCAGGACGCGCTGTGCGGCGAACGAGGACGCGATGTGCAAGGCCATGTCCACCGGGCCGATCCCGGCGCTCGCCATCACTGTTCGGCTCACCTGGAACGATCGCAGCGCGATCTCGGCGCCGGTGCCGCGCGCCCCGACCAGATCCGCGGCGCGGACAGGATGCCGGTCGAAGTCGAAACCACTCAGGGTGACTCCGCGCAACGCGGTCGTTGAGAACCTGGGGAGTCGGCGGACGGTGTGCGCCGCGTCGGCGAGGTCGACGAGGAACAGCGAATGCGACCGTCCCGGCTTGTCGTCGGTCCGCGCGAAAACCACTGCCGCACTGGCCCGTTCGGCGTTGTTGATGACTTCCTTGCGGCCGTCGAGTAGGTAGCCGCCCTCGGATTCGACCGCCCGCATCTCGTTGGACGAGAAGTCGTTGCCGTGGTCGAGTTCGTGGTAGGCGACCGATACTTTGCCGCCGTCGAGGATGGTGTTCGCGAGTGCGGCCTGCTGGGCGGCGTCGCCCGCGGTCCAGACATTGAGCCCGGCCATCAGCGTGGTCACGCCGTAGCCGAGGCCCAGCGAGGCGTCGCGGGCGAACACCGGACGCAGGGCGCCGATCAGTTCCGGTACCGAGCGCAGCGTGCCACCGAGTTCAGCGGGGACGAAGGCGGCGTTGAGTCGGGCGGTGTCGAGAAGGTCCTCGGCACCGTCGGCGAGGCGGCCTGCTTCGTCGGCCGCGAGAACGGCGTCGGCGGGCAGCGGGCCTGCCGCGTCGAAGGGGTCGCCGAGCGCCGACTCGATCGACTCGCCGCAGGCGGTGATGGGGAGTGTCGAGGTCACTGTGTTCCTGCCTTCGTCGCGCGATGTCCGGCGTCGCCGAGCACGCTGATTCGTTGCGCGCCAAACAGTTCCAGCGCCGCGGCGAGCAGTCGATCGGTCGACCCATGGGTACTGTCGAACTCGCCGGTGTCACCGCGCAGCGCGCCGAGCACCCGGCCGAGTACGGCTTCGAGCCACAGTCCGTCGTGCCAGAGCGGGTGTCCGGCGTGGTCGTCGCGGTTGGCGTACCAGAAGTGGATGGCACAGGCCGCACCGAGGCACAGCGACAGACGTTCGGCCACGACGAACGACGAGTTCGGGGTGTCGGCGGCGTTGAGCGGTTGTCCGGCCGCCCTTGCCGTTTCGTCGTCGGTGATCCGGCTCGTCTCGGCGATGAGCGCCCGCAACGGGTCGGGTGTCCCGTGGTCCTGTGCGGTCGCTTCCGCGAGGGCCGCCAGCGACCGCAGTGCGCTCGACCCGCGCTTGGCCAGCAAGCTGAGCCGCGCGTACTCCACCGGCTCCGGGTCCCGGTCCATACGGCAGGTCGCTGCCATCGTGTCGGCGGGCAGCGCGCCCTTCCCTGATACCAGCGAGAACTGGCTGATCATCGACGACAGGTTGACCACCGTATTGCCGTCGAAGAGCGAGACGATGCGGTGATCGCGTTCGATCCGGCCGAGCACTCGGTCGTCGCCGTCGAGGACGGATCGGGCACCGACCAGCCCACGCAGCCGTCGGATCATGGCTTCGGTGCGGGTCGGGACGAGGAACTTCGCGGCCGCGCAATGGACCGACAGTTCGGCGGGGAGCTCGTGGATGGATCGGGCGACCACGAAGGCGAACGCCTCGTTCAAGAACTGGTCGGCCAGTGCCTCGCCGAGAATCCGGCATGCGTCGGGCAGCTCGATGAGCTTGCGGCCGTAGAGGTTTCGGGTGCGCGCGAACTCCATCGCCGCCTCGAGCGCACTGTCCGCCGCGCCCAGCGACAGCGCACAGCACAGCGTGCGCGTCAATTGCAGTCCGCGGAGCACGGTTTCGAGTCCGGTGCCAGTACGGCCCACCAGATCGGCCTCGTCGACGATCGCGGAGTCGATCCGGATTCCGCTGATGTCGGCGCCGCGGATCCCATGGGTGAGTTCCTTGGGTACCGGCCGGTGGGTGTCGTGGCGCGACTTGTCGAAGAACACCAGGTCGAATCCGCGCGGACCGCCCTCTGGCTTGCTGCGCACCAGCAGTGTCAGCGCGCCACCCCGGGTGGCGTTGTTGATCAGCCACTTCTCGCCGTCGAGAACGAGGTTGTCCTGTTCGTCGCGGGTCAGGCGCATATCCCCGGACAGCAGGTCGCTGCCGTGTCCGCGTTCGGTGAGGCCCCAGCTCACGGCCGTCCCGGCCAGGATCACGTCGGCGACCCGCTGTGCCAACGCCTGGTCGGCACCGACCCACACGGTCACCGCGCCGAGGAAGGTCTTGCCGTGTGCCACAGCGAGGGTGACACTGCGGCCCGCGACCGTGCGAATGATGTTCATGGTCGCGGCGTAATCGTCGAGCTTGCCACCGTATTCGACGGGAACGTAGTACTCGAACACGCGGTTGTCGTCGAGCAGCGCCACCGCGCCGGTGGGGAATTCATCGATCCGGTCGGCGGTGTTCAACGCACTGTGTCCCGCCGGGTTGTCGAGTTCCGCACCGGCACCGAGGATGTCGTCCACTCCGAGGTCGTCGAGCAGATCGTCGCGAGTCGTCGGCGCTGTCATGACACGCTCACCTGTTCGGTCAGTGCGGTGATCCGGCCGGCTTCGTACAGGCCACGCATCTGCACCCGGCGGATCTTGCCGCTTGTGGTCCTGGCGACCGAACCCTTGCTCACGAGCACGACTTCGGCGATGGGGGTGCTGAATTCGGCCCGGACCACATCGCGGATCAGGGAGATCACCTCGGCATGCGCGGTGTCGGCGAGCAGTTCGGGGCGGATCTCGTGCACCAGCACGAGTCGTTCGGGCTGACCGACCGTGAACGCCGCGCCGACACCGGCCGCGACGGCGGGGGAGACGGTGCGTGCCGCCCGCTCGATATCGTGGGCGTACAGGTTGCGGCCGTTGACGATGATGGTGTCTTTGATCCGGCCGGTGACATAGAGGTTGCCCTCCACCATCGCCCCGAGATCTCCTGTGCGCAGCCACTTTTCGCCCTCGCGCCCGACGATCTCGGCCGCGAAGCTCTCCGCGCTCTTCTCCGGCATGTTCCAGTAGCCTGCGGCGACACTCGCGCCGTGCACCCAGATCTCGCCGACCGCGCCGGGTTCGGCTTCTCCGAAGGTGTCCGGGTCGACGATGGCGACCTGCAACGTGATCGGCCTGCCACTGCCGACCAGCGTCCTGACCTGAGCGCCGGATCCCTGCGCCGGGGGACGCAACACGTTGCCCGCGAACGCTTCCGCGTCCACATCGAAGATGACCGGTTCGTTGTCCACCGGCGTGCCGGTGATGAACAGCGTGGCCTCGGCCATCCCGTAGACCGGCATCACCGCGGATCGTCGCAGCCCGCGGGGCCCCAGCTTGGCCAGGAACTTGTCGATGGACTCGGCCTGGATCGGCTCGGACCCGTTGAGCACCGACCGCACACAGCTCAGATCGATATCGGTGATCGCGTCGTCGTCCACCCGGCGGGCGACGAAGTCGAACGCGAAGTTCGGTGCCACGCTGATCGTGGCACGGTAGCGATCGAGCACCTGGATCCACCGGACCGGCCGCTTGATGAAGGTCACCGGCGACATGAAAACCGTGGTGCCGCCGAGGAACAGCGGATGCAGGATCATCCCGATCAGCCCCATGTCATGGAACTGCGGCAGCCAGCCCGCCATGATGATGTCCTGGTCGGTGTGCAGGGCCGCCTGGATCTCGATCTCGTTGGCGACGAGATTGGCGTGGGTGACGATCACGCCCTTCGGGTCGCCGGTCGACCCGGAGGTGTACTGCAGGAACGCGATCGAGTCCTCGCCGATCGTCGGCGCGATCCAGGCGTCCGAATCGGCGACGACCTCGTCGACCACGAGGATCACGAGATCCGGGCGCACCGTCTGCGCCCATGCGGTGACCAGGGGAGCGAGCTCGGATTGTGTCAAGACCACCCGTACGTCGGCGTCGGCGACGATGCCGGCGAGCCGGTCGACGCCCTTTTCCTTCCCGTCCGGGATGGGCGCCGGGACCGCGACCACGCCGGCCGCGAGCGCACCGACGAACGCCGAGACGAACGCCGGACCAGGGGCGAACAGCAGCAGGGCGCGATCACCGGGCTCGATGACCTCCGACACCGCGACCGCGATCGAGCGGGCCTCGGAGTCCAACTCGGCGTAGGTCTTCGACTGTTCGACCAGTTCGGTGCCCGCTTCGTCGAGGAATACCAGAGCCCGCTTGTCGGGGGTCGACTGCACTCGCTGATGGAAGTACGACAGATAGGTTGCGTTCGACATGCGTTTGTTCCTTCTACGACCGGATCGGTGGTGGGTCGGCGACTACGTGAGGAAGAGCTAGAGCGCGAGGCGCAGGACTGGACCCGCGCACCGCGAGACGCAGGCCATCATGGTTTCGCCGGATCGACGCTCATCTTCGGAGAGCACACAGTCACGGTGGGTGATCGCACCGGCGAGCACCTGAACCTCGCAGGTGCCGCAGGTGCCCTCCTCGCACGAGGAGGAAATATCTATCCCGTGCTCGCGCAGGGCGTCGAGCAAGCTCGAATTCTCGGCAACGGTGATCTCGCGACCACTCTCGGCCAGTTCGACGAGGTAGGAGCCGTTGTCCGCCTTGTCATCGGCGGGGACAGCGTGAAAGCGTTCGGTGCGTACCTGAATGCCGTTCGCCGCGCCGGTCTGTTCGACGGTGTCGATGAGACCGGTCGGCCCGCAGCAGTAGATCTCGGTGGAATCGTCCAGGCCGCCGATGATCGCATCGATGTCGAGCAGCCCCTCGGCGTCCTGCGGGCGCGTTACTACGCGGCCGGGATACCGGTCGGACAATTCGGCGGTGAATGCCATCGACCCGAGGGTGCGGCCGCCGTAATAAAGACTCCACGAAAGGCCGAGTTCCCACGCGTGTTCCATCATAGGAATGAGTGGGGTGATGCCTATGCCACCGGCGATGAATACCGTGTGCGGGGCGGCGCCGGTGAATTCGAAACGGTTTTCCGGGCCCTTATAGGCGATCAACTCACCGACGGTGAGATGCTCGTGAATATATGCCGACCCGCCACGGCTCTCGGGTTCCCGCAGAACGGCGATACTCCATTGATCGCAGTCAAGGCGAGAACCGCACAGCGAGTACTGGCGGGACCGTCCATCGAGTTCGACAGCGATATGCGCACCCGGGGTCCAGTCCGGCAGCCGGGTACCGTCGGGGGCCCTCAGGTCCACCCGGACGACACCGGTGGCTGCCGACTCGATGGCGATGACCTCGAGCTTGTCCATATGCCCTCCGTTGCCTGTTGTGCGATACAACAGACTCTGAGGGGTCGCGCTAAGGTGGCCCTAGATCAGTCCTAAACTCGCAGTTCAGGGCTTGGATTAGGCCAGGGCGCCTGCGGCGGTCTCCTGCTCGCGGTCCGATTCGGAGTAGAGAACCCACGCGGTGGCAAAGGCTGCGATCAGCACCAGGACGCCGTGCCCGATCCGGCCGGCGGACGGCAGGAAGAACTGCGGCAGGTAGAGCCACACCAGGGCCGCGAAAGCGATGGGGGCCCAACCGGATCGAAGAGCCACAACCCAGAGCGTGACGGCCACACCCAGGGCGAGCCAGCCGAGTCCGAACAGCGTCAGCGCGGCCGGATGGTTGCGGATCCGGTCGGCCAGTGCCATGCCCTGGTCCGAGTTCGCTTCGAGCGCTGCCTTGCCGATCTCGTTGAGCGCGAAGCATTCGAACCCGTAGTACAAGCTCAGCAGGGTGACAGCGACGACCCCGGTCGCCGCCGCGGCCACGCGCAGACCGTTGCGGGTGGCCGGTCGGGAGGCAACATCGAAGAGCATCGCGCCGGCGATCAGCGCGAACCCGAGGACTGCCAGGAGATGGGCGAACACCCACGAGTTGGAGGCGAACGCGGCCGCGCCGGACAGCGTTTTCTCATCCGAGTAGGGCCGAAGCAGTGGGTACGCCGCCAATGCGACGCCTGCCACGGCAAGGCACGCCGAAGTCGCGGTCCGGTAGGAGTTCTGGATATTTCGGTAGCTCATATCGGCCACATTAGAGCGGTCGGCTAATCGCCACATTACGCGCTGATGGTGAACTAACCCGATTCTTACGCGGCAATAATTGCCCGTTTGTGGAAAGAGTGCTGCACCGTATGGTTCGAAGCGGATTCGCAGTACCCGATTCGGGTGCCTGTCGAACGCTCGGAGAAACTCCGGGAATTCACCGGATATCTGTTCCGAATTCACAGAAGAGCGTGATCACTGATGAAGTTTGACGATACCTATATCCGCGGCATCGGAGCCTGGCTCCCGAATGCCGTGTCGACGGCAGACGCGGTGGCCGATGGCCGCTACGATGCCGACACCTGTGCCGACGACGGATACGAGAGCATCTGTATCGAACGCGACCTCGTCGCTGTCGAGATGGCGGTCGCAGCGGGCCGATGTGCGTTGGACGCCGCCGGAACCGCTCCCGAATCCATCGACACCCTGTTCCACGGGGGTCTCTGGTACCAGGGCGCCGAAATGTGGCCTTCCGCATCGTTCGTCGCCGACCAGGTCGCCCATCCGCGCACCCACGCCTTCGACCTGCAACAGCAGTGCAACGTCGGGCTGAGCGGGCTCGAACTCGCGGCCCGACTCCTGACAGCAGGCGGTGGCGACATCATGGTCACCACGGCAGACCGCTTCACCGGCAACCGATTCGATCGCTGGAGCACCGAAACCGGCATCGTCTACGGCGACGGTGCCGCGGCGGCGATCATCGGCAAGACCCCCTCACCGTTGCGGATCGTCGCGACACACACGGTCGCGAGTAACGACGCCGAACCGGTGATCCGTGGCCCGCACTTCTCCCTGGAAACCCCCGCGGAACAGCTGGTTCTGCAGTCCAGGTTCGACCACTTCGCCACCACCGGCGGCCTGCGCGCTGCCGTGGCGCGCGTGCTCGGGGCCATTTCCGATGCCGTCTCGGCGGTACTGGCCGACGCAGGCACCACAATGGAGGACCTCAGGCACGTGATCGTCCCGGCCGCGGGGCGCTCGAAGTTCGATCGGCAACTGGGCAGCCTGGCAGCGTTCGACATCGAACGGTCGAACTGGCGCTTCGCCCAGACGATCGGCCATATGGGCGCGAGCGATCAGATGGTCGGCCTGGCACATCTCCTCTCGACCACCCGGCTGCAGGCAGGCGATCGCATTCTCCTGGTGGGCGGCGGAGCCGGATTCACCTGCACCTGTGTGGTTCTCGAATGGACCGGGCTCGGCACCGATGAGCCGCCTGTCAGCATCGGCCGCCCGGCCGCCGTCTCCGTACCTGCTCGGTGACAGCGCCGACGCGTTCGACAGCGCCTGACGCGCAGGTCGAGCGCTCCCACTGGCCCGCCGTCGCGGTGGCCGCGGTCGCGGTCGCGGTGGCGATGTTCAACAACACCTCGATGAACCTCGCCCTGCCTGCCCTGGCGGCCGACCTCGACCTCGACAGCACCGGGATGCGGGTCGTCGTGGTGAGTTACTCCACCGTGTTCGCGGCGCTGCTGGTGCCCGCCGGGTTCTTGACCGGCCGGTGGGGTGCCCGCCGAACACTGGTCGCGGGCTTGATCGTGACGGCGGCCGGGGGTGTTCTCGGGCTCTTCGCCGACGCACCGGCCGTGGTCATCTGTGCCCGTGTCGTGCTCGGCGCGGGTGCGGCCCTGGTGACACCGGCCTCGCTGGCCGCGATCATCCAGGTCGTGCCTGCGGCACGCCGGTCCGCCGCGATCTCCGTCTGGACCGGAATCACTGTGGTCGGCACGGCTCTCGGCCAGGTCGGCGGCGGTGCCGCGATCGCCTGGCACGGATGGCAGTCCACCTTCGCTATGACCGCCGTCGTCGGCGCGGTGTGCGCACTCGCTGTTCTCGCCGTGATTCCTGCCCTCGCCGCGCAACGCAGCGATGCGCTGTCTCCGGCCACCGCGCTGTTGTTCGCGGTCGGGATGATCGCCTTGGTGCCCGCGCTGAACGTGGTGACCGATGTGCCCGTGACCGCTTCGATCGTGGCTGTGCTGGCGGTGGCTTGCCTGGCCGCCGTTCTCACGCAAGAACACCGGCGACGCGAGGTCTTCGGTGACCTGGACCGCGACTCGATCGCGGGCCAGTTGGTCAACGGCGCCGCCTTTCTCGCCGTCGCGGGCGCGATGTTCGTGCTGACCCAGCTCCTGCAGGCCGGACACGGACTGTCCGCTCTGGCCGCGGGCACGGCGGTACTGCCGACCACGGCGGCCACCATCGTCGGCGCGGTGACGGCACCGGTCCTCGCCCGCGCAGTGGGTCCTCGGCTCGGCGTCGTCACCGGCCTGCTCACGACGGCGCTGGGTTGTGTTGCCGCGGCCGCGAGTACGCAGAGCGTGCCACTGGTGATCGGCGCCATGACCATCGTGGGCCTCGGTATCGGTCTGGCCATGCCCACCGCCACCGAACTGGTCGTCTCCACGGCGCCCGCCGATCGCGTCGGCACCCGCACTGCCGCCAATGACGCGGTGCAGGAGATCGGCTTCGCGCTCGGTGTCACCTTGGTCGGCAGCGCGCTGGCCGTGTCGTACTCGATGCGGGCGGGCCCGGACGCGCCGTCGCCCGGTGCGCTGCTGACCGACGCAGGCCTGCCCGCACTCGATGCTCTGCTCGCCGCGTCCCGCAACGCCTATCTCGTCGAGGCCGCGCTGGTGCTCGCCGTGTGTGGCGCGGTCGCGGCCATCCTGCCTCGCACACCCATCACACGAGACGAGGGAACTGATGGATAACGATCCGACGACGCACGATCGGGGCCCGTTCTCGATCCTCGCCGCGGCGGCTTCGGCCGCGGGCACATCCACTGCCGTCCGAGACGGTGATCGCACCGTCACCTACGCGCAACTGCTGCGTGCCGCGGTGGGCGCGGCCGGGACACTGGCCGAATCCGGTGTCCGGCAGGGTGATCGGGTGGTCGTGCGAGCGGCGACCACGCCGGAGACCATCGCCTTGCTCTTCGGCGTGTGGCATCTCGGCGCCACCGCGGTCCCGCTCCACCCCGCCACCACCGACCTCCGGCTCGATACCGTGGTTCGCGACTGTTCCGCCGCACTCGTGGTAGACGACGGCTCGAACCTCGGCGCCATCGACGACGACACCGAGACCCCGGAGCTGCCCGTTACCGGACATGGCCCCGCGGATCTGGTGTGTCTGATGTACACCTCCGGATCTACCGCGGCGCCCAAGGGCGTTCGGTGCCCGGCCGCGGCAGTCGACGCTGCCATGACCGGCATCGCGCAACGGCTCGGGTACCGGGCGGACGATCGTGTCGCCATGCTGTTGCCGTTGTCGTTCGACTACGGCCTGTACCAGGTGTTGCTCACCTTCGCGGCCCGCGGCGAGCTCGTCCTCGCCGACGGCTCGAGCCCCGGCGCCATGCTCCAGGCGATCTACTCCCACGAGGTGACGGTGCTTCCGCTGGTCCCGGCGGTCGCGACGATGCTGTCGGCGCTGATGGCCCGCCGGGGTCCTGCTCCGGCGGTGCGTTCGGTGACCAGTACCGGTGCCGACCTCGCCGAACACCGGATCAGCGAACTCCGTACCGCCTTCCCTTCCGCCGCGATGATCGCGATGTACGGGATCACCGAGTGCAAACGGGTCAGCATCGCCGAGGCCGACGCGGGCCTGACCCGTCCGGGCACGGTCGGACGGCCGTTGGCCGGCACGAGTGTGGAGATAGTCGACGAATCCGGGGCGCCGCTGCCTGCCGACACCGTCGGGCAGATCGTCGCCTATGGCCCGCACGTGATGGACGGCTATTGGGGTCCGCCGGACCTGAGCGACGGTGTCTTCGGAACAACCGAGGACGGGCGCCGCTTCCTGCGCACCGGCGACTACGGCCGGGTCGACGCCGACGGATACCTCTACATCCAGGGCCGCCGCGACGACATCTTCAAGGTCAAGGGGGTCCGCACCAGTACCGCCGAGATCGCGGCCGCCGCCGAGCAGGTGCCGGGCGTCGGCCAAGCCGTCACCGTGCCGCCCACTCCCGATTCCCCGTACCTGGTCGTGATCACCGGAACCGTAGAACCGGCGGTGGTCCTGGCCGGAATGGCCCGTCACCTCGAACCGCAGAAGATCCCCGACGACTGCGTCGTGGTCTCCGCACTTCCACTCACCAGCAACGGAAAGATTGACGTGCGCAACGTCATTCGCCAGTACCAAGGTAAGGAATGATGAACCCGTCACTAGAGTCGATCACCAGCGAGTACGGAACACCGGTCTACATCCATCGCCAGGAACTGGTCGAGCGCGCGAACAGCGACCTCCTCGAGCTACTCCCGGAGCCGTGCCGCCTGTACTTCTCGCTCAAGGCGAATCCGAACCATCACATCGGGTCGATTCTGCATCGCGGTGGCTGCCACGCCGAGCTCAGTTCGACGGGGGAGCTGTCGTCGGCGATCCGCGCGGGCTTCGACGTCGCCGACGCGCTGTACACCGGACCGGGCAAGACCGCGGGGGAGATCGCTACCGCGCTCGCAGCCGGGGTCCTGACCTTCTCGTGTGAATCCCTCGATGATCTGCGCCGGGTCGCGAAGGCCGCCACCGAAGCCGATGTCGTCGCGCGGTGCTTGCTGCGTGTCAACGGACCGGCGGCTCATGGCAACAGCGCGATGCGAATGACCGGCACCGCAACGCAATTCGGCATCGACATCGCCACGACAACGCTCACGGCCGCCGACCTCGACATCGACGGCGCCGACGTGGTCGGCCTGCACTTCTTCCCGGTGAGCAACGTGGTCGACGAAACCGTGCTCATCAACGAAATCGTCGCCAGCATCAGCCATGCCCGGGCATTCGCGGACCGCCTCGGCATCTCCGTGGAATTGCTCGACCTCGGCGGCGGGTTCGCCGCGCCCTACGGACGCGACGGTGTCCGTCCGACCTATCCGAATCTGCGGGCAGCGGTGTCCGACGCGCTGGATACGTTGTTCCCGGGCTGGCGTGACGGCGCTCCCGTTGTCGCGTTCGAGTCCGGCCGGTATCTCACCTGCGACAGTGGCACGCTCATCGCCCAGGTCACCGAGATCAAATCCAGCGGTGGCCGCGAATTCGTCATCACCGACACCGGAATTCACCATGTGGGCGGGCTGTCCGGCATCGGCAGGGTCCCACCGATCAGTGCCACGATCGTCGGCTCCGCCGGCTCCGATTCCGGTGAGGCTGCCGTCGTCGGCCCCCTGTGCACACCCGCCGACGTGCTCAACCACCGGTCCGATCTGGCCGGCGCCGAGCCCGGCGACCTCGTCACCATCCCGAACGTCGGCGCCTACGGAATCTCCGCGAGCCTGATGGGCTTTCTTTCGCGCCCCGCACCGGCGGAAATCGTGACCAACGGCGACCAGGTGGTCGCCGCATCCGTCCTTGAAACAACCAGGAGAGATCTGCCATGACCGAGAATTCCCCGTGGGACCCAGCATTCGAGAAGCACCTGCGTAGCGCCCTGCCCCCGCGAACCCGCGATATGACCTTCGATGCCGAAGCGGAGTTGAAGTCGGTGGGAGTCGATTCACTCGCCCTTGTCCATCTGCTGATCGCGCTCGAGGAGGAGTTCCAGGTGGCAATCCCGGACTTCATCCTGGTCGACGGATCCTGCGACACCGTCGGCGGTCTGTGGAAGGTCATCGACGGGTTGCGACAGAAATAGCCTAGGCGACCCCTGCGTCTTCGTGGAGGTCGTGGTCCAGTGGGCTGACCCAGATTCTGGATACGTCCCGGCCGCTGAGAACGGTCTCGAAAATATGCCGGATCTCAGCGCCGGGGGGTATCCCGAGTTCACGATGCAGATGCCGGGCGAAATTCTGGTACAGGCGCAGTGCTTCGCCGCGTCGCCCACTTCTGGACAGCGCGATCATCAGGCAGCCGTGCAGGAATTCCTGAAAAGGGTCGTGTCCGATCAGGGACTCGAGCTCGGGGATCAGTTCCCGTCCGGCGCCCATGTTGATCAGTACTTCGACGCGACCTTCGCGGGCGCTGAGATGAATGCGTTCGATGGATTCGCTGTGCCGTGCGAGTTCGCGGGGCAGGTCGATGCCGGAGAACGGCTTTCCGTGCCAGTGTGCGAGGGCGTTGTCGAAGAGTTTCAGCGAGGCTGCGGCGTCGTTGAGGCGATGCGCCGAGTGTGCCTGGCGCACTTGTTCGGTGAACAGCTGGACGTCGAGTGTCACCAGCCGGTCGTCGAGCAGATAGCCGTTGCGGGCATTGCGGATGACGGCGCTTCCGTCACCGCCGAGATCGGTGAAAATCCTGCGTAACTTACTGACTTGGACATGAACGCTCTGTCGAGCGGTCCGAGTGGGTCGACCGTGCCACATGAGTTCGATCAGGTGGTCGATTTCCACCACTCGCCCCGGAGAGCAGGCGAATATCGCCAGCGCGGTGCCCATGTGGCTGTTATCGACGACCTGACGCATCGAGGAGCGGTGGGATCCCCCTTCTCTGTCGCAATCGGTGCGTATCCGCATCTGGCCGAGTACGTCGACCATCAACATCTCGAGCCCCCTCTCGCTCGGTCGTCGAGTTGATACTACAGTACAAATAGCGGCGAAAAACAGGCCGCAGGTGGCTCCTTTGGAGACTTTAGTAGAGTTCACAGGGGCGAGTCGGCGGTGTGACCGGCGTCATAGATCAAGGTCGCTGGCAGGATCATGATTGCCCGTTCGACCGCTCCCGCGACGAATTCCGCCAGCGGTTCGGCGGTCATCGTCGGCGAGCATTGTCTCCGAGGGCGGTCGCCTTATCGACCGAGTTGGCTCACGTCGAACAGGCATACCGCAGGGTTGTATCGGTCACCTGGGCGAACGTATCGCTTTGCGCAGACTCGTCAGCGCCTGTGTCTGCGCATGCATGCGGCTGGCCGACCCCCGATTGACGTGGTCGACGGCGGCATACAGCAACGCCCACATCATGTTCAGGATCCACGAGGCGTCGAGCTCTGCGTCGATCGAGCTGTCGTCGCGCCCCCGTTCTATCGCCACGATCGCGGCGTCGTCGGACAGGCACGACATGGTCTCGTCGTACACGCCTGACGTGAAGAAGATGACCGTCAGGACATCGCTGAGTTCGAAGTACTCCTGACACAGCCGCAGGACCGCGTCGAGCCCTGTCCCGTCAGCCAGGCGCGCACGCTTCGAGGCGTCGGCCACGGCCTGTTCGGTGAGCCGCCCGACGGCAGTGATCAGGTCGGATCGTTCGGGAAAGTAGCGGTGCAGCGTCGTACGCCCGACGCGCGCCTTCTCGGCGACTTCCGTCAGCGACGCGTTGGGCGATTTCGCGAACGTCGCCACTGCCGCATCGAGAATCGCGCGACGGGTGCGTTCGCGGGCACTGGTCTCTTCGACTTCCTCCACAGGTGCAGCATAAGGGAGATCCAGTCTGGATATTCGCTTTACTAAAATGGAACAATGCTGTTCCATTGAAGGGTGACGACGATTGCTCCCCCCATCGAAACAGCTCCACCGATGACCATGTCGAACCTGGGTGTCCTGATCGGCTATGCCCGACCGCACACACGCACCCTGCTGATCGGTCTCGTACTCGCCCTCGGCAGTTCCGCGACGGTGATGGCGACGCCGATGGTGACCAAATCGATCCTCGACGCTCTCGGTACGGGCGCGTCGATCATGGGCCCGACCTTTGCCCTGTTGGTGCTGCTCGTCATCGGCGCCGCACTCGGGTGGGGTTACTGGATCCTGCTCGGGACCGTCGCCGAGAATATCGTCTTCGACGCACGCACGACGCTCGTTCGACGACTGCTCGGCGCGACGGTTCCGTCGGTGCAGGCACGTCCCACAGGCGAGTTGGTCACGCGCGTCACGGCCGACACCTTGCTGCTCAAGGAGGCCGCGTCGTCGGCGGTGATCGGCATCATCAACGCCACCTTCCTGACGGTGGGCACCGTGATCCTCATGGGTGTGCTCGACATGATGCTCCTCGGCGTCACCGTGCTGGCCATCGTCGTCGTCGGCATGCTGTTCGGAACGCTCATGCCGCGAATTGCCAAGGCGGACGCGCAAACTCAGGAATCGCTCGGCCGCCTCGGCGGAGTGCTGGAAGGCAGCCTGCGTTCGGTGCGCACCGTCAAAGCGGCCCGCGCCGAGCACCGCATCGCCACGTTGATCGGCGCCGACGCACGCAACGCCAGGACGCACGCGATCGAGTCGGTGCGCGTCTCGGCAACGGCATGGACCGTCGCGTGGACCGGCGTGCAGGGCGCCATCATCGCGATCCTGGCCATCGGCGCCTGGCGCGTCGACAACGGTTCGCTGACCGTCTCGACGCTGATCGCGTTCCTGCTGTACGCGTTCACGTTGATGGGACCGATCCAGGAACTGACCACGCACATCACGGCCATGCAGTCGGGTATCGCGGCCGCCATGCGTATCCGGGAGATGGAGACGCTGCACTCCGAAGCAGACGTGGCGCACGAGCCTGCGCCTGCGACAACCGCCGAGCCCGACGCCGCCTTACGTTTCGACGACGTCACGGTCCGCTACGCACCTGATGCACCGCATGCATTGAAGGGATTGACGCTGCGGATTCCCGCGACCGGCCATACCGCCATCGTTGGCCCGTCCGGCGCGGGCAAGACAACGGTGTTCTCGACGATCCTGCGATTCGTCGAACCCGACACCGGGACCCTCTCAGTGGGCGGCGTGGCGTACCGGAACCTGACGATGTCGGAAGTTCGCGCGCGTATCGCCTACGTCGAGCAGGAATCCCCTTTGGTGCCGGGCACATTGGGCGACAACCTGCGGTTCCTGCGGCGCGGTGCCACCGACGACGAGGTGGCCGAGGTTCTTCGCCTGCTCCGCCTCGACTCGGTCGTCGCGGCCCAGCCGAAAGGCCTGGACACCCACGTTCGCGACACCGACCTTTCGGGCGGGCAGCGGCAACGGATCGCGATGGCACGCGCGATGCTCGGTGACGCCGACGTGCTGCTTCTCGACGAAGCGACGTCGCAGATCGACACCCTGACCGAGGCATCGATCGTCGAAGCGATCGCCGTGCGGGCGCGCACCCACGCCGTCGTCACGATCGCTCACCGCTTGTCGACCGTGCGGCACGCCGATCGGATCGTCGTGATGGACGACGGCAGCGTACGGGCGGTCGGGACGCACGACGAATTGATGCGCGCCGACGACCTCTACGCGCGGATGGTCCGCGCCGGTGGATTCGCGTAGGCGCGTGTTGTCTCGGCCACGGCGGTGGCGGGCGGCCGCATATCTACGCAGTTCACACGGAGGCCGACGCCTGTAAGGCGAGGTGGGTGCCTTCCCAGCGGCTGCGCAGTCGCCGGTCGTGGCTGACGACCACGATGGCTCCCGGGAAATGGGCGAGCGCGGTTTCCAGCTCCTCGACCAGACCTGGCGACAGGTGGTTGGTCGGCTCGTCGAGGAGCAGTACGTCGACGGGTTCGGTGACCAAGCGCGCCAAGGCGAGGCGCTGGCGCTGGCCGGTGGACAGGTCCTCGACACGCGTCGTGAACTGGGAGACGTCGAACAGGCCGAGTGAGAGCAGTTGGTCGCCGTGGAATTCTGGATCACCCGGGCGATCGCGCGCGAAGGCGACGAACATCATGCGTCCGCGGACGGCGGGCGGTGGTTCCTGCGCGAGGTAGCCGATCTTGCCGGTCCGGGCGACAGTGCCGGTGTCGGGTGCGAGTTGACCGGCCAGCACGCGCAGCAGGGTGGTCTTGCCCGCGCCGTTCGGGCCGGTGATCAGCAGGCGGTCGCCCGCGGCGAGCGTCACGCTGGTCGGCTCGAGTCTGCCCGCGACGGAGATGTCGGTGGCCTCGAGCCCCGTCCCGTGTGTGCCGGCGGTCGCCAGGGTGGGCGCGAATCGTAGGGGTTGCGGCGGTGCAGGCACCGGGTTGGCGAGCAGGCGCCGCAGCCGTTCCTGCGCATTGCGAACCCGGCTGGCCACTGATTGCTGCACCCGTCCACCGGCTCGGCTGTAGGCCATCTTGTTGTTGTCGGCCATCGCCCGGCCCGGTGCCACCCTGCGGGCGGTGGAGTCGGCGGCCTCGCGGAATCGTTCGGTATCGGCCAGCCATTGCGCGTGCGCCTGCACCCATCGCGCTCGCTCGGCCGCCTTTTCCGCCAGGAATCCTGGGTAACCGTCGTTGTAGCGGACGACTCGCTGCCGGTCCGCGTCGACCTCCAGCAGGCTGGTTGTCACCCGTTCGAGGAAGGCCCGGTCGTGGGAGACCGCCACCGTCGTGCCGCGCCGGGTGAGCAGGTGGTCTTCCAGCCAGGTCAGGGCGACATCGTCGAGGTGGTTGGTCGGCTCGTCCAGTAACAGCAGTTCCGGAGCTGCCGCCAGCACCGCGGCCAGGCGTAGTCGGACCTGCTCGCCGCCCGATAGCTCGCCGATCGTGCGGTCGCGATCTACCAGGCCCAATCCCAGTCCGTGGAAAGCCTGTTCCACTCGCGCGTCGGCGTCATAGCCGCCGTGATGTTCGAAAAGTAGTGTCAGCTCACCGTATTCGTCGATTCCGGACTCGTCGCCGTCGGCCATCGCGACCTCGAGGCGGCGCATCTGGGCTTCGACCGCTCGCAGCTCGGTGAGGGCTTGGTCGATGAGCTGCTGCACAGTGAGGTGCTGGGGGAGTTGCTCGTCTTGCGCGAGGTAGCCGACGCCACCCTCGGCGTGGACGACGATCTCGCCGCGATCGGGCTGCACCCGCCCCGCGAACAAACGCAGCAGGGTGGTCTTGCCGGAGCCGTTTTCGCCGATGATCCCGGTGCGCTCGCCGACGTCAAGCGAACATGTCACATCCGCGAGAACGGGATTGCCGTCGAAAGACTTGCTGACCGCGAGCGCGGTGATCTGGGTTGGCATGGCACACTCCGAAGCATTCGAGGACGACGCAGTCAGGGGACCGCGGGGTCGGGTGAAAAGCTCGGAAGAATCGGGCAACCTCGCTTGCGTACGACAACTGTCGCACCACGGTAGCAAGACGATGATGGCGGAGGATGCGGGCGGCGGCGTTGAGCGGGGCGACAAGCGGTAGGCCTGGTTCGCTGTCGATATGCCATTGACCGTCGTGGCCGGCTCCCCATCGTTCATGAGGGCGCGACGAACGAGGCTCCTGCTGTGGCACCGCCGTCCAGTACGAGTTCCGAGCTGGTCGAAAAGGTGGATTCGCTGACAAGAAGACCGATCATCGCCGCGACTTCCTCTGGGCCGCCGAAGCGTGGAAGTGGCTGTCCGGCGGTGGGTCTCAGATCAAATCGACGCGGTTATCGGGGTCCGGATCGGTGACTCTGACCCGATCCCGCCGAAATCGATGATGCCCGTGTTGTTCGCCAACGCCGCCAACGGGCCAAACGTCGCTTCACGCCGCTTGGTCGCGAATCCCTGGATGGCATTGCCGGAACTTTTGGCCGGAATCAATGCCGATTCATGCGCATCGCTGAGAGCAGTCGTCTCGCGAAAAAGCTTGGTGCTGAGCACTATTGGGCATTGATGGGTAGGGTATGGACCACCGGACCGACCTGGTTGGCCGATGTCGGCGTGAGCCTGCACTTGCTCCAGAAGATCGCGGACCATGCCGACAGTCGAACAACTGAGCGATACCTACACCCGGATCGGCGGGAGGTCACCGATGCAGGCGACAAGCTCTCGAACCACCTTCGGTCCCGTTCTGGTCCCGCTCTCCGTGTGGTGGGATAACAGCTCCACCGCATCGCGGCCGAGGCTCCTTCTGATCAGCAAAAAGGTGCATCTACCAGCCGATTAGTACCTTCGCCGAGAGGTGAGGTAATCTTTTCGAGCACCCAGAGACGGGGGCAAGAACGGGCTGTGGCGCAGCTTGGTAGCGCACTTGACTGGGGGTCAAGTGGTCGCAGGTTCAAATCCTGTCAGCCCGACAGTGAAAACCCCCTCTGACCTGGGTCGGAGGGGGTTTCGCATTTTCGGAGATTTGACGTTTTTTGGCCAATTCCCACAGAAACCCCACGTTTTTGAACTCCGAGGCCTGTCGAGAACCCGCGAGTAGCCTGTCTCGCGGCGCCTGTCGGCGAGTTCAGCGGATCACCTTTCCGCCCCTCACGCCCAGGGCTTGTTGGTCTGAAACCGACGCTGCGTGCGCCCCCGCTGGGGGCTGACGCGGCTCTCATGATCGAGCTGCTGACTCGACTAAGGTCGGAGCGTGCCCCGCGACGTGGCGGCGCCGTGTGGGTGCACGGGGAAGGTTTCGGGGGGCGCGCGGCGCGCGCGCGCGGGCGCGGGGGGCCCTCGACGAGCCCGGCCCGCGTCGCTGCTGCGACGCGGGCCCGCTCTGCTTCATCGAGGACCATCTTGCGATTCGACCACCTGCGGCTGTTCGCTCGGCGATCCGGCCGCCGGCGCTCGTAGTCCGGGACCCGGCGCGACGGCACCCGGAGCGGGTAACGGCGCATCCGCGGCGATCGCCGGGTCGGCGACGACACCCGGTGCGGGCGGTGGCGTGTCGGCGGAGGCCAGCGGTTCACCCTGACCTGCGACGTCGACCCGATCGGGCACGGTAACCGGAGCGATCGGTGCCGGGGCAGGGGCCGGGGTTTGAGGCGAATTCACGGCAGGGGCCGTCGTGGTGACGGGAGCCGCGAGCACGTTCGCCGTAGCACCGTTGGGCGCGGCGGGGCTCGCCGCGGCCGCACCCGGCTGGACCGGCACCACACGCTCGCCCTGCGCCTGGGCATGCCCCGGCGCCGGACTGTTCGGCGTGGTGGTCGGCGGGCCGTTCAGCGGCGGCACCGGCGCACCCTGCGCGGGAGTCGGGTTGCCGATCACGGTGACCTCGCCGTCGACACCGATCACCAGCCGGGCCGGATCCTTCGCGGGGATCATGCCGAGTTCGCGTGCGCGTGCGGCCAGTTCGGGGGCGGAATCGGCGGCGGCGACCTCGCGCTGCAGCGCGGCCCGCTCGTCGGCGAGCTTGCGGTTGACCGTCCTGGCGTCACCGAGCTGGTAGCTGTCCTCGGCGGCGCGGGTGGTGAGCAACAGGGTCAGGGCGAGGCCGCAGCCGAGCAGTCCGATGATCGCGGTGACGAACGGGATCCGCCCCGCCATCGTCGAGGACGGTTCGGGCAGTTCGATGCCGTCGAGCAGCTGCTCCCTGGTGCGCTTGCGGGCATAGGCCCGCTGTGCCGCACCGGACTTCACTCGTTCGGCCGCCTCGACGCGCCGGGCCGTCTTGCTCGGCACCGCGACTGTGCTCGTCCGCACGCTCATCGTGTCCCCTCCTGTGTCCTCCCTGACCTCTCCGCGATTCGTTCGGCCGCGCGCATCCGCACCGGCGCGGATCGCGGATTGACCTCGATCTCGGACTCGGTCGCTTTTTCCGCTCCACGGGTCAGCATCCGGAATTCCGGTCCCATGCCGGGCAGTTCGACCGGCAGGTCCATCGGCGACCGGGATACGATCCGTGGCGCGAGTTCGTGTTTGACCAGCCGGTCTTCGAGCGACTGGTACGACATGACGCAGATCCGTCCGCCCACACGCAGTGAATCCAGTGCCGCGGGTAATGCCGCCCGCAGCGAGTCGAGCTCACCGTTGACCTCCACCCGCAGCGCCTGGAACGAGCGCTTGGCCGGATGTCCGCCGGTGCGGCGCGCCGCGGCCGGAATGGTCGCGTAGAGCACCTCGACGAGTTCGGCGCTGGTGGTGAACGGCTTGACCGCCCGCCTGCGCAGCACCTCCGAGGCGATCTTGCCCGCGAACCGTTCGTCGCCATAGGTTTTCAGCACCCGGGCCAGATCGCCGTGGCTGTAGGTGTTGAGCACGTCGGCGGCGGTGATCCCGGTGGTGGGGTCCATCCGCATGTCCAGCGGCGCGTCGACGGAGTAGGCGAAGCCGCGCTCGGCCTCGTCGAGCTGCATCGACGACACCCCGAGGTCCATGAGGATCGCTGAGACGGAACCGGTTTCGTCCAGTCCCGCTTCGGCCAGCGCCGCCGGGATCCCGTCGTAGCGGGTGTGCACCAGCGTGATCCGGTCGGCGTAGGGCGCCAGGCGCTCGCCCGCCATCCGCAACGCGGTGGTGTCGCGGTCGAGACCGACCAGACGCGCTTGCGGGTACGTGCGCAGGAAATGCTCGGCGTGCCCGCCCAATCCGAGGGTCGCGTCGATGTAGACGGCGCCCGGTTCGCTCAGCGCGGGGCCGAGCAGATCGTCGGCGCGCTCGAGCAGAACCGGCACATGACGGGGGTTCTCGGCGTCATGGTTCACCTCGACCTCCCGGGATACTGCCTCGCGTCGCAGACGGGTCGCCTTGCCACACAGTGCTTTCGAATAAGTGCATGTCGAACGAGTTGGTGCTGTGAATGCTTCGAGGTCTCTGACCGGGGCAAGGCACCTGGCGTCGGGGAAGTACGTCAGGGTCCACGCCCGGGCAGAGGCCTCGCAGCACTCGCGTGCTCCGGGTCAGAAGATTCCGCCCAGCGACTCGTCTCCGGCTTGCGCGTAGTCCTCCTCGTGTTCTTCGAGGTAGGTCTCCCACGCCTGCTTATCCCATATTTCGAGGAAGTCGACCGAACCGATCACCACGCAATCCCGCGAGAGGTTCGCGTAGCGCCGATGGTCCGGCGACAGCGTGATCCGGCCCTGTGCATCCGGACGTTGCTCGTCGGTGCCCGCCGCCAGCGCTCGAACGAAAGCCCTTGCCTGCGGGTTGCTTCGGGACGCCGACGCGGCTCGCCGCGCGAGCGCGGTGAACTCGTCTTTGGGATACACGGCCAGGCTGTGGTCTTGGCCTTTCGTGACCATCAACCCTCCCGCCAGATCGTCTCGAAACTTCGCAGGCAACGTCAGCCGCCCTTTGTCGTCCAGCCGGGGGGTGTAGGTACCGAGGAACATCCCGGCCACCTCCCTACTGGATTCACCTCGCCGTACGGCCTCTCCTGTAGTGCGCGACCCACATTACCCCACTTTCCCCCACTTTCAATCGAAACCCTGAGTGATCCTGCTCCCCGCCAACACAATTCCGCAGGTCATCCCAGCTATCACTGAGATTCGCGGTTATCCCGTGTTCGGGCAACCCGCGCGGGTCGGCAACCCCTCGTTCCGACAACGTTCAGCAAACATCGCAGGTGCGCCGTCGGGCGGGTGGCCTCGTGGGGGAAGTGTGGGGAGCGGTGGGGAAGGTGGGGGAACTTCCCTGGCCACGCGCTTCGGCGTCAGCGGGCCATAGACGCACGAAGGCGGCGCCACACCCGGTGGTGGGTGTGGCGCCGCCAACGTAGTCGGCTAGGTCTGAGCTATTCCTGCTCGAACCGTCGTCGGAATCGGTCTTCCATGCGCTCGGAGAAGCCGCCGGACTTGCGCTGGCGACCGCCTCGGGCGGTGGGTCCCGTCGTCGGGCCGCTGCCCGCCGCGGGAGACTCGGTCGCATCCGGTCGGGCGGTGCGACGCGAGTTGCCGATCATCAGCAGGACACCAGCGCCGAACATGGCGATGAATCCGACGAGACTGATGATCGGGAAACCGCCCGGCTTGAACGGGGCGGCGATGCCGGCGACGAGCAGAAACAGGCCGACGGCGAACAACGCCGCTGCCTGGAGTCTGCGTCGACTCGACGTGGAGCGAAGACGTCCGCCGCGGACGGACGAGGCGAACTTCGGATCCTCAGCATAGAGAGCGCTCTCGATCTGTTCGAGCATGCGCTGCTCGTGCTCGGAGAGTGGCACGGTACCTCCCCCGGCACTAGGCGTGGCTGGTCGCCTCCGGGTAGGCGACGGGTAGCCGACCTTGGCGGCTATCTGCTCCCCATAATACGAGTTCGATCGGTGGCGTACCACCTACTCGGTCATAACTAAGCGGTCATGTCGCGGCCACGACTCGGCTGCGGGAGGCTCTTGGCCGCGGCTACCAGCGCATCGTCGACGTCGTAGAGGAATGCGCCCACCCGTGAGCAGAACTCATCTGCTTGTGTGTCGGTGATCGCGCGGTCCAATCCGGCCTCCAGCGCGGCCCGTAATTGCGAGTGCGCCTCGAAGTAATCGGCCCACATCACGAACTCGGGGCTGGCGCGTCTCAGTAACACCCAGGCGCTGCGCGACCGTGCTCGCGGTGCCCGGTCGGCGCCGGTGAGCGCGATCATCGAGCCCGCGCCACGCAGCGCGGCCAGATAAGCGGTGCGGAACCGCTCGCCCGGTTCGTGCTCCCAGGCGGAATCGGTGAGCAGAGCATCGGCCTGGCGTAGTAGTCCGCCGGCGCGCCCATCGTGGCCCGCGTGCGCTCGACCATCGTTGTGACCAGCCATCTGCTGCCCCTTTCGCCCCTCGCACTGATCGAACTAACATTCGAACGTTTGAATTGAGATTGAATATAGGGACACCCACCGACAACTTTCCGCGTCCGCGCGCCACCGACGAGAGCCATGACAGCCGTCAAGCCGAATCACACCCCCGCACCCGTCGTCGTCGACCTCAGCGTCGCCGCCCTGCGCGCACGCCTGCACGACGCCCTGTCGGTCTATGTCGCCGCCATGGATTACCCCCGTGGCACCGAACACCACCGCGCCCCGATGTGGACCGAACACACCACCAGGACGGGCTGGCGTGCGGTCGCCGCGGTGCTGCCCGACGATTCGGGCGGCGTCGACCTGCGCACCGCGCCGATCGTGGCCATCGCCTACGGCTACAGCGGCGCGCCGCGCCAGTGGTGGCATCAGCAGGTGCAGACCGGGATGCGCCGCTGCGGGTGGCCCGATGCCGCCGCCCGCGACCTGCTCGCCGACTACTTCGAACTCACCGAGCTGCACGTCCACCCGGCCGCGCAGGGGCGTGGGATCGGGGCGCGGCTGCTCGAGCGATTGCTGGCCGACCGCGCCGAGGCGGCCGTGCTGCTGTCGACGCCGGAGGTCCCGGAGGAGGCGAACCGGGCCTGGAAGTTGTATCGGCGGGCCGGATTCACCGATGTGATCCGCAATTTCGTCTTCGCGGGCGATACCCGCCCGTTCGCCATCCTCGGGCGCAGGCTGCCGATGCCCCCCGCGCACCTGTGACGACGGTAGTGGTCGGATCCGGCCACAACGCACTGGTCGCGGCCTGCTATCTGGCGCGGGCCGGGCAGCGGGTACAGGTACTCGAGCGCGACGAGGTACCCGGTGGCGCGGTGTCGACGGTCGAGCGGTTCCCTGGCCATCTCGTCGATCGCGGATCTTCCGCGCACATCATGATCCGGCACACCGGGATCATCGAGGACCTCGAGCTCGAGCGGTTCGGGTTGCGCTATCTCGACTGCGATCCATGGGGGTTCACGCCGTCCGACGGCGTGCGCCCACCGATCGTGTTCCACCGTGATCTCGGCGAGACCTGCGCGTCGATCGAGGCGGCCTGTGGCGTCAAGGACGCTGACGCATATCGCCGATTCGTCGGGGTGTGGGGCGAGCGCAGCGCACGGGTGATGCGGTCGTTCGGTGGGCCGCCGACGCCGGGCAGACTCGTTCGCTCGTTCTGGGGGCTGGACGCGCGGGCCGGTGGATCCGCGTTGTCGCGGGAGTTCTTGCAGTCCGGTGACGCGCTGCTGGACTTCTGGTTCGACGACGAACGGCTCAAGGCCTCGCTGGCGTGGTTCGGCGCGCAGTCGGGTCCGCCGATGTCGGAACCGGGGACGGCGCCGATGGCCGGGTTCGCCGCGCTCATGCACACCTTGCCGCCCGGGCGCGCGGTGGGCGGAAGTGGGGCGCTCAGCGCGGCGTTGATCGCACGCCTGCGTGCCGACGGCGGTGAGCTGCACACCGGTGACGCTGTCAGCGCGCTGCGCCGATCCGGCAGCGGTTGGCTGGTGACGACCGAGTCGGGCCGGACGCTGCGCGCCGACACGGTGATCGCGGGCTCTCATATTCTGTCGACCCTCGACCTGTTGCGCGCGGGCGATTTCGACCCCGCTGTCCTCGACGACTGGCAGCGCCGCATCCGGGTCGGCCCCGGCATCGGCATGGTGGTGCGCCTGGCGACCGATCGGCTACCCGAATATCCCGGCGTCTCCCCCACCGAATCCGCCCGTGGTCTGCAGTTCCTCGTCTCGGACCGCAGGCAGCTCCGGCTGGCACACGGTGCCGCGCTCGCCGGTTCGCTGCCGCCGCGCCCGGTCGTGCTCGCGATGAGTTTCAGCGCGCTCGACCCGTCCATCGCACCCGCCGGCGAACATCAGTTATCGCTGTGGGCGCAGTGGCATCCCTATGAACTCGCCGATGGCAGCGACTGGGCAGCGCACGCCGAGGCAGAGGCGGATCGGATCGTCGCCGAGGTCGAAGGGTACGCACCGGGTTTCACCTCGTCGGTGCGTCAGCGATTCGTGCAGACGCCGGTCGATCTCGAGCGTGAGATGGGTCTGCGCGGCGGCAATGTGATGCATGTCGAGATGTCGCTCGATCAGATGATGCTGTGGCGTCCGCTGCCCGAGTTGTCGGGCCAGCGAGTCCCGGGCGCTCCAGGCTTGTATCTGACCGGCGCGTCCACCCACCCCGGCGGTGGGGTGTCCGGGGCCAGCGGTCGCAGCGCGGCTCAGCTGGTCCTGGGTGATCGTCGTAAGCGCCGCTTCACCCTGCCGTACAAGCGATGAAGGCGGACCCGTCGGCCCGCCTGCGCGACTGGTTTAGTGTCGATCCCCGCCGGGCGATTCCCGCTGTCACCGCGCTGGCGCTGGTGCTCGTGCAGATCGCCTACCCGTTGAGTGCCGGCGTGACGCGCGATCGGATCACCGTTGTCGTGGTGGTGCTGTCGGCCGCGACCGCTGTGGCGCACGCGGCGACGACTCGCGGATTGCGCTGGGCCTGCGGATTCTTCGTCATCGTGTCCGGGCTGGGACTCACCGCCGAGATCGTCGGCACCGCGACCGGGTTTCCCTTCGGGAGCTACGCCTATGCCGTCGATCGGCTCGGGCCCGCGCTCGCCGATGTCCCGCTGGCGGTGCCGTTGGCGTGGACCGGCGGGCTGTACCCGATCTGGGTCGTCGCGGGCATCCTCGCCGATGGGCAGCGGGCCGACCCGTCCAGCGTCTCGAACGCCCGGCGCGTCGGACTGTTCGCCCTCGGTGCGGTCGGCTGGGATCTGTTCCTCGATCCGCAGATGGTCGCCGACGGCCAGTGGACCTGGTCGGTCACCGACGCCGGGCTTCCCGGCCTGCCCGAGATCCCGTACACGAACTACCTGGGTTGGGCGCTCGTCGCGGTGATCATGGCGGTGCTGCTCACCCTGCTCGATCGGCTCCTCGCGCCACCAGGTGACCCCTCGGTGGCGGTTCCGGTCGCGGTATTCGGGTGGACCTGGCTCGGCTCGACCCTCGCGCACGCGGTGTTCCTCGGCCTCCCGGCATCGGCGATCTGGGGTTTCGCCGGTCTGGGATTACTCGGGATCCCTCTGTTTCTGCGGGCGACGTGCGTTCTGAGCCGCCGACCCCGCCGCGACACACCCCGATTCGGGGCGAAAAAGGCCTGATCGGCGCGGTGCGCGGTGCGCGGTGGGCCCGTCGTGTGGGCTCTCGGGCTCGAGCCTGGCACGATGTCAACCGTGCAGCCGAGTCCCGTCGCCGACATGCCCGTTCCTTCGCCGCGTCGTTTCGTGCCCGCGCGGCGCGTAGCGGCCGTTGCCGTCCTGCTGGCACTGCTCGTGCCCGCGCTGGCCGGGTGCCTGCGGGTGCAGGTGTCGATGGGGGTGTCGTCGAACGACCGGGTGTCGGGGCGGATCGTCGCCGCGGTGGTGCCGACGGGGCCCGAGGACAAGGGGCCGCAGCTGAAGGCGCCGGAGCAGCTGGCGGCGAAGGTGCGGGTGGAGAACTACAACCAGGACGGGTACATCGGCACCCAGGTGTTCTTCGACGATCTGTCCTTCGGCGAGGTCGGCCAGCTCGGTGGGCTGTCGGATCAGACGCAGGGCATGTTCACGCTCGAATTCCAGCGCAATGGCGATCTGGTGAGTCTCACCGGACGGGTTGATCTGGAATCGCTGCCGCCGCAGGGTTCGGACGTGCAGTTCTCCGTAGCGTTCCCGGCCCGCGTCGCCAAGACCAACGGCACCCGCGAGACCACCGACAGCGAGAACACCGTGTCGTGGAAGCTGCCCGCGGGCGAGGTGTCGACCCTGCGTGCCGAGGTGAAGTACGCCGACCCCAACACCCGTTCGTTCGCGGGCTGGGCGGGCATCGTCGGCGGCATCACCCTCGCGGTGGCCGCGCTGATCGCGGGACTGGCGTTCCGTGATCGCAACCCCGGCCCGCCGAACGCGCCGCGCGGCGGCTTCTCCCCCTCGGAGATGTGGCGCGAGATCTCCAGTCGCAGACTGGGCCGCTGATATGAGCGCGGCGGCCCGCTACCTGACCTGGGCGGGCACCGGTCTGGCCGCGCTCGGCGCGAGCATCGCCGTCTACAACCTGGTCACCTTGCGTACGCTGCCGCGCGGAGTCGCGGGCGTGATCGAACCGGTCACGGTGTGTGTTCCCGCCCGCGATGAAGCTGCGCGCCTGCCCGCGCTGATCGCCGACCTTCGCGCCCAAACCGGCGTCCCCCGCATGAACGTGCTGATCCTCGACGACGCCTCCACCGACGGCACCTACGAAGCCGCACTGGCCGCGATCGCCGGCGACGAGCGCTTCACCGTGCTGCGCTCCGCCGCGCACCCCGCCCCCGGCTGGACCGGCAAGGCCGCCGCGTGCGCGCGCCTGGCCGCCCGCACCGACGCGGCCGCCGTGGTCTTCGTCGACGCCGATGTTCGCCTCGCGCCCTACGCCGTGGCCGCGGCGGTAGCCGAATTACGCAGGCGTGGAGCGGGTTTGGTCTCGGCCTGGCCGGTGCAGGAAGCAGGTTCGACCACCGAGCACCTCGTCCAGCCACTGCTCGCCTGGTCGTGGGCCTCGACCCTGCCGGTCGGCCCCGCCAATCACAGCCTGCGCCCGTCCACCGCCGTCGCGTGCGGACAGTTCCTCGCCGTCGACGCCGCGGCCTACCGCGCGGGTGGCGGTCACGCGGCCGTCGCGGCCAGCGCCACCGAAGATCTCGACCTGGCGCGCGCCGTGCGCCGAGCGGGCCACCGCACCGCCTTGGTGACCGCGGGCCCGGCCGCGAGAACCCGAATGTATACCGGCACAGCCGAACTCACCGACGGCTACACGCGTTGGCTGTGGTCGGCCTACGGCGGCCGTCTCGACACCGGCGCCGCCATCGGAATCCTTGCCGCCCTTGCCTATTGGATCCCTCCGCTGGCCGCCCTGTTCGGCCGGGGCCGCACCCGCCGTGCAGGCCTTCTCGGTTACCTGGCCGCCGTCACGAGCCGACTCACCGCCCGCGCCACCGAAACCCGCCGGGCACCTACCTGCACAGACCTCGCCTCAGCACTGGCCCACCCGGTAGGGATAGCCCACTACCTCACCCTGTGGACCCGCTCCCACCACCGCCACCGCACCGGCCGATTGCGCTGGAAACAGCGACCTTTGGTGACACCCGACGACACCATCGCCCGCCGCGCCTGACCAGCAGCACTCCCCGTCGACGCCGCGGCGATCCCCGTCGACCGTGGCAGTCGTCCCCGACCAGCGCGGCCACACCCCACCGGCGTCCTCGTATTCGATGACACCGGCTGGAAGTTGTATTTCGAACATTCAGCTGTCTCCTGTGACTATTAGTCCTGCGGACCGAATTCGACCCGCCTCGCCCGTCCTGACTTCGCGGTTCGAGTTCGGGTTGCCGATGGCGAGTGGTTGCGCGGTGACCGGAATCCTGCGCGCAGTCAAACGCGACCAGCGTGCCGTTCGATATAGGCTTTGGCCCGCGCGATCTCGGTCTCGATATTGCCGGGAAGGTTGCGGCACAGGATTGGATCGACCAGCCAACGGAGCGCCGGAATGAGCTCTGCCGTCATTGTTCTGGTCACCAGGGTGCCGTTTTCGACGGGTTCACAGACGAAGCTCGCAGTGAACTTCATCAATCCGTGCCAAAGTCGGCTGTCCGGCAACGGCGCGAGTCCCACATCCACGCGCTTACCGGGGGTGAGCCGTCCCTGCGCGATCATTTTCGGCGCAGGACCGGGAAGTCCCGGCATCTCCGGGCGGAACTTGAATTCAACGAGATTTCCCTCGCGGCGAACCCAGTCGAATCGGCCGATTTTGTCATCGACCTCGGCGTATCGTTCCACGTCCATCGCGAATTCGAGAAAGTCCTCTGGATGGCATGGCATTGTCTGCTGCGCCCGCGCTTCTACCACTTCGCTGACTCCTTCAACTCCGTTGTCGCACCAACAATTTCGAGTCCGTCGTGGACAAGTTTCGCGTTCCTCGGCAGCGCGAGGAAGCCAAAGGACAGCAGGAGCATGATGCCCGCGCCATACCAGAGCGTGTAGCGGAAGGTATTGGCGAAGTTGATCGCCTTGGCGTGATCACCGGCCTCGGTGAGCACGCGGGTCACGGAGGGATCGGCCGCTGCGGCTTCCCGGCAGCTTTCCGGTTCTTCGGTGGGATCGACCTGTGCCGATCGATCGCGGACGCAGGCTCGGAATCCGGCGGCTATCTCGGTCTGCACCGGGCCGGGCAGACCTGTTGCCGCGAGTTCGGTCTGCACTCGTGCCGCCACCTCATCGGCACCCCGCGCGGAATCGTGATCCAGTTGGGTGAAGAAGACGATCCCGACGAGCGCGACACCGAGCGCGACTCCGAGTTGCTGTCCGGTGTTGAGCAATCCGGAGGCTGCTCCGGCGGCGCGGGTGGGTACCTGGCCGAGCACCAGGTCGATGGTCGGCGCGACCACGAATCCGAATCCGATGCCGATCAAGACCAGCGGAATCATCATCTGCCACGTCGTCGTCGCCTCGCCATAGTGCTGAACCAGAGCGCCATAGCCGACGAATCCGGCACCGGTGACGAGTCCACCGGTGACCAGGACACGTCTACCGAACCGGGGTGCCAACACACTGGCCGAAGTACCCGCACCGACCCCGGTAGCGACCGCGAAGAACAGCGAGGTGAGCCCCGCGTGCAGGGGCGACCAGCCCAGCCCCGCCTGCATGAGGAGCGTCCATACCAGGAAGAACCCGCCGAAACAGATCCAGAACAACAGCCAGCTGATAAGACCGAGCGTGAATGGACGCGACTGGAAGAGGCTGAGGTCGATCAGCGGCGACCCATCGATGCGTCGGCGTCTCCGTTCGTAGCTGATCAGCAGCACCAGCGCCACCGCCGATGCCGCCATCATGGCGAAAGTCCATGCAGGCCAGCCGAGGCGGCGCCCCTCGGTGAGCGGATAGGTCAGCAGCAGGATGGCCGCGGTGACCAGCGCGACGCCGACCAGGTCCAGGCGCGGTGCGGACACCGATCGGGACTCCTTCATCCACCGCCAGGCGGCGATCAGCGTGATGATGCCGATCGGGATATTGACCAGGAAGATCGGCCGCCAGCTGAGGCCGAACAGATCCCATTCCACCAGCAGAGCGCCCAATGCCAGACCGACCGCCGTCGCCGACCCACACACAGCGCTGTACACCGCGATCGCCTTGGCACGTTCCCGTTCGGGGAATGATTCGCGAAGAATCGCGAGAATCTGCGGCACCATCAGACCCGCCGCCAGTCCCTGGAGGAACCGGGAAGCAATCAACATGGTCGGGCCGGAGCTCAGTCCACACGCCGCCGACGCCACCGTGAAAAACACCATTCCGACCATGAAGATTCGCTTACGGCCGTACAGGTCGCCAAGCCGCCCACCGGTGATCAGGATCGCGGCGAAGGCGAGCACGTAGGCGGCGATGATCCATTCGATCTGGGCGTACTGGGCACCGAGATCTTCCTGAATGGTCGGCACCGCGACGTTGACGATGGTGACATCGAGTAGGTCCATGAAGCCGGCCGCCAGTGTTGTCGCGAAGGCGATCCAGCGTCGTGGGTCGGCCTGTATCGAGTCGATATGCGGCGGAGCAGCCGTTTCTGGTTGACGGTGGGATACCACGATTCTCCCTGTTTCGGTTCGAATGTCGGTCCAACTCAGTGCGTCCGGCGACGCGTGGCCGACAGGGACGTAAACGCGCTACAACGCTCAGCGCCCGGCGGCCGGGGCCGAAACGGGAAAGTTGCTGCGGAACAAGCCTTTCGGATCCACATTGCTCTTGATGGCGCGCAGTCGATGCAGAGTGCCGGGATCGAAGGCGTCGATGGCCGCTTGTGAGGGGTTCAGTAGCGTCAGCGGCGTTCGGCGGCCCCGTGACCGGTCGAGCGCCCCGAGATACTGCTGGATCCGATTCTCGGTCGCCGCACCTGCTTCCGGTGTCGGCTGACCACCGATGAAGCTCGAGTAGTAGGGGGCGGTCACGGCACCTGGTGGACTGTCGGAGGACCGCGCGATCGCCCCGCCGAGGTGGCGAACCTGAATGGCCCCGAGTGGGTTCATGGAGGTGGTCAGCAGCGCTTGCACATCGGCGTCGGTGAGCCCGTTCAGCAACTCAGCGTGCGAGCGGATCGGACTCGGATCGGTGGGTTCGCCGACGATGGAGCCCAGCTCGGCTGGCGCCATGAGTCTGCGGTTGTCGACGATGCGTCCGTCGATGCCGTCGAACGCTCCCAGCAGGGCCTGTCCCGAGGTCGCGTCACCGAGATAGGTGGTGTCGATGCCGACCATCGGCGGGGCGCCGTCCATGCGCAGCAGGCTGAACCAGAGAGTCAGTTCGTCGGGCGCCGTCGCCGTGATCTCCCGAAAGGCCGCCATCACTCGCGGCGCGCGATCGATGGGCCAGAGCATCTTTCCGCCGTAGAGGGCGGACACGGGGTGCAGCGTGAACTCGAGCGTCGTAACGAGGGCGTAGTCACCACCGCCGCCCCGCAGCGCCCAGAACAGATCTGGATCCGACGACGAGGTGACTCGCCGTGCTCGGCCATCGGCGTCGACGATGTCGAAGGCGGTGACACTATCGGATGCCCACCCGAATCGCCTTGCGAACCAACTCAATCCGCCACCAAGGGTGTAACCGGCAACTCCGACCACCGGTGAACTGCCCGCCACGCCGGTCAGCCCGTGCTGACTGGCTGCTGCCTGTACCTGACCCCAGTTGACGCCGACGCCCACGCGTGCGGTTCGGGTGGCGGGATCGATCCGAACTTCGTTCAGCCGAGTGGTGCGCACCAGGATTGTGCCGTCCGCGGCAAACGACGGGTTGTGGCCGTTCGGCTGCACCGTGAGTGCCCGGCGTACCTCTCGCGCATATCGGATGAGCGCAGGCGCGTCGTCTGCGTCGGCGAGTTCGACGACGGCGCGGACAGACTGGTCGACGGCCAGATTCCATGGCGTGCGGGCTTGTTCGAAGCCCGCATCGCCTGGCAGGAGCACGCGACCCCGAACGGCGGCACGTAGCCCGGTGTCGTCGGCGGTTGTAGTCGGCTCGGAGCCGTTCGTCGTACACGCCGCGGCAAGGAGCCCCCCTCCGACAGCTAACAGTCGGCGCCGAGTCAACTCGACACCTTCGATTCTCCCGCCCTGACCAGCATTCATGACGCTCCCCTCGGTATGACCACTTCCGAAACAGTAGACGACCGTTTCGTTTTGACAAATGCGATACAGCACACAGTTGTTTCGTAAACAGACAAGGGTTATGCTCGCCACGTGTTACCACCCGACGATGCCACCAGGCCGAAATCCGGCGGTCGCCCCCGGGATCCCGAGCGCGACGTCGCACTACTGGCTGCCGTCAGTGAGATCCTTCCCGAGGTCGGCTATGACCGGCTGACAATGGATTCCGTCGCGGCACGAGCAGGCGCGAGCCGCGCCACCGTCTACCGACGCTGGAAGGACAAGTCGGAGCTGGTCCGTGACGCGGTCCGGATGCTGGCCTGGACTGAGCCACTGCCCGATACCGGCAGTCTGCGATCCGATCTGCTCGCCGTAGGCGCGATGTATCTCGACCGCGACGGCCCGCGCGATGCGATTCTGTCCGCGATCGCGGCCTCCATCAACCGCGATCCGCAGCTGCGCGAAACCGTGGAGCAGGTCATCGCCGAACCGCGCCGCGCGGCCTATGCCGCCATTGTCGAAAACGCACGCGCTCGCGGGGAGATTGCCGACAGTGCGGACACGGCGCTGATCGCGGATGTGGTGCCCGCGATGATTTTCTACCGGCTACTCGATTCGGGCGAGCCGGTAGACGGCACATACTACGAGCGAATCATCGATGCACTGGTCGTTCCCCTGCTAACGGGGTACTCCGTAGGCAATGCCGAACCGGGCTCGACTGCATCGCAATAAATCTCACAGTGGAATACGCACGACATATCAGGGGCAGCAATGAAAATTGTCGTATTCGGTGCCAGCGGTCCAACCGGTCTCAATGTAGTTCGTCAGGCGGTAGGCAGGGGTCAGCAGGTCACCGCCGCAGTGCGCCGCCCCGACGATTTCCCCATTTCGGATCCTCTGTTGCAAGTCGTGCGTACGGACGCGAGAGACAGCGACTCGGTCGCGGCTACGATAGCCGGGCAAGATGCCGTGATCTCGGTTCTCGGGGGAAATTACACCCTCAAGCCCGTATCGATCTTTACCGAAGGTGTCGGAAACATCGTGCGGGCAATGGCGCTACACAGCGTTCGGCGGCTGGCCTGCGTCAGCTCGGTCTGTGTCGCCGGCACAGCAGCTCCGGGCGAAACTTTCCTTTTCCGAACGGCGCTTCTCCCCGCCATGCTCGCGCTGGGTCGGACTGCGTATGCCGATATGGGACGCATGGAGGTAGCCGTCCGAAACAGTGGGCTCGACTGGACCATCGTCCGCGCCTCCGGACTCTTCGACGGCGCCACGATCACCGACTACACCCTGGCGCCCTCGAGCATTCCAGGCCGGTATACGTCGCGGATGGATCTCGCCGATGCACTATTGGACGCAACCCTCGAGAACAAGTTCGTCGACACCTGCGTCGACGTGATCACTTCCGTGGGGACTCCGCGCCTCACCGACGGCTTCCGTCGAAGCTAGCGCTTACTCGATGTCCAGATCCAGGTCTGCCCAGGGGATTTCGACCTTGACCGGGTCGATTGCGGTGACTGCGATGACTGGGTCCTGGCCGCGTAGGCCGATTCGCTCGGTGACGTATCTGCCGTCAGAGGTGAGACGCAGTTGTTCGATGGAGGAGACCAGTCCGTCGTCGTTGACCATCCGGACGATCCAGTACTGGGCGATGCCGAGCTTTGCGTACTCGGCTCGCTTGTCGACGCAATCGGCGGTGACCGTACCGGGTGAGACGACCTCGACCGTCGTTCCGCAGCCACGACCAGTCGTAGGCTTCGCTCATACCGCTGAGCCTAACGCTGACCGGCGAGCTTCAGGCGACCTCGGTGATGCCGATGGTCGGGAAGAAGAAGCAGGAGCGGCCTGCGTTGTCGGTGGTGCCGAAGACGGCAGCCAGGACGGTGCCGCGGCCGGTGTCGACGGGGACGGCGCGGACGCCGCCGACGGGGATGGCGGCGAAGAGGAAGTCGCGGATGGCGGTTTCGGCGAGGGGGCGCAGTTCGGCGGGGACCTCGGGCGGGACCATGGCGCGCACGATGTCGGCGATCGGGCCCATCGAGGCCATGCCGCCGCGGCCGGTGCTGATATTGAGCCAGGCCACCTGCATGCCGGAGGTCTTCGTGGCGGCGGTGTCGGGGGCGAGGCCGTAGGGCAGGAAGGTGAACAGGGTCTGGCCCGATTTCACGGCCGCGAGGTCGACGCCGGGGATCGGGAGGGTGTTCGCCGGCCACGGACCCGGTACCGCGCCCGCGACGGCGGGAACAAGGCCCGTGCCGTCACCGGTGCAGTTCGCGGCGACCGTGGGGTAGAGGAAGGGTTGGATACCCATGGCCTTCAGCGTCTCGACGACGGTTTGGTAGGCGCCGAGGAGATCGCCCGGGCCCGCGGCAGGCGTGACGTTCGGCGCGTCCCGGGTGACGGCGGGCGTCACCGGCGCGGCCGGTTCGGCGGCGGCCGGTGGCGCGGCCAGCAGTAACGCGGCGGCGCAGGCCGTCAGCGAGGTCAGTGCGGTGGAACGACGCGGCTTGATCACGACGAACTCCTCATCGACGCAGAGAAGGCCGACGCTACCGCGTGCGGTGGGTGAATCCGGACAGGTGAAGTAACCGGCCGTTCGGCGCGTCGCAATCTCGCAGCGAACCCCTGCCGAGGGCCGGTGTCCGCCCACGGGCGACCGACCACGCCGAACCGGGGCAATTATGACTGCGCCCCGGGTCGGTTCCAACCTCTGCGCTCACGTTGATTTCTATCGTTGCGCGCACTCGTGCATGTGCCACATGCTGATTCAGCTCAGGCCGCAGCGCCGGGGCGCAACCATCCAGAGCGACCGAGAGACCTGGCTCGATGACGTCGCAGCAACCCGCCCGCTTTCGGGGTGTGGGTGCTTCTGCCGGGTTCGATGGAGGAGATTTTGTGTTTTCCGAAGGACTCCCATGACCGCGTCCGCCGTATCCGGCGCCGAGACCGCGCCCGCACCGCCCGGCGACGCTCCCCCCGCTGAACCGGCATCCGCCGACACAGCGACCGATCTTCCCAGGATCGCCGGATCGTGGCACCCGTGGCGGTGGGTCGTCGCGGCGGTCGCGCTGGTGGTGGTGGCCCAGTTCGCACACGGTCTGATCACCAATCCGGGCTGGGACTGGGGCACTTTCGCCCAGTACTTCACCGCGAAGTCGGTACTGGCCGCGCTCCGGGTGACCATCGAGCTGACCCTGTGGGGCACCGTCCTCGGTTTCGCGATCGGCACCCTGCTGGCGATCGGGCGGGTGTCGAACAATCCCGTGCTGCGCGTGATCGCCTGGACCTACGTCTGGGCGTTCCGTTCGATCCCGCTGATCGTGCAGTTGCTGTTCTGGTTCAACATCGCCTACCTGTATCCCCGCCTTTCCGTCGGTATTCCGTTCGGACCTGCGTTCTTCGATTTCGAAGTCAACGGTGTCATCAGTGGTTTCACCGCGGCAGTGATCGGCCTGGCTCTGCATCAGGCGGCGTACTCGGCCGAGCTCATCCGGGCGGGCCTGCTCGCCGTCGACGGCGGCCAGCTGGAAGCGGCTGCCGCGCTGGGCATTCCGCGCTGGCGGCAGTTCCGCACCATCGTGTTGCCGCAGGCCATGCGCTCGATCCTGCCGAACGCGGCCAATGAGGTGATCAGCCTGTTCAAGGGCACCTCGATCGTGTCGGTGATGGCGATCGCCGAGCTGTTCTACCAGGTGCAGGTGATCTTCGGCCGCAACGGCCGGGTGGTGCCGCTGCTCATGGTGGCCACGGCCTGGTACATCGTGCTCACCACCGCGCTGTCGATCGTCCAGTTCTACATCGAACGGCATTACGCCAAGGGCGCCCAGCGTGAGCTGCCGCCGACACCGTGGCAGCGGGTCCGCGCCAAGGTCACCGAGATCGCCGCCGCACCCCGAGGAGCCACCCGATGACCGCAGCGGTGCAGGCACGAGGAATTCGCAAGTCCTACAGCGGTACCGAGGTGCTGCGTGGCGTCGACCTGGCGGTGCGCACGGGCGAAGTGGTCGCGCTGATCGGCCCGTCCGGGTCGGGTAAGTCGACGTTGCTTCGGGTGCTCAACCATCTCGAGGCGCAGGACGCGGGCACGGTGCACATCGGCGGTGAGCTGATCGGCTACCGCCAGCGCGGCAACACCCTGCGCCCGCTGCCCGACCACGCGGTGCGCGCCCAGCGCAGCCACATCGGTTTCGTGTTCCAGCAGTTCAACCTGTTCCCGCATCTCACGGTGCTCGACAACATCGTGCTCGCCCCGGTTTCGTCCCAGCGCCGCCCGCGCGCCGAGGTGATCGCCGAGGCGAAACAGCTCTTGGACCGGGTCGGCATGACCGATTTCGCCGACGCCTACCCGCGCCGGCTCTCCGGCGGCCAGCAGCAGCGCGTCGCCATCGCACGGGCGCTGGCCTTGAAGCCGCGCCTGATCCTGTTCGACGAACCCACCTCCGCGCTCGACCCGGAACTGGTCGGCGAGGTGCTCGCGGTGATCCGCGATCTCGCGCACGGCGGTACCGCCCTGGTGATCGTCACCCACGAGATCGGGTTCGCCCGTGAGGTCGCCGACACGGTGGTGTTCCTCGACGAAGGACAGATCGTCGAGCAAGGCGACGCCGCCACTGTCCTCGATCGCCCCGAACATCCACGCACGCAGGCATTCCTGTCGCGCGTGCGCTGAGTATCCCTTCCCACGAACAGGTTTCGACACTGATGAAGCTTTCCACGCTGATCGGCATCATCTCGGCGGCCACGCTGCTGACCACCGGCTGCACCGCCGATCCGGAATCCGCCGAGACCGTCCAGGCGGGTTCGGTCACCTTCGACCTCTCGCCCACCCAGGAGGGCCGGGTGCGGGTGGCGAAGGTCGACGCGATCGCCGCCGAGGTGCCGCAGGCGATTCGCGATCGCGGCACCCTCCTGGTGACCGGATCGGGCAGTTCCGCGCCCCCGCTGCGGTTCTATGCCACCGACGACAAGACCGTCGTCGGATCCGAAATCGACTTCGCCAGTCTGGTGGCCGACAAACTCGGCCTGAAGCTGGTCGCACAGGTGGCGGATTGGTCGCAGAACTTCGTGCGCGTCGATTCCGGTGAGGTGGACGCGTTCATCTCCAATGTCACCGTCACCGAGGAGCGCAAGGAGAAGTACGACTTCGCGACCTACCGCAAGGACAATGTCGCGCTCGAGGTGCCCGAGGACAGCCCGCTCGTCTTCACCGACCGAAAGAGCCTGGTGGGCAAGCGAATCGGCGTGGGCGCGGGCACCAACCAGGAACAGCTGCTGGTGAAGTGGAACGAACAGAACGTCGCCGAAGGGCTGGCGCCGATCGACATCGCCTACTACCAGCAGGTCACCGACTACTACCTCGCGCTCGCCTCGAAACGTCTCGACGGCTACATCGGCCCGAACCCCACCGGCGTCTACCACTCGACGACGACCGGCGAGACCAAGCTCATCGCCACCTTCTCCGGCGCCGGTGAGGCACTGCAGGGCGAGATCGCGGTGCTCACCAAGAAGAACAGCGGCCTCAATGCCGCCGTGCACAAGGCGCTGGTCGATGCCATCGCGGACGGCAGTTACCAGAAGGTCCTCGATCGCTGGGGCCTGGATTCGGAGAAGGTCACCGAGTCGCGGATCAACCCACCCGGTCTGCCGAAGAAGCCTGCCGCATGAGGTCATTCGAGAAGCTAGGAGTCCGCTCATGAAGTTCCTGCTGATGACGCTGATCACCCGGGTACCCGATCCGGTCACCGGCGTGGTTCCCACGACCCGCGATCGCCTGCACGAGGTGATCGAACAGGCCAGGCGCGCCGAGGAATTCGGCTATGACGGGTTCGCTGTCGGTGAGCGCCACGAGGATCCGTTCCTCTCGGCCGCTCCCCCGGTGGTGCTGAGCCATATCGCGGCCCTCACCTCGCGGATCAGCCTGTTCACCGCGGTCACCACCTTGAGCCTGCTCGATCCGGTGCGCGCGTTCGAGGACTATTCCACCCTGGACAACCTGTCCGAGGGCAGGCTCGAACTGATCATCGGCAAGGGCAACGGCGCGGCACAGGCGCAGCTCTATCACGTCACCACCGATGACCAGTGGGAGCGCAATCGTGAAGGGTACGAACTGTTTCGGGCGCTGTGGGACAGCGAGGAAGTGACGTGGTCGGGGCAGTTCCGCCCCTCGCTCGCCGCCGCCAAGGCATTGCCCCGACCGCTACAGCCCCGGTTGCGGATCTGGCATGGCAGCGCGACGAGCAAGGAGTCGGTGGAACTGGCCGCGCGCCACGGTGATCCGGTGTTCTCGGCGAACGTCACCAACCCGATCGAGCCGTACGCCGAGCTGATCCGGCACTACCGCGAGCGGTGGGCGCACTACGGTCACGACCCGGCCGATGCGCTGGTCGGGGCGGGGACCGCGGGCTTCCACGTCGCGCGGACCTCGCAAGAGGCCGTCGAGGTGTTTCGCCCGCTCTACGAGGCGCGCACCTCATTGCAGCGCAAGGTCGGCAATCCGGTCGTGTTCGAGACCGTCGAAGACTTCATCGCCCGCTCGTCGGCGCTGGTCGGCAGCCCGGAGCAGGTGATCGACAAGGTCGGCCGCTATCACGAGCAGTTCGGGCACGAGGTCATCCACCTGTCCGCCGAACGTGACGGCCGCACCGAATCCGACTACCTGGGCAGCCTCGAGCTGTTCCAGGCCGAGGTGGCGCCCGAGCTGCGCCGCCGCATTCCGAGTCGTCCCCTGGCCGCCGGCCGTCAATTCTCTGGAGTTACCTCGTGATCCGACATCGTCTTGCTGCTCTCGCGGGTGTACTCGCCGCCGCCACCACAGTTGTCGCGTGCGCCGGTGACACCGGGGGCTCCGGTGGTCAGGCCGGTCCGCCGCAGCCAGGCGGCACGTTGCGCTACGGGCTGTCCGGGGCGCCGACCTGCTCGGATCCGGCGCAGTCGGGCACCAACCAGACCATCTATGTGGCCCGCCAGATCGTCGACTCGCTGACCGATCAGGACCCGAAGACCGGTGCGATCACCCCGTGGCTGGCCAAGAGCTGGGAGGTCAGTCCCGACGCCAAGGTGTTCACCTTCAAGCTGGCCGATGGCGTCACCTTCAGCGACGGCACCGCGCTCACGGCAGACTCGGTGCGCGATACCTTCGACGCGGTCGTCAAGCTCGGTGCCGCCAAGGCGCAGCTGGGAGCCAGCTACCTGACCGGCTACGTCGGAACGACTGCGGTCGACAAGCTCACCGCCCGTGTCGAATTCAGTGCGCCGAACGCCCAGTTCCTGCAAGCGTCCTCGACCGCGCAGCTCGGCATCCTGGCGCAGTCCACCAATGCCAAACCGGCCGAGGCCAGATGCGCGGGTGACAACATCGGCAGCGGGCCGTTCACCTACGCCTCCTACAAGCAGGACACCTCGGTGACGCTGGACAAGCGCGCCGGATACAACTGGGGCTCGGCCGTTTTCGGCCATCAGGGCGAGGCGTACCTGGATCGGATCGAGTTCACCGTCGTCCCCGAATCGGGTGTGCGCACCGGCAGCCTGGCCTCCGGCCAGCTGGATGCCGTCAGCGACGCGCTGCCCCAGGACGCTCCACAGATCGAGGCCGTCGGCGGGCGGATCCTGTCGACATCGAATCCCGGCACCCCGTTCGGCTTGACCCTCAACGTGACTCGCGGCCCACTGCGTGATCCCGCGGTCCGGCAGGCACTGCTGCCCGCGATCGATCGCAAGCAGCTCGTCGAGACCGTGCTCGGTCCCCAGTTCAAGCCGGCGACCTCGAGCCTGGCGTCGGCGACCCCGGCATATCTGGATCAGTCGGCCAGGCTCGCCTACGACCCGGCCAAGGCGAAGTCGATTCTCGAGCAGGCGGGTTGGCTGCCGGGCCCGGACGGCATCCGGGCCAAAGGCGGTGAGCGACTGAGCTTCGCGGTGACCTTCAGCCAGGTGTTCGCGGGCAATCAGGCGATTCTGGAACTGGCGCAGCAGCAACTGCGCCAGGTCGGTGTGGAGCTGAAACTCGATCTCGTGTCCACCCCGGAGGCCATCGCCCGGCAGAACGCGAAGGACATCGACGCCGGTTACGGCAATTCCACCCGCGCCGACGGCGATATCCTGCGCACGTCCTTCGGCCTCGCCGGTCGCAACATCAACGCACGTGGCCCGATTCCCGAGCTCGATCAGACCCTGGACAGTCAGCTCGCCACCAACGATCCGGCGGCCCGGGTGAAGCTGCTCGAAGCCGCGCAACGGCAGGTGCTCGACAACGGGCTCTACATCCCCACGATCGAGCTGTCCCAAGCGATCGGTGCGGCCGCGCACACCCAGGACCTGAAGTTCGAGGCCTCGGCGCGACTGCAGTTCTTCGACACCTGGTTGAGCGGGCACTGAGATGAGCGGGCTGGTCCGTCAGCGGGGGCAGGTGGTGGTAGGCGACCTACCGCGGTACCTGGGTTCGCGGGTGCTGCAAGCGATCTGGGTGCTGTGGGCGGCGTTCACGATCTCGTTCGTCGTGCTGTACCTGCTGCCCGCGGATCCGGTGTCGATGGCGGCCGACACCGCCGGTGCCGGTACGCCTGTCGACCAGGCGGCGATCGCCGAACTGCAGGCTCGCTACGGGTTGGACAAGCCGCTGTGGGAGCAGTATGTGACCGCGCTCGGGAATGCCCTCACCGGCGATCTCGGCCGCTCCATCAACACCGGTCAACCCGTCACCGAAGCCCTCGGTGACGCGCTACCACCCACGCTCGGACTGGCCGCTCTCGCACTGCTTTTCGCCGTGATCGGTGGCACGGCGCTCGCCTTCGCCGCGACCTACACGCGTCGACCGTGGCTGCGCAATACCCTGAGTGCACTTCCGCCACTGGGTGTTTCGGTACCGACGTTCTGGACCGGTCTACTCCTGTTGCAGCTGTTCTCTTTTCGGCTGCACTGGTTCCCCGCCTTCGGCGGAACCGGGTTGCGCGGGACCCTGCTGCCCGCGCTGACCCTGGCCTTGCCGATCGGGGCGGTGCTCGCCCAGGTTCTCGCGGCCGGGCTGGAACAGACTTGGCGTCAGCCTTTCACCGAAGTGGCACTGGCCAAGGGCGCATCCCGGTGGTGGGTGCAGCGCCGCCACATCGCCCGCCTGGCGAGCGTGCCCGCCTTCACGATCGCCGGTGTGCTGGTGGGCACCATGCTCGCGGGGTCGGTGGTGGTGGAGTCGGTGTTCGCCCGTGCGGGCGTGGGCCGACTCACCCAGACCTCCGTGCTCAATCAGGACATCCCCGTCGTCCAGGGCGTGGTGCTGCTCTCTGCCCTGATCTTCGTGGCCGTGAATCTGGCGGTCGACCTGCTGTACCCGCTGCTCGACCCACGCATCACCGGCACGCGGCGCAGTCGTCCGGTCGCCGGTACTCCCGCCGAAGCCGTGGCCGTCGCCGGAAAGCCCCGCGACCCGGACCAGACGGGCTCCGACACCGACACCGAAAGGAGTGAACGTGGTTGACATCCTCGTGCGCCGCTCAGTATTGACCGAACGGCCTGAAGCGGCAGGCGGTCACGCCGTTCCGCGTGTGCACCGAGCCTCCCGAACTGCCCGGTGGGCCCGCGCGCACCTCGGTCTGGTGGTGGCGGGTGTAGTGCTGGCCGTCGCGGTCGGCTGGGCCGTGGCGCCGTCGCTCTTCGCGTCCGGTCATCCGCTGACCGGGGTACCCGCGGAGAAGTTCCAGGCACCCAGCGCGGCACACTGGTTCGGCACCGACAATCTCGGGCGCGACCTGTACACGCGGATGGTGCACGGTGCGGGGCTCTCGCTCACCGCCACGCTGACCGCGGTCGGGATCGCGTTGGTGGTCGGGTCGGCACTCGGGCTGCTGTCCGGCGCTTCGGGCGGCATTGTCGACTCCGCGATCATGCGGGTCGTCGATGTGCTGCTGTCCATTCCGTCACTGTTGCTCGCGCTGGCGCTGGTCACCGCGCTCGGCTTCGGCACCCGCAATGTGGCTGTCGCCGTGGGTGTCTCGTTGATCGCGAACTTCGCCAGGGTGATGCGCTCGGAGGTGCTGCGGGTGCGGCACGCGCCCTATGTCGAGGCGGCGCACGCGTCCGGCGTGCGCTGGTACGCGGTGCTCGTCCGGCACGTACTCCCCAATGCGTTCCAGCCCGTCCTGGCCTTGGCCGCGGTCGAATTCGGCATGGCCGTGCTGGCGGTGTCCTCGCTCAGCTTCCTCGGCTACGGCACCAAACCGCCTACCCCCGAATGGGGTTCGCTGATCTCGGAGGGCCGCAACTTCCTCGCTTCCGCCTGGTGGCTGACCACACTGCCGGGCCTCGTCATCGTCGCCGTGGTGCTGTCGGCCCAGCGTCTGGGCCGCTTCGCGGGAAGGACCGAAACACGATGAGCGACCAGACGGAAGGTCCGACACAGGCGGACCGGCCCTTGCTCCAGGTGCAAGATCTGCGGATCGCGTATCGAACCGGCGCGGGATCTGTTGCCGCGCTGCGTGGCGTGTCGATCGAGGTGGCACGCGGAGAGGTAGTCGCACTCGTCGGTGAGTCGGGGTCGGGGAAGTCGACCTTGGCGCACGCGGTGATCGGGTTGCTCGGGGATTCGGCGCGGATCGTGTCGGGCACGGTCGAATTCGCCGGTGAGCGGGTCGATCCGGACGACGAGAAGGCGCTGCGGCGGTTGCGGGGTGCGCGGGTGGGGTTCGTGCCGCAGGATCCTGGCCTTTCGCTCAATCCGGTGCTGCGGGTGGGTGATCAGGTGGCGGAGGCGCTGCTGGTGCACCGGCTGGCCGATCGGCGGGGAGCGGCACTGCGGGCCCTGGATCTGCTCGAGGAAGTCGGGCTGGATCAGCCGGAACTGCGGGCACGGCAGTATCCGCACGAGCTGTCCGGCGGGCAGCGGCAGCGGGTGCTGATCGCGATCGCGCTGGCATGCGGTCCGGAGTTGATCATCGCGGACGAGCCGACGAGTGCGCTCGATGCGACGGTTGCCCGGCAGGTACTCGATCGGCTGGCCGAGCGGATCGCGGCGCGCGGCACAGCGGTGCTGCTGATCACCCATGACCTGGCCGTGGCCGCCGAACGGGCGGATCGGCTGGTCGTGCTAGAACAGGGCCGGGTTGTCGAATCCGGGTCCACCGCAAAGGTATTGACCAGTCCGTCACAGCCCTATACCCAGCGGCTGCTGGCCGCGTCTCCGGCGTTGTCGCCCACCGAGTTCCGGCCCCGTCGTCCCAGAGCGGAAACACCTCTGCTGTCGGTTCGTGCGCTGCACAGGCGATTCCATGCGGGAGCGGGAAGCATCACCGCCGTCGATGATGTCGAGTTCAGTCTCGATCGTGGCGAAACGCTTGCTCTGGTCGGTGAATCCGGTTCGGGCAAGTCGACGACGGCCCGGATCGCACTGCGGCTCACCGAGGCGGACAGCGGAACAGTCACCTTCGACGGTCACAACCTCACCAGTGTCCGCCGAAATCGGCTGCGCGCCCTGCGCAAACGGTTCCAGGTGGTGTACCAGAACCCGTACTCATCGCTGGATCCGCGCTGGGAAGTCGCCGACATCATCGCCGAACCCTTGCGCGCCTATGGCGTCGGCGATCGCACGAAACGGGTCGCCGAGCTCCTCGAACAAGTCGCGCTACCAGCCGATTTCACCAAGCGCAGACCCGCCGAGCTGTCGGGTGGACAGCGACAACGGGTGGCGATCGCCCGCGCGCTGGCCCTGCGCCCCGACCTGCTCGTTCTCGACGAACCGGTCTCCGCGCTCGACGCCTCGGTGCAGGCGCAGATCCTCGACCTGCTCGACACCCTGCAGACCGAACTCGCCCTCGGCTACCTGTTCATCTCCCACGACCTGGCCGTGGTGCGCCGGATCAGCGACCGCGTCGCGGTGATGCGCCACGGTCGCATCGTCGAAACCGGCGCTACCGCAACCCTGTTCACCGATCCGCAGCACCCCTACACCAGGGAGCTACTCGCGGCGATCCCCGCCCCGGGAACCCGGATCGATCCCCTCGACGGAAAGGACCTCACCCGATGAGCAAGACCGGACTGTTCCTCGGCATCGAAACGGTCGGCACCGGAACGCATCCCGCGTCCTGGCGGCGCGCCGATTCCGGCGCCGAAGACCTGTTCACCGCCGGCTACTGGACGGCCGTGATAGCGACCGCCGAGACGCTCGGGTTCGACGCCGTGTTCCTGCCCGACTCGTTCGGCATCCAGGCCGGTGGCACCGCCGTGACCCGAGGCAGGCTCGACGCCGTCGCGATCGCCGCCCGCACCGCCCCGCTGACCAGCCGGATCGGCCTGATCCCCCAGGTACCGGTCACCCACACCGAACCGTTCCACGCGTCCAAGGCCGTGACCGCGCTCGACTTCGCGAGCCTGGGCCGCGCGGGCTGGGAGGTGACGGTGTCGACGGCCGAAGTCGAGGCGAAGGCCTTCGGCCGCAAGGATGTTCAGGATCGCGAGTCGCTGTGGCACGAGGCCGACGAAGCGGTCGAGGTGGTGACCCGGCTGTGGGACAGCTGGGAGGACGACGCCGAGATCCGTGACGTGCCCACCGGCCGGTTCATCGACCGCGACCGCCTGCACTACATCGACTTCACCGGCGACAACTTCTCGGTCAGGGGCCCATCGATCACCCCGCGCTCGCCCCAGGGCCAACCGATCGTGACCGTCCGCGCCGACGACCCCGAGTCGGCCGAGGTCGCGGTCCGCCGCGCCGACATCATCCGCATCACCGCCACCGATCTCCCCACGGCCACCGAACGCCGCACCGTGTTGCGCGCCGCCATCGCTGCCACGGGCCGCGACCCCGACACTGTGCAGATCCTGCTGGATCTCCCTGTGCACCTGACCGATTCGGCAGTCGACGCGCACTCCGAGGTAGCAGAACTCGACGGTTGGGCCGCGCAGCCGCACCTCGATACCGATCGGCTCCACCATGTCGGCACGGCCGCCGGACTCGATGACGTGCTCGCGGAGATCACTCGGTCGGGCATCGACGGAGTTGTCCTGCGACCGATTGCCCTGCGCGCCACGCTGACCGCTCTCACCGCCCACCGCGCCGAGGCCGAACCGGGGCAGCTCGTCGACGCCGGCGAAATCACCGAGGCGAGTCCGGCGCCTACCCTCCGCGACCGGCTCGGTCTCCCCCGCCCACTCAACCGATACGCCACGACAGGAGCAGCGCTGTGACCTCGAAACCACGCAAGCAAGTCCACCTCGCCGCGCATTTCCCCGGCGTCAACAACACCACCGTCTGGGCCGACCCGGCGTCGAGATCGCAGGTCGAGTTCGCGTCCTTCGAGCATCTGGCGCGCACCGCCGAACGCGGCCTGTTCGACTTCTTCTTCCTGGCCGAGGGGTTGCGGCTGCGCGAGCACCGCGGGCGGATCCACGACCTGGATGTGGTGGGCAGGCCCGACACGTTCACCGTGCTCAACGCGGTGGCGGCGGTGACCGAGCGGCTGGGGCTGGCGGGCACCATCAACAGCACCTACAACGAACCGTTCGAGGTGGCCAAGCAGTTCGCCTCGCTCGATCACCTCTCCGGCGGCCGGGCCGCGTGGAACGTGGTCACCTCCTCGGACGCGTTCACCGGCGAGAACTTCCGGCGCGGCGGCTACCTCGAACACAGCGAGCGGTATCGGCGCGCGGAACAGGTGGTCGCCGCGACCAGGACGCTGTGGGACAGCTGGCCCACCGACTCGCTGGTGATCGATCGGGAGCGTGGGATCTTCGCCCGTGAGGTACCCGAAACCGCTTTCCGCAGTTCACAGTTCGACTTCACGGCGCCGTTCGTCGTCCCGCCGAGCCCGCAGGGCCATCCGGTGTTGTTGCAGGCGGGCGATTCCGACGAGGGCCGCGAGTTCGGCGCCAAGACCGCCGATGCGATCTTCACCGGACACGGCACCCTCGAGGCGGGCCAGAAGTTCTACGCCGACGTCAAGGGCAGGCTGGCGAAATACGGTCGCGCACACGGCGATCTACTGGTGCTGCCCGCGGCCACGTTCGTCCTCGGTGACACCACCGACGAGGCACACGAGCGCGCCCGTAGCATCCGCTACCAGCAGGTGAGCCCGCAGACCGCGATCGCCTTCCTCGAACAGGTCTGGGGCCGTGACCTTTCCGGCTACGACCCGGACGGCCCGCTGCCCGATACCGAGCCCGACGCCGCCGCCGAGATCACGCGCGGCCGGGTCAGGCACACGAAAGATCCACTGGCCGTGGCGAAAGCGTGGCGCGCGCATGCCGAGGCGGACAACCTCAGCATCCGCGAGCTGATCATCGAGGTCACCGCCCGCCAGCAGTTCATCGGCACGCCCACCGAGGTCGCCGAGCAGATCGACCACTACGTGCAGTCCGATGCCGCCGACGGTTTCATCCTCGTCCCCCACCTGACACCCGCCGGGCTCGACGAGTTCGTCGACACCGTGGTCCCCGAACTACAGGAACGCGGCAGCTTCCGCACCGAGTACACCGGCACCACCCTGCGCGACCACCTCGGTCTGCGCCACCCCCACCAGCACACCATCGCCGAAGGAGCACGCGCGTCATGACGATCACCGTCGAGAACCACACCCCCACCACGACATTCGCCGACGACTGGTCACGCTGGCATCACGCCCGCGAGGACGGCCTGCGCGATCCCCTCGGCTGGCTCAGCCTGGCCGGGCTGCACTGGCTCACCGACAGCCCGCAGCGCCTGAACGGCGTCCCCGGCACCTGGTGGGTCACTGACGAGAAGGTGTTCATCACCGCGCAGCCCGCCGACCGGCTCGATGTCGACGGCGAGCGGATCGGAGGCGTCCAGATCGTGACGCCCGTGGAGGGCGCGCCGGGAGTCAGCGTGCTCAACGAGGAGAAGGTCCTCGAAGTGATCCGCCGCTCCGGGCAGTACGCGGTGCGCGTGCACGATCCGGCCGCGCCGACGCTGACCACGTTCACCGGGGTCGCGGCCTACCCCGCCGACCCACGCTGGGTCGTGACCGGGCGTTTCACCGCGTTCGGACAGGCACGCACCGTCACCACGGGCGCCGTGGTGGACGGGCTCGAGCACCACCACAGCGCCGCGGGAATCATCGAGTTCCGGATCGGTGACAGCCACGAAGCGCTACTCGCCTTCGGCACCCCCGACGACCTGAAGGTGCTGTTCACCGACGCCACCAGCGGCGTCACCACCTACCCGGCCGCCCGATCGCTCGCCATCGGCGCGGTCGAGGCCGACGGCACCGTGACCCTCGATTTCAACCGGGCCGTGAACCTGCCGTGCGCGTTCACCGATTTCGCCACCTGCCCGGTGGCACCACGCGAGAACCGGCTCCGCGTGGCGATCGAAGCGGGAGAACAGGATCCGAAGCTATGAGCGTTCCGCTGTCGATCCTCGATCTTTCCCCCATCAGCGAAGGGTCAAGTGCCGCACAGGCATTGCGCAACACCGTCGATCTCGCCCGGCAGGCCGAGCAGTGGGGATATCGCCGATATTGGCTGGCCGAACACCATTTCGTCTCGGTGGCGAGTTCGTCGTCGCTGACCCTGCTCGGACTGGTCGCCGCGGCCACCTCGCGCATCCGGGTGGGGACCGGCGCGGTGCAGGTTGGCCACCACACGTCAGCCTCGATCGTGGAGGCGTTCGGCACCGTCGACGCGCTGTACCCGGGACGACTCGACCTGGGCCTCGGCCGGTCAGGGCACCGTGTCAGCCAGTTCGGGGCCGCGGCGGCGACCACCAAGGGCGGTCATCCGGTCCTGGACACCGTCACCGGGCGCACCGAGGTGCGTGACGGCGTGGTCGTGCCGCCGCCCTTCGATCCACGCCGGGTCACCGATCGCACGAGATTCCTCGCCTCGGCCGAGGCGCTGCAACAACCCGGAGCGGAGTCGCTGGACTTCGCCGAACAACTGGCCGAGATCCAAGCACTACTCGACGGCAGATACTTCACACCCAACGGTGTCGAGCTGCACGCCGTTCCGGGTGAGGGCATCGATGCCGAGCTGTGGTTGTTCGGCAGTTCGGCGGGCGAAAGTGCCGAGCTCGCAGGCAAATCGGGACTGCCGTTCGCCGCGGCCTACCATGTCGCGCCGGGCACCGCGCTGGACGCTGTCGCGGCGTATCGGGCGGCGTTCCGGCCGTCGGAACTACTGGCCGAACCGCACGTCATCGTGTCGGCCGACGTCGTGGTCGCCCCCGATGACGACACCGCCCGCCACCGCGCGAGCACCTACGGACACTGGGTCCACAGCATCCGCAGCGGCGGTGCGGCCGAATACCTCGACCCCACAACGGCTTCCCCGCTCACCGCCGACCAACTCCGCCTCGTCGACGACCGCCTTGCCTCCCAGATCGTCGGCTCACCCACCACCGCCGTCGAGCGCCTCGACGCACTCCAAAAAGTCACCGGCGCAGACGAACTCCTGATCACCACCATCACCCACAACCACGCCGACCGGCTCGAATCCCATCGGCTACTGGCCGACGCGTGGGGACAGCGAGCGGCCCGCGCCGCCTGACCGCCAACCATGAGGGCGCCCCGAAAAGCCGACTCGGCTACGGGGCGCCTTCTGGCTGTACGACCGTCATCGCCGTCCGCAATCGCGCGAGCAACCTCTCGAACTCGGCGAGCTGGGCCGGGTCGTATTCGGCCAGGATCGCGTCCTGCTCGGCATTGATCGGGTGGAAGAACTCGTCGGCCAGCTGTCGAGCGTTCTCACTACACCGCAGGGTCACCACCCGCCGATCGGTGTGCTCGCGGCTGCGGGTGATGTATCCCGCCTGCTCCAGCCGGTTGAGCAGGGTCGTCATCGCCCCCGAGGTGAGGGTGATCCGCTTGCTCAGCAGTGCGGGCGAGAGCGGCTCGGCGGCCTGTTCGGCGGCGGCGATCTCCATCAGCGCGAAGGCGTCGGTGGAGTGCACGCCGAGAGTTTCCGCGAATCGGCGGCCCAGTTCGGTGAAGCTCGCGCCGTAGTCGATGAGCCCCGCGGCCAGCCGCTGCCGCCGCATCGCGACATCGCCGGATGTCTGCTCCACATCTCGTCCTCTCGTCGACCGCCCGATTGACAACTTACCGCCCACCATTTACCTTCATCATAAAGTAACTTTATGACGGAGGTATAGTGCGGACAGAAACCGAGACTCCACCGCTGCGCTTGTGGCTGGGGCTGATCGCCGTCTCACTCGGCGTCGCGTTGATCGTGGTCGACCTGACGATCGTGAACGTGATCCTCGCGCCGATCGTCGACGATCTGGCGATCACCTCGATTCAGGCGCAATGGATCCAGGAGTCGTACGCGATCGTCTTCGCGGCGCTGCTGCTGGTAGCGGGCCGGCTCAGCGACCTCTACGGCGCACGCAAGCTGTTCCTGATCGGGTTGGTCGTCTTCGGCGGCACCAGCCTGCTCGCCGCGCTCGCACCGAGTGGCGGCCTGCTCATCGCGGCCCGTTTCCTGCAGGGCATCGGCGGGGCACTGATCCTGCCGACCTCGCTGGCCCTGGTGAACGCGGCATTCACTGGAAAGGCCCGCGGGCAGGCCTTCGCGATCTGGGGATCGACGATCGGCGCGGCCGCGGCGGTCGGCCCGCTGCTCGGCGGCTGGCTCGCCGACTTCTCCTGGCGGTGGGCCTTCGGCATCAATATCCCCGCGGTCGCGCTGCTCATGGTGGCCGTGCTGATCTATCTCCCCGCCGCACCGAAGAACGCCGGTCGCGTCGATTGGCTCGGGGCGGCCCAGTCCGCGCTCGGCCTCGGCTTGCTCGCCTTCGCCATGATCGAGGGACGGCATTATGGCTGGCTGGTCGTCACCGAGCCGCTGAGCATCGGTGAATTCGCCTGGCGCGGTGGACCTTCACCGGTTCTCGTCGCATTCGCCGGCGCCGCCCTCACCCTCGGGCTCTTCTGGCGCAGGCAGGCGATGCTCGGGCGCACCGATGGGCAGCCGCTGGTCGATGTGCGGCTGTTCTCGATCGATTCGTTCCGCAGAGGCAATGTTGTGACGCTGATCGTCGGCGTCGGCGAGTTCGGCATCATCGCGGTACTGCCACTGTGGATGCAGTTCGCCCTCGATTACACCGCGCTGCAGGCCGGACTCGCCCTGATGCCGCTCGCGATCGGCAGTTTCGTCGCCAGTGGCGCGAGCTTCTCACTCACGGCCTCGGTCTCGGCTCTGGGACAGGTCAGGATCGGTTTGCTGCTGGAAGCGGCCGGGCTGGCGATGCTCGGGCTGTTCGCCGCGGCGGACAGCAGTTGGTGGTCGATCGCGCTCGCGCTGTTCGTCTACGGCATCGGCGTCGGCTTCGCTACCGCCCAGGTCACCAATATCGTGCTCGCCGACGTGCCCGGCGAGAGCGCGGGCCAGGGGTCGGGAATTCAAAGCGCGGCACGGGAACTCGGCTCGGCACTGGGCATCGCGGTCCTCACCACCGTCTACTTCAGCACCGTCGGGACCGGCCTGCGCGACCGCCTGACCGATGCCGGGCTGCCCGAATCCGAAGTGCGGCAACTGGAGTCGACCGTCACCGACAGCGCCGGTTCGGCGATCGGCGCCCTCGCCGAGAATCCGCACACAGTGCCCATCGCGGAAGCGGGCCGCGCGGCCATGGCGGCGGGCATCGAGGTGGCGAGCTACCTGTGCGCGGGTCTGCTCGTTCTCGCCTTGGCCACCACCGCATTCGTCAAACCCGCCCGACACGGGTAGCACCACGAAGGGCCGCGGACTCGTTCCGCGGCCCCCGCTCGTCAAGCCCGCATCAGTCACACTTCCCCCATCTATACGTAGGCGTATATCAGCGGTAGTCTCGATCTATACGCTGCCGTACACATGGAGGTTCCAGCTATGCGATTACCCGAATCGGCCCACACCGGCCAACCCTGGCGCATCCACGAGATCGCCCCCGACTTCGACGTCGAGGACATCTGGAAATTCCGCACCCCCGGCGGTGGCCCTGACGACTTCCCCGCCTTGCTCGCCGCCCTCCGAGCCGAACGCGCCTCCGAATCCACCGGTATCAGCGGCCTGCTGTTCAAGATCCGCTGGAAGCTGGGCGAACTGTTCGGCTGGGACCGCGAAGACGCGGGCACCGGCACCCGGGTCGCCTCCCTGCGCGACCGCCTGCCCGCCGACCTACGCGACACCGACATCCCCGACGAGGACGGCCCCCTCACCGCCCTCTACGTCCTCGGCAACGAATACGCCGCCGAAATCGCCAACGGCACGATGCACGGCATCATGCACCTGGGCTGGGTCCCCGACGATTCCGGCTACCACCTGCAAATGGCCGTGCTGGTGAAGCCGAACGGCTGGTTCGGCCGCTTCTACATGGCCCTGATCAAGCCCTTCCGCTACGGAATCGTCTACCCCGCGATGACCCGCAGCTGGGAACGAACCTGGAACGACCTCGCCGTCTCCCACTGAACCGCGCCGTTCTCGCACCCCGCAAAAGTTGCGCAGACTGCCACGCCGCTGATCAGCCCGGCCAGGAGCACCACACCGCGCGAATCCGATGAGGTCGTCATCGTTCAAATCCGGTTCGGCGAACAAATGGTCGAATCCGCTCGCAATCTCTCCGCTTCATCGCCGAAGGTTCTGCCCTCTGATCAGCGGCGACGAGCGGGGGTTTGCAGTGGCGGTGACAGGATGGACCGGCGTCGAGGTTCGCGCAATGCGTACCGCGGCACTCCGGATCACCCAAGCGGAACTTGCCGAGCGGCTCGGATTCACTGAATCGGTCGTCCGGAAGTGGGAGAAGCGTGGTGAGACAATCACACTCACGCACCAGCACGCTGCCGCGATGGACACTCTCCTTGCGCGACTCGATGACGATCAGCGTCACCGATTCGAATCCGCGCGATGTGTGTCCGAGGCCCCCGCGGTTGCGAGGGCGGACGCCGATCCATTCGATAGATCAGATGCAATTGCCGGTCGGCTGCAACACCTCGCCGAGCTTCGTGGTGATGGCGATCTCGTCGATGGACTGAGTCTTGCCCTGGGTGAGATCGTCGACCGCTACGAGGTGGAGGGGCCGCGCCATCTGGCGAGCGAGGTTCAGGAGCTTCGTCAGCGGGTGAATCTCCTTCTCCAGCAACGTCGTCACCCAGCTCATGTCGAGCAGTTGTATCTGATTGCGGCGCGGTTGTCGGGGGTTCTGGCGTACATGGCGGTGAACTGTGGCCGGTTCGGCAGCGCTCGTATGCACTGCCGCGAAGCGCAGGTACTGGCATCGCTGATCGAGGACGGCGAGATGCTGGCGTGGGTCAGATCGACCGAAAGCTTCTGCGCCTACTACGCAGGCGATTTCGTGAGTTCAGTGAAGTTGGCCGAGGAAGGGATCGCGCTGGCCGGCTCGGGGTCTCAGGCAATCCGCTTGTACTCCAACGGGTTGGCCCGCGCATGGGGGAAGTTGGGCGACGCAGTGGAGGTCGAGCAGGCAATCGAGCGGGCGCTGTCACTGGCCGATCACCAGAATGCCGTTCCGGGCCTGACTCCCGCGTTGACATTCGAGCCCTACGGCAAAGCCCGTCTCATGGCGAACGCTGCCACCGCGTTCCTCTCGGCCGGGCGATTCGACAAGGCCCTCGAGTTCGGAGGGTTGGTCGAGGATCACGTTTCGCAGTCTGACTCGGTATGGAGTCGAACGTTGGTGCGCTTGGATGTGGCGACTGCTCTTGTCCTACAACGCTCGCCAGAAGTCGAGCATGCGGTTCAGCTCGGCGTCGAGGCCCTCGATGCTTCGGCAGATCGACCCATCCGTTCGATATGGCAGCGGGCGAACGAACTCGGCGCTCTGATGGAATCCCGGCATCGGGCACCGTCTCGTGATTACGCCGAGCGCTTGGCGCAGTGGCGTCGTTCGGCGCAACCGCTGATTGCCCCTGAAAGTGGGCTCAACCGCCCAGGGCAAGGACCGCGCGGGTAGTCCAGCGGTAGCTGTGGCCATCCCGTCTGAGGACGACCAGCTCGACCTGGTTCACCCGCACGCTGGCACTTCTGGTCGCACGCAATGCCGCTACCGCGTCGATGACCTCAGCGGCAGCGCGGTCAGTGTTGTTGTAGGCGATACCCAAATGCGGTCGGAACCGGGAAGAACTCGGCGCCGACGCAACCGTCGAGTTCGGCAATGCTTCTGCCGTACATGTCGACAGGACCTGATGTAGATCAAGCAGCGGATCCCACGGAGCGACCGAGAACCTGATCGCGCTGCGCGAGCCACTCAGCGGGCCAACAGTAAGGTCGAATGGCTTCACCTCCGAAAGGCTTTCTCGTGCAAGCGAAACCAGCCTGTCGATCTGCTCGTCAGAGACAACGGTCATGTCGCCGACCCTCATCATCGTGATGTGCAAGGCATCCAGCGGAACCGGATCAACCCCGCCGACCGCCAGTGCCCCCTGACATTCGGCAGCGAGCTCGATCAGATCAGAATCGTCGAACGTCAGATACCAGTAGTAGCCCGTACGGCCCGGCGCCCACTGCTTCACAGTCCAATGGTCGCGAAGGACCTCGATCTCGGAGAACGCGTTCCAATCATTTCGTGCAATGGCTTCCGGATCCGATGTCGAGTCCGGCAGCAGCTTGGGAAACGGGCCACTCGATGTCATGACCGGCTGATCTGCCTCTCCATGTCGAACTTCTTACCGGCGAGTTTACGGACTGCCGACCGGACGCAGCACCGATGCTCCGCGCCAAGGGACTCAGTGGCTTCTGGTCGGCAAAACCAATGGTCAGGATCGGCGGTTCCGCGCAAGATGTGGTGCGTGGATGCATCGTGTTCTACCGTGCTGCGTTGGCAGTTCGACCTGATCTGGTCCTTGTTCGATTTCCATCTCGATCAGCTGGAAGTAGATGACTTCCTGTGGGAGCCTGCGGGTTTGTGCTGGACACTGCACCTCGACGATCGCGGCGTCTGGGAGCCGGACTGGGCGGACTCCGAGCCCGATCCGATCCCGGTCCCGACCATCGGTTGGATCAGCTGGCATATCGGGTGGTGGTGGAGCGTCGCCATCGATCACCTGCGAGAACGCACTCCACGAGACCGTACCGAGATTGTGTGGCCGGGCCCCGGGCCCGCGGTCGCTGACTGGCTGCGAGGCCTGCGCGAGGAATGGCTGCCAATTCTGGATCAGGTCACCGAGGCCGATCTTGCTGCCCCAGCGGCATTTCCGTGGCAGGGCGACTCGGACAAGTCCGTTGCCCACACCCTCGCATGGGTGAACGGCGAGCTGATGAAGAACGTCACCGAGATCGGCCAGTTACGGCTACTGCGCACAGCCCGGAATGACAAGTGACGACATCGACGGCCTCGCTTCGGCGGCAGACCCCGATAAGCGGATGGGGCGAGAAGCTCGAACCCTCGGATCGGCAATCAGTGATACTTTTCGGCCGAAAAGTATCACTGATGAGGCGGAGTGCTACTTAAGTAGCACCGCCATCCAGCTGTGCTACTTTTCGCGCGAAAAGTAGCACTAGAGCCGCAGTTCTACGCGCTGATCGGGGCGGCCGTCACCCCGTAGCCGAGGTTGGTGAGGACCTCGCTGGTGGCCTTGGCGAAATTCAGGGTGATGAAGTGCAGGCAGGGGGCGCCTTCGTCGGTGAGGCGCTGGGCCATTTCGGTGGCGATCTGGATGCCCTCGGCGCGGACCGCGGCGCGGTCTTCTTCCGGGCCGCTGCCCGCGGCCCGGGTGAGGCGGGCTACGACGTCGGCGGGGACGGGGCGGCCGCTGAGTTCTTCGGCGCGGGCCACGGTGCGCAGCGAGGTGATGGGCATCAGTTCGGGAATGATCGGCTTGGCGCCCTCGATGGGGTCCATGGCGATCACGCGGTCGCGCAGACGCAGGTAGTGCTCGACGTCGAAGAACATCTGGGTGATCGAATACTCCGCTCCCGCACGGAGTTTCGCGGCCAGGTGGTGGGTGTCGTGGTCGAGGTCGGGCGAGCGGTGGTGGCCCTGGGGGAACGACGCGACGCCGACGTGGAAGTCGCCGAGGTCGCGCACGATGCGAACCAGTTCCTCGGCGTATTCGACACCGCCGGGATGCTTGGCCCATTCGCCGAGCGGGTCGCCGGGCGGGTCGCCGCGCAGGACCAGGACATTGCAGATGCCGGAGTCGGCGTAGGAGCCGATCAGGGAGCGCAGTTCGGCGATGCTGTGGCCGACCGCGGTGAGGTGGGCGACCGGGAGCAGGGTGGTTTCCTGCGCGAGAGCACCGGTGATGCGCACGGTGCGGTCGCGGGTGGAGCCGCCCGCGCCGTAGGTCATCGACACGAAGGCCGGATGCATGCGTTCGAACTCGCGGACCGCACGCCACAGCCGAGCCTCGCCCGCCGCGTCACGCGGGGGGTTGAACTCCACGGAGAAGGGCACGCCACTGCCCGAATGAGTGCGCAGACTCTGCACCACCGAAGGGGTGTTCGAGACGATCGACGGCCGCTGGGCGGGTCGATCTGGGGTCGAACTTCCCCGTCCATTGTCGAAATCCACCGGCTCAGTCTAGTGGGGCCCGATGACGCCCCGGCACCGACTGGGAATCCGGCCGCCCAACACCGGACACTGCGTCAAGTCCGATGAACGTGTCCGCGGCGGCAGAACCCCGCCGAAACGCCGGGTGTGGGCTGCGTCGCAGCGGCCCTGTGCGCCGGGAGCGCGCCCGGCCCACCCGCGTATCGTTCGAGACAACGCTGGTGACCGCACCACCGAGTGCCCAACCGGTCCCGCTGTTCGCCCACCTCGCCCCTGGAGGCCGCCCTGTCCGCCGGAATCGGTACCCCGCTCTCCCGGTCCGCCGCCGACGCCCTGACCTCGGTCGATCTCGTCACGCTGACACCGGGCACGTCGGCCTTCGTCGCCGCTGTCGAACAGGTGCTGACCAGTTTCTTCGCCACCCGGCGTGAGTTCGTCGAGCCGCTGGGGCCCGTCTTCATCGATGCCGTCGAGGCACTGGAACAGTTCGTTGTTCGTGGCGGCAAGCGGACGCGGCCGGGGTTCGCCTGGACCGGGTGGCTCGGTGCCGGTGGCGACCCCGCAGGGCCCGACGCCGCCGCGGTGCTCACCGCCTGTTCGGCGCTGGAACTGGTGCAGGCGTGCGCGCTCGTGCACGACGACATCATCGACTCCTCGCGGACGCGGCGCGGCTTCCCGACCGTGCACATCGAGTTCGAGGATCGCCATGGAGCGGCCGGCTGGCCCGGCGACGGCGCGGCGTACGGCTCGGCCGTCGCGATTCTGATCGGCGATCTGGCGCTGGCCTGGGCAGATGATCTGGTTCACGAGGCCGGGCTGAGCCCGCTTGCGCTGGCCCGGTTCGCACCGGTGTGGGCGCGGATGCGGACCGAGGTGCTCGGCGGGCAACTCCTCGACATCAACGGCGAAGCCGGTGGCGACGAATCCGTCGAGGCCGCGTTGCGGATCAATCGGTACAAGACCGCCGCGTACACGATCGAACGGCCGTTGCATCTGGGTGCGGCGCTGGCGGGTGCCGACGAGGCGCTGGTGGATGCGCTGCGGACCTACGGGACCGATGTGGGGATCGCGTTCCAGCTGCGTGACGACCTGCTCGGCGTGTTCGGCGACCCGGCGGTGACGGGGAAGCCGTCGGGCGATGACCTGCGCGAAGGCAAGCGGACCGTGTTGATCGCCGAGGCGCTGCGCCGGGCCGATCCGGCGTCCGCCGCCCTGATCCGGACGGGTCTGGGCACGGACCTCGACGATGCCGCCGTCGACGAGCTGCGCACGGTGCTCACCGATCTGGGCGCGGTCGACGAGGTGGAGCGGCGGATCACCGAGCTCACCGATACCGGGCTGGCCGCCATCGCGACCAGTTCCGCGACACCGCAAGCCGAGCAGTTGCTCCACGCCATGGCACTGGCTGCCACTCGCCGCGCAGCCTGATAGGAAAAGTGTTGTGGGACAACAGAATCATGTCGTCGTAGTCGGAGCCGGGCTGGCCGGTCTCGCGGCCGCGCTGCATCTGCGGGGCGCCGGTCGCGAGGTGACAGTGCTGGAACGGGCCGATCATCCGGGCGGGCGGGTGGGTCGCTACCGGTTCGACGACTACGAGATCGACAGCGGCGCAACCGTTCTCACGTTGCCGGAGGTGATCGACGACGCGCTGGCCGCCGTCGGGCACACCCGCGACAGCGTCGGCCTGCGCATCCACCGCCTCACCCCCGCCTACCACGCGCGCTTCGCCGACGGCAGCGACATCCGTGTCTTCGACGATGCCGACCAGATGGCCGCCGAGGTCGAAAGTGCTTGCGGGCCCGCCGAAGCGCGCAACTACCGGCGCCTGCGTGACTGGCTCGGCCGCATCTACGACGCCGAATTCGACGAGTTCATGAACGCCGATTTCGACTCGCCCCTCGACATGGTGCGCACGCCGCGCGCCAGGGCCGCGCTGACCGCGCTCGCCAAGCTCGGCGGGTTCGGCAAGCTGGGGCCGCGCGTGCGGTCCTATCTGCGCGACGAGCGGCTGACCAGGCTGTTCACCTTCCAAGCGCTCTACGCCGGCATGTCGCCGGATGACGCGCTGGCGGTCTACGGCGCGATCCCGAACATGGACACCTGCCTCGGGGTCTACTTCCCCGAAGGCGGGATGCGCGCGATCACGGCCGCGCTCGCCGAGGCATTCACCGACGCGGGTGGCCGGCTCGTCCTGAACGCCGAGGTCGACGGCATCGACTATCGGACCGGCCGACGCGCCGAAGCCGTCCGCACCGCCGACGGCCGCGCGTACCCCTGCGACGCGGTGGTCCTCACCGCCGACATCGGCTCGCTGCCTCGATTCGGCCTTCGCCCTCGTCGCGGCCTGCGTGCCTCGCCGTCGGCTGTCGTCGCCCACGGCACCATTCCCGCCGAGATCGCCGCGCAGTGGCCGGTGCGGGCCCACCACACCATCGAGTTCGGCGCCGCCTGGGCGCAGACCTTCGCCGAGATCGCCGCGCGCAAGGGGCGCGGGCAGCTCATGAGCGATCCGTCGCTGCTGCTCACGCGGCCCGCGCTGACCGACGCCGACCAGTTCATCGAACGGGCGAGCGGCCGCTTCGAGCCGCTGTCGGTGCTCGCGCCGTGTCCCAACCTGACCGCCGCCCCGCTCGACTGGGACCGCCTCGGCCCGGCCTACCTGCGCGAACTGCTCGCGGTGCTGGAACAGCGCGGCTACACCGGCATCACCGAACATTTCCACGTCGACCACCTCGACACTCCCGGGACGTGGGCCGCCCAGGGCATGATCGCGGGCACGCCGTTCTCGATCGCGCACCTGTTCCGGCAAACCGGCCCCTTCCGGCCACGCAATCTGCCAAGGGGTGTGGACAACGTCGTTCTCGCAGGTTGCGGCACCACTCCGGGGGTGGGTGTGCCCACCACGCTGCTGTCGGGCAAGCTGGCGGCGGCACGAATCACCGGCAGCCGGGCACACGCCGGTACCGACCACCGGGTTAGTGTTCCAACTTGAAGCCGTAAACTGACGGCCGACTTATCAGCTCGCGGTTGCGACCGCCGACCATCCGGGGGGACCGACCGAACATGCCGCCCTCCGAGACGACCGTAGGCACCATGGACAACACGCGCACACTAGAGCGTCGGCGTCACCTACCCACCGGCACAGATCCCGGCGTCCGGACCTGGCTGCGCACCGCAAGCGAGTTCGCCAGGAGCCCCGAAGGCCACGCGGCCATCATGGGATTCTTCGGCGCCATCATGATCACCTTCGGTGGCTTCGGTGCAGGCGCTGTCCGCAAACGCGACCCTCTCCTCGAGGCGCTACACCTGTCCTGGCTGCGGTTCGGCCACGGGTACGCGCTGTCGATGATCGTTATCTGGGTCGGCGTGCTGATGATGATCACCGCGTGGGTTCGCCTCGGCCGCATCACCATCAGCAAGGGCGACCCGACGGTCACCCTCAACGAGTTGCGGGCGACCGTCGGAATCTGGATCACGCCCCTGCTGTTCGCGGCGCCGATGTTCAGCCGCGATGTCTACTCCTACCTCGCCCAAGGCGCGCTGCTACGCGACGGATTCGACCCTTATCAGGTAGGGCCCGTCGCCAATCCGGGTGTGCTGCTGGACAACGTGAGCACGGTCTGGACCACCACCACCGCACCGTACGGGCCGGTGTTCTTGCTGATCGGCCGCGCGATCACCTCGATTACCGGTGACAATGTGATCGCCGGGACCATCGCCTTGCGCATCGTCATGCTGCCCGGACTGGCACTGATGATGTGGGCCGTGCCGTACCTGACCAAGCATCTCGGCGGGAAGCCGACGACCGCGCTGTGGTTGGCGGTGCTCAACCCGCTGGTACTAGTGCACCTGATCGGTGGCGTGCACAACGAGATGCTGATGGTCGGACTGATGTGCGCGGGCATCGCACTTGTCCTCGAACGTCATCATGTGGCGGGAATCGTGGTCGTCGCCATCGGCGTCGCGATCAAGGCGACCGCGGGTGTCGCGCTGCCGTTCCTGGTGTGGATCTGGATTCTGCACGAGAAGGAACGACGCGCGGCCGAGCGACTGGCAGCGGACTCGGACGTGGAACCTTCCGAGGACCAGATGCATCCCGACGCGGCCCGACCGTCCGCCGATATGCCGCATCCGCTGTTCGTTTTCGCCAAGATCGCCGGCCTCGGTATGGGCGTGTTCGCGCTCGTCTTCGGCGCCGCATCGGCAATCACGGGGGTCGGGTTCGGCTGGGTGGCCGCACTGCAGGGTTCGAACAGGATCATCAATTGGCTTTCGCTGCCGACGATCCTCGCGAACGTGATCACCTGGGTAACCCCGCTGCAAGAGCAATCGGTGCTCCCTGTGACCCGCAACCTGTGCCAGGTGGCGCTGGTCGTGCTGCTCGTCGCGACCTGGTGGCGGTTCCGGCACAGCGAGCGCGAGGCCGTGATGGGCATCGTCATCGCCTTCGTCGCGATCGTGATCCTGTCGCCTGCCGCGCTGCCCTGGTACTACTCGTGGCCGCTCGCGCTGGCGGCCGGGTTCGCGCTGTCGACCAGGACGTTGATGTGGCTGGTAGGCCTCTGCACCTGGTTGATGCTGGTATTCCAGCCGGACGGGTCGCTCGGGCTTTACAACTTCTCGCACGTCGCGCTGGCGACGTTCGCCGCCGTGGTCGCGGCGGTGTCGCTGCGTACCGTTGATCCGCTGCGTCTGCGTTCGGCCAGGTCGAAGGCCGCTGCCACGGAATCGGCGCCGCCCGTCCGGGCGTGAGCGGTCGCACGCAGGAGCTTCGGAGAGAGATCGTGAACGTGGCTGCCGATGCTGGTGCCCGACCGCTGACCGGCGAGCTGGATGCGGCCTACGCGAGTTGCCGGCGGATCGCCGCCGAGCACGGGCGCACCTATTACCTGGCGACAGCCATGCTCTCGCCGGAGCGGCGGCGGGCCGTGCACGCGCTGTACGCGTTCGCCCGGATGGTCGATGACATCGTCGACCACGCCGATGACCCCGCGCGTATCCTGGACCCGCGCGATGGCACCCGGCAGTACGTCGACGTCTCCCCCGCTCAGCACCTCGACCTCGTCGAGAAACAACTGCGCCTTGCCCTCGAACACGGCGACATCGACACGACCGACCCGCGCCGCGACCAGATCATCACCGCGGCCGCCGACACCATCGCCCGCTACGACATCGCACACGCCCACATCTGGACCTTCCTCGACGCCATGCGCATGGACGTCCCCGGCACGGCCACCCACCGCACCCGCTACGCCACGATGGGCGAGCTCCGCGAGTACATGCGTGGATCCGCCGCGGCCATCGGCCTGCAACTGCTGCCGGTCCTCGGCACCGTCGTCCCCGTCACCGAGGCCGAACCCGCGGCCGCCGCCCTCGGCGAAGCCTTCCAGCTCACCAATTTCCTGCGCGACGTCGCCGAAGACCTCGACCGGGACCGCGTCTATCTCCCCACCGACGAACTGACGGCTTTCGGCGTGGACGAAGCCCACCTACGCGGCTGCCACGATCACGGCCACACCGACGCACCGCTGCGCCGCGCGCTGGCCCACCTGATCGCCGTCAACCGCGATATCTATCGGCAGGCAGTTCCCGGCATAGCCCTGCTCGCCCCCCGAGTGCGCCCGGCGATCACCACCGCCGCCACCCTCTACGCCGAGATCCTCGACCGCATCGAAGCAGCCGATTACCAGGTCTTCACCACCCGCGCCACGGTTCCGCACCGTCGCCGAATCCTGGTCGCCGCCAAGGGTTTGACCACCCGCACCGGCCACCGCTGGTCACCGGTCCGACCCCTGGTGAATCCGTTCGATCCGGTGTGACGATCAGAAGGGTTCGGCGTGGGCGCGGCGAACCACTTCGCGGGCCAATTGGCCGTGCAGGGCGTCGACCGGGCGACCGGGGAGGGTGGGGTCGTCGGTGTAGAGCCAGCCGAGGATGTCCTCGTCGGTGTACTTGGCGTCACGCATGACGGTGATCACGCCGGGAAGCATGCGGACGATCTCGTCTTCGTCGTCGAAGAAGCGGGACGGAATGCCTGCGATGCCGTCGCGGCGGATCGCGAGGACCTGGTGGTCACGCAGCAGTTGGTGCACCGAGGTGACCGGGACGCCGAGAATATCGGCCGCCTCCGGCAGCGAGACGATGGTTTCGGTGTCGGGCAGCACGTCGTTGCTGCAGGGGAAGGCACTCACCCGCACAACGGTAGTACGTGTCGGCGCGCACGCATCGTCTGGCATGCCGACACCACCCGGTTACCATCGTGGTGGCCGCACACGGCGGCCGGTTGAATGCCGGAGGACATCACTTGATCGGCCAGATGCTGGAAGGGCGCTATCGCATCGATGCGCCGATCGCTCGCGGCGGGATGTCGATGGTCTTCCGCGGGACCGACACCCGGCTCGATCGCCCCGTGGCGATCAAGGTGATGGACCCGAAGTTCGCCGGCGACCCGCAGTTCCTCAGCCGTTTCGAGTTCGAGGCGCGGGCAGTGGCCAAACTCAAGCATCCCTCGCTGGTCGCGGTGTACGACCAGGGCGTCGACGGCGAATACCCGTTCCTGATCATGGAACTGGTCGAGGGCGGCACGCTGCGTGAGTTGCTGCGCGAACGCGGGCCGATGCCGCCGCACGCCGTGCGCGCCGTGGCCGAACCGGTGCTGCGCGCGATCGGCACCGCCCACGACGCCGGCCTGGTGCACCGCGACGTGAAGCCCGAGAACGTGCTGATCTCCGACGCGGGCGAGGTGAAGATCGCAGACTTCGGCCTGGTCCGCGCCGTGGCCGCGGCCAATACCACCTCCGCGAGTGTGATCCTGGGCACGGCCGCCTACCTCTCCCCCGAGCAGGTCACCACCGGCACCGCCGACGCCCGCAGTGACGTGTACTCCTTCGGCGTCCTGATCTTCGAGCTGCTCACCGGGCGGGTGCCGTTCACCGGCGACAACTCGCTGTCGGTGGCGTATCAGCGGGTCGAGAACGACGTGCCCGCGCCGAGCAATTTCATCGGTGGCGTGCCGCCCGAATTCGACGCCCTGGTCGCCAAGGCCACCTCCCGTGACCCCGCGCAGCGTTTCGCCGACGCCAACGAGATGGCGGCGAAACTGCAGACGATCGCGATGGAACTGAACCTGCCGCCGTACCGGGTGCCCGCACCACGGGATTCGGCCGAACATCTCAGTGAGAGCTATCAGACCGGCGCCGCGCATCATCCCGGCGAGCGCCCGGCGACCCCACATCATGTCGCCGCACACCATTCCCCCGCACCCGAACCGCACCACACCAGGGTGGTGACCGCACAGCGCCCACGGCAGGAGGAATACTCCCCCGCACCGGCGGCGAGCGCCTTCGGCAACGGCGACAATCATTCTCGCCGAACAGGTCTGGTGTGGGTGGGCATCGTCACCGTGCTGACCCTGCTGGTCGGCATCGGCGGCTGGTGGCTCGGCGTCGGCCGCTACTCCTCGGTGCCGCCGATCGCGGGCATGGACTCCGAGCGGGCCGTCGCGGTCCTGCACGAAGCCGGTTTCGAGACGGCGTTGCGGCAGAAGGCCTCCGACACGATCCCGGTGGGCGGGGTCGTCGGCACCGATCCGTCGGCCGGTTCGCGGGTGACCAAGAGTTCCACGATCGCGGTGCTGATCTCCAACGGCAAACCACGAGTGCCCGATGTCAAGCCCGGCGACCAGCTCAGCGCGACCAATCAGGCGATCCGCGATGCGGGCCTGCAGCCGATCGACAGTGGTGAGGCGGCGAGTACCGCGCCGAAGGGTTCAGTTGCGAAGGTGGAGCCCGCGCCGGGCACGATCCTGCCGATGGGCGCGCAGGTGAAGGTGTACCGCAGCAAGGGATCTCAGCCGGTCAATGTGCCCGATGTGCGCGGGAAGACCGCCGAGGAGGCAGCGAGTGCGCTGACCACCGCGGGCCTGGTCGTGCGCGAGACGCGGGTGCAGTTCGACAAGAACGTCGAGGGCGACAAGGCGATCGCCACCGAACCCGCCGTCGGCACCACGCTGCAATCGGGCGACACCGTGACGCTGATCGTTTCGAACGCGGTGAAGGTGCCCAATGTGATGGGTCAAAGCGTCGGCAATGCCCGCTCCAAGCTGCAACAGCTCGGCCTGCGGGTGGAGGTCAAGTCCCTCACCGACTCCGACGGTTCCCTGGTCATCGGCCAGGTGCCCGGCATCAACTCCAACGTGGAGGCGGGCAGCGTCGTGACGCTCACCGCCCTGCCTTGAAGGGGTAAGGATCCCGAGAAGGACAAAGAAAAACCCGGGCGCGGTCCTCGCTGACCGCCCCGGGCTCGTCCGACGAACTCAGTACTCGATGACTCAGCGCAGCATTTCGGCGACCAGGAACGACAGTTCCAGGGACTGCTGGGTGTTCAGGCGCGGGTCGCAGGCGGTTTCGTAGCGGCCGCCGAGGTCGAGGTCGGAGATGTCCTGGGCGCCGCCCAGGCATTCGGTGACGTTCTCGCCGGTCAGCTCGATGTGCAGGCCGCCGGGGTGGGTGCCGAGGGCGTGGTGGACCTCGAAGAAGCCCTGGACCTCATCGACGATGCGGTCGAAGTGGCGGGTCTTGAAACCGGTGGACGACTCGTGGGTGTTGCCGTGCATGGGGTCGCACTGCCAGATGACCTGGTGGCCGGTGGCCTGCACCTTCTCGATAATCGGGGGCAGCACATCGCGCACCTTGCCGTTGCCCATGCGGGCGACCAGGGTGAGCCTGCCCGGCTCGTTGTTCGGGTCGAGCCGCTCGACGTATTCCACGGCCAGCTCCGGCGTGGTGGTCGGCCCGATCTTGAGGCCGATCGGGTTCGCGAGCAGTTCGGCCAGCGCGATGTGGGCGCCGTCGAGCTGACGGGTGCGCTCACCGATCCACAAGAAGTGCGCGGACAGGTCGTAGAGCAGCGGTTCGCCCGTTTCGGACTCGCTCAGCCGCAGCATGGCGCGCTCGTAGTCGAGGACCAGCGCCTCGTGCGAGGCGTAGATGCGCGCGGTCTTCAGGCTCGGGTCGTTGACCTGACAGGCGGCCATGAAGCGCAGGCCGCGGTCGATCTCCTCGGCGAGGGTCTCGTAGCGCGCGCCCGCGGGCGACTGGGCGACGAAATCGCGGTTCCAGTCGTGCAGGCGGTGCAGGTCGGCGGTGCCCGCGCTGGTGAGGGCGCGGACCAGGTTCATCGCGGCGCTGGCATTGGCGTAGGCGCGGACGAGGCGCGACGGGTCGTGGCGGCGCAATGCCTCGTCGGCGACGAGCGAGTTCACCATGTCGCCACGGTAGGACTTCAGGCCGAGCGCGTCGGTGTCGGACGAGCGCGGCTTGGCGTACTGGCCCGCGATCCGCGCCACCTTCACCACCGGCAGACTCGCGCCGTAGGTGAGCACGACGGCCATCTGCAGGAGTGTGCGGATATTGCCGCGGATGTGGGGTTCGGTGTTGTCGGCGAAGGTCTCCGCGCAGTCGCCGCCCTGCATGAGGAACGCCTCACCGCGCGCGACGGCGGCCAGCTGCGCCTTGAGGTCCTCCACTTCGGCGGGCAGGCAGATCGGTGGCACGCTCTCGAGCACGGTGCGCATGGCGGCGGCCTCGTCGGCGTCCCACGACGGCTGCTGCAGGGCGGGCCTGGCCAGCGCGGCGTCGAGGCGACCGCGCAACTCGGCGGGCAACGGCGGCAGTTCCGGCAGGCGGTCAATGGGTACGTCGACGGTCCAGGTCACCAGATCAGAATACGGACCCGCTCTGGCGGGGCCTACCCCCGGGCCGCTCCGTCCGGCCGTGTCAGCGCTTCCTCACACCGGGCAAACGGGCAGGTTGGTGGACTGGCGTGCGGTCACGACACCGCGACCACACGATCAGAAGGGTCTACCGAAGATGAAGACGAACCTGCCAGAACGCACGACTGCCCGCACCGCGCTGGTGATCGGCCTCGCCGCACTCGCCACCATGGGCACCATCGGTATGGCGGCCGCCGCACCGGCCGACCGGTCGCATCCGATGCTCGACACCACCTGTTCGCTGGAACAGATCGAGGCCGCCGCACTCGCCCACGCCCCCGACCTCGCCGCGAAGCTGGCACAGCGCCCAGAGCATCGGGCGAAACTCGCCGAACTGCTGTCGAAGACGCCCGAGGAGCGGCGCATCGCCATCCAGCAGCGACAGGGCGAGCACGCTGGACACCGCGCCGGCGAGCACGCCGGGCAGCACGCCGGGATGCGCGAGGTGTTCGAGGTGTGCGGCAACTACTGATCACCCGAGGCCGGTGTTCGGGGTTCCGGCGGCGGGCAATGTCACCGTGACGATCAGCCCGCCGGCGGGATCGGCGGCCGCGCGCACGGAGCCACCGTGTGCGTGCGCCACCGACCGGACGATGGAAAGCCCGAGCCCGGCGCCCCGGCGCGCGCCGGGCTCGTCGGCTCGGCGGGTGATCGCGGCCGCGCGGCGGAACGGCTCGAACAAGCCGTCGAGTTCGAACACCGGCACCACCGGCCCGGTGTTCGAGACCACCAGCCGAACAGATTCCTCCGCACTCTCGCAGCGGATGCGCACCAGGCCGCCGGACACGTTGTAGCGCACCGCGTTGTCGACGAGATTGTGTACCAGCCGCTCCAGCAGGATCGGGTCGCCGTCGACCGGGGCGGCGGCGAGCGAACACTCCACCGTGACTCCGGCATCAGCGGCCTCACCGGCGCTCGACCCAGCCACATGGCGTGCGAGATCGGCGAGATCGCATCGCCGGTGTTCGGTGAGCAGCTGCTCGCTCGAAACCAGCAGCAGCAATCCCTCGATGAGGCGTTCGTGCCGTCCGTTGACCTCGAGCAGGGTCTCACCGAGCTGGCGCAGCGACGCGGGCGGATCGGGCCGATCCAACGCCACCTCGATCAAGGTGCGGTTGATCGCCAGCGGCGTGCGCAGTTCGTGGGAGGCATTGGCGACGAAGCGACGCTGGCCGTCGAACGCGCGATCGAGCCGCTCGAGCATCGCGTCGAAAGTGTCGGCGAGGTCTTTGATCTCGTCGGGTGGCCCTTCCAGCGCGATCCGTTCGTGCAAGCTGCGGTCGGCGACCCGGCGTGCCGTCGCGGTGACCCGCTGTAGCGGCGCCAGTGCCCGCCCGGCGAGCAGCCAGCCGAAACCCGCCGCCGCGATCCCGACCACAACGAGCGCGGTCAACGACGAGAGCAGCATCGCCCGCAGGACTTCGCGACGCTCCTGTTCGGCCTGCGCGACGATGGCCTCGGCCAAGCGGTCGGCAGCCGGTGCCCGGTCACCCAGCGCCAGATGCTTGCTGATGATCATGTGGGTGGCCGCCATGGGCCGCTGCTCCAGCCATTGCTCGAGCGAGAAGTACATCAGCCCGATCAGCACCGCACCGGCCACGAAGAACGATCCCGCGTACAGCAGCGTCAACCGCACACGGATGGTCGAGCGCGAGTTGCTCATCGGATCCGGTAGCCGATGCCCGGCTCGGTCTCGATCAACGCCGGTTCTCCGAGTTTGCGTCGCAGCATCATGATCGCGTACCGCACCACCCCGGTGAACGGGTCGATGTTCTCGTCCCATGCCTTCTCCAACAGCTGTTCGGTCGACACCACGCCCCCATCCGCGCGCATGAGCTCACCCAGCACCGCGAACTCCTTGCGCGACAGGGCGATCGGCACACCATCGCGGGTGAGCGCGCATCGGTGCACGTCGAGACGCAGGCCGGCACGCGTGAGGATCGGCGGTGTCGCCGGCCTGGCCCGGCGCCCGAGCGCCTGCACCCGCGCGACCAGCTCGGCGAAGGCGAACGGTTTGGTCAGATAGTCGTCGGCACCCAGCCCGAGCCCGGCGACCCGCTCGCGAATCGCGGTCGCCGCGGTCAGCATCAGCACCCGGCTGTGCACGCCGTGCTCGATCATCCAGCGGCACACCTCGTCGCCGGAGGCACCGGGCAGGTCGCGGTCGAGGACGACGACGTCGTAGTCGTTCACCGGCACTCTCTCCAAGGCGGCGTCACCGTCGTAGACGACGTCCACCGCCATCGCGTAGCGACGCAATCCCGTGCCGATCGCGTCGGCCAGCACTATCTCGTCTTCCACCACCAGCACCCGCACCCGGGTCATCCTGCCCGGAGAAGCTGTTGGTTCGCTGTGAGGGCGAGTATTCGCGGTACCCGGACCCGTGCGTCCGGCAGGCCGACCGCCGACATAGGGTTTCGGTCGGACGGCACGACCACCCCACCAGCACGAAGAGGCGATCTCCCTGCGATATTTCTACGATTCGGAATTCATCGAAGACGGCACGACGATCGACCTGGTCTCGATCGGCGTCGTCTGCGAGGACGGGCGCGAATACTATGCGGTCTCCACCGAATTCGATGCGGGCAGAGCGGGACCATGGGTCCGCAAGCATGTGCTGCCGAAGCTACCGCCCGCCGGGTCGCCGCTGTATCGCACCAGGGAACAGATCCGCGACGACCTGTTCAAGTTCTTCCTGCCACGGCCGAGCGTGCAGCCGGAGCTGTGGGCCTGGGTCGGCGCCTACGACCATGTGGCGCTGTGCCAGCTGTGGGGTGACATGACCGCGCTGCCCAAGGGCATGCCGCGCTACACCAACGAGCTGCGCCAGCACTGGGCTGTCAACGGCAGCCCCGCCCTGCCGCCCATCCCCGACGACGCGCACGACGCCCTCGCCGACGCCCGCCACAACCTGGCCAAGTTCGAGGCCATCGAGACCTACCGGCGCACCCCGCGCCTGTAGCACCACAACAGCGAAGGGGCCCGCGACGTGTGGGTACGGGGGGGGGGGGGGGTGCGCGGGGCGGGGTGCGCGATGGCGCGGCCGCGCCCGGCCCGCGGCGGGGCCCCGGGCCGCGCGCGCCCCCCCACGCCATCGACCAGGTCCTCACCGACGAAGACGCC
>NZ_JBHXNJ010000008.1:134494-189516 GCF_042719655.1 Nocardia sp. NPDC058518
ACAACCGCCCAATGTTCTCGCCAACCCACACCACCCGCCCCCCCCCGCCCTTTAACCCCCCCACCCCCAACGCCCCGTTTTCGAATTCGACTCGGGGCCTTCGTGCTTCGCGCTGTCGGGTCAGTGCCCGAACGGCTCGCTGCTGTTGGCGATCGCCTGCTGCTCGGCGAGAACGGTGAGCATCCGGTGCTCCTCGTTCTCCTCGATCTCGGCCCACGACTCGCCCTCGGCCTTGGGATCGGCCTTGAGGAAGCTGCCGATGCCCGGCTTGCCCGCCGAACCCAGCTTGTTCATCTTCTTGGGCACCGGGGCGCCCTGGTATTCCAGCGGGATGGCGTGGCCGTGTGCGTCGACCCCACCCAGTGGCTGGTGGATCTCGATGTACTCGCCGTGCGGCAGCCGCTTGATCACACCGGTTTCGATGCCGTGCTCGAGCACCGCCCGGTCACTGCGCTGCAGACCGATGCAGAACCGGTAGGTCACGAAGTACGCGATCGGCGGCAGCAACAGCACGCCGATCCGACCGATCCAGGTGGTGGCGTTCAGCGAGATGTCGAACTTCAGCGCGATGATGTCGTTGACACACGACAGCGTGAGCACCACGTAGAACGCGATGGACATGGCGCCGATCGCGGTACGCACCGGCACGTCGCGCGGACGCTGGAGCAGGTTGTGATGCGCCGTGTGATCGTTGGTGAGGCGCTTCTCGATCCACGGGTAGGCGATCAGCAGCGTGAACACCAGACCCATGACGAGCGCGACCCAGAACACCGCCGGGATGGTGTAGTTGCCGATGTAGATCTCCCACGGCGGCATCAGACGCGCCATGCCGTCGGTCCACATCATGTAGAAGTCGGGCTGTGAACCCGCCGACACCTGGGACGGGTTGTACGGACCGAGGTTCCAGATCGGGTTGATCTGCAGGACACCGCCCATGATGCCCACGATGCCGAGGGTGAACGCGAAGAACGCGCCCTGGTCGGCGGCGAACACCGGGATGATGCGCGCGCCGACCACGTTGTGCTCGGTGCGGGCCGGTCCGGGGAACTGGGTGTGCTTCTGGTACCAGACCAGCGCGACGTGCGCGCCGATCAGCGCCAGGATGATGCCGGGCAGCAGCAGCACGTGCGCGATGTAGAGGCGCGGGATGATGATGTCGCCGGGGAAGTCGCCGCCGAACATCAGCCAGTGCATCCAGGTACCCATGATCGGGATACCGATGGTGATGCCCGAGAACGCGGCACGCAGGCCGGTACCGGAGAGCAGATCGTCGGGCAGCGAGTAGCCGAAGAAGCCTTCGAACATCGCCAGGATCAGCAGCAGCGAGCCGATCACCCAGTTCGCCTCACGCGGCTTGCGGAACGCGCCGGTGAAGAAGATGCGGAACAGGTGAATGATGATCGACGCCGCGAACAGCAGGGCCGCCCAGTGGTGGATCTGCCGGACGAACAGACCGCCGCGCACCTCGAAGGAGATGTTGAGCGCGGTCTCGTACGCCCGCGACATACCGACACCGCGCAGCGGCTGGTAGGCGCCGTCGTAGACCACGTGGGTCATCGACGGGTCGAAGAACAGCGTCAGGTACACACCCGACAGCAGCAGGATGATGAACGCGTAGAGCGCGATCTCACCCAGCAGGAACGACCAGTGGGTCGGGAAGACCTTGTTGATCGAGCGCTTCACGAACGCGGCGGCGCGATACCGCTCGTCCAGCTCGTTTACCTGGCTCATGAACGACGCTCCCAGAAGGCCGGGCCGAGCGGCTCGATGAAGTCGCCCGCGGCGACCAGGAAGCCCTCGGAGTTGACGGTGATCGGCAGCTGAGGCAGTGCGCGGGCGGCAGGACCGAAGACCGGCTTACCCCACTCGGTCGCCAGGAACTGCGACTGGTGGCAGGGGCACAGGATGCGGTTGGTCTGCTGCTCGAACAGCGAGGTGGGGCAGCCGAGATGGGTGCAGATCTTCGAGTAGGCGAAGTAGTCGCCGAAGTTGAAGCTCTCCTGGCCCTTGCGCTTGATCGCCTTCTCGGCGTCCTCGGTGCGCAGGCGGATCATCATGACCGCGTTACGGATACCGCGCAACGACTGCAGGGTTTCGTGCGCATCCCCGCGCCACTTCTCTTTCCACGGGAACACGGTTTCCATCGAGCCCGCGTCCAGGTCTTCCGGGCGCACCAGCACGATGTCGTTGGGGCGACCGGTGTCGCGGCGGATGTAGATGGTCTCGCCCGGGTAGTCCGGGGTCCAGCCCGAGACCCACAGCGGCGACTTGTCGCGCTTGGCCCACGGGTTCTTCACCATGCCGCCGATGAACACCAGCGCGGCACCGATACCGAGCACACCGACACCGGCACCCGCGGTACCGAGCATCATCTTGCGACGGCCGAGGGTGGAGGTCTCGAGCGCGTCGCCCAGCTCGGCAGCCAGGGTACGGCGCTCGACCTCGGGCGACGGGCCGTCGTGGCGCTGCTGGATGGAGATCTCGGCCGGGATGAACCGCTTGCGGATCAGCACGACCGCGATGCCGATGACCAGCACCGAGATGCCGAAGGTCAGGCCGACGAGCGGGGTGTACAGCGAGTAGGCGGCATGGCCTTCGTCGCCGTAGCCCTTCCACTCCCACGGCCAGAACAGGAAGACACCGATAAGCGCGGCGGCGGCCAGGCCGGAGATGGCGAACCAGAACGTGACCGCACGTTCGGCGCGCTTCTCGGCCTTGGTGCCGGGCACCGGCCACCGCTCGTTGCGGTAGACGACATCGACGTCGTCGCGATTGGTGCCGAGCTCGACCAGCTCGTCACGCGTCATCGCGTCCAGTTCGTCTTCGGTGGGTTCGCGACCCATGTCGCTGTGCTCCTGTCCACTCATGAGCTGTATCCAATCGGCCATGCCCCGGCGCCCTGCGTGGTTACGCGAGCTGCCGCCTCCGGGCGCTGACGGTTCATGACCTAGATCCGATCCACATCGCTGCGCCCACAACGGCGGTGATGCCGATGACCCAGATGGCGAGGCCTTCCGTGGCCGGACCGAAACCGCCGAGATCCCAGCCGCCGGGCGCCTTCTCCTCGGCGGAGTTCCTGACGTAGGCGATGATGTCGCGCTTCTCGTTCGGCGTCAGCTGCCGGTCGGAGAACTTGGGCATGTTCTGCGGGCCCGTGATCATCGCGTCGTAGATCTGCTGCTCGTTGGCCTCGGCCAGCGGCGGCGCGAACTTGCCGCCGGAGAGCGCTCCACCGCGACCGGTGAAGTTGTGGCAGGAGGCGCAGTTCATGCGGAACAGCTCCGAACCACGGGCGATGTCGTTGCCGCGCAGCGATTCCTGGGCGATCTCACCGTTGGCATCGCGGATCACCGAGGGGCCACCGCCATTGGCGGCGACGTAGGCGCCGAGCGCGTCGGTCTGGTGCCCGTCGAACTTCACCGGCTTGCGCAGCGCCTGGGCGCCGTTCACGGCCATCGGCATACGACCGGTGGAGACCTGGAAGTAGACCGCGGCCTCGCCGACGCCGATCAGGCTCGGACCACGATCGGCGACACCCTGCAGGTTCGCGCCGTGGCACGTGACGCAGGAGGTGTCGTAGAGCTGCTTGCCCTCGCGAATGAGCGCGGACTGGTCCTCGTGCGCGGTCGCGACCTGCGGCTCGGGGGTGAGCGCGGTAGCCAGGAAGCCGGCTCCGACCAAACCGATCATCAGCGCGAGAGCACCCGCGATACGACGGCGGGCGCGACGCTGTTTACGCGCCTTGGCGGCCTGTGCGGCCTGCCCGGCGCCGGGGCCGGCGGGCTCGGGGGCCGACGGGGGAGATGAACTCATCTGTGTCCCTTTGGAGTAGACGGAACCGACTTGTGCAAATGCTGTGTGCGCCGCGCGCTAGCGGACGAAGTAGATCGTGGCGAACAGCCCGATCCAGACGATGTCGACGAAGTGCCAGTAGTAGGACACCACGATCGCGGCGGTGGCCTGGGCGGGGGTGAACTTGCTCAGCGTGGTGCGGACGAGCAGGAACACGAACGCGATCAGACCGCCGATCACGTGCAGACCGTGGAAGCCGGTGGTGATGTAGAAAACCGAGCCGTACGAGCTGCCGGCGATCGAAGTTCCCTCCTCCACCAGGTGGTAGTACTCGTAGCCCTGCCCGGCGACGAAGAACGCGCCCATCAGCAGGGTGATCGTGTACCAGCGACGGAGACCGAACACATCGCCCTTCTCCGCGGCGAACACACCCATCTGGCAGGTGAACGAGGACGCGATCAGCACGGCCGTCACCGGGATCGCGAGCGTCATGTTCAGCTCGGTCGGCTCCGGGGGCCAGCTGCCTTGCGCCTGCGCGCGCGCAACGAAGTACATGGCGAACAGGCCGGCGAAGAACATCAGCTCGCTCGACAGCCAGATGATGGTTCCGACGCTGACCATGTTGGGCCGGTTCAGCGAATGCACACGCTGAGTAATGGCCGATCCTGGGGTGCCTACTGCGGTCGTCACGGGGTAAGTATGACTCTTCGTAGTACGACACATGTACCCGGGTACGAAAGTTTGTGGCGTGAGTCGGAAAACCCACGCACAGAGGGGGTCCACGACTTCCGTCGGCGTGTTGGCGACGATCGCGCGACAACTCATTGTGACAGCGTTGGATGTGGATAGGCTGAGACGAGGAGGCGGCGATGGTCGTGGTGCGGATGTGGCGGCGACTGTTCGGTGGGTCGGCGCGGGAGTTGGACCCCAGGCGTGACGATCTCGTCGTGGTCGCATCGAGTTTCGACGATGTCGAGGCTTGTTCGACCGCGCTGGACCGGGCAGGCGAGCTGGATCGGGAAGCCGACGCGGTGTTGCGTCATCATCTGCGGCTACCCGCGGGGCAGATCGAGGCCGCGTGCGAGATCGCCGGGTACGACGGATACGAACGCGCCGAGGCCGCCGACCCCGCGCAGGAGCTGGTTCCGATCATCTTGCAGCGGGTACAGCGGCTCGATCCGCTGACCTGTTCGCAGGAACGCTCGCGGATGGCCGGACTCGCGCAGCGCCACGACGGCGTGGCCGACGGCTGGGACGCGCTGCAGCCGCCACGCACCGCCCCGTAAACTTGCCCGACGGCGCAAAAAGAGCTTGTGCCACCTCCGCGCGCCCGATCCAGGAGTGGCGCACCGGTCTCGTCGAAGGAGAAGCAGAGCAGATGAGCGTGCGCAGCTGGCCCCAGGTGCTCGGAACCCTCGCCGACGGTGGCGACCTGGCCGCGGACGACACCACCTGGGTGATCGACGAGATCTTCACCGACAACGCCACCCCGGCCCAGATCGCGGCGTTCGGCGTGGCCATGAAGATCAAGGGCCCGACGCCGACCGAACTGGCTGGCATGGTGGCCGGGATGCTCGGGCACGCGCGACTGGTCCGCATCGAAGGCGACGCGGTCGATGTCGTCGGCACCGGCGGCGACCGTTCGGGGTCGGTGAACATCTCGACCATGTCCTCGGTGGTCGTGGCGGCGGCCGGGGTGCCGGTGGTCAAGCACGGGAACCGGGCGGCTTCGTCGAAGTCCGGTGGTGCCGATGTACTCGAAGCGCTGGGGGTCAAGCTCGCGCTCGGACCCGAGTCGGTGGCGCGGTCGGTGCGCGAGGCGGGGATCGGGTTCTGTTTCGCGCCGCTGTTCCACTCCGGGCTGCGTTTCGCCGGTGCCGCGCGCAAGGAGATCGGCATTCCGACCGTGTTCAACGTGCTGGGGCCGCTGACCAATCCGGCCCAGCCGCGGGCCGGGCTGATCGGGTGCGCGTTCGCCGATCTCGCGCCGGTGATCGCGGGGGTGTTCGCGGAGCGTGGGGCGAGTGCGCTGGTGGTGCGTGGACGCGACGGGCTCGACGAGATCACCACCTCGGATCTGACCGACGTGTGGGTGGTCAGTGGTGGGCGGATCCGGCACACGCTGATCGATCCGACGCGGCTCGGCATCCCCCGGGTGGATCTGGACGACCTGCGCGGTGGGGATGCCCAGGTCAACGCCCAGGTCGCGCGCGATGTCTTCGCCGGGACGGCCGGACCTGTTCGTGATGCGGTGCTGTTGAATTCGGCCGCGGCGATCGTGGCCTACGACCTCTCCCGCGGGGTCGGCGATGTGGATCTCGACCTGGACGCGGCGCTGGCCGGCGGGCTCGAGCGCGCCGCCGCCGCGGTGGACAGCGGGGCGGCGGGCAAGTTGCTGCAGAGCTGGGCCGAACTCACCCAGGTGCTCGACGAGCGCTGAACCGCGGGCTCACTCCCCCAGCGAGAATCCGGCTTCCACGTCGGCGCTGGAATAGGACTTGAAGGCGATGTGGGTGGTGGTGCGCACCACCCCGTCCACCTTGTCGATACCCGCCGTGACCACCTGGGCGATGTGCGCGTGGTCGCGGACGCGCACGATCGCGATCAGGTCGACGTCGCCCGCGCACGAGTACACCTCGGCGACTCCTTCGGTGTCGGCGAGGGCCTGCGCGGTCTCGGGGATGCGAGAGTTCTGCGCTTGGATCATCACGATCGCGGTAATCATGGGATCACTCTAGAACTTCGGGACGCTCGGTGGCCGCTTTGAACCGTCGCATCAGTTCACGGCTCTTCACACCGGGTGCCGTTTCCACCGAGCTGGACACGTCGACGCCGTAGGGCCGGTGCCGGGCGATGACATCGGCGACGTTGTCCGGGTCGAGGCCGCCCGCCAGCACGACGCGGCCGGGCTGCGCGCGCACCCAGTCGGGGAATTCCTCGAAGACGCCGGAGCCCGCGCTGGCGTCGTAGAAGAAGTATTCGCTGGTCTGCCCCGGCTCCGGGGGGTTCGACGAGCAGAAGGCCAGGTTCGGCAGGTCGGCCCACCGATAGAGCTGCACGATGTCGAACGCGTCGGCCACCTCGGCGACTTCGCTCGCCTCGAGCGCGACGGCGAAGGTGGTGATGCGGCCGCGCGCGTGATCGGCGAGGGCGCGCGCCTGTTCCGGGGTGCGGTACCGCTTGCTCTTGGTCGTCAGCATGACGCCGATCGCGGAGTACCCGAGCTCGACCGCCCAGTCGATCTGCTCCGCGGTGGTCAGACCGCACACCTTCACGAACATCGGCCGCACTCCTTGTCCCTCGGCTCCGCCACCATGCGCGACGTCGGGGTCCATGATCCAGGACCGGCTCCGCGCCCGTTCGGCCAGCTGCCGCCGCGGCACACGCTCGTTCAGCGTTCGGCCAGATACTGTTCCTGCTCGCTCCTGGTGGTCGCCGCCGTGCGCGCGAGCTGTGCCCAGCCCACCCACCGCGCGGCACCGTGCAGCGGCTCGCGGTAGCCGTCGCTGGTCCGCACGATCCGCGCACCGGGTTTGGCGAGCCACCGAGCGATGACTCCGACCTCCTCCGGGGGTGCCCCACGCAGCGGTGGGATGTCGTTGTCGGGCTCCACGGGCGGATCGCTGTGGGTGCCCGACGAGGTGGTCGCGGCCCCCCGATCGGGGATCACGGTTTCGGCGGCGGCGACGATCTGGTCGACGACGGCCATCGGTGGGGTGCCGCGCGCCGCGGTGCCCGCGGCGGCGAGGCGGCCGTAGCGGATCACGGAGAATTCCCAGCCGCCCGCGCCGTCGGGCAGGGCGATGATCAGTTCGGCGAGGCGGGCGAGGGCGGCTAGTCGCTGGGTGCGGTGCAGCGTGGTGACGACGGTGGCGGTGCGGTCGCGCAAGCGGGCGGCGGCCTCGAAATGCTGCGCGGCGGAATGTGTTTCGATGCGATCGAGCATCGTGCGGAGCAGGGTGTCGGCGCGGCCGGTGAACAGGTCGAGGACCGCGTCGACGGCCGGGGCGTAGCTCGGCGCGTCGAGGTCGCCGTCGTGACGTGCGGCGGGGCAGCCGCCGACGACGGCGGGTGGACAGGTGTGTTTCGCCGTGCGGGTGAGGCGGGTGGCGCAGGTCCGCAGCCCGGCGAATTCGGCGATCGTCAACGCCACATCTACCGCGTCGACACGAGAATTGAACGGCCCCACAGCAGTTCGGGTCGGGGTACGCACGGCGATCAGCCGGGGAAAGGCTTCGTCGCTGACCGTGAGCCACCACCCTCGCTTCGGGAACTTCGAGCGGCGGTTGTAGGGCGGCGCGTGCGCGGCGAGCAACCGCAGCTCACGGACCCCGGCTTCGAGGCCGTGCGCGCACACCACGTGATCGACCCGAATCGCCAGTGCCACCATCTCTTTCATCCGGCCACGGGTCTCCGAGCCGGTGAAGTAGTTGCGCACGCGACGACGCAGATTCACCGCCGTCCCTATATAGAGGACTTCCTCCGACGGTCCACGGAAGAGATAGACGCCGGGCGCGGCAGGCAGGTCGGTCGCGAAAGTGCGCTTGGCGCGCTGGGTTCCGGTGACGCCGGGCAGATAGTCGAGCAGCTCGGTCAGGCTGTGCACACCCTGATTGCCGACCCGCCCGATCAGCGCGTGCAGCACGTCGACGGTGGCGCGGGCGTCATCGAGCGCGCGGTGCGTGGGTGTCGTCGACGCGCCGAGGATCTGCGCGAGTACCCCGAGCCGCGCCGACGGCGCCTCGTCACGCGTGAGTACCCGCCGCGCAAGTTTCACCGTGCACAACACCTGCGGATTGGGCCACGTGATGTCCTGACGCGCCGCGGCGGCTTTGAGAAACGCGGTGTCGAATCGCGCGTTGTGCGCCACCAGCACCGCCCCGGCGGCGAACTCGAAGAACCCCGGCAACACTCCCTCGATCCGTGGCGCGTCGTACACCATCGCCGTGGTGATCCCCGTGATCTGCACGATGGCGGGCGGAATCGCGTACCCCGGATTCACCAATGTCGCGAACTCCCCCAGCACCTCACCCCCGCGCACCTTCACCGCCCCGATCTCGGTGATCGCGTCCCGATCCGCGCTGGTCCCGGTCGTTTCGAGGTCGACGACGACGAAAGTGGTGGCATACAGAGGGGTATCGAGCTCATCGAAGGCCAGCTGCCGAGCGGCAGCCGGGAGCGGAACGGGATCGGGCACGGCGAGCAGCGTAGGACGGGGGTCCGACAAGCTCGCCGCGCCGAACCCGCCGCCGCTCGCCCGACCGGCTCAATTGCCGCCCGGCGGTGTCCAGTTCGGCGGGAGCGTCGGACGAGGGCCCGACGGCGGCCAGAGGTTTCCCGTCGGGAATCGGTCCATCGGGAACTGGGGGCGCGTCAGCGGCGGCTTGAAGTACGTCATCGGTGGGTAGTACGACGGCACCGCTGGTCGGGAGGTCGGTCGGGTCGACGGCGAATCCGAACCGTCGACAACGGAGGCGATACCCCGCAACGCCATCAGCACCACCACCACCGCGATACCCATCGCGACCCGCCCTGCGATACCGCCGGTGCTGCTGCTCGGCCGGTGCGGTTCCGGCTGCCAGACGGGTTGACGGGAGCGCCGTGCCGACGGCGCCGGCTTGCCGGCGAGCACCTCGCGCACCGCCGATCCGTACTCCGGGTCGAGTTCGGCGACGCGCCGCAGGCGCTGTTCGGCCAGTTCCCAGTCCCCGTGCAGCGCCGCATCGTGTCCGAGCAGGAACTGCGCCTCGGTGTTGGCCGGGTCGAGGCTCAGGGCGTCCGCGAACGCCGCCCGCCCAGCCGCCGCCCTGGACGATCCGAGCTGCGCACCGAGCCAGAGCACCCGGCCGCGGACCAGCCGCAATTCGGCGTCGTCGGGCTCCAATTCGATGGCGCGTTCGATCGCCGCCAGTGCCGCGGGCCGGTCGCGGCGACGCAATGCGATCGCCGCGACGCGATGGCAACCGGCGTCGAACGGATCAAGTTCGAGGCACCGCTGCGCGGCCCGCAACGCCGCGTCCTCGTGTTCTGCGCACAAGCGCGGGTCGGCATCGGCGATCGACTCCGACAGCGCGTTCTCGGCCGTCGCGAGCAGTTTCCACGCGGGCAGGTGCTCTGGGTACCGGTGCAGCGTCTCGCGTGCCGATTCGGCGGCGCGGGTGTGGTCGCCCGACTGCGACCACGTGAACGCCAGCACGGTACGGGCTTCGCCGTTGTCGGGCTCGGCGGCCAGGATCCGCCCGAGAACCTCGCGCGCCGCGTCGAGGCGCCCGAGCTTCACCAGAACGATCGCCCTATCGAATTGTGTGTCGGTCATCTGTCGGGTCAGCGTCGCTTGAGCTGCTTCAGATATCTCGCCAAGTCGTCATAGCTGCCGTCACCGTTGGCGAATTCGACCACATTGCGGGCGGATTCGAACCAGGCGCCGGTGCTCGGCCGGATCTGGGCCAGCGCCGCCTGCACGTCCGCCATGCCGACCGGGCGTACCTCACCCGAGCGCATCGAGTCGGCCATGGCCAGCTGGGTGGCCGAGGTGCACACGTGGGCGAGGTCGGCGCCGGAGAGGCCGTCGGTGTGGGCGGCGAGGGCGTTGAGGTCGATGCCCGCCACGGGGCGGTCGCGCAGGTGGTAGTGCAGGATCGACTTGCGGGCCGCCAGATCGGGCAGGCCCACGAAGATCATCCGGTCGAAGCGGCCGGGCCTGCGCAGCGCGACGTCGACATCCCACGGGTGGTTGGTCGCGCCGAGCACGAACACCCCTTCATTGCTGTGGGTGGCCGAATCCATTTCGGTGAGCAGCTGGTTCACCACCGTGCGCATGGTCGTCGACGCCTGCATCTGACTGCGTTTGTGGCCGAGCGCGTCGACCTCGTCGAGGAACAGCACGCAGGGGGCGTTGCGACGGGCCATCTCGAAGATGCTGTGCACGTTGCGTTCGCTGGCACCGGTGTAGATGTCGAGGATGTCGGTGATCTCGATCGGGTAGAAGTTGGCGCCGAGCTCGCCCGCGACCGCCGAGGCGATGAAGGTCTTGCCGCAGCCGGGCGGGCCGTAGAGCAGCAGGCCGCCGCGCGCCGAGGTGCCGAACGCCTTGGCCAGTTCGGGATTGCGCAGCGGACCGAGCAGGGTGAGGTCGAGTTGCTGTTTCACCTCGGACATGCCGCCGACATCGGCCAGGCGCAGGGTCGGGCGCTCGACGGTGGCGGCATCGTCATCGGTGACGAACTCCGACGGCACGCCCTCGACGAAGGCCGGTTCGATGATGTCGCCGACCTGATCCTCGGCCGCCGCCCAGTCGTAGTCCGACGGCGGACCGGGTGTCGCCGCGGCCGTCGACGCGGGGGCAGGTGCCACGGCAGGCGCGGGGGCAGGTGCCGCCGCGGGCGCGGGGGAACCGCCGGACAACGCGGCCGTGCAGCGCGTCATCAGGCCGAGGACCTGGGCATTCCCCGGATCGTGGCCGAGCGCGGTCCCACAGTGGGCGAGCGCATCGGCATAGCGCTGCCGCTCGATCAGTAGCTCGATGACGCACACGCGCAGCGCGAGCACCCCCGGACTGCGATCCAGCATCGTCAGCATGTCGGTCAAAACCTGGTCGTCGGCCACCCGCGCCCCCTTCGAACTGCGAACATTCGGCCGTACCCTAACCGGCACAACAGCTTTCCCGCCAAGCGGCGAGCACACCGATCCACTCGGCGACCCGTGCCGCGCCCCGACACAACACGAGTACGTGATCTTCCTGGCCGATAATTCGGCGCGAGACTTTCGTTCTGGTGCGAACAAAATGACCGAGATCAAACTCAATCGTGACCGGGCTCACATACTTATGAAATTCACATGAGTCCGCCAGATTTCAATGGGTAATCGGCCTTACCGCTCTGAGCGCGTCGCGGCTTACGGCGCGCCGCCCGCGAGGCGGACCGTCCGGCGAACCGTCGAGACCGACACCGAGCGCGCGCGACCTGCGGGTTCACCGATTCAGGGAGCGAAAATCGCCCCGCCAGGCTTATTGGCGACGCGCCGGTAGCACTCCGAAATCTCGGTCGACGTGACCTGGCGTTATCGTTTCGTGATCGGGTGTGATCCAGCTCGCACACTTTCCTCGGTGATATCACCCGAAACCCACTTTGGACCGATGTCCGACTTTACAAACCCCCGTGATGTCTTCGTAACCTTTTTGAGACCTCACGGAGTCCCGCTGACCGGAAACGGCCGGCGAGACGAAGCCCGCCGCGTCATACGGACACTGCGTCGTGGGGCAGATTGGAAGTTCCGCATCATGGCGAACAACACCGTCAAGCGTCAGGCGCAGCGTGCCGTTGCCGTCGGAGCCGTCGGCGCTGCCACCATCGGCGCGTTCCTCCTGCCGGCCGCCCCGGCATCGGCCACGCCGGTGACCGTGCCCGGCATCGGCACATTCGAGGTGCCGAACGAGATTCCGCTGCCCCAGGGTGTCCCCGGTATCCAGATCCCGGCCGCGCCGCAGGTTTTCACCGCGCCGCGCGCCACCGCCGCCGACATCGCCCTCGATGCCGCGCTGAGCAAGATCGGCTCGCCCTACGTCTACGGCGCCGCGGGCCCGAACGCCTTCGACTGCTCGGGTCTGGTCCAGTGGGCCTACGCCCAGGCGGGCATGGACATTCCGCGCACCAGTGGCGCCCAGCTGGGCGCGGGCACCCCGGTCTCGTTCGACGACCTGCAGCCCGGCGACATGGTGTCCTTCTACGGCGGCGGCCACTCCGGTCTGTACGCGGGCGACGGCAACGTCGTGCACGCCTCTACCGCGGGCACCCCGGTCCAGATCGCGTCGCTGTCGTCGATGCCGTTCGCGGGCGCTCGCCGCTTCTGATCCAGCCGGGCACGGTGCGTCGTCCACGGGGAAGGGCGCACCGTAGCCGCAGTGATCGTCCGGGTATGTGCGCCGTCCACTGGGTTGGACGGCGCACGTACCTTTACTGGACACAGATGCATGCCGTTCCGTAACCTGATCGAGACCTTCTCGGCTGACGAGAAGTTCGCGCTCAGGTATTGCGCTGCATCGGCGGACAACGAGAGAACGGGGCACGGGCCACTGTGACTGCACACCACCGGAATGCGCACGCAACGCGTGGTTTCGCCGGAACCCTGTCCGCCGCGATGCTGGTGTGCGCGATCTACACCGCCGGTCCCTCCGGCGCCGACCCGGTAGCCCTGCCGACCACCGCGACCGACGCGATCTCCCGGATGGTCGACCTCTCGCGCCAGTCCGAGCAGCTCAACCAGCTCGCGCTCACCGCCCAGATCGATCTCGACGCCAAGCTCGCGGTGCAACGCGAGGCCGACGACAAAGTCGCCGCCACCTCCGCGGTCGTCGAGGCCGCCCGCGCCGAAGTGCGCAAGTTCCAGCCGATGATCGACCGCACCGCCGTGGCCGCCTACACCGGCGTGCGCACCAACAGCATGTTCGCCGTGCTGTCGAGCGGTTCACCGCAGCAGTTGCTGGACAAGATGTCGACTCTGGACGTGCTCGCCCAGCAGACCACCGACACGCTCCGCCAGTTCAAACAGGCCGCCGACGCCGCCACCGCGGCCGACAATATCGCCCGCACCGCCGCCGAGGCCGCGCATGCCGCGACCACCGCCGCCGACGCCGTGCGCGCCGATGTCGAACGCAAACGCCAGGATCTCGCCACCTCGACAACCTCCGTGGTCGAGGCATGGAGCCAGCTCTCGGCCCGCGACAAGTCGACCCTGGCCGGTTCGCCGTTCCCGCCCGGCTTCGACCGCGATTCGCTGCTGGCCGGTCTGGTTCCCGGCAGCGGCACCAGCGCGCTGGCCGCCGCCCTCACCCGCGTCGGCGATCCGTATGTCTGGGGCGCCACCGGACCCGACCGGTTCGACTGCTCCGGTCTGGTGCAGTGGGCGTTCAAGCAGGTCGGTAAGAGCGTGCCGCGCACCAGTTCCCAGCAGGCGGGCTACGGCACGCCGGTGTCCAAGGACGAACTGCTGCCCGGCGACGTGATCCTGTTCTATCCCGACATCACCCACGTCGGCATCTACGCGGGCAACGGAATGATGGTGCACGCCTCCACGTTCGGCGTGCCGGTCGCTGTCGCGCCGATCAACACCACTCCGTACCACTCGGCCCGGCGATACTGAGCAAGACCGGTGACCGATCCGTCCCCCCGCTCGGGCCTGCGTTCGTGGTTCTCGTCGAACGGCCGCCTGGAGTTCTGCATCACGCTCGCCTCGGTCACGCTGCTGACCGGGGCCTGCGTCGCACTGATCCTGGTGCCGCGCAACGCGGGTTCGTTGCAGCTGGCCACCGACGAGGCCGAGGTGCTCGACACGTCCGAGGGCATCGACAATCCGCGCCTGAGTCCGGTGCGCCGCGAGCTGCAACCCTATGGCCCGATCCTGGTGCGTGAGGTCGCCGACGGTGCCGCGTCCGAGGCACTGCTGGTGGCCCATCCCAGCCATCGCGCCGACCTCGATGTCCTCGAACATCAACTGGGCCAAGCCATTTCGGATGTGAGCGCGGTGTGGGGCACCGACTGGAACCGCGCGCCGGTCGTGGTCGTGGCGAGCACGCCTGCCGAATTCACCGCGCTGACCAGGTCCGCGGGCACCACCGGGGCCGACGTGGCCGCCGTGTCGCTCACCGGGTCCTACGCCCCTGGCACCCAGCCCACCGACCAGCGCATCGTGTTCAACCCCGACGCGCGCAGGCGAGTCGGCAACGAGGGCCTGGCCACCCTGCTGCGCCACGAACTCACCCACATCGCCACCAGAGCCGCCACCACCGACGGCGCGCCGTTGTGGATGCTGGAAGGCTTCGCCGAGTTCGTCGCTCAGCGCGATCAGGACACCACCTTCTCCCAGATCGCGCCCACGCTGACCACCCGGTTGCGCGCGGGCACCCTGCCTACCGAGCTCGTCGCCGATACCGATTTCACCGGTGTCGACGCGGCCTACGCCTACGAAAGCGCGTGGAGCACCTGCGCGTTCCTGGCCGATCGCTACGGCACGAGCACGCTCACCACGTTGTACAAGCGGCTCGCGACCGGCCCGCAGTCTCCCGCGGCACAGGACGCCGCGTTCACCGCCGTGCTCGGGGCCTCGCGCGCCGAGCTGCTGGACGGGTGGCGGGCCTGGTTGCGCGGTCACGCTGCATGATGGGCGCAGCGCTTCCCGGACACGCACGGCCGCAGCGAAGGCGCAGGTACGCCTGACCACGTCCGCCCACCCCTCAGCCGACCGATTAGGTTGTTCTCTTATGGCCCGAACTCTGCTGGTTACCAACGATTTCCCGCCTCGGCCGGGCGGAATCCAGTCGTATCTGCAGGCGCTGTCGAATCAGCTGCCGCCCGAGGACCTGGTGGTGTACGCGCCGCGCTGGCGCGGTGACAGCCACGAGAAGTTCGACGCGGCGCAGAAGTTCCAGGTGGTGCGTCATCCGACGACGCTGATGCTGCCGACCCCCGCGGTCATCAAGCGGGCGAGCGCGCTGCTGCGCGAACACGGCTGCGACACCGTGTGGTTCGGCGCGGCCGCGCCCCTGGCGGTGATGGCGCCGATGCTGCGGCGCGCGGGCGCGGAGCGCATCCTGGCCAGCACCCACGGTCACGAGGTCGGCTGGTCGATGCTGCCGGGATCGCGGCAGGTGCTGCGTTCGATCGGCGAGCACACCGATGTGGTGACCTACGTCAGCAAGTACACCCGTGGCCGTTTCGCCTCGGCCTTCGGTCCGCGCGCGGCACTCGAGCACCTGCCGCCGGGCGTCGACCCCACCGAGTTCCGGCCCGACCCGGCCGCCAGGGCAGAGCTGCGCGCCCGCTACGGACTCGGCGAGCGCCCGACCGTGCTGTGCCTGTCGCGGCTGGTCCCGCGCAAGGGCCAGGACATGCTGATCGTGGCGATGACCGAGATCCGTGAGCGCGTCGACGGCGCGGTGCTGGTGATCGCGGGCGGCGGACCGTACGAGCCGCGCCTACGCGCCCTGGCCGAGGCGCTGGGCGTGCAGGACAGCGTGGTGTTCACCGGCCGGGTGCCCTCCGGCGAGCTGGCCGCCCATCACACGATCGCCGACGTGTTCGCGATGCCGTGCCGCACGCGCGGGGCGGGCCTGGACGTCGAGGGTCTGGGGATCGTGTTCCTCGAGGCGTCGGCGACCGGGGTCCCGGTCGTTGCCGGTGATTCCGGTGGCGCCCCCGAGACCGTGCGCGAGGGCGAGACCGGCATCGTCGTGCACGGCCGGTCGGTCCCGCAGATCAGCGATGCCATCGTCGAGCTGCTCACCGACCGGGACAAGGCGGCCGAGATGGGCGCCGCGGGCCGGGCGTGGGTGGAACAGAACTGGCATTGGGACCGCCAGGGTGCCCGCTTGCGGGAACTGCTGCGGTGACACCCCGGCCGGGCCCGGTGTGGCGTCCACTACGCTCAGCCGGGTGAGCAGTATCCAGGTCGCAGATCAGACCTTCCTCGCCGCACCGGGCGCCGCGATCGCCGACGTGCTGAGCGCCGCGAACAATTGGCGCCGCTGGTGGCCCGACCTGCGCCTGGACGTGCGCGAGGATCGCGGCGACAAAGGCATCCGCTGGACGGTGGAAGGCGCGTTGACCGGCACCATGGAGGTGTGGCTGGAGGCCGTCCCCGAGGGGGCGATCCTGCACTACTTCCTGCACGCCGAACCCACCGGGGCCGAATCGAAGTCGGCGCGCGCGCTGGCCGCGGCCAATCGGGCCCGCCGGGTCGCGGGCCGGAACATGGCATTCGAACTCAAGGCACGGCTCGAAGCCGGTCGACCCGCAGGCGTCGCACCCGCGGTCGCCGCTGCCCCCTGACAGGCATCGTTCCCAGACAGAAAGTAGGGCTTGGCTGCCATGGCCGACCGGACTCAGAGATCGATCCTGATCGACGCACCGTCGCAGCAGGTGATGGCCGTCATCGCGGATCTGGAGTCCTACCCGGAGTGGGTGGCTGCCGCGAAGTCGGTCGAGGTCATCGAGCGTGACGCCGATGGACGCGCGGCCACCGCCCGGTTCGTGCTCGACGCGGGCGTCGTCAAGGACACCTACGTGCTGTCCTACACCTGGCGAGCCGACGGCAAAGCCGTGGCATGGCGCCTGCTCAGCGGTGACCTGCAGAAAGCCCAGGACGGCAGCTACGAACTGCTCGACCGGCCCGGCGGCGGTACCGAGGTGGTCTACGAACTCACCGTCGACCTGAACATCCCGATGATCGGCATGTTCAAACGCAAAGCCGAGAAGGTCATCACCGACACGGCGCTGAACGAGCTGAAGAAGCGGGTCGAAGGCTGAGCGCCCCGGGCGGTACCCGCGTCGAACTGTTCGTCGGCAAGGGTGGTGTCGGGAAGACGACGCTGGCCTGCGCGACGAGCATGACCTATGCCCGCTCGGGTCAGCGTGTGCTGATCGCCTCGCTGGATCAGGCCCATTCGCTCGGCGACGCGCTCGGTTTCCGCTTCCCGCACGATCCGGGCACCGTCGCCGGGGTGGCCAGGGTGGCACCCGGTATCGAGGTGATCGAGATCGACTCGCTCGCCCTGCTCGAGGACCGTTTCCGTGATGTGGTGGCGATGCTGGCCAAGGGCGGCGGCCACGATCACGGCTTCGATCTGGCGGCGCTCGACCCGGCCGAGCTGACCGGGCTGCCCGGTGTGCAGGAACTGCTGATGCTGGTCGAGATCGCCCAGTACGCCGAGGAGAACGACTGGGACGTCATCGTCGTCGACTGCCCGCCCTCGGCCGACATGCTGCGCATCGTCACCGCCCCCGACACAATGCTCAACTACCTCGAACGCCTCTGGCCCAAGCACGCGCGCACGATGAGCGCGATCGGCCTCGACCTGCGCAAGGCGGTGCTCGCGGCCGCGGTCGAACGGATCGTGGTCGCGGTGACACAGGTCCGCGACCTGCTCGCCGACCGCACCCGCACCAGCGCCCGCCTGATCACCGGCCCCGAACAGGTCGCCGTCGCCGAGGCCCGGCGGGTGCGCTCGGCGGCCGCGCTGCTCGGCCTGCGGATGGACGCGGTGGTGGTGAACAAGGTGCTCGCCCCGGTGCCCCCGCCCGGCGACAACGCCCACCCGGCCGTGCACTGGTATCTCAACCGCCGCGCCGAGCAGCTCGAAGTGGTGGCCCGGCTGCACGAACAACTCACCGATGTCCCGATCCTGATCGCCCAGCACGCCGGTGCCGAACCGGTGGGGGTGAATTCGCTGTCGATGTTCTCGCATTCGGTCGACACGCTGCCCGCCCCGCACGCTCAGGGCGCCGAATCGGGCGAACCGATGGTTCGATGGGAGTCCGGCTCCGGTGTCGACTCCGTGTACGCGATGCGGATGCGGCTGCCGGTGGTCGATCCCGGCACCTTGCGGCTGGGCCGAGTGGAGGACGATCTGATCGTGGGAGCCGACGGGGTACGCACACGCGTGCGGCTCGCGCCGGTGCTGCGCCGCTGCACGGTGGCGGGCGCCGAACTCGACACCGGTCACCTCGTAGTCCGCTTCCGGCCCGATCCACGGGTGTGGCCCGCCGATCCGAACTACACGAAGGCCACCGCAGATGAGCACTGACAGCCAGTCCGAGCGCCACGGCCACGACGGCTTCGCCGAGTTCACCGAGGAGCTGCGCCTACTCTCCGAAGTCCTCCTGGCCCGGGTCGAACCCGTGCTGCGCCGCACCGCCGCCGACGGCAGAGCCGACCTGGGCGGTTGCGCGTGGTGCCCGGTCTGCGCGGCCGCCGCCCTGGTACGCGGCGACCACCATGACGTCGTCGCCGCCCTCGCCGAACACGGCACCTCCATGGTGACGGTCCTGCGCGAGGCCCTCGCGGGCATCCCCGTGGAACCGGTCCTGCCCCAGGAATGGGCCGATCACGCTGCGGGACACCCGGATTCGACCGAGCGTCCCAGCGCACCGCGCGAATCGACAAGCGCCGCCGATGCCACCGGTAACCCGAGCTGGGGTACGACCCGTTCACGCCAGCCGGGCGCACCACGCCCCCGCCGCGTAGACGAATTCACCGAACCGCACCAGCAGGGTCCGCCCCCGCGCACGACACCTCCCACTGTCACGCCCGAACCGAGCTCGGGTACCGACGCTTTCGCCACCGCCCGCGCGCCGCGCTCGCAATATGTCGACATTCCGGTGACGATCCGGGGATGACCAGCCGGATCGACCCTCAACACCTGCTCACCGTCGGCATCGACGTAGGTGGCACCAACATTCGCGCCTCGGTGGTCGACGCCGAGGGCGAGGTGCTCGACACCGTACAGGCGGCGACCCCGCATTCGGCGCGTGCGCTCGAGGACGCGATCGACCGCTCGGTGCGCGAGCTGGCCCGGCGCCATCCCATCGCGGCGGTCGGGCTGGCCGTCGCCGGTTTCATCTCGACGGATCAGTCGACGGTCCTGTTCGCCCCGCACCTGCCGTGGCAGAACGCCCCTGTGGCCCAACGACTCACCGCGCGCCTGGGCCTGCCGGTGATCCTCGAACACGACGCGAACGCCGCGGGCTGGGCCGAGTACCGCTTCGGCGCGGCGGCGGGCGGGAGCACGGTGGTGCTCATCGCGATCGGCACCGGCATCGGCGCCGCCCTGCTCATCGACGGCCGGCTCTACCGCGGCAGCCATGGCATCGCCCCCGAACTCGGCCACCTCCAGGTCGTCCCAGAGGGGCGTGCCTGCGCGTGCGGCAAACACGGCTGCTGGGAGCGCTACTGCAGCGGAACGGCACTGGCCGAGACCGCCATCGAAATGCTCGCCACCGACCCCGTGCGTTCGGTGCTGGCCCGCGACGTGCTCCGTGATCCCGGCTCGCTCACCGGCCGCCGGGTCGCGGGCGCGGCCCAGGACGGCGACCCACTCGCGGTCCGGGTGATGGCCGACTTCGCCCGCTGGCTCGGCCTTGGCCTGGCCTTCGTCAGCGATCTGTTCGATCCCGACCTCGTGGTGATCGCCGGTGGGGTGAGCAGTTCGGCGCCGCTGTTCCTCGACGAGGCCCGCGAGCACTACGCGGCCGCGGTCACCGGCGCGGGGCATCGGCCGCTGGCCCGCCTGCGCACCACGCAGCTGGGTGAGGCCGCGGGCATGATCGGGGCAGCGGGGTTGGCGAGGGCCGCGCTCGACACACCGGTCGTCGGCCACATCGCGAGATGAGCGTCACATCCATGCGCAGCGGCTACCGTCCTGGGTTGGTTGTGACCTGCGACCAGCGGTAAAGTCGTTTTTCGACGAGGCTGCACACCACGATCCCGGTTCCGAGGAAAGGACGCCATGTTCTACTGGCTGCTCAAGTTCGTCTTCCCGGGACCGTTCATGCATCTATACAACCGGCCCGTTGTCGAGGGCGTCGAGAACGTTCCGACCGACGGGCCCGCGATCATGGCGGGTAACCATCTGTCGTTCTCCGACTGGCTGTTCGCGCCGCTGCTGAGCCCGCGGCGGATCAACTACCTCGCCAAGGCCGAATACTTCACCACCCCTGGCTTCAAGGGACGCCTGCAGAAGTTCTTCTTCAGCGGCACCGGTCAGTACCCGATCGACCGCAGCGGCGCCTCGGCCGCCGACGACGCGCTCAACGCGGCCACCAAACTCCTCAACGAGGGCCGCCTGGTCGGCCTGTACCCCGAGGGCACCCGCTCCCCCGACGGCCGCCTCTACAAGGGCAAGACCGGCATGGCGCGGCTCGCGCTCGAGACCGGCGTCCCGGTGATCCCGGTCGCGGTGATCGGCACCGACAAGGTGAGCCCGCCCGGACCGTTCAAGTGGCGTCGTCAGAAGGTCACCCTGAAGTTCGGTGCGCCCCTTGATTTCTCGCGCTACGAGGGCATGAGCGGCAACCGCTTCGTCGAACGCGCCGTCACCGACGAGGTGATGTACGAGCTGATGCGCCTCACCGGCCAGGAATACGTCGACGTCTACGCGCACAGCCTCAAGAAGGGCGTCGCCGCGACCGACCACCAGCTCGAGGCCACCCGCATCCCCGAGACCAAGGCGAGCTGAGCCGAAACCCGCTGCGCCGCACGGTGAGCTGACTCGCAGCGTCAGCCCCCTCGACCGGACTTCCGCGCGATCGACTGTCGTTGCCCGGACACCCGCGCGCCCGATTGGTAACCTTTGCCGGGCAAAGGCCGAGGGCGGGTGGGCCACCAGAGGTGGCGGGCGGCGGCAGAGGGCGAGGTGTGCATGGCCGGAGGCGAATCCGACGAGGGTCGCGTGATGCCGTTCACCCGGCGGGCGGCACCTCGCGACGGCAATCCACCCACCGGCCGGGTAGTCCGCGGCGCCCGCTTGGCCGCGGTACCGGTCGCCTACGCGGGCAGGCGCATCGCGGGCTTGGGCAAACGCGCCGTCGGCCGCGACCCCGCCGACGTCGACCGTGACATCCGCGTCCGCACCGCCGAACACCTCTTCCAGGTGCTCGGCGAACTCAAGGGCTGCGTCGCGAAACTGGGCCAGCTCCTCGGCCTGCTCGAACTCGGCCTGGCTCCCGACCTGGCCGAACCGTATCGCCAAGCCCTTGCCCGACTGCACGATTCGGCGCCCGCGATGCTGCCCGGCGCGGTCCACGCGGAACTGGCCACCCATCTCGGCCCGCACTGGCGCTCACTGTTCCTCGAATTCGAGGACCGCGCCGCGGCCGCCGCTTCGGTCGGCCAGGTCCACCGCGCCCGCTGGCACGACGGCACCCAGGTCGCGGTCAAGGTCATGTACCCCGGTTCCCGGCGCGCGGTACTGGCCGACCTGCAAGCCCTGCGTCGCGCGACCCCGCTGTTCACCGCGCTGCTGCCCGGCGCCGACACCCGCCCGGTGGTGGAGGCGCTGTGCGACGAGATCCGCGACGAACTCGACTACGCCCGTGAGGCCGTCAACCAGCGCGCCTTCGCAGCCGCCTTCGCCGAGGACCCCGACGTCGTGGTGAGCCGGGTGATCGCCCAGCGCGGCGACGTCCTGGTCACCGAATGGCTCGACGGTGCTCCCCTGTCCCGGTTGATCATTCGCGGCAACGCCGACGAACTCGACCGCCTCGGTGTGCTGATCATGCGTTTCCTGTTCTCCGCTCCCGCCCGCGCCGCCCTGGTCTACGGCGACCCCCACCCCGGCAACTTCCTGCGCATGCCCGACGGCCGCCTCGGTGTCGTCGACTTCGGCGCCTGCACCCCATGGCCCGCCACCTTCCTCGACGTGGCGAGCGATATCGGCGCCGCCGTCATCGCCGACTCCCCCGCCGATCTCGAGGCCGCCATGCGCCGCCACGGCTTCGTCGCCCCCACCCGAGACCTCGACATCGCCACCGTCGCCGCGCGCCTGCAACCGGTCCGCGAAGCCCTCCTCGCCCCCACCTACCCCCTCTCCGCCGCCTGGCTGCGCGAACAGGTCCGCCTGGCCACCGACCTGCGCCTGTCGAACGTCCTACGCCAGCTGACGATGCCCCCCGGCCACACACCCATCCTCCGCTCCTTCCTCGGCGGTGTGGCGGTCCTCTGCCAACTCCACACCGCCGTTCCCCTCCGTTCCGAATGCACCCGCTGGTACCCCGAAACCGCCGCCGCCGCAGGGCTCTAGACACCGCACCCGAGTTCGGCCCGTCGTACGGCATCGTTCACGCTCCGTTGCCTTGCTAACGACCGCGTGTTACGACCGGTGGCGCACCGTGAGGCTTATGGCTGTTTCGGATTTCGCGATGTCTCGGCGCACGCTGCTGCGCGCAACCGCTCTCGGTGTGGTGACTGCTCCTGCCCTGGTGGCCTGCGGTGACGACGGTCCCGCGCTGGTGCGGGCCAGGCCCGCACTCACGCACGGGGTCGCGGTCGGGGATCCGCGTAGCGATGGCGCGCTGATCTGGGCTCGGTCGGATCGGCCCGCGACGCTGGTGGTGGAGACCTCGGCGAGCGAGAAGTTCAGTGACGTCAAGCGATTCACCGGACCGCTGCTCACCCCGGCGACCGATGGCACCGGGCGCGTGCGGGTGAACGGTCTGCCCGCGGGGCAACTCGTGCACTACCGGGTGCGCCTGGACGGGGAAGACGGTGCGAGCTCGGAGGCACTCACCGGTGTCTTCCGCACGGCGCCGACCGCGCCCGCCGACATCTCGCTGCTGTGGTCCGGTGACGTCGCGGGGCAGGGCTTCGGGATCAACCCCGACCTCGGCGGTATGAAGGTGTTCTCCGCCATGGCCGCTCGCGACCCGCACTTGTTCCTGCACTCCGGCGACTGCATCTACGCCGACAACGCGCTCAAAGAGTCGGTGACACTGCCCGACGGCCGGATCTGGCGCAACATCACCGCCGAGGCGAAGAACGCGCCCGCGGAAACCCTCGACCAGTTCCGCGGCAACTACGCCTACAACCTCACCGACGACAACTACCGCCGGTTCAACGCCGCCGTCGCCCAGATCGTGCAGTGGGACGACCACGAGACCACCAACAACTGGTCCCCCGGCGGCACGGTCGCCGCCGACAAGGGCTACACCGAGCGCAGCATGGACACCCTCGCGACGCGGGCCTGGCAGGCCTTCCACGAGTGGATGCCCTTGGAGCCCAAGGAAGCCGTCGACGGCCGTCTCTACCGCAAGATCTCCTACGGCCCGCTGCTGGACGTGTTCGTCCTCGACATGCGCGCCTACAAGGACGCCAACACCGCCAATACCGCGGCCAAGGGCCAGATCCTGGGCGCCGCCCAGACCAAGTGGCTCACCGACGGCCTGAAGGACTCCAAGGCCACCTGGAAGATCGTCGCCGCCGACCTGCCGCTCGGCGTCATCGTCCCCGACGGCAAGACCGCCTTCGAAGGCCCCGCCAACGCCGCCCCCGGCGCACCCTCCGGCCGCGAAACCGAGATCGCCCAGGTGCTCTCGGCGATCAAGGCGAACAAGGTCGCCGACGTCGTCTGGCTCACCGCGGATGTCCACTACACGGCCGCGCACCACTACTCCCCCACCCGCGCCGCCTTCACCGATTTCGACGAGTTCTGGGAGTTCGTCTCGGGCCCGCTCAACGCGGGCGCGTTCGGCCCCAACCCCCTCGACCCCACCTTCGGGCCCGAAGCCGTGTACGTCCACGCGCCGCCCACGGCCAACACCTCCCCGATGGACCCGGAGTACCAGCACTTCGGTGAGGTGAAGATCGACGGCCGCACCGGAGAAATGACCGTCAACTTGTGCGACGCGACCGGAAAAGTCCTGTTCACCAAGCAACTCGCGCCCACGCGGAAATAGGTGCGAAGTACCCTGCGCAAGAACCGCGCACCTGTGGTTAGCTATGCGGTCATGGGCACGCCGCATACCGTCATCTCCGAAGAATATCTCCCCACCGACACGGCGGATGTCGTTCGCACTGTGCGTGATTCGCGCGGCCGGTCGGAACGGTTGACGGTGCGCGGCGGTGAACAGACCGAAGAGTCCTATGGTCTGACCGATCAGCGCGGCGTGCTCTCGCTGCGCAAGATGAACTCGGTGCTCGACATCAACCTGGGCCGGCGCACCGTGCGCGTGCAGGCGGGCGCGAAGCTGTCCGAGATCGACCGCCGCCTCGGCGCGCACAGCCTCGGCCTGCCGGTGGTCGGCGATCATCGCGACATCACCGCGGGCGGTTTCGCCTCCGTGGGCGGGGTGAGCACCGCCTCGCACCGCTACGGCATGTTCATCGACCAGATCGTCGACCTCGAGTACGTCGACCCCGACGGCCGGATCGGCACCTGCGGGCGCGGTCACCACACCGAGCGTTTCCACCGCATCCTCGGCGCGGGTGGTCGCGCGGGCATCATCACCGCGCTGACTCTCGATGTGGTCGAGGTCGACAAAGACCACACCATGCTCACCACCGACGCCGACCGGTTCCTCGACTTCGACTCCTTCGTCGAGCACGCGACCAACGAGATCACCAACCCCGGCAGCGCGGCGCTCCAGGTCGGCCGCTGGGTCGACACCGCCCCGCTGAAGGTGGCGCGCCCCGTCGGCACCGGCCAGGTGACCCTCGGCGCCGTCCGCTTCGGTCAGTGGTCGAGCCTGTACCCCACCGCACCAACCCGTGGCCTGCGGGCCCGGCGCGAGGTCGGCACGCGGACCCGGAAGTCGTTGGGCGCCATCGCCTCCGCCGCGGGCGGGCGCGCGGGCATGCCGGTGCGCAACGCGGCGGCGGGCGCGCTGATGTTCGCGCCGAAGGTGCTCACCATGCGCGACGCCGAGTACCTGGCCGACACCGTCATCAACTCCTCCGAGCGCGGCCCCGCCTACCGTGTCGGCGTGTTCGCCCCACTGGCCAACTACGGTTCGGTCTTCTACGGCCTGCACGACCTGTTCTCCGCCCACCGCGAACGCTCGGGCTGCTTCACCGTCATCTCCGCGATGACCTACGGCGTGCGCTCGGAGTACCTGCGCGCCGAAGCCGCCGCCCGCGGCCTCACCCCGGCCGACTACGGCCTGATCACCTTCACCTGCCGCCTGCGCCCCTCGGCCCTGCCCTCGGAGCAGCTGCGCGAGATCGTCGCAGGCATCGACGACATCTGCCGCTCGGAGCAGGCCCTGCGCTACAGCGTCTGAGGCCGGATTCCTCGACGGGAAACGCACGACGGATGATTCATCCCGTCGTGCGTTTCTCGTTTCCCGCCGTGGAGTTCACGCTTTCGGGCACCCATCTGCGCGCGTATGCGCGATGTGATACCGGCGTATCTGCTGGTCATGCAGGGTTCGACAGCGGCGATCTGACTATCAGGCATATCCGTCTCCCAGTGGATGGGATAGTCGGCTCTACGAATCACTCGGAGAAAGTGTGATGTCGGTTACGCATTCCGATCGTTCTTCGGATGCGAGCCCCATCCTCGAAAGGACCTCCGATGGTCGCTTCCACTCCGACGCCCGCCGCGGACCGCTGGACCCCACGCCTGATCTTCTCGCTCGCCTCGATCGTGCTCCTCCTGGAGATGCTCGCGGTGAGCTACATGATGATCTCGACGGCCCTACCCTCGATCGCCGCGCACTACCAGACCACCCAGGGCGCCTGGCTGCTGACGTCGTTCCTGCTGGTCGGCGCCGTCACCGCACCGCTGATCGGCAAGCTGGCCGACATGTACGGCAAGCGCAAAGCCCTGCTCGGTTGTGTGGCCGTCGCCGCGGCGGGATCGTTGCTGTCCGCGATCGCGGGCAGCTACGCGGTCCTGATCGCCGGCCGTGCGCTGACCGGCCTGCTCATCCCCTGCCTGTTCCTGAGCTATTCGCTGATCCGGGATGTGTTCCCGGCGAGGACGATCGCGCTGGCGGTCAGCATCGCGACCAGCGGCATGGGGCTGATCGCGATTCCCGCGCCGTTCCTCACCGGGTGGCTGATCGACAATCACGGGTTCCGCAGCATCTTCTGGTTCTTCGTCATCGGTCTCGCCGTGCTGGGCGCGCTGATCTATGCCACCACGGCCGAATCGTCGGTGCGGCTGCGCTCACGGATCGATCCGCTCGGCGCGATTCTGCTCGGCGGCGGTATCGCCGGCGTACTCATCGCGGTCAGCTTCGGGCCGACTTGGGGCTGGCGTGACAGCTCGACCCTGGCATACCTCGCCGGTGGCGTGGTGCTGCTGCTGGTGTGGCTGGTGAGCGCGCGAATGATCCGGGAACCGCTGATCGACCTCGATGTGCTCGGCCGTCGTTCGGTACTGCTCACCACCATCGGCGCCGGACTCTGCTACGGCGCCAGCGGGCTGTTCACCATCCTGCTGCCGATGATGGCCATGACACCCGCCGTGTTCGGGCTCGACTACGGATTCGGCGTCACCGCCGAGGGTTTCGCGATCTTCCAGGCGCCGGTGGGGTTGATGGTGGTGGTCGGCGGTGTGCTCGTCGGTGTGCTGGTCGGCCGCCGCGACGTCCGCCCCCGCATCCTGATGACCTGCGGCATGCTGTTGATGGCCATCGGATTCACGCTGACCGCCGCCGTGCACGACAGCAAGCCGCTGCTGATCGTCTTCGCGGGCATCTTCGGCACGGGCATGGGTATGGCCTACGCCGCGATCCCGAATCTGCTGATCGAGGCAGTGCCGCCGCAGTTGCAGGCGGGCACCGCGAGCATCGTCGGTGTCTCGCAGAGCGTGTTCCCCGCCGTCCTGCCGGTCATCGCGTTCACGATCATGAACAACTCCTACATCGCGCCGATCCCGCCGGAGATGACGCAGGGCGCGGTGTTCTATCTGGACCGCGGCTTCACGATCGCCTTCCTGATCGGCGCCGTCACCGCGCTCATCGGTGCGATTGTCGCCGCGGCGCTGCCCCGCCGGATCGTGCAGCTGTCCGCTCCGCGCAAGGTGGAAGGGCCGGAGGAGGAAGGACTGGTGTTCGCGCACTGAGGCATTCGATGCCACGAGCCGGTCGTGCGGTCGCACGGCCGGCTCGGTCGTTCTCGAAGGCACCTCTTCCGGCAACGAAAACGGTCGCCGCGACCCCCTCACCTCGAGGGAGTCGCGACGACCGTGTCGTGCGGTGTCAGTGCTTCTCGGCACCCAGGTAGTACTCGAACACCAGGCCGGCTGCGGCGGCGAGCACGAGCACCACGCCGAGACCGATCAGCCAGAACTGGAAGAACGCCAGGCCCAGCGCGGTGACCGAACCAGCGGCCGCCAGGAGGATGGGCCAGAAGCTACCGGGCGAGAAGAAGCCCAGGTCGCCTGCGCCGTCGACGATCTCGGCCTCTTCGTAGTCCTCGGGCCGCAGGTCGATGCGGCGCGCGACGAACCGGAAGTAGGTGCCGATGATCAGCGACAGGCCCGCGGTCAGCACGATCGCGGTGGTGCCCGCCCACTCGATGCCGGTGCGCGACTGCGCGGTGAAGAACCCGTAGACGATGCCCACCAGGATGAAGAAGGCCGTGAGCAGTTCGAAGATCCGCGCTTCGATCCTCATATCAGAATCCTCACTTGCTCTCGTTCACCGAAGCGCTCTTGGCATCGCGCTTGGTGTTGAAGGGGTACGTGGAGGTGGCCACCGGCGACTCGCCGATCGATGCCAGCGCCTCACCGTTGGTCTTGCCCTCGATGCGCGCCTGCATGTACTTGGCGTACTTCTCCGGCGAGACCGCGCGGACCTCGAAGTTCATCATCGAGTGGTAGGTGCCGCACATCTCCGCGCAGCGGCCGACGAACGCGCCTTCCTTCTCGATCTCCGAGATCTGGAAGACGTTGTCGGACTGGTTTTCCTTCGGGTTCGGCATCACGTCGCGCTTGAACATGAACTCCGGCACCCAGAAGGCGTGGATCACGTCGGCGGCGGCGAGCTGGAACTCGATGCGCTTACCGGTCGGCAGCACCAGGACCGGAATCTCTTCGCTGGAGCCGAAGGTCTCGACCTTGTCGTAGTGCAGGTACGAGAGGATGTCGTTGGCCGGCTTGCCGTGCAACGGACCCGGCTGCGGGTGACCCTTTTCGTTCTTCAGCTCACGGTATTCGGCGAGCTGCTCTTCGTTCAGCAGCTCTCGCTCGGTGTCGATGCCGTTCCAGGTGAGACCGCCGACGTTGTTGATGTTGCGGTAGCCGAACTTCCAGTTCCACTGGAAGGCGGTCACGTCGACGGTGACATCCGGGTTGTCGGTCTTCTCGTGCACGTAGTTCTGCACGACCACGGTGAAGTAGAACAGCACCGCGATGATCACGAACGGGATCGCCGTGTAGGTCAGCTCCAGCGACACGTTGTACCCGGTCTGGCGCGGGAACTCCGGGGAGTTCTTGCGCTTGCGGTGGAAGATGACCGTCCAGAAGGTCAGACCCCAGACCAGCACGCCCATGGCGAGCGCGGCCAGCACCGACCAGGTCCACAGCTCACGCATCCGGGTGGCCTGCGGGGTGATACCCGATGGCCAGCCGAACCGGAGCCAAACATTGTCGATCGAGCAGCCCGAGACGAGCATCGCGGTGATCCCCAAGGACACCGCCAGCCCGGCCCGCCGAAGGATCCGGCCCTGCCGACCCTTGACGGGTCGTGCCCCGATCTCTTCGCTCGCCTTGTGCGCCACGCTCACGCCTTCCTGGTCGCCACACATTCCGACACATTGCGTCGTCCGGGCGGCGATTCGCCCGTTCCGACACCTCTTCAAAGCAGTTTCAGGCCGTCCCGAAGTATTGCCGCTGTGACGCCTGCACACCTGAGAAGGACCTGAGTACTACGCAGCGTAGACCAAAGGGGGCACTGTCTTGTCGCGGGGTCACTTTCGACACTCCGCCGTGACGTCACCGATCATCGCGACCTGCGGTTTGACCCCCGTCTGGTCCCCGGGTGCCCTGCGCGAGCGGGCGAGCGCGGCGTGTCGGGCAGGTGTGCGGCATACTCGGACACAGCGTTTCGGCCCGTTTGTGGCCACCCATCATCGAACGAGAGAAGGTTGGTCGACACCGTGTGCGGACTGCTCGGATTCCTGACAGCTGATTCCGCGACGACCGCGGTGGTCGATCAGGTGTACGACGCGCTGCACTGCCAGCGGCATCGTGGCCCGGACGAGAAGGGCACCTGGCACGACGATCACATGATCTTCGGGTTCAACCGCCTGTCCATCATCGATATCGAGCACTCGCACCAGCCGCTGCGCTGGGGCCCCGCGGACAACCCGCAGCGCTACGCGATGACCTTCAACGGCGAGATCTACAACTACCTCGAGCTGCGCGAGCAGCTGGCCGCCGAGCACGGCGCCGAATTCCCCGATGCCAAGATCTTCGCCACCGACGGTGACGGCGAGGCCATCGTGGCCGCCTTCCACTTCTGGGGCCCCGAGGCCGTGCGCAAGCTGCGCGGCATGTTCGCCTTCGCGATCTGGGACACCGAGACTTCGGAACTGTTCCTGGCGCGCGATCCGTTCGGCATCAAGCCGCTGTTCATCGCCACCGGCCCCGGCGGCACCGCCTTCGCCAGCGAGAAGAAGAGCCTGCTGGAACTGCTGAGCCCACTCGACCTGTCCGACGAGCTCGATCCGCGCGCGCTAGAGCACTACACGGTGCTGCAGTACGTGCCAGAGCCCGAGTCGCTGCACCGCAACATCCGCCGCCTCGAATCCGGCAACTACGCCACGGTGAAGCTCGGCCAGGAGCCGGTGACGACCCGCTACTTCCGCCCCGACTTCCGGGTTCGCCCGTTCGCGGAGGGTTCGGAGAAGGCCCGCTACGCCGAGATCGCCGCCGCGCTGGAGGACTCGGTCGCCAAGCACATGCGCGCCGACGTCACCGTCGGTTCGTTCCTGTCCGGCGGCATCGATTCCACCGCTATCGCCGCGCTGGCCATGCGCCACAACCCGAAGCTGATCACCTTCACCACCGGCTTCGAGCGCGAGGGGTACTCCGAGGTCGACGTGGCCGCCGAGAGCGCCGAGCTGATCGGCGCCCGCCACATCGTCAAGGTGGTCTCCCCCGCCGAGTTCGCCGCCGCGATTCCCGAGATCGTCTGGTATCTCGACGATCCGGTCGCCGACCCTGCCCTCGTCCCGCTGTACTTCGTGGCCAAGGAAGCCCGCAAGCACGTCAAGGTGGTGCTCTCCGGCGAGGGCGCCGACGAACTGTTCGGCGGCTACACGATCTACCGGGAACCGTTGTCGCTCAAGCCTTTCGAGTACCTGCCGAGCGGTGTGCGCAAGCTCGTCGGCAAACTCAGCGACAAGATCCCCGACGGCAGGCGCGGCAAGTCGCTGCTGCACCGGGGATCGCTGTCGCTCGAAGAGCGCTACTACGGCAACGCCCGCAGCTTCAACGACGCCCAGCTGCGCGCGGTGCTGCGCGACTTCCGCCCCGAGTGGACCCACCAGGACGTGACCGCCCCGATCTACGCCCAGTCCGCGGGCTGGGACCCGGTCGCGCGCATGCAGCACCTCGACCTGTTCACCTGGCTGCGCGGCGACATCCTGGTCAAGGCCGACAAGATGACCATGGCCAACTCACTGGAACTGCGCGTGCCGTTCCTGGACAACGAGGTCATGCGCGTCGCCGAAGGCATCCCCTTCGACCAGAAGATCACCAAGGAAACCTCGAAGTACGCGCTGCGCCGGGCCCTGGACGGGATCGTCCCCGACCACGTCCTCCACCGCGCCAAGCTCGGCTTCCCGGTCCCGTTGCGCCACTGGTTGCGCGGCACCGAACTCTACGACTGGGCCGAAACCCAGATCGCCGAGTCCCAGACCGACCACCTGCTGAACAAGCCGGCCATCCTCCAGATGCTCCGCGACCACAAGGCAGGCCTGTCGGACCACAGCCGCCGCCTCTGGACCGTCCTGGTCTTCATGGTCTGGCACGGCATCTTCGTCGAAGACCGCATCAAGCCGGAGATCCAAGAACCGGTCTACCCGGTCTCGCTGTAACCCACGGAAAAACGCCCCCTGGTTCGAAAGAGTCCAGGGGGCGTTCGTGTTCCGTAGGTCAGAGCAGGAAGGCCAGTTCGTCGGCGGCGTCGGTGCCGTAGGCCTTGGTGAGGCGCTCGAGTGCGTCTTCGGTGTTGAGGGTCCACTCCTGGGTGCCGGTGGTCTCCAGGATGAGGACGGCGATCAGGGAGCCGAGCTGGGCGGCGCGCTCCAGGCTCAGGCCCGCGCGGTGGGCGGTGAGGAAGCCGGCGCGGAAACCGTCGCCGACACCGGTCGGGTCGACCTTGGCCACCTCGGGCACCACGCCGACGCGGACCTCGGTGCCGTCGGCGTCGACCACGAGCACACCCTCGGAGCCCAGCGTGGTGACCCGGATGCCGACCTTGGCGGTGATGTCGGCTTCGCTGAGGCCGGTCTTCTGCTGCAGCAGGGCCCACTCGTACTTGTTGGTGAACAGGTAGGCCGCACCGTCGACCAGTTCGCTCGCCTGCTCGCCGTCGAGGCGGGCCAGCTGCTGGGACGGATCGGCGGCGTAGGCGATGCCCTTCGCCTTGGCCTGGCGGGTGTGCGCGACCATCGCCTCCGGATCGTTCGCGCCCACGAGCACCAGGTCGATATCGTGCGCGGCGGCGATCGCGGCGATGTCGATATCGCGCGCCTCGCTCATCGCACCCGGGTAGAACGACGCGATCTGCGCCATCGTCTCATCGGTGGTGCACACGAACCGCGCGGTGTGCGACGTCGTGGAGACGTGCACCGCCGAGCAGTCGACGCCGCTGGCTTCCAGCCACTGGCGGTACTCGGCGAAATCGGCGCCGACGGCACCGACGAGCACCGGACGCTGCTTCAGCAGCCCCATCGCGTAGGCGATGTTGCCCGCCACTCCGCCACGGCGGATCTGCAGATCGTCGACGAGAAAGCTCAGGGACACATGATCGAGTTGATCAGCGAGCAGCGCATCGGCGAACCGGCCGGGAAAGCGCATGAGGTGGTCGGTGGCGATGGATGCGGACACGGCAACAGACACGAGGCATGGCCCCTTCGACGCTAGAGGTAGGAAGACAAAGAAGTCCGGGATCACCGGATCCCGGACTTCAACGTTAGCAAGCGCTACCGCCTGTGGTTCACCTGTTCGCTACCTCGCCACGCAACCACAATGTTCACGGCCGTGACCTGGAGCGCGAGGTTACGGCGCCGCTAACTCGCGGCGCCGAACATCAGTTGAAGCTATCGCCGCAGGCGCAAGAGCCGGTGGCTTGCGGGTTGTCGATGGTGAAGCCCTGCTTCTCGATGGTGTCGACGAAGTCGATCGAGGCGCCGTCGATGTACGGGGCGCTCATGCGGTCGACAGCCAGCTTCACGCCGGAGAACTCGACGACGATGTCACCGTCGAGGATGCGATCGTCGAAGAACAGCTGGTAGCGCAGACCGGCACAGCCACCGGGCTGCACAGCGATCCGCAGGGCCAGGTCGTCGCGGCCCTCCTGGTCGAGCAGCGCCTTCGCCTTGATGGCGGCAGCGTCGGTCAGCGTCGCACCGTGGGTCTCGGTGGCGGTCTCGTTCTGCACAGTCATGGACACTCCTAGTTCGACTCAGCCCGTCAACGGACCTCAGGTGCACAGCGCACGACTGATTTCAACGCTGTCGCAGCAACTGCTATTCCTATTTTGCCACCCTCGGCGCAGCCGAGTAGACGCCACCTGGGTGCTTGCGCCCACAGTACGCCCTATAACGGCGTGATCTGCGTCGCAGACCGCCTGGTATGAGATCGGGCCCACCGCTGAGCGGACCGCATTTCCCGATGGTCGGCATCATCGAATAGCCTGGTGAACGTGAAATTGTTCCGTCGCGACGAGTCCAGCACCACCGACGAGTCCGTCGACCCGTCGGTGTCCGGCTCCGAACAGGCCGCCGCCACCACTTCGACCACCCCCGGTAAGGGCAAGCCGACGCCGAAAAGGCGTGAGGCCGAAGGCAAGCGGCGCGGCCCTGTCGCGCCCGCCCCACTGACCGCCAAGGAAGCCCGCGCTCGCCGCAAGGCCGTCAAGGGCACCAAACAGGACCGCAAGGCCGCCGCGGCCGACCGCCGCGCCGCCGTGCAGGACCGCCGTGCCCGCATGCTGGCCGGCGAGGACAAGTACCTGCTGCCGCGCGATCAGGGCCCGGTCCGCGCGTACGTGCGCGACCTGGTGGACGCCCGCCGCAACCTGGTCGGCCTGTTCATGCCGATGGCGCTGGTGCTGATCCTGTCGATGTTCGTGGCCCCCGGCCTGCAGACCATCGTCACCCTGGCCATGCTGGTGATGATGGTCTTCATGATCATCGAGGGCTTCGTCCTCGGCAAGATCGTGAACAACCGGGTGATCGAGCGCTTCCCCGACACGACGGACACCGGCTTCAAGCTCGGCTGGTACGCCTTCGTCCGCGCCTCCCAAATCCGCAAGATGCGCGCCCCGAAGCCCCGAGTCGGCCCCGGCGACGCGGTCTGATTTCTCCCCGAACCTCGAATGCCGTCTCATCCACCCGGATGGGGCGGCATTCGTGTTTTCAGTGATGACTGGGACGGATGTAGTCGGCGTAGCCTGCGATGGCCTTGAGTTCGATGTCCATGCGCTGGGCGTCGCGGTCGATGATTCCGGTGGTTCCGGTGGTGCCGCGACCGATCAGTACGGCGAGTCCGATGATGGCGGCGAGGACGATCAGGAAAGTAAGCATGGCAGTAATTTTGCGCTCGATGATTTTCAGCCGAAAGTGGCTGTTCTGTCATTGTGCGTAAAGATTCAGCCAGCTACGATGAGGAATGCTCTCGAACGTCGCCGTGGTCCTCAACGACCGGCTCGCCATGTTCGAATTCGGTGTCGTCTGTGAGGTTTTCGGCCTCGACCGCACCGCAGACGGCCTACCCGGCTTCGACTTCCGGGTCTGCGGCGCCGAGCCCGGCAAGCCACTGCGCTCGACCACCCCCGGCATCTCCGTAACCCCGGACTTCGGCCTCGACCAACTCGCGAAGGCCGACCTGGTCGCCATCCCCGCCTCCCCGATCGGCCGGTACGACGACCGGGTTCTCGAAGCGGTGCGCGACGCCGCCGACGCGGGCGCGACCGTCCTCACCGTCTGCTCGGGTGCCTTCCTGGCCGGCGCGGCGGGTCTGCTCGACGGCCGCAAGTGCACCACCCACTGGCGTTATGTCGACAAACTCGCCGCGATGTTCCCCGAGGCCACCGTCGACCCCGACGTCCTGTTCGTCGACGAGGGCAACCTGATCACCAGCGCGGGCACGGCCGCGGGCATCGACGCCTGCCTGCACCTGGTCCGCCGCGAGATCGGCACCGCCGCCGCCAACGGCATCGCGCGCCGCATGGTCGTCCCGCCGCAACGCGACGGCGGCCAGCGTCAGTTCATCGAACAGCCGGTCCCCGAGTGCAGCTCCGCTGGCCTGTCCACCACCCTGGCGTGGCTCACCGAGAACCTCGCCCACCCGCACACCGTCGACGAACTCGCGGCCCGCTCCAGCATGTCAACCCGCACCTTCGCCCGCCGCTTCGCCGCCGAGACCGGCACCACTCCGGTCAAGTGGCTCACCACCCAGCGCGTGCTGTTCGCCAAGCACCTGCTCGAAACCACCGACATGGCCCTGGAGCGGATCGCCGACGAGTCCGGTTTCGGCTCCGGTGCCCTGTTGCGCCACCACTTCCAGCGCCACGTCGGCATCGCTCCCACCGAATACCGGCGCCGCTTCGGCGCGGCCAGCTGAGCAACCGTCCATTATTTTGTGTGGAATACCGATCTGAACGCTTTTCCGCAAAAAAGGCGCCGAACTCCACAGTGCACAAATGAAACGAGTCGGCTACCCTGAGAAGGACAGGTGAAATCCCGGCCGCCCGTAGCAGTGTGGTCGTCAGCGCGGCATTTCGATGCCCTGGACGGTAGGGTATTCGAGCCATGCGTAGCAGCGAACTCAAGGAAGCCGATACCGAGCTCGCCCCGAATTTCCCCGAGCCTCATCTCATAGCCGCGGATCGCTCGTGGCGAATTCTTATCGCGGCGGGTTCGGATGCCGTCGGATCGCTCGACAGCGAACTCCCCCGATATGGCCACCAGGTCGCCACCGTCGACACCGGAAGAATGGCGCTGAAGCTGTTCGATCGCGCCGATCTGGTTCTGCTCGATCCCGATCTCCCCGATTTCGACGGATTCGAGGTATGCCGTTCCATCCGGGCGCGACATACGATTCCGATCATCGTTGTCACCGATCGCAATTCCGAATTGGACTGCGTACTCGGCCTGCGCTCGGGCGCCGACGACTATGTCACCCGCCCGTTCGGCATCAGGGAACTCATGGCCCGCATCGACTCGCTCATGCGACGGGTCAGCCCGCAGCCGGAGAGCGGCCGGACCACCACCAACTGTGGCGCGCTGCGCGTGGACGAGGGTGCCCGCGAGGCGACCCTGCACGGCCGCGCGCTCGCACTCACCAGGAAAGAGTTCGACCTGCTGCTGATGCTGTCGCGCAGGCCGGGAATCGTGGTGTCGCGCAAGCAGATCCTGGGTGAGGTCTGGGACGGTTCCTGGTCGCAGCACACGGTGGACACGCACGTCAGCAGCCTGCGGGCGAAGCTGGGAGCCAGCGATTGGATCGTCGCGGTCCGCGGTGTCGGCTTCAAGCTGATGCCGCGAGCCTGAGCGAGGTACGACGAAAGCCGCCGGCTCCCGAGGAGCCGGCGGCTTCGCTGACTCAGCTGCTGACCGCGACCACGTTCAGGTTCTCGTCGAACGCGAATCCGGGAGGCGCCTCGCCGGTGCGCAGCACCTTGATGAACTTCATCCGGGCGATCCGCCAGCCGACGGCGGTGCGCCGGACATCGGCATCGAGGTAGCCCCACACCAGCAGCGGCGCCTCACCCGGCACCACGTGCTTATGGGTGGCGGTGAGATTGAGCCGCACCGCGGCGGAATCACCGTCGATATCGGCGTGGCAATCGGTGGTGGTGTGATGCGTCGGGCCGAACAGATTGACCACATAGGTCATGTGTGCGGCAATTCCCTCGATGCCCCGATAATCCTCGGGCGGCAATTCGAGCAGGACATCGTCGGTGAAAATGGCTTCCGCCCACGCGTCGTCCATCGATTTGCGATCTTCGAAAAAGAAGAATGTATCGAAGAGGGCCGCGATCTCACGATGGTCGCGCAATTCACGGACTTCCGCGCGCAGCGATTCCAGCTCGGCACGGAGAATGGTGTCGTTCATCATTTATCCCTGAGATTCCTCGCTACCGATGGTAGCGGTTGGATTTTCCGATTTCGGCTTGTCGAAACGGCCCGTGATGCGGAAGCCGTCGCGAATGTTGAGTGACATGAGCACGATATTCGTAGCACCGGCGACGAGTTCGAGCGCCTGCACGCCGTAAAACAACGGCCCGAACTCGTCACGGCCCGCGAGGACCGAAAGGGTGATCGCCGAGGGAATGAGCACGAGCAGCCCATTGCCTGCGATGAAGGGCATCCGGTGCTTCTTCGCGACGATGGCGGGCATCGTCGAGTCGCCTGCCAGCCGGAAGCCGGTGCCGCCGGTGGCGGCGAGCGCGAGAACCAGGATCGGCAGGGCCCACGGGATGGTCTGCTTCACCGCGATGATCGCGTCCTTGGAACCACTGAGCTCGCTCACCACCGTCGAGGTCCAGAAGGTGAGGATGGTGAGTAATCCGATCGTGCCCGCGACGGGATGGATGCGGGAGAGCATGGTTTACCTCTCTTCGATGGTCATGTGGCCCGATCGGCCTCGAGGTTGCCGATCGCCTGTCGAACCATGCGGATGAAGTCGTCACCGCGGACGTCGGGGAACCCCGAGGTCGCGATGCCGTTCACCTCCCCAGCCGCATCGATCAGCGCGGTGCGCAATCGACGGGATCGGTCGGTGAGGTAGATCAGCGCTCGCCGGCCGTCCTGCGGGTCGGCGGTGCGCTGGATGAGGCCGTCGCGCTCCATCCGCTTGAGCGTGTGGGCCATCGTCGACTGGTCGATCCGGACCTTCTCGCAGAGTTGCAGCTGCGAGATCCCCTCCTCCTCGTACAGCGCGAGCAGTTGTGCGAACTGCCCGGGCACCACGCCGTGCCCGGCGATGCGATCGCGCAGTGCCTGTTCCATAAGCCGCGCCAGATGGTTGATCACGTACCCCAGGGAGTTGCTCCGATCCATCGGTAGCGTCTCGAGCGGTTCCATACCCACCTTCCATCGTCGTTGATCTGCGGCTACCGCCAGATTACATGGCAAGCCATGTAATCGCGACCGGTAGCCGACCCCCGGTCGACCCGGTGACAGCGCGCGATGCTAAGGCCGGCGCGGGCGGCAGGCAACCGGGCGGAGCGAAACCTGAACCAGCCCGGATGAATTGGACGAATCCCACAGAGTGCGGGGCCATGACCGGGCAGCTCCTGAAGATTCCCGGAGGTTCCGTTCACCATGTGGTGATCTTCGCTACGGACGATTGGTGAAGCGTCCCAACAACTTTCAGGAGGCACCGTGCGTAGAGTGTTGATCGCCAACCGCGGTGAGATCGCCGTAAGAATCGCACGAGCCTGCCGCGATGCCGGGATCACCGCAGTGGCGGTGTACGCCGATCCCGACCGCGACGCACTGCATGTCCGCACCGCTGACGAAGCCTACGCACTGGGCGGCGACACCGCGCAGTCCAGTTATCTGAATGTCGAGGCCGTGCTCGCCGCGGCACGGGCCGCGGGTGCCGACGCGGTACACCCCGGCTACGGCTTCCTGTCGGAGAACGCGGATTTCGCCGCCGCGGTCCTCGCGGCCGGCCTGATCTGGATCGGTCCGCCGCCCTCGGTGATCCGCGATCTCGGCGACAAGGTCACCGCCCGCACGATCGCGGTCGCGGCGGGGGCACCGATCGTGGCGGGCACTCCCGGCCCGGTGTCGGATCCGGACGAGGTCGTGGCGTTCGCCCGTACACACGGGCTGCCGGTCGCCATCAAAGCCGCGTACGGCGGCGGTGGTCGCGGGCTCAAGGTGGCCCGCACGCTCGAGGAGATCCCGGAGTGCTTCGCCTCGGCGGTCCGCGAGGCCACGGCCGCGTTCGGTCGCGGCGAATGCTTCGTCGAACGCTATCTGGATTCCCCGCGACACGTGGAGACCCAGTGCCTTGCCGATGAGGCAGGCACCGTGGTCGTGGTCTCGACCAGGGATTGCTCGCTCCAGCGCCGTCATCAGAAGCTCGTCGAGGAGGCGCCCGCGCCGTTCCTCACGCCCGCGCAGCACAGTGCGCTGGTCGAGTCCTCCAAAGCAATCCTGCGTGCCGCGGGCTACCGCGGCGCGGGCACCTGCGAGTTCCTGATAGGCGCCGACGGCACCCTGTCCTTCCTCGAGGTCAACACCCGATTGCAGGTGGAGCACCCGGTCTCGGAGGAGGTCACGGGTATCGACCTGGTCCGCGAGCAGTTGCGCATCGCCGCGGGTGGTCTCCTCGACTACCCCGATCCCCCCACGCGTGGTCACTCGATCGAATTCCGTATCAACTGCGAGGACGCCGGGCGCAACTTCACGCCGATGCCGGGCACCATCACCGGCTACCGGACCCCGAGCGGGCCGGGGGTGCGGGTCGACTCCGGGGTCGAGGCGGGCACCACGGTCGGTGCGAACTGGGATTCGCTGCTGGCCAAGCTCATCGTCACCGGCGAGGACCGGACCCAGGCGCTGCAACGGGCGGCGCGCGCGTTGAGCGAGTTCCAGATCGATGGCATCGCGACCGTGCTGCCACTGCACCGCGCGGTGGTCACCGACCCCGACTTCACCGACGCGCCTTTCCGCGTGCACACCCGCTGGATCGAGACCGAGTTCGACAACGTCATCGAGCCCTACCCGGATACCGCCGCCACGCCCGGTGCCTCGGCGCCGCGCGAGACGGTGGTGCTCGAAGTCCGGGGCAAGCGGGTGGAGGTGACCCTGCCCGCGCGCGGCCACAAACCGGCGTCCCGGCCCTCGCCCCGCCCCAACCGCGCGAACGCCACCACGACACCGAGCGGCGACTCACTGACCGCCCCGATGGCCGGGACGCTCGTGAAAATTGCTGCCGCCGAAGGTGATTCCGTGGCATCCGGGCAGCTCATCGCGGTGATCGAGGCGATGAAGATGGAACAACCGGTCACCGCGCACAAGGCAGGCACTGTCGTCGGCCTGATCACCGACATCGGCACCAGCATCGGCAGCGGCGCCGTGCTGTGCCGGATCCAGAACTGAACCGCAGAGGAGCCGACACCGGATGCATACGACAGTCACGGTCGCCAGGACGACCACCACCGCGGCCCGCGACCGCCTGGCGGCGAAGTTCGCCGAGCACGATGCCGCGGCCACCCCGACGGACGCGAAAATCGTTCGCCGCCAGCTGTTCCACTATCACGACGACCTGTTCATCCACATCGTCGACAGCGATACGCCCCTGTCCGGCGAGCCCGACGGCCCCGACGTGGGTGGCGACATCGCACCGTTCGACACGACGGCGCGTGCCCAGCGCTACTACCACTGGCTGCCCGGCCCGGTGGACCCCGCCATGTTCAGCACCCTCGTCGTGAATCGCCTCGTCCCCGAACGCCGCCCGCAGGTCGCGCAGCTGTTCGCCGACTTCGACACCACCGACGTCCCGCATCGGATGGGCACCCGGCGCAGGCAGCTCTTCGCTCTCGGCGGCGTCTATTTCCACCTGCAGGACTTCGAGACCCCCGACGGCGGTGAGGTGATCGCGCAGGCCTGGAAGCAGGCCGACCCACGCTTCATCCAGATCTGCGACGACCTCGACCCCTTGATCGACAAGTACGACTCGACGAGCTGGCGCAAGCCGGCCGACGCGGTCGCACACCGCTTCTACCACTGGGAGGCACAGTGAACACCCGGCGCGTCGTCATCACCGGAATGGAGGTGATCGCCCCCGGCGGAGTCGGCACCAAGCAGTTCTGGGAACTGCTCACCGCCGGCCGCACCGCCACCCGGCGGATCAGCTTCTTCGATCCCGAACAGTTCCGGTCCAAGGTCGCGGCCGAGGTCGACTTCGACCCCGAACTGCACGGCCTGACCCCCCACGAGATCCAGCGGCTCGACCGTGCCGCACAGTTCGCCGTCGTCGGCGCGCGCAGCGCGGTGGCCGACAGCGGACTCGAATTCGACAGCATCGACCCGTATTCGATCGGGGTCGCGCTGGGCAGCGCGGTCGGCGCGACGATGCGCCTGGAGCAGGACTACCGCGTCATCAGCAATGGCGGGCGGCTGGAACTGGTCGACCAGAAGTACGCCGACCAGCACCTCTACCATCACCTGTCCCCCGGCTCGTTCGCCGCCGAGGTGGCCTTCGCGGTCGGTGCCCAGGGCCCTGCGACCGTGGTGTCCTCGGGCTGCACCTCCGGTCTCGACTCGGTCGGCTACGCCGCCCAGCTCATCGCCGAGGGCTCGGTGGACATCATGGTCACCGGCGCCTCCGACGCGCCGATCTCGCCGATCACCATGGCCTGCTTCGACGCGATCAAGGCGACCACCCCGCGCCACGATGCCCCCGAAACCGCGTCCCGGCCCTTCGATGCCTCGCGCACCGGTTTCGTCCTCGGCGAGGGCGCGGCCCTGTTCGTCCTCGAGGAACTGTCCGCGGCCCGGCGGCGCGGTGCGCACATCTACGCCGAGATCGCCGGCTACGCCACCCGCGCGAACGCCTATCACATGACCGGCTTGCGCCCGGACGGCGCCGAGATGGCCGAGGCCATCCGGGTGGCGCTTGGCGAGGCCAGGATGCCCGGTGACTCGATCGACTACATCAACGCGCACGGCTCGGGCACCAAACAGAACGACCGGCACGAAACCGCCGCGTTCAAGCGCAGTCTGGGCTCGCACGCCTATGACACCCCGGTGAGCTCGATCAAGTCCATGGTCGGGCATTCGCTCGGCGCGATCGGCTCCATCGAGATCGCGGCCTCGGTCCTGGCGATCGGCGCCGATGTGGTGCCGCCGACGGCGAATCTGCACACCGCCGACCCCGAATGCGACCTGGACTACGTGCCGATCACCGCCCGTGAGCACCGCACCGACACCGTCCTCACGGTGGGCAGCGGCTTCGGCGGCTTCCAGAGCGCGATGGTCCTGACGACCCCGAAGGAAGTGGCGGCATGACCGCGGTACTCGACGACACCCGCGCGGTGGTCACCGGCATCGGCATCACCGCACCCAATGGTCTGGGCACCCAGCCCTATTGGGACGCGGTGCGCGCGGGCCGCAGCGGCATCGGCCGGCTCACCCGCTTCGATCCGGCGGGCTATCCGGCCACCCTGGCAGGCGAGATCGACGACTTCGATCCCAAGCAGTACCTGCCCAATCGCCTTCTCCCCCAGACAGATCAGGTGACCCGCCTCGCTCTCGTCGCGGCGGAATGGGCACTGGCCGATGCCGGTGTCGACACCGACAAACTCGACGACTTCGACATGGGCGTGCTCACCGCCTCGTCGTCGGGTGGATTCGAATTCGCGCAGAAGGAGCTCGGCAATCTGTGGAGCCGGGGTAGCCGCTTCGTCAGCGCGTATCAGTCCTTCGCCTGGTTCTACGCGGTCAACAGCGGTCAGATCTCCATTCGTCACGGTATGAAAGGGCCCAGCGGTGTCCTGGTCAGTGACCAGGCGGGCGGGCTCGACGCGATCGCGCACGCGCGCAGGCAGATTCGCAAAGGCACCGCGCTGATGGTGTCGGGCGCGATGGACGCCACGCTGTGCCCGTGGGGGTGGGCGGCGCTGTGGACGAGCGGCCGGCTGCACGCGGGCACCGATCCCGAAGCCGCCTATCTGCCGTTCGATTCGCGTGCGGCGGGCCATGTTCCGGGTGAGGGCGGCGCGATCCTGATCCTCGAGTCCGCGGCCGCCGCCACCGCGCGTGGCGCCCGCAGCTACGGCGAAATCGCGGGATACGCGGCCACTTTCGATCCCGCACCGAGCACCGGCCGCGAACCGGCCCTGCGCGCCGCGATCGAGCGGGCGCTCGCCGATTCCGGACTCGCACCCAGCGATATCGACGTGGTGTTCGCCGACGCCGCGGGCCTGCCCGAGCACGACCAGATCGAGGCCGAGGCGATCACCGCGGTCTTCGGCCACCGCGGCGTTCCCGTCACCGCACCGAAAACCATGACAGGACGGCTGTATTCGGGCGCGGGCCCGCTGGATGTCGCCACCGCCCTGCTCACCATGTCGACCGGCGAGATCCCGCCGACGATCAACGTCACCCCGAACTCCGACTCACCACTGGACCTGGTGGTCGGTGGGGTGCGGCACGCGACGGTGCGTGCCGCACTCGTCCTGGCACGCGGCTACGGCGGATTCAACTCCGCCATGGTCCTGACCGCACCCGAAGGAAGGGAAATCTCATGACATTCACCCTCGACGACCTGACCAGGATCCTCCTCGAAGGTTCCGGCGAACCCGAGAACGTCGACCTGGAATCCGACATCCTCGACCTCACCTTCGACGACCTCGGCTACGACTCGCTGGCCATGCTCGAGACCGCCAGTCGCGTCGAACGCGAATTCGGGGTGACCCTCGACGATTCGACCGTCATCGAAGCGACCACACCGCGCGCCTTCCTCGACGCGGTGAACGCCCTCCTCCCCGTTCGCACCCCCTAGCAGGAGTCATCATGTCGAAAGCACACGCAGTGGTCACCGGCGCCACCAGTGGTATCGGGCTGGCCGTGGCCCGGCTGCTCGCCTCGAACGGACACACCGTCTACCTCGGCGCACGCACCGCGGAGAACGTGGCCACCACCGTCAAGGAGTTCACCGAAGCCGGCCTCGAGGTGGACGGCAGCGCCGTCGACGTGCGCTCGGGTGAGTCGGTGCACGAGTTCATCGAGGCCGCCACCGCCCGGTTCGGCCCGGTCGACGTGCTGGTCAACAACGCGGGCATCAGCGGCGGCGGCGTCACCGCCGACCTGCTCGACGAGATCTGGGACAACGTCATCGACACCAACCTCAACAGCGTCTTCCGGATGACGCGTGAGGTGCTCAACACCGGCGGGATGCGGCACCGCAGTCGCGGCCGGATCATCAATATCGCCTCGACCGCGGGCAAGCAGGGCGTGGTCCTCGGTGCGCCGTACTCGGCGTCCAAGCACGGTGTCGTCGGGTTCACCAAGGCGCTCGGCAACGAGCTCGCCCCGACCGGCATCACCGTCAACGCGGTGTGCCCCGGCTACGTGGAAACGCCGATGGCGCAACAGGTTCGACGCAACTACGCCAGCTTGCAGCAGAGCACCGAGGACGCGGTGATGGCCAAGTTCACCGCCAAGATCCCGCTCGGCCGCTACTGCACTCCGGAGGAAGTGGCGGGCCTGGTCGGCTACCTCGCCTCCGACACCGCCGCCTCCATCACCGCCCAGGCGATGAATGTCTGTGGCGGACTCGGGAACTACTGAAAGGGGATCGATCATGTCCGCATCCGTATCCGTCACCGCTACCGGCCGTGCCGAGCACTCGATCGAGATCGCCGCGTCGGCGGCCACCGTCTACCGGCTGCTCGCCGAGGTGCAGAACTGGCCACAGTTGTTCCCGCCTACCATCTTCGCCGACTACCTCGACAACGACGAACGCGAACAGCGCATCCGAATCTGGGCCACGGCGGGCGAGGACGTCAAGCACTGGGTGTCGCGGCGGGTACTCGATCCCGAGCAACGCCGCATCGAGTTCCGCCAGGAGGTCAGCAGCCCGCCGATCGCCGCGATGGGCGGTACCTGGATCATCGAAGCGCTGTCGGTGAACCAGAGCAACGTCCGGCTGCTGCACGACTACCAGGCCACCGACGAAGACCAGCTGAGCTGGATCGACCAGGTGGTCGACCGCAATTCGCGCACCGAGCTCGCGGCGCTGAAGCGCAATATCGAACTCGGTGACGCGGGCACCGACGCGACGTTCTCCTTCACCGACACCGTCGAGGTGGCCGGTACCGCCGCCGACGTGTTCGGGTTCATCAGCGAGGCCCAGCTGTGGCCCGAGCGGCTGCCGCACGTGGCGGGGGTCGAGCTGATCGAACCGGGCCCCGGCATCCAGTCACTGGCGATGGACACGGTGGCGATGGACGGTTCCCAGCACCGCACGATGTCGTATCGAATCGTGTTCCCGGACACCATGATCGCCTACAAGCAGCTCACCATGCCCGCGCTGATGACACTGCACACCGGGTACTGGACGGTGCGGCCGACCGAGGGCGGGGTGGCGGTGTCGTCGCAGCACAGCGTGGTGATCAACACCGACAACATCACCGCGGTGCTCGGTCCCGATGCCGATGTGGCGACGGCGCGGGAGTACGTGCAGCGGGCGCTGAGCACCAACAGCATGGCGACCCTGCGCCACGCCAAGAAATTCGCCGAGGAACGGTCATGAGCTCCGTCGAGGCGAGTGCGGCGGTCCTCTCGCCGGGCGTGCACCGGATAACCCTGGACGCGGCGGGAATTCCGATATCCGGGCTGCTCAGCACACCCGCGCTCGCCCTGCCCCGGGCCACCATCGTCGCGCTGCACGGGGCCGGCATGTCCGCCGCCTATTTCCACGGCCGCGCCCACCCGGACGTCTCGCTGCTCAGCACCGCCACCCGGCTGGGCTACGCGGTGCTGGCACTGGACCGTCCCGGCTACGGCGCCTCCGCCGACGCCCTGCCGGACGGTCAATCCCTGACCGACCAGGCCGACACCGTGCGTGCCGCGCTCGCCGACTTCACCACCGACAACGAGACCGGCGCCGGGATGTTCCTGCTCGGCCACTCCTTCGGCGGCAAGCTCGCCCTCACCCTGGCGACCGAGGGCGAGTTCCGCGGCGTCGACGTCTCGGGCTGTGGGCACCTCTACAACGAGGACACCGAAACCAAGATGTGGCAACGCAATTGGGGCGACCTCCAGTTGTATCCGCCCGGCACCTTCGCCAGGGCGGGCGCGGCGGTGGACTCGACACCGATCCTGGAACTGGTCGACGCCGCCGCCTGGCCACAGACCTTCGCCGAACTGGCCGATCGCATCCGGATTCCGGTGCGGTTCAGCTTCGCCGAGCAGGAGAAGTGGTGGCGCACCGACGATGTCGCGCTCGCCGACCTGGCCGCCCTGCTGGCCTCGGCACCCCGCCGCGGCTTGACCCGTGTTCCGCAGGCCGGCCACAACATCAGCCTGGGCTGGGCGGCACGGGCTTATCACACGAGCGCGCTGGCCTTCTTCGAAACCTGCCTGCTCGACCGCGCCGCGGCCTGAGTGAGAGGACACCGCTGTGACCGAGGAATACACGCTTCCGTTCACCTCCGAGGGTGACGTGAACCGGCTCGACGAACTACGTCTGCGCAAGGAACTGGCCGAGCTCGGGCCCGACCCGGCCGCGACTGAGCGCCAGCACGCCAAAGGCAAACTCACTGCCCGCGAACGTATCTCGCTGCTGCTCGACCCGGGCTCGTTCACCGAACTCGAACCGCTGCGCAGGCATCGGGCCACCGGGTTCGGCCTCGAGCACAGCAGGCCCTACACCGACGGCGTGGTCGCGGGCTGGGGCACCGTCGACGGGCGGACCACCTTCGTCTACGCCCACGACTTCCGGATCTTCGGTGGTGCGCTGGGCGAGGCGCACGCCGAAAAGATCCACAAGGTCATGGATCTGGCGATCAGCGCGGGAGCGCCGCTGGTATCGCTGAACGACGGTGCGGGCGCTCGGATCCAGGAAGGTGTCGCCGCGCTGGCGGGGTACGGCGGCATCTTCCGGCGCAACACCGCTGCCTCCGGAGTGATTCCGCAGATCAGCGTCATGCTCGGCCCCTGCGCGGGCGGGGCGGCCTACTCCCCCGCGCTGACCGACTTCGTGCTCATGGTGCGCGGCACCGCGCAGATGTTCATCACCGGACCCGACGTGGTCACCGCGGTCACGGGCGAATCGGTGACCCTCGACGGGCTCGGCGGCGCCGACATCCATGCCGAGCGTTCCGGTGTCGCGCATTTCGTCCACGATGACGAGGCGACCTGCCTCGCCGATGTGCGCTATCTGCTCTCCTTTCTGCCACAGAACAATCGGGAACTGCCGCCGCTGGTGCCGACCGACGACCCGGTCGACCGATCCTGCCCCGCGCTCAGCGACCTCGTCCCCGACACCGGGACCACGCCCTACGACATCCGCGCGGTGATCGCCGAAATCGTCGACGACGGTGCGTATCTGGAGATCCAGGAACGCTGGGCAGGCAATATCGTCATCGCCCTGGCCCGAATGGACGGTCACACCGTCGGTTTCGTCGCCAACCAGCCGAACTGCCTGGCGGGCACGCTCGACATCAGCGCCAGCGAGAAGGCGGCGCGCTTCGTCCAGATGTGCGACGCGATGAATATCCCGCTGATCACGCTGCTGGACGTGCCGGGGTTCCTGCCCGGTGTCGGACAGGAGCACAACGGCATCATCCGGCACGGCGCGAAACTGCTCTACGCCTACTGCAACGCGACCGTGCCGCGGATCTCGATCGTGCTGCGCAAGGCCTACGGCGGCGCCTACATCGTCATGGACTCGCGCAGCGTCGGTACCGATCTGGCGCTGGCCTGGCCGACCAACGAGATCGCGGTGATGGGTGCGCAGGGCGCCGCGAATGTGGTGTTCCGCAAACAGATCGCCGCCGCCGACGACCCCGACGCGGCCAGGACCGAGCTCGTCGCCCGGTACGCACGCGAGCTGATGCACCCCTACTACGCCGCCGAGCGCGGCCTGGTCGACGACGTGATCGACCCCGCCGATACCCGCTCGATCCTGATCCGGTCACTGAACATGCTGCGCGCCAAGCACTCCGAGCCGCCGGTCCGCAAACACGGCAACCCACCCCAGTAGGAGGACCCATGTCCGATTCCATAGCACTGGTCGATCCGCGGATCGAGCTGAGCGAAGAGATGATCGCCGCCGTCGCCGCGGTGTTGCTCACCTACGACGAGCCGGCAGCGGAGCTATCCATCCGCCGGGTTGCGGCGCCTTACACCAGGTTTCGCAATCCGCGTGGCTGGCGGTAGCCCGTGCCCCGGCCCGACGACCTGATCGGCACCTGGCAACTCGCGTCGTTCCACGACACCGATCCCACGGGCGCGCCGACGACAGGCCCACTCGGCGCCGAGCCCGCCGGGTTCCTCACCTACACCGCGTCCGGGCACCTCTCGGTCGCGATGATGCGCACCGCCCCTGGCGAACCCGCGTTCATGGGTTACGCGGGTACCTGGCGCATCGAGGACGGTGTGCTGCGCCATCACATCCTCGTCTGCTCGCGCACCGACTGGGTCGGCGAGGAACAAGTCCGCATCGCCGAGCTGACCGACGGTCTGCTCACCATCCGCACCACCCCCGACAACGGCCGCATTGTGCAGTGGCGCAAGGCCGAAGCAGCACAGGAGAAGCATGCGATTCGAAGGTAAGACCGCTCTGATCACCGGATCGAGCGAAGGCATCGGCTACGCGATCGCGGCGGCGCTGGTCGCCGAGGGCGCCAAGGTGGTGCTCACCGGACGCCGCGAGAAGGAACTGGCCGAGGCGGCGGGCACCCTCGACGCGGCCTGGATCAGTGGTGACATCGCCGACCCGGACACCGCGCACCGGGCCGTCGACCACGCGGTCGAGCAGTTCGGTGGGCTGGATCTACTGGTGTGCAATGCCGGAATCCTCATTCCCGGTGTGGTTTTCGCCCAGCCGATGGAGCAGGTCAACCGGATCATCGACGTCAACCTGCGCGGCACCATCGCCACCGTCGCCGCGGCGGCGCCCGTGCTGGCCGAGCAGACCGGCTCGTCGATCGCGGTCATCTCCTCCTCCATCGGCCGCAAACCCGGACCCGGCACCGGGATCTACGGCGCTACCAAGGCCGCGTTGCAGTACCTCGTTCCGACGTGGGCAAGTGAGCTGGGCCCCATGGGAATTCGGGTGAACAGTGTGTGCGCCGGCATTACCGAGACCCCCGGTTTCCGCGCGGGCGCCGAGGCGATTCCCGGACTCGAGGCGGGCGTCGTCGCCACGAATGTCATCAAACGCATCGCGACCGCCGACGAGGTCGCGGCGCCGGTGCTGACTCTGCTCGACTCCGCCGGTGCCGGTTTCGTCACCGGCTCCATCTGGGACATCGACGGCGGCTACGGACTGGGAGCACACCATGGCTGAACATGACGTGATCGTCGTCGGCGCGGGCCACAACGGCCTGACCGCCGCTGCCTACCTCGCCAAGGCGGGCCTGGATGTGGTGGTGCTGGAATCGAAATCGGAGATCGGTGGTGGCGTCGTCAGCGAAGCGGTGACCCTGCCCGGTCACCAGCACGACCTGCACGCCGCCGCGCACATCTTCATCCACGGCAACCCGATGATCGTCGACGACGAACTGGGCCTGCTCGCCGAGCACGGGCTGAGCTATGTCTATCCCGACCCCAGCATGTCGGTGGTGTTCCCCGACGACGACTTCATCGCCTTCTATCACGACGTGTACAAAACGGCCGAGACGATCGCGCGGATCTCCCCCGTCGACGCCGAGAACTACTTGCGTTTCTACGCATTCGCCAGTCCGCTGCTCGACCAGCTGCTGCCCGCGATGTTCAATCCACCGGCTCCGCTCGGTGCGCTGTTCGCACAGCTCGAACAGTCCGAGGTCGGCCAGGAGACGATGCGGGTGCTCATGATGAGCTACCTCGACGTCTGCCACGAATGGTTCGTGCACCCGAAAGTCAAAGCGGCCCTGTGCCGTTGGGTCTCGGAGCTGCTCATCTCGCCGGATGAGGGCGGCACCGGCGCGTTCCTGCTGCTGATGGTCCCGTTCATCCACCGCTACGGCATGGGTTTCGCGGTGGGCGGCTCGCAGTCGTTGTCCGACGCGCTCGCCGCGGCGCTGCGTGGCTACGGCGGCACCATCCACACCGGCGCGAAGGTCGAGCAGTTCCATTTCGACGGCGACCGGGTGAGCGGGGTGCGCTGCGCCGACGGCACCGAGTTCACCGCGCGCCGCGCCGTGCTGGCCGACCTCAATATCAAGCAGCTGCCCGCGATGGTGGACCACCGGTTCGGCGCCGAGTGGGAGCGCAAGGTCGACCGGATCAAATCGGCCAGTTTCCGTTTGGTCGCGGGACATCTCGTGCTGAGCGAGGCGCCCGAATTCCGGGCGGGGCCCGAGGTCACCGAGGCCGGATTCCAGGAGGTCGCCCTGGATCTGCCCGACTTGCTGCGCACCTTCGACCAGCTCAAATACGGCGAACCGGTGCACACCATCCCGACCGTCTCGACCGCCACCCGCTGGGATCCGACCAGGGCACCCGCCCCGCATCACACGCTCTACCTGCTCGGTTATGCCCCGATGGAGCTGGCCGAGGGCGATTGGGACAGCCGCAAGGAGGAGATCTTCGATCAGGTCTTCGCCACCTTCGCGGGGATGACCACGAACATCGGTCCCGATCAGGTGCTGTCACGGGTGGTCCACAGTCCACTGGACATGGAGCGCTACAACGAGGCCTGGGTGGACGGCGATCCCGGCCATTTCGGCTGCCAGCTGTTCCAGTTCATGGGGATGCGACCGCTGCCGAACATGGGTTACCGGCTGCCCGCCGAGGGGTTCTATCTCGTCGGGCCGTCGACCCATCCCGGGCAGGGTGTCACCGGTGGTGCCAGAGCCGCCGCGCTGGCGGTCCTCGGCGATCTGGGGATGGGCGCCTGATGAGCACCGAACCCGGCCCCGCCGAAGTCCAGGAAGCGATCACCGAACTGCTGCGCACCGAGGAACTCGCCGCGCTGGCCACCATCGACGAGCACGGCGCACCGTCGACGTCGGCCATGCACATCGCCGCCGACGGCCTCATCGCCTACATGCACACCTTTCAGTTCAATCGCAAACACGCTCAGATGCAACAGAATCCGAATGTCAGCTATGTGGTGAGCCATATTCCGCCCGGCGGTTTCGCGGGTCGCCACGCCATTCATTCGGTGCAGATCCAGGGCCGCGCCACCCTGGTCACCGATCCCGCCGAAATCCAGCGGGCCGTCACACTGAGCTTCGAGCAGTTCCCCTGGCTCGCCGATATGTCCCTCTACGACAATGTCAAACTCCCCGACGAAGGCCAGCAGGTGTTCTACCGCATCGAACCGACCCGTGGATTGTGGGCCGATCATCGGGTCCGCCAGCTCTGGCGGGTATTCCTGGAGTTCAGTTACGACGGCCGCTCCATCACCGAATGCCGTCCCTATCATTCGGCCCGCCGAACCGGCTGAGCTCCAGTTGTGAAGCCACACAGTCGGCTTGACTCGATCAACCGGAACTGGCCAAGCTGGCTGTGTGTTTCGCACCGGGTGGGGAAATTCGCGTCGGCTGAGCAGAGCTCTCACGATCGCTACGGCGGCCGTGGTCGTGTCGTTCACCGGCACGTCCGCGGCCGGTGCCGTGCCGTTCACGGCACCGGTAATACACACGCCCGCAGGGGGTTTCGAGGAACTGGTCGTGCCGTCGAGCATGGGCCCGATCAAGGTCCAGGTGCAGTGGGCCGCGCGCGGCGGCAGCTCGGCGCTGTACCTGCTCGACGGTCTGCGCGCCCCCGCCGACCACAGCCAGTGGACCACCGACACCGACGCGCTGCGCCAATTCGCCGGTGACGATGTCACTGTGGTGTTCCCGGTCGGCGGCCACTCCAGCTTCTACACCGACTGGTACCGGCCGAGCAGCACCAACGGTCAACCGACGACCTACAAGTGGGAGACGTTCCTCACCCGCGAACTGCCCGACTTCCTGGCCGGATACGGCGTCTCCCGCACGAACAACGCCATCGTCGGCGTCTCCATGGGCGGCAATGCCGCGATGACACTGGCCGCCCACCATCGCGACCAGTTCCGGTTCGCCGGGTCGTTCTCCGGTTTCCTCAACCCGGCGGCCCCGATGTGGAACCAGGTCATGCGCGCGGCCATGCTCGATGAGGGCAGGTTCAACATCGACGACATGTGGGGCGCCGCGGGCGACCCCGCGTGGAGCCGCAACGACGCCACCGTCCAGGCCGAACTGCTGCGCGGCCTGCCGCTGTACGTGACGAGCGGCAACGGTGTACCCGGGCCCCTCGACCTCCCGAGCGGCGTCGGTAACACGATCAACGCGGCGGGGATCGAGGCATTCGCCGTGGTCACGGCGAGCGTCTTCCGCGACCGCACCGCCGCACTCGGCATCCCGGCCCGCGTCGACTTCACCAACGGCACCCACACCTGGCCGTACTGGCAACAGTCCCTCACCACCGCCCGCCCCATGATCCTGGACGCTCTTTCCGCCTCTCCGGGTATTTTGCCGGTCGCAGGTGGTCGATGAGTTTCGTGCCGGGCCGACGGTAAATGCGGTTCAACTTCTGGGCAGTTGGGGAGTTACCCATGTTCTTGCGAAATCAGTGGGCAGCTACGGTGCTCGGATGTCCACTCGCATCCTCGTGCTCGGTGGTGCGCGGTCCGGCAAGTCGGCCTATGCCGAGGGCCTGCTGGCCGACGCGCACGCGGTCCGCTATCTCGCTACCGCTGTCCTCGATCCCGCCGATCACGACTTCGCCGACCGGATCGCCGTCCACCGCGACCGGCGCCCCGCGCACTGGACGACCGTCGAGAACACCGAGCCCGCAACGGTCCTCGCCACCGGGGCGCCCGCGACCCTGCTCGATGACATCGGCACCTGGCTCACCGCGCGGCTGGATGCCCGCGCGGCCTGGGACGCGCCGCGCGGCACCGTCGGCCCCGACTGCGATGTGCTCGTCGACGCCGTCGAGGGCTACCGCGAGCGGTTGGTGATCGTAACGCCCGAGGTGGGAATGGGCGTCATTCCCGCGACCCGCTCGGGGCGGCTGTTCCGCGACGAGATCGGCACGCTGAACCAGCGTCTCGCGCAGGCATGTGACGAGGCGTATCTCATCGTCGCCGGGCTGCCGATTCGATTGAAATGAGCCGGGTCGGTCGGCGCCGCGCGCCGTGATCCGGGCAAGATGAGCGTCGAACACCCCGTACCACTTCCGAAAGGCTTGCCAGTGACTCACGGATTCGACCCGGTCGCGGCCCCGGACGCGCAGGTGCGCGCGGCGGCCGAGCAGCGTCAGACGCAGCTCACCAAACCGGCCGGATCGCTGGGCCGGCTCGAGGAACTCGGTAACTGGGTCGCCGCTTGCCAGGGCGTGTGCCCGCCCGCGCAGTTCGAACGCGCCAGGGTGGTGCTGTTCGCGGGTGACCACGGCGTGGCGAAGCACGGTGTTTCGGCGTACCCGAGCGAGGTCACCGCGCAGATGGTGGCCAATTTCCTGGCGGGCGGCGCGGCAGTGAACGCACTGGCCGCCGTGGCGGGCGCGACCGTGCGCGTCGTCGACATCGCCGTCGACGGGGACACCGAACCCTCGGTGTCCCAGCACAAGGTGCGCCGGTCGAGCGGTTCCATCGACCGCGAGGACGCCCTCACCGAAGCCGAGGTCACCGCCGCGCTGGCCGCGGGCCGCGCGATCGCCGACGAGGAGATCGACGCGGGCGCCGACCTGCTCATCGCCGGTGACATGGGGATCGGCAACACCACCCCCGCCACCGTCCTCATCGCCATCCTCACCGGCACCGAACCCGTCGCCGCGGTCGGCCGCGGCACCGGCGTCGACGACCAGGGCTGGATTCGCAAGGTCGCCGCCATCCGCGACGGCATGCGCCGCGCCCGCCCCGTCGCCACCGACCCCGTCGACCTGCTCCGTGTCGCCGCGGGCGCCGACTTCGCCGCCATGGCCGGTTTCCTCGCCCAGGCCGCCATCCGCCGCACCCCTGTTCTGCTCGATGGCGTCGTGGTCACCGCCGCGGCCCTGGTCGCCGAAGACATCGCCGCGGGCGCGAAAGCCTGGTGGCTCCCGGCCCACCGCTCCACCGAGCCTGCCCACGACCTGGCCTTGAAGCACCTGCGCCTGACCCCGCTGATCGATCTCGAGATGCGCCTCGGCGAAGGCTCCGGCGCCCTCACCGCCCTCCCGATCCTGCGCGCCGCCGTCGCCACCCTCGCCGAGATGTCGACGTTCGCCGACGCGGGCGTCAGCACGGGCGCCGCGGAATCGGACACCGTCGACCTCGCGAAGTGAGCAGGTTCGGCTCGGCGGTCGAGACCTCGCCGTGAACGCCCTGAGACTGGCAATCTCCTGGCTCACGGTCATCCCGGTGCCGGGCCCCGCGAAGGTGGACCGGCGGACCGCCGGCCACGCGATCACCCTCGCCCCCCTGATCGGCCTGGCGCTGGGAGCGGCCGCGGCGGCCGGCCTCTGGCTGCTGGTCGGCGCGGGCCTGACCAGCCTGCTCGCCGGTCTGCTCACCGTAGGTCTGCTCGCCATGCTCACCCGGGGCATGCACCTCGACGGACTGGCCGACACCGTCGACGGCCTCGGGAGCTACGGCCCACCCGCACGCGCTCGCGAGATCATGAAGTCCGGCGGCGCGGGCCCGTTCGGCGTCGCCGCCCTCATTTTCGCCATCGCTGTCCAATCAGTCGCCTTCGCGACCTTGGCCGATCAGCAGCGCTGGGTCGCGATCGTCCTCGCCGTCGCCGCGGGCCGAGTCGCCGTCGTCCTGGCCTGCCGCACCGACATCCCCGCCGCCCCCGACGCGGGTTTCGGCGCGTTGGTCGCGGGCACTCAGCGCCGCGGCGCCGTGCTGATCTGGTCGGCGCTCGCGGTTGTCACCGCGGTCGCGGCGGTCCCAGCCAACCTCTGGCTCGGCCCCGTCGTGGTGATCGCCGCCCTCGCGCTGACCGTCGCGATCACCCGCCACTGCGTCCGCCGTTTCGAAGGCCTCTCCGGCGATATTCTCGGAACTGTCATCGAAATCACGGTTTCGGTTGCCGCGGTGGGCTTCTCGCTGGCGTTATAGCCGATCACGAACTCACCCCAAACTCCGACTGTCCACAAGTCCGGGACATCGACGGTTGTGTGGTCCCACAGACCGTCCGGTCAACGGTACTCGGGTGGGTCGCCAGCACACCGGTGGCAATACAGTGGAGCGCATGTCATCCGAGCGCCTCTACTTCCGCCAGCTGCTGTCCGGCCGGGATTACGCCGTCGGCGATCCGATCGCCACGCAGATGCGCAACTTCGCGTATCTGATCGGCGACCGGGAGACCGGCGAGACCCTGCTGGTCGATCCCGCCTACCAGGCAGCCGACCTCGTCGACGTCGCGGCGGCCGACGGCATGCGCGTGTCCGGCGTACTCGCCACCCACCATCATCCCGACCATGTGGGCGGCACGATGCTCGGTTTCACCCTCGGTGGCGTGGCCGAACTGCTCGAGAAGACCAGCGTCCCGGTGCACGTCAACAAGCTCGAACTGGACTGGGTCGCCCAGACCACCGGCATCGCGCCGAGCGAGCTGACCGGCCACGACCACGGCGACAAGGTGAAGGTCGGCGCCTTCGACATCGAGTTACTCCACACGCCCGGCCACACCCCGGGCAGCCAGTGCTTCCTGTTCGACGGTCGCCTCATCTCCGGCGACACCCTGTTCATCGACGGCTGCGGCCGCACCGACTTCCCCGGCGGCGACTCCGAAGAGATGTTCCGCAGCCTGCGCCAGCTCGCCGCCCTCGACGGCAACCCAGTCGTCTACCCCGGCCACTGGTACTCCGAAGCCCCGAGCGCCGCACTGACTTCCGTGTGCGACAGCAACTACGTCCTGCGCCCGAAGTCCCTCGGCGAATGGCAAGCGTTGATGCCGGGATAACAACTCCCGTAAACCCAGGTCCGCCATGACCGCACTCCCCACCACCGCACTCCCGACCCTTAGGGAGGGACGGCCACGAAGTGGCCGGGGCGGGGGCGGGGGCGAGGGGGGAGAGAACAAAAACCAGCACCAAAAAGAAAAAGAAGAGCACAAGGCCACAGACCAGAAGGGGGGGGGGGGCCCCGC